>CP063167.1:1692500-2292500 GCA_016806145.1 Variovorax paradoxus
CCTCGCGAAGCTCGCCGACGCGGCCGAGGCGGCGCGCGGCGTGAACAGCGCCGTGCAGGGGCATCTCAACATCACCGCGCCCGCGCTGTTCGGCATCTCGCACGTGATGCCGTGCATCGATGCCTACCTCGAGCAGTTTCCGCGGATGAGCATCTCGGGCTACTTCCTCGACCGCATCGTGGATCTTCGCGAGGAGGGGATGGATGTCGCGATCCGCATCGGCTTTCTTCCCGACGCCGGCCTCGAGGCGATCCGCGTGGGACAGGTCCGGCGCGTTCTCTGCGCCTCGCCGGGCTACCTGAAGGCGCATGGCACGCCGCGCGATCCCTCGGAGCTCGAGCGGCATGCGGTCGTGATGGCCGCGCCGCTGTCGCCCGGCAACGAATGGAAGTTCAGGTCCGACGGCACGCGCCTCGCGCTTCGCCTCGCGCCCCGGCTGATCGTCGGCACCAACGATGCGGCCGTCGAGGCCGCCGTGCTCGGCAGCGGCATCACGCAGCTTCTGTCCTACCAGGTCGCCGCGCACCTCGATGCGGGTCGCCTGGAGATCGTGCTGCCGGACCACGAGGAGCCGCCCTGGCCGATCCATGTGGTCTACGAGAAGGAGCGCGGCGAATCGCCGCGCGCCCGCGCGTTCATCGACCTGCTGGTGCGCCGACTGCGCGGCAGCAAGGCACTCGACTGAGGCGCGACGGGCCTCATGCCCGCAGCGCCAGCACTTCGCCCGCCTCGGCCCAGGACACGCACAGGCACAGCGAATGCGTGCGCTGCTGCGGGGTCAGGCAGTTGTCACGGTGGATCGGCGTGCCGCCGCTGTAGCTCACGATGCAGGCACCGCATTCGCCGCGCCGGCAGTCCGAGGAAATCCAGGCGCCCGCGGCTTCGACCGCATCGAGCAAGGTGGTGCCTGGCGAGGCTTCGAGTTCGAGGCCCGATTCGGTCAATGCGAGCCGGACCTTCGTGTCGGTGGCGCTCCACCCGGGTCCGAAGCTCTCGAAGTGGATGCGCGACGACGCAATGCCGAGGGCCATGGCCGCGAGGCGTACATCGTCGATGAGCTTCGCCGGGCCGCAGACATGGAAATGCACACCCTCGTCGCGCGCGTGAGGCCGCAGCAGCCCTTGCACATCGATGCGCCGCGGGAACTCTGCTTGCCGCGTCGCATAGAGGAACAGCTGGTCGTGCCCCTCGTCGAGCAGCCGGTCGCGAAAGGCCATCTCCCGGTCGTGCCTGGCCGCATAGTGCAGTTCGTACGAAGCACCGCGCTGCTTCAGCGCCGATGCCATGCCGAGCATCGGCGTGATGCCGATACCGCCGGCGATCAGCACGTGGTGGCTGGCGGCAGGCGCGATGCCGAAAGCATGGATCGGCGTGGACACTTCCACCGTGTCGCCAACGGCCAGCACGTCGTGCAGGAAGCGCGAGCCGCCGCGGCCGCTGTCGTTGCGCTTCACCGCAATCTCATAGCGGTCGAGCGCCCCGGTGTCGGAGACCAGCGAATACTTGCGCAGCAGCTGTTGCCCATCGACTTCGAATCCCAATTCGATGTGCGCGCCGGCATCGAAACGCGGAAGCGGCGCAGCGGCGGGATCCTGCAATCGGATCAGGCGCACGCCGTCCGCCAGCGGCTCGGCCCGGGTCACGGTGAGGCGCATGCTCAGTTCACCTCAGGCAAGAAGGGCGAGAACTCGATGAACTTCGTCCGCAGCGTGGCCGGCAGCTCGCTCTCGATCCACTGTGAGGGCCTGAACTCCCAGAACCGGCCGGTGCCACCCGTCAGGCCCTGCGGGTCGGCCTGGTTCCACATCATCTCGACCGTGCCGGCCAGCTGCAGCACGCGGCGCCGCTCGTAGTCGGGAAAGGCCAGGCCCGCTTGCGGGTTCAGCAGGAAATTCCCGAAGCTGTTGAACATGCTGTTGCCGTTGTAGTCGGGAATCCTCAGCACGCCGTCGCCCGCATGCCGCACGAAGCCGCGCGGTCCCCCGCGGTGCGAGCAGTCCGCGCCGCGCGTGGCATGCGCCGATGCGAGGAAGAAGGTGTCGGCGTCCGCGATCAGTTCGAGTTGCGCCGGACCCAGTTCATGGCCCCGGCTGGAGGTCGAGGAGGGCGGCGCCTCGCCCGCGTCCGCGAGCACGATCTCGCGCCGGTGGATGTAGCGCGGACAGATGGGAAAGGACTTGGTCACCTGCACCTTGAGCCGCTCGCCCTCCAGATGGGCCTGGCCGTTGATCTTCAGCCGGCGCCGGCTCTGCAGTTCCAGCAGCAGCAGGCCGATGCGCGCGTCGTGCCGGATGTTCTCCCAGAACGGGTCCGCCTCGAGTTTCGCGACCTGGCCCAGGTCGACCGACAGCATGGCCGCGTCTTCGCTGGGGGCCAGGAAGCCGGGCTCGCCGAGCAGGATGGAGGCCCACACCTGTCCGTTCGGATCCAGGCTGGCGGCGTAGGCCGTCTTCTGCTGGCGCACGAAGGGCAGGGCGCCCCGGATGATGGTGCGGCCCACGGTGGCGCCGTTGCGCACGGCGATCTCTCTCTCGCCCGCATTGCGCTGGGCCATCAATTCGCCTTCGTGGAACAGGGTGTCGCTGGTCGTCATGGATCGATGCCTTCGAGAACGGTCATTGGAAAAAAATTGTGCCGATCGACGCGGCGACCGGAAAGCAGACGGACCGCAATTGATAATTGCGCGCGACGCAGGGCGGTCGAGCCAGGACAACGGTGGTGCCATGGATGACATTCATTTGATGACGGTGTTCGTCGCCGTCGGCGAGGAACAAAGCCTGGCCGGCGGCGCGCGGCGGCTCGACATCTCGGCCGCGGCGGCCATGCGCGCCATCAACCACCTCGAATCGAAGATGGGCGTCGCCTTCTTCCAGCGCAACACCCGGGGGCTGGCACTCACCGAGAGCGGGCAGCGCTATCTCGAGGATTCCCGCGCGGTGCTGCAGCTGGTCGAGCGGGCCGAGGCCTCGGTGATCGGCGCCAACATCGTCGCGCGCGGCCAGTTGCGGATCACCGCGCCGACGGTGTTCGGCCGGCTCTTCATCATTCCGCTGATCAAGGAATACCTGGCGCTCTATCCCGACATGGAGATCTCGGCGATCTTTCTCGACCGCACCGTGAACCTGATCGACGAGGGCTTCGACGTGGCCATCCGCATCGCCGAGCTGCCCGATTCGGGCATGAAGGCACTGAAGGTCGGCCAGGTGCGCAGGCTGAGCTATGCCTCGCCGGCCTACCTCGAGAAGCACGGCGAGCCGGTGCATCCGATGGATCTGCAGAAGCACAGGATCGTCGCGGCCGAGGTGTCGGCCCAGGTGGCGGTCTGGAAATTCAGGGCGAAGGACAGCGCCCTCTCGGTCAAGCTCAAGCCGGTGCTCGAGGTGATCGGCAGCGACGCCGCCATCGATGCGGCCGTGCGCGGCATCGGCATCGTGAACCTGCCGTGCTACCAGGTGGCCGACAAGGTGCGCAGCGGCGAGCTGCGCGCGATCCTGGTCGACTACGCGAGCGGCTCGCTGCCGATTCACCTGCTGCATCGCGAGAGCCGGTTCGGCTCGTCCAGGGTGCGAAGCTTCATCGACCTGGTGGGCCCGAGACTGCGCAAGGAGATCGCCGCGCTCTAGGCGCGGCGATCCTCGCATCGGTCGATCAGAAGGTCAGGACGGTGAAGCCATCGGCCGTCAGCGCGCCGATGCTCGGCAGTCCGGAAGTGCCCGGCACGTCGTTGCCGGTCAGCAGTTCGAAGCCGTTCTTGATGGCGTCCTCGCGCGCACCGAAGACGTCGGCGCAGCCGCAGGAAACGCCCGCGACCTTGTCCTCGACGGCCTTGTAGAGCCCATGCACCGGATGGTCGGCATTGCCGACCACGCCGGCCCAGCGCGTGCCGGTGCCCTGGAAATAGATCGCGACTTCGACGTTGCGCTGCTTGAAGTCGTAGGCGGTCGCGAGCGCATTGAACAGGCGCCCCAGGGCTTCTTCTCCGGCCTTGGGATCGGAGAAGACGAAGATGGCGAATTTCATGGAGAGACCTCGAATCGGTTGCATTGAATTGAAAGAACAGCCCTGACTCGGACTGGCGAAGGGAATCTTAGGTTTGACGGATCGATTCGATGCATCGGCGCACGCAACTCACAATTGCGCCGCGCGTCGCACCCGGCGCGGTGTTCCTGCGTAGAGTCCTTCGTGCACCGGTGCGTCTCGCGATGCGGTGCCACCACTCTTCCCATGGACCGCCAAAGACCTCTATCGATCGGACCCCTGCGCGCCTTCGCCGCGGTCGCGCGGCATCTCAACTTCAATGCCGCGGCGGCCGAACTCCATCTGACGCAATCGGCCGTCAGCCGCAAGATCCAGGCACTCGAGAGCGACATCGGCGCGACCTTGCTGGCGCGCAGCACGCGCTCGGTCGAGCTCAGTGCCGAGGGCCGGGTGCTGGTCAAGGCGCTGTTCCCGATGCTCGACCGCCTCGACGAGGCCGTGCGCCAGATCCGCTCGCCGAGCGCCAAGGCGCGCGTCACCGTCAGCACCTTCGCCTCGTTCACCTCGCTGTGGCTGTTGCCGAGGCTCGAGCAGTTCCAGCGCGAGAACACCGAGATCGACATCCGTGTCTCGTCGAGCGATGCGATGGCGCCGATCGAGAGTCCCGACACGGACGTGTTCCTGCGCTACTGCGCGCCCAAGTTCGCGCCCGCCGGTGCCACGCGGCTGTTCAACGAGTCGCTGACGCCGGTCATGAGCGCGGCCTTCGCGCGGCAGATCGAGCTCGGCGATGCGCCACCGCTCAAGAGCGTCGGCGACCTCGCGCTGCACACGCTGGTCGAGGAGGACGATGCCTATGCCTCGGCCGGCCTCGCGAGCTGGCGGCACTGGCTGCGCATCCACAACCATGCCGAGCTGGAGCCGCGCAACTGGATGCATCTGAACTTCACCTACCAGCAGGTGCAGGCCGCGGTGGCGGGCCATGCGCTGGCGCTGGCGCGGCTGCCGCTGGTGGCCGACCTGCTGCGGCGCAACGAGCTGCACGAGGTGTTCGGCGAGGCGTTCCGCACCGCGGGCCCGGGTGCCTATTGGATGGTCGTCAATCCGAATGCGGTCGGCCGCCCCGAGGTGGACGGCTTCTGCCGCTGGGTCCTGCAGCAGGCCGAGGGCACCCGGGCGTTCCTGGCATGACGGGCGGCGGGGCGGGGCGGGCGATGAACAAGCTGCAGGCGATCGAGGTCTTCGTGCAGGTGGTGGACACGGGCAGCTTCACGCGCGCGGCCGAGAACCTGAAGCTGCCCAAGGCGACGGTCTCGACGCTGATCCAGTCGCTCGAGTCCTCGCTGTCGGCCAGGCTGTTGCACCGCACCACGCGCAAGGTCAGCGTGACCGCCGAAGGCGCGGCCTATCACGAGCGATGCCTGCGCATCCTGTCGGACCTGCGCGAGGCCGACGAGTCGCTGTCGCGCACGCGGCGCAGTCCCTCGGGGCGCCTGCGCGTCGATGCGCCCACGGGCCTGGCCAGCCTGGTGATCATTCCCGCCTTGCCCGAGTTCTTCGCGCGCTATCCCGACATCCATCTGGAACTCGGCTGCAGCGACCGGCCGGTGGACCTGATCGAGGAGGGCGTGGACTGCGCGGTGCGTGGTGGCGCGCTGCGCGACTCGAGCCTGGTCGCGCGTCGCGTCGGAGCGATGCACTACGCCACCTGCGCCTCGCCGGCCTACCTCGAGCGCCATGGCAGGCCTTTGCATCCGGACGACCTGGCGCGGCATCGCTGCGTCAACTACTTCTCCGCGCGCACGGGCGAGATGTTCCACTGGGACTTCACGCGCGGCGGCGAGCGCGTGCAGCTCATGCTGCCCGGGCGGATCGCGCTGAACGACAGCTATGCGTACACGGCCGCGGGACTGTCGGGGCTGGGCATCGTGCAGATGGCGGAGTTCCTGCTGCGGCCCATGATCGAGGACGGCCGTCTCGTGCCCGTGCTCGAGGACTGGAGCAACGACCCGATGCCGATCCACGTGGTGTTTCCGCAGAACCGGCATCTGTCGAACAAGGTGCGGGTGTTCGTGGACTGGGTGGCCGATCTCTTCGCGAGCCACCCGGCCATGCATCAGGGATAGTCCCCGCGCCCCCACTCAAGCGCTCGCGGGGTGGACGAAGTGCGGCCAGCCGCGCATGTGCGCGATGAAGCGTTCGCTCAGGCCGCCCGCGCGCAAATAGTCGGCGGTCACCGGCAGCCTCGGACTGTCGTACAGCGGGTTCTCCATCACCCGCAGCGGAAAGTCGCGCTGCAGGATGCCGGCCCGGCCGACCAGCACGAAGTCGCATCCCTCGTCGAGCAGCTCGGCCGCGCGGCGGGCGCTCATGATCCGGCCCGCCGCTCCTACGCGCACGCCGCGGCGCGGCAGCTCGGTGAAGACGCTGAGCATGGTGCGGCCCCGGAGCGAGCCCTGCTGCACGACCTGGGCCGAATCCCACAGCGCGAGGTCGAGGTAGTCGATCAGCTCGCGCTCGAGGATGTCGGCGGTGACGTCGCGCAGTTCCTCGAGCCGCAGCCCGTAGCGCTCGATCGACAGGCGCCAGCCGATCTGGAACGCGGGACCGCAGGCGCGGCGGATGCCCTCGATCACCTCGATCGTGAGGCGGGCGCGGTTCTCGATGCTGCCGCCATAGCGGTCCGTGCGGTCGTTGAGCAGCGGCGACATGAACTCCGAGAGGATCCAGCCGAAGGCGCCATGCACCGCGACGCCGTCGAAACCCGCGCGCTCGGCGCGTTGCGCGGCCGCGATGAAGCTGTCGCGGATCCGTTCGACCTCCTCGGTCGTCAATGCATCGATGCCAGGCAGGGTGTCGCCGGAGGCCGGCGCCGGAATGCCGCCCAGTCGCGGATTGGCGCGATGGCCCGCGTGGTGCAGCTGCACCGCGGACAGCGCGCCGCCCTCGCGCATCGCGTCGGCCATCTGGCGCAGGCCCGGCAGATGGGCGTCGCTGTGGATGCCCAGCTGCCGTGCGAAGGCGATGCCGCCGGCCTCGACGGTCGTGGCGCAGGTCTGGATCAGGGCGTAGCCGCCGCGCGCGAGCTGCGCGATCCAGTCCTGGTCGAACTCGGAGGCGGCACCGCCGACCTCGCTTTGCTGGTTGGTGAGCGGCGCCAGCATGAAGCGGTTGCGCATCGGCGGGCCGTGCAGCAGGCTGAGCGGCTCGAAGAGTTTCGAATGAGACATGGAATCTTCAGGACGAGGAGGGTGTGGAACGGGCAGGCGCCGCGCTGCCGGTGGCTTCCCAGCCGCCGCCGAGCGCGCGCACGAGGTCGACGCTCGCGCGTGCGCGCGCGCCTTCGGACTGGATCAGCGATTGCCGGTTGCGCAGCCGCGTGCGCTGTGCGTCGACCACCGCCAGGTAGTCGGTGTCGCCTTCGTCGAAGCGCGCCTTCGCGGACCGGGCCACGCGCGCGGCCGACGCATCGGCCTCGCGCTGCTGGGCAATGCGCGCATCGAGGGTGCGCATCGCGACCAGCGCATCCTCGACCTCGCGGAAGGCCTGCAGCACCGTCTTGCGGTAGTGCGCCACGCTCTCCTCGTAGGCGCCGCGGGCGCGGTCGAGCTCGGCTTCGCGGCGTCCGCCGTCGAACAGCGGCAGGCTCAGCATCGTGCCCGCGAGCGGACCCAGCAGGAAGGTGCGCTGCGACCAGTTGGCGAGGTTGCCGAGCGCGGCCGATTCGTAGCCGAGGGAGCCGGTCAGCGCGAGCGAGGGAAAGTACGCGGCCTTCGCCACGCCGATGCGCGCGTTCTCCGCGGCCATGGCGCGCTCGGCGGCCGCGATGTCGGGCCGGCGCTCGAGCAGCGCCGAGGGCAGGCCCGGCGGCAGCTGGACGACGGTGGCTTCCAGCGGCCTCGCGGCGAGCGAGAAGCTCGCCGGCGCCTTGCCGAGCAGGATCGCCAGCGCATGCGATGCCTGCGCGTGCTGCTGCGCCACCGCCAGGTGCTCGGCGCGCGCGGTGAACAGTTCGGTCCTCGCCTGGTCGACGATGTGGCGCGCCACCGCGCCCGCGCCGAGCTGGCGTTCGAGCAGCGCCGCCGCGTCTTCGCGCAAGGCCACGGTATCGGCCAGCAGGCGCAGCTCGCCCTCCAGTTGCCGCAGGCCGAAGTAGGTGCCGGCGACCTCGGCCTGCACCAGCAGCAGCAGCTGGTGCGCCAGGGCGCGTTGCCGCGCCTCGTCGGCCCGCGCGGCGGCGATGCCCGAGGCGACGCGGCCGAAGACGTCGACCTCGTAGGCCACGGAAACCTGGGCGCGCCACAGCGTCTGCGTGCTGCCCGCCGCGCCGTCTCCGCGCCCCGCGGCCGCGCCGGTGCCGCGCTGGCGGGTCGGGCCGAAGCCCGCGTCGATCTCGGGGAAGCGCGCCGACTCGCTGCGCGAGGTCAGCGCGCGCGCCTGCTTCAGCCGTGCCATCGCGATCGCCACGTCGGGATTCGCCCGCAGCGCTTCCTCCTCGAGCTGCACCAGCACGGGGTCGCCGAAGACGCCCCACCAGGGCGAGGGCGCCTGGTGGTCGGCGGGTTCGGCCGGCTTCCAGCGGCCGGGTTCTTCCGCCGGCATCGCGTCGGAAGGCCCACCGGACTGCCGGTAGCTCGCGGGGATGTCGATGCCGGGGCGCTGCGCGGTGGGCGCGAGCGAGCAGGCCGACAGCAGGAAGGCGATGGCTGCCGTCGCCAGCAGCTTCGGTGTGCGGATGACGCGGCTCATGCGCGGCCCTCCGGCTGCATGGGCTCGAGGTGGCGCGCGGCGAGCGCCGGCGCCTCGTGATGCGCCGCGGCGTGCAGCGGCCTGCCCCTGCCGAGCGACCTGACGAGCACGTAGAACAGCGGCGTGAGGAACAGGCCGAACAGCGTGACGCCGATCATCCCGAAGAACACCGAGATGCCCATCGCCTGGCGCATCTCCGCGCCCGCGCCGGTCGACACGACCAGCGGAATGACGCCCATCACGAAGGCGAGCGAGGTCATCAGGATCGGACGCAGCCGCAGGCGGCAGGCCTCGATCACGGCCTTCGCGGTCGACAGGCCCGCCATCTCGAGCTCGCGCGCGAACTCGACGATCAGGATCGCGTTCTTCGACGCCAGCCCGACGAGCACGATCAGCCCGATCTGCGTGAAGATGTTGTTGTCGCCCCGGGTGAGCCACACGCCGAGCAGCGCCGAGAAGATGCTCATCGGGATGATCAGGATGATGGCCAGCGGCAGCGTGAGGCTCTCGTACTGGGCCGCCAGCACCAGGAACACCAGCAGCACGCACAGCGGAAGGATCCAGGCCGCGCTGTTGCCCGCGATGATCTGCTGGTAGGTCAGGTCGGTCCATTCGTAGCTCATGCCCGGCGGCAAGGTCTCGGCCGCGATCCGCTGGATCGCCGCCATCGCCTGGCCCGAGGAATAGCCGGGCGCCGGGCTGCCGTTGACGTCGGCGGCCGTGAAACCGTTGTAGCGCACCACCTGGTCGGGTCCGTAGGTCTGGCTGATCCGCGCCAGCGAGGCGAGCGGAACCATGCGCCCCGACTCGCTGCGCACATGCAGCTGGCCGATGTCGTCGGGCTTCGAGCGGAACCTGGCGTCGGCCTGCATCCGCACCTGGTAGACGCGGCCCAGGAAGTTGAAGTCGTTGACGTAGTAGGCGCCCAGGAAGGACTGCAGCGTGTTGAACACCGCCGGCGTATCGACACCCAGTTGCTGTGCTTTCGCGCGATCGATGTCGACCTTGAGCTGCGGCACGTTGACCGTGTAGGTTGAGTAGATCGCGGCGAGCTCCGGTGCCTCGGAGGCCTTCTTGACGAAGGCCTGGGTCGCCTTGTAGAGCGCCTCGTAGCCCAGGTCCGCGCGGTCCTCGATCTGCAGCTTGAAGCCGCCGAGCGTGCCCAGCCCGTAGACCGGCGGCGGCGGAAACACGCCGGTGTAGGCATGGCCGATGCCGGCGTACTCGCGGCTCAGGTCGGCCACCACCTGCTCGGCGCTGATCCCGGGCCGCTCCTTGAAGGGCTTGAGCAGCACGAAGGTCAGCGCGGTGCTCGGGCTCTTCGTCACGCCGTTGATCGAGAGGCCGCTGTAGCTCGAGGTCCCCATCACGGCGGGATGCTTGAGCGCGATGTCGTTCATCTGCTTCATGGTCGCCTCGGTGCGATCGAGCGTCGATCCCTCGGGCAGTTGCGCCAGGCTGACCAGGTACTCCTTGTCCTGCGCGGGCACGAAGCCGCCCGGCACGTGGCCGGTGAGCCACCATGTCGCGCCCAGCAGCCCCGCATAGACGACGAGCAGCGCGCCCTTGTGCCGCAGCAGGCGGCCGATGCCGCTGCCGTAGCCTTCGGAGGCGCGGTCGAAGCGGCGGTTGAAGCGCGTGAAGAAGCGGCCGAACAGCCGTTGCGTCACCCGGGTCACCGCGTCGGGCGCGTCGCCGTGGCCCTTGAGCAGCAGCGCCGACAGCGCCGGCGACAGCGTCAGCGAATTCACCGCCGAGATCAGGGTGGAGATCGCGATGGTGACCGCGAACTGCTTGTAGAACTCGCCGGTCAGACCGCTGAGGAAGGCCAGCGGCAGGAAGACCGCCGACAGCGTCAGCGCGATGGCGACGATGGGCCCGCTGACCTCGCGCATCGCCTGGTAGGTGGCCTCGCGCGGGCCCAGGCCGCGCGCGATGTTGCGCTCCACGTTCTCGACCACCACGATGGCGTCGTCGACCACGATGCCGATCGCGACCACCAGGCCGAACAGCGACAGCGTGTTGATGGAGTAGCCGGCCAGCAGCAGGAAGCCGAAGGTGCCGACGATCGAGACCGGCACCGCGAGCAGCGGAATGATCGAGGCGCGCCAGGTCTGCAGGAAGAGGAACACCACCAGCACGACCAGCGCCACCGACTCCAGCAGGGTCTCGATCACGGCGTCGATGCCGGACTGGACGGCGCGGCTGGGCTCGTAGACCACGCGGTAGACCACATCCTGCGGGAACTCCTTCTCGAGTTCCTTCATGGCGCTGTGCACCTCGCGCGAGATCTGCAGCGAGTTCGCGCCCGGCGCTTCCTGCACGGCCACCGCGACGGCGGGCGCGTTGTCCAGGGTGGCGCGGATGCCGTAGTCCTCGGCACCCAGTTCCACGCGCGCCACGTCGCCCAGGCGCGTGATCGCGCCGTTGGCGTCGGACTTGATGACGATGCCCTTGAACTCCTCGGGCGACTTGAGGCGCCCGTCGGCGTTGACGTTGAGCTGGAAGGCGGTGTCGGGCGACGCGGGCGAACTGCCGATGGTGCCGACCGCGGCCTGGATGTTCTGGCGCCGGATCGCGGCCGCCACGTCGCTCGCGCCGAGCCCGCGTTCGGCCAGCGCGGCCGGGTCGAGCCACACGCGCATGGCATAGCCGCCCGGGCCCCACACCACCACGTCGCCCACGCCCGCGATGCGGGCCAGCCGGTCCTTCACGTGCAGGATGGCGTAGTTGCTGATGTAGTTGTTGTCGTAGGTCCCGTTCGGCGAGACCATGTGCACGGCGATGGTGATGATCGGCGAGTTCTTGATGGCCGTGACGCCCAGGCGCTGCACGTCCTCCGGCAGCCGCGGCTGGGCCTGCGAGACGCGCGTCTGCACCAGCTGCTGGGCCCGGTCCGGATCGGTGCCGAGCTTGAAGGTCGCCGTCAGGTAGAGGTGGCCGTCGCCGCTGGCCTTGGAGTCCATGTAGAGCATGTCCTCCACGCCGTTGATGGACTGCTCGAGCGGCGCCGCCACCGTCTCGGCGATGGTCTTGGCGTTGGCGCCCGGGTACTGCGCATGCACGACGACCGAGGGCGGAATGACCTGCGGGTATTCCGAGACCGGCATGTGGAAGGCCGCGACGATGCCCGCGAGCAGGATCAGCGCGGACAGCACGCCCGCGAAGATCGGGCGGTCGATGAAGAACTTCGAGATGTTCACGACCGGCCCCCGTCGGCGCCGGGCGCGGACGCGGTCGGCGCATCGGGCGCCGCCGCTGGCTCGGCGGCCTCGGCCGACACCGCGGTGCCCGGCGGCGCGCGGAACGCGCCGTCCACGATCACCTTCGCGCCCGGCGCGACACCGCTGCGCAGCACGCGCTCGCGGCCGTGCAGCGTGCCGAGCTCGACGAAGCGGCGCTCGACCTTGTTCTGCGCGTCGACGACCAGCACGTACTTGCGGTCCTGGTCGGTGCCGACCACGGCATCGTCGACCGTCACGGCCTCGTAGGGCAGGCCGCCCTGCAGCCGGATGCGCGCCTGCAGGCCCGGCAGCATGTCGGGGCCCACGCGGTCGATGCGCGCGCGCACGCGCACCGTGCCCGAGCGGGTGTCCATCTGGTTGTCGAGCGCCTCGATGGCGGCCGCATGGGGAAAGCCGTCGTCGCTCGCGAGGCCGACATCGACCTTCGGCTGCGCGCCCGCGCGCAGCGACGGCGCGATGAGCCGCAGGTAGCTCTGCTCGTCGACGTTGAAGGCGGCGTAGAGCTTGCCGTCGGAAACGATGCGCGTGAGCGGCACCGCATCGCCACCCGCGCCCACCACGTTGCCCGCGGTGATCTCCGCGCGCGAGATGCGGCCCGCGATCGGTGCCCGCACCTGCGTGTAGTCGAGCTGCAGCCGGGCCTGGGCCAGCGAAGCCTGCGCGCCCTTGACCGATGCGGCCGCCGCGCGCGCCGCGTTGTCGAGCGCATCGAATTCCCGGCGCGCGATCGAGTCCGATTCGAGCAGCCGCCGGGCGCGCGCCTGCTCGAGGTCGGCGAGGCGTTGCCGTTCCTCGGCGCCCGCCACGCTGGCCTGCGCCTGCCGCACCTGGACCTCGTAGGGCGCGGGGTCGATGGTGAACAGCAGTTCGCCCTGGCGCACGTGCTGGCCGGGCTTGAAATGCACGGCCAGCAGCGTGCCGGGCACCTTGGGGCGGATGTCCACGAGGTCGACGGCTTCGAGCCGTCCCGTGTAGTCCTGCGAGTCGGACACCGATCGCTGCAGGGCCGGCCGGTACTTGACGGTGGGGGCCGCGGTGGCGGGCGCGGCATGCGCTTCGGAGCCATGCTTCCAAAGAACGCTGCCCGCGCCGGCCACCGCGATCGCGGCCACGATGGCCGCGAGGGGATGCTTCTGGAGGGGATTCATGCGAGTTGCTCGAGAGGGTTGAACGGCCCGCAGTCTGAGCGCGCGGCGCACGAACATCTAGCCCTGAAGCTGGCTAAGTTTGTTGCCTTGGATGGAACAGTGAATCCGGACTCGGACCTTGAATTCAGAGGGGAAGACGCCAGACATCGAGGAAGGCGAACCTATACTTGTTTCGCCTCGAGCAATAAATTTCGGGCCAAGGAGAGATCGAATGGACCGCCTGCAATCGATGCAGATCTTCGCCCGCGTCGTCGAGATGCACAGCTTCACGCGGGCTGCCGACAGCCTCGTGCTGCCCAAGTCGCGCGTCACGCGCGCGGTCAAGGACCTCGAGAAATTCCTCGGCGCGCGGCTGCTGCAACGGACCACGCGCCACATCAGCCTGACGCCCGAAGGCACGCTCTACTACGACCATTGCAGGCGGCTGCTGGCCGAGATCGAGGCCGTCGAGTCCAGCTTCCCCGGCAGCGCCGGACGGCCGCGCGGCCGCCTGCGCGTCGACATGACGCTCTCGCTCGCGCGCCTCGTGGTGCTGCCGTCGATCCGCGACTTCCAGTCGCGCTATCCCGATGTCGAGCTCACGCTCACGGTGAGCGACCGGACGGTGGAACTGGTGCAGGAGGGCATCGACTGCGTCATCCGCGCCGGCACGCCCGAGGATTCGGCCACGCTGGTGGCCCGTCGCATCGGCGCCTTCGACTGGGTGAGCTGTGCCTCGCCCGCGTACCTCGAGCGCCATGGCACGCCGAAGACGCTGGAGGACCTGGCGCGGCACAAGGCCGTGGGCTACCTGTCGAGCCGCACGGCGCGCTCGCTCGAGTGGCATTTCGTGGAGAACGGCGAGGACCGCTGCATCGCCATGCGCGAGAGCCTCGTCGTCAACGACACCGATGCCTACGTGGCCTGCGGCCTCGAAGGCCTGGGCCTGATCCGCGCGGGCAGCTACATGGTGCAGCAGCACCTGCGCAGCGGACAGCTGCGGCGGGTGCTCGCCGACTATGCCGCGCCGGCCGCGCCGCTCTCGGTGCTCTATCCGCAGAACCGCCACCTGTCGCCCACCGTGCGCGCCTTCGTGGACTGGGTGGGCGGCGTGGTGAGCAAGGCGGAGGCGGGCTGGCGGGTCGATGCGCATCCCGTCGCCTGAGGGCGGGCCGCCGCATTGTTCGGGCGGCTGAACGATGAATTCGAGTGGCGCCCGTAGATGAATCGTCGGTGCATTCCTAGAATTTTTTGCATCGACATCCATCCCGAAAGCCATCGATGACAGACGCGCCTCCAGCCAATCAACCCGCGGGCTACGTGCCCGCCAAGGTCTGGCAACCGAAGAGCAATCCGGCCGGCACCTTCGGCAGCATCAACAGTCCCGTGTCGGGCGCGCGCTTCGAGCAGGCGCTGCCGGTCGGCAGTCATCCGCTGCAGCTGTATTCGCAGGGCACGCCCAACGGCCAGAAGATCACGATCCTGCTCGAGGAGCTGCTCGCGGCCGGACACGAGGGCGCCGAGTACGACGCCTGGCTGATCGACATCTTCCAGGGCGACCAGTTCGGCAGCGGCTTCGTCGGCGTCAATCCCAACAGCAAGATTCCCGCGCTCGTCGATCGATCGACGGACCCGGTCACGCACGTCTTCGAGAGCGGCTCGATCCTGATCCATCTCGCCGAGCGCTTCGGCGCCTTCCTGCCGGCCGAAGGACGCGCGCGCACCGAGACCTTCAACTGGCTGATGTGGCAGGTGGGCTCGGCGCCCTTCGTCGGCGGTGGCCTTGGCCACTTCTATGGCTATGCGCCGTTCAAGATCGAATACGCGATCGACCGCTACGCGATGGAGACCAAGCGCCAGCTGCATGTGCTCGACACCCACCTGGCCTCGCACGAGTTCCTCGCCGGCGACCAATACACGATCGCGGACATGGCGGTGTGGCCGTGGTATCCGGGCAGCCTCTACGGCGTCTACAACACGCACGAGTTCCTGGCCGTCGAGGAGTATCGGCATCTGCTGCGCTGGTACGAGGCCATTGCCGCGCGGCCCGCGGTCGCGCGCGGCAGGGTGGTCAACCGCACGTCGGGCGCGCCGGGCACCGTGCTGCGCGAGCGCCACGACGCCAGCGATTTCGATGCCCTGGTGCCCACTCTCTAGTCAGCCATGAAACTCTATTACGCTCCCGGCTCCTGCGGCCTCGCTTCGCAGATCGCATTGCAGGAGGCCGGCCAGGCCTATGAACTGATCGAGGTCGACTTCAAGACCAAGACGACGATCGAAGGCGACTACCTGCAGGTGAGCCCCAAGGGCTTCATTCCCGTGCTCCAACTGGACGACGGCGACCTCCTCACCGAAGGCGCGGTGATCCTGCAGTGGATCGCCGACCGGCATCCCGAGCACCGGCTGCTGCCGCCCTTCGGCACGCGGCAGCGCTACCGCGCGCTCGAGTGGCTGAACTTCGTCGCGAGCGATCTGCACAAGGGCATGGCCGTGATGTTCTCGCCCTACCTCGATGCGGACACCAAGAAGCGATTCGCGGACGGCAACCTCACGAGCAAGTTCGCCTACATCGACGAGCACCTGTCGACCAACGACTATGTGCTGGGCGCCGATTTCTCGGTGGCCGATGCCTATCTCTACAACGTGCTGTCGTGGCCGCCGCGTGTGAACATCGATCTCTCGGGTTACGCGGCGATCCAGCGCTTCATGGTCCGCATGGGGAAGCGCCCCAGCGTTCGCGCGGCGCTGGAAGCCGAGCGCCTCGCGGCCCGTTAACTGGAAGCCGGCGGCCACAGCACCGGAAACAGCGGATGCGCCATCGGCGCGCCCGCCGGCAGCTGCTCGGCCAGCCCCGGAAAATCCGGCGAGGTCTTCCAGCGCCGCGGCGCATGCCGCATGTCGTCGCCCAGCATGCGCACCGAGAACACCCGCCGCCGCCGTCCGGGTTCGAGCCCGGCCGAGGCGTGCAGCGTGAGCATGTTGAAGGCGATGGCGTCGCCGGGTTCCACGGCCCAGCCGAGGATGTCGTGGGCCGCGCGGTCGGCCTCGATGTCGGGCAGGTCGGCCAGCGCGCCTTCGGGGAACCACCGGGCCTCGTTGGTCATGAAGGTGCGCGGCATCAGCCACGGCCCCTTGTGCGATCCGGCGACGAGCTCCAGCGTGGAGGCACGCGACACCGGATCGACCGGAATCCAGAAGCTGACGTTCTGGCTGCCCTCGACGTTGTAGTAGGGCTGGTCCTGGTGCCAGGGCGTGCGCTGGCGCGTGCCCGATTCCTTCGTGAGCATGTGGTCGTGATAGAGCCGCACCTGCGTGCTCTTCGTGAGCCTGGCCGCGGCGGCCGGCAATGCCGAGCGCGAGATCACGTCCCAGTATGCCGGGATCTCGTGCCAGTTGCAGAAGTCCTCGATGAAGAAGCCCGGGTCGTCGGGCCGGCTCGCCACCTTCGCGCGCACACTCGGCGCGGCGAGGTTGGCGTCGATGCCCTGGCGCAGCAGTTCGACCTCGGCGGGGCGCAGGACACCGCGCAGGACGATGGCGCCATCGCGCGAGAACTCCTCGACCTGTTGGTCCGATGGGAGCCTGTCGTCTGGTCGTGCATTCATGGCGGTGTCTCCTTCGAGGTAAGGCAGTGGTTGCGGGGCCGAAGGCAGTCTAGAGTGACGGCTTGCAAAACAGCCCCTCCAATCGGACAAGCGATCGAGCAAGCCGGACAACATGAAGCGACCCCTCAAATCCGCCGCCGACGGGCAGCCCGTGCTCTTCAAGGTCGTGCACCTGGAACCCGGCGGCACCGCGCCGCGCGACAGCCACGAGGAAGGGCAGTTCGTGCATGCGATCTCGGGCGTGATCGAGGTCGGGATGAGCGGCCGGGTCTTCCTGGCGCCGCCGCAGTACGGCGTGTGGATCCCGCCGCGCGTCGAGCACCTGTCGAGCAACCGCCACGCGGCCAGCTACGCCACGGTCTATCTGGCCGAGGCCCTGTGCGACGTGCTGCCCCAGCGCGCCTGCACCATGGTCATCAGCCCGCTGACGCAGGCCGTGCTCGACAGCCTGCGCGCCCGTTCGATCGAGGTGCCGCGCAATCCGGCCGAGCAGCGCCTGTTCGAGGTCCTGCGCGACGAGCTGGCCATCGCGCCCGGCCACGACAGTTATCTGCCGATGTCGGACGACCCCCAGCTGGGCCGCGTGCTCGAGGCCTTGCAGGCGCAGCCCTGGGATGGCCGCTCGCTCGCCGAATGGGCCGCCACGGTGCATTCGACCGAGCGCACGCTGGCGCGGCGCTGCGAGCGCGACCTGCAGATGCCGTTCAGCGAATGGCGCCAGCGCCTCAAGGTGATCCGCGGGATCGCCCTGCTGGAAGCGGGGCGCGCTGTGAAGGACGTCGCGATGGAGCTGGGCTACGGCTCGCCCTCGGCCTTCATCGCCATGTTCTGCAAGCAGATCGGCATGACGCCGCAGGCGTACATCCGGCAGAAGGGGCTGTGATCAGTCGAGGCGGTGCCCACCGGCCGCATCGAACAGATGCGCCTTCGCCGCCACCGGCCACAGCGGCAGCCGCTCGCCGGGCCGCGCGTCGATGCGCTCGCGGAAGGCCGCGATCACGGTCTGCGTGCCGAGCTTCAGCGCCACCTGCGTTTCCGACCCGGTCGGCTCGACCACGATCACGTCGGCCGGCAGCGCCGCATCGGCATCGCTGTTGCCGCCGCCGTCGATCGTGAAGTGCTCGGGCCGCGTGCCGTACAGCACGCGGTCGCCATGGGCCGCGCGCGGCGCGCGATGCAGCGGCAGCCGCAGGCCGTCGTCGGTCAGCACGTGCGGCGCGCCGTCGAGCTGCAGCTGGCCCGCGATGATGTTCATCGCCGGCGAGCCGATGAAGCCCGCCACGAAGGCGTTGCGCGGCTGGTCGTAGAGCTCCAGCGGCGCGCCGATCTGCTCCACGCGGCCTTCCTTGAGCACGACGATGCGGTCGGCCATGGTCATGGCCTCGACCTGGTCGTGGGTGACGTAGACCGTGGTCGTGCCCAGGCGCTGGTGCAGCGCCTTGATCTCGGTGCGCATCTGCACGCGCAGCTTGGCATCGAGGTTCGACAGCGGCTCGTCGAACAGGAAGGCCTGCGGCTGGCGCACGATGGCGCGGCCCATGGCCACGCGCTGGCGCTGTCCGCCCGAGAGCTGGCGCGGGCGCCGCTCGAGCAGCTCCTGCAGCCCCAGCGTCTCGGCCGCGGCCTGCACCCGGCGCGCGATTTGGTCGCGCGGCAGGCCCTGGATGCTCAGGCCGAAGCCCAGGTTCTGCGCCACCGTCATGTGCGGATAGAGCGCGTAGTTCTGGAACACCATCGCCACGTCGCGGTCGCGCGGCGCGGTGTCGTTGATGCGGCGCTCGCCGAGCAGGATGTCGCCGGCATCGGCGTTCTCGAGGCCCGCGATGGTGCGCAGCAGCGTCGACTTGCCGCAGCCAGAGGGCCCGACCAGCGCGACGAACTCGCCGTCGCGGATCTCGATGTCGATGCCGCGGATGACGGGCGTGGCGCCGAACTGCTTGAAGAGCTTGCGGATGGAGATGGAAGCCATGGGGTCGGTCAGTCCTTGACGCCGCCGGCCGTGAGACCGCGCACGAGGTATTTGCGCACCAGCACCGTGAACACGATGACCGGGAACATCACGAGCGTGCCGCCGGCGGCGATCTTGGTCCACTCCCAGCCTTCGTACTGCAGGAAGTTGACGATCGCCACCGGCGCGGTGATGGCGTTGGTGCGCGTGAGGATCAGCGCGTAGAAGAAGTCGTTCCACGAGAAGATGAAGCACAGCACCGCGGTGGCGGCGAGGCCCGGCGCGGTCAGCGGCAGCGCCACCCGCCAGAAGGCCTGCCAGACGCCGCAGCCGTCGATCCACGCGGCCTCCTCGAGCGAGGCCGGCACCGCCTCGAAGAAGGTCTGCATCAGCCAGATCACGATCGCGAGGTTGAAGGTCAGGTAGACGATCGCCAGGCCGATCAGCGTGTCCTGCAGCCCCAGGTACTGGTAGGCGAGAAAGAACGGGATGGTGAAGGCGATCGGCGGCGCCATGCGCGTGACCAGGATCCACAGCGCGATGCGGTCGCGGCCCTTGAACTTCCAGCGCGTGAGCGCATAGGCCGCGGGCACGCCGATCAGCAGCGAGAAGACGGTCGACATCGTGCTCACCGCCAGGCTGTTCCAGAACGAGCGCACGAAGTTGCCCTGCAGCAGGCTCAGGAAGCCGTCGAGCGTGGGCACGAACAGCAGGCTGTCCTCGAAGATGTCGGCCGCGGGCTTGAACGCGAGCTGCACCAGCCAGAGGAAGGGCGAGAGCACGAGCAGCACCAGCAGCGCGACCGTCAGCGAGCGCCCGTGGGCGCGCAGCCAGGGCACGCGGCGCGCACGGTGCGTGGCGCCCGAGAGGTCGGTGCCCGCGCCTTCCTCGTGCGACAGCGCGAGTTCGGCGGCGTCGATCGTGCGGCTAGCGAGCGTCATGGCTGCCCCATCCGAGTTTGCCGACCAGCCAGCTCAGCACGAACACGCCCACCAGCATCACGGTGGCGATCGCGCTCGCATAGCCCCAGTACGAGAAGTTGAAGGCCTGGATGAAGCCGTAGTAGTTGGT
Organism: Variovorax paradoxus; assembly: GCA_016806145.1. NCBI lineage: Bacteria > Pseudomonadati > Pseudomonadota > Betaproteobacteria > Burkholderiales > Comamonadaceae > Variovorax > Variovorax paradoxus. The sequence goes on from CP063167.1 coordinate 1,712,224, forward strand.
GACCTCGGTCACGTTGCCGGGCCCGCCGTTGGTCAGCACGTAGATCAGCGGAAAGGCCTTGAAGCTGTCGATCAGGCGGAACAGGCCGCACACCACCAGCACCGGCCGGATGTAGGGAAAAACGATGTGGCGGAACAGCTGCCAGCGGTTCGCGCCCTCGAGCGTGGCGGCCTCGATCGGGTCGTCGGGAATCATCTGCAGCGAGGCCAGCACCATCAGCATGGTGAAGGGGAACCACTGCCAGGTGTCGGCCAGCGAGATCGCCCACAGCGCGGTGTCGGGGTCGGCGATCAGCGAGCGCACGGGCAGGCCGATGTGCTCGAGCAGCCGGTGCAGCGGGCTCACGTCGGGCGTGTAGATGATCTTCCAGATCAGCGCCACCACGATCGGCGGCAGCACCATCGGTATCAGCAGCAGCGTCTTCGCGCCGTCGAGCACGCGCGACTTGCCGTTGAGCAGCAGCGCCAGGCCCAGCCCGGTGGCGAGCTGCAGCGCCACGCTCGAGGCCGAGAGCTTGAGTTGCACCGCGATCGAGCCGAGGAAGCGGTCGTCGTGCAGCAGCTGGCGGTAGTTCACCAGCGGATCGTCGAAGCGGAAGCTGGCCGCCGGATCGGTCAGGCTCAGCGGCGTGAAGCTCGCGACCAGCAGCGCCGCCGCCGGCACCAGCGTGATCAGCAGCAGCACCGCCAGCGAGGGCGAGAGCCCGAGCAGGAAGGCGCGCCGCTGCTCGGCCTGCCAGGAGGCCGGCGCGGAAAGCACGGAAGCCATCGCCGCCGCGCCTCAGAGCTTGACGCCCGCGCGCTTCAATTCGGCGATCGAGTTGGCCTGCGCCTGCTGGAAGGCCTGCTTCGCCGACAACTGCCCGCTCGCGATCAGCTCGATCGCCTTGTTGAGCTGCTGGTCCACCTGCGGATAGACCGAGACCGTGCGGTACTTCATGTGGCCCGACTTGGAAGCCGACTCGATCGCATCGAGCGACAGCTTCGCGAGGTCGCTGCCGTTGATGACCTGCTTCTGGCGGAACTCGGGCGAATCGATGTCCGAGCGGCGCGCCGGCGAACCGTAGCCCGCGGTGACGGCGCGGCGCGTGGTCTGCTTGCTCAATGCCCACTGGATGAAGGCCCAGGCGGCCTCCTTGTTCTTCGAGCCGGTGGGAATGCCCAGGCCGTGCACGGCGGTGCCCGGGAAGCGGCCGGCCGGGCCCTTGGGCACCTGGCCGAAGCGCACCGTCTTCACGGTCTTGCTGGTGGCGGCGTCGCCGAGCTGCGCCAGGTGGAGCTGGCCCGCATCGGTGAAGTTCACGCGGCCGAGCTTGAGCGCCTGCGTCACCTGGTCGGGCTGGTAGGTCACGGCGCCATCGGGGCCGAATTCCTTGAGCAGGTTGGCGTAGTACTCGCCGGCCGCGATCGCCTCGGGCGTGTCGAGCGTGGGGAACAGGTCGTCGGGTGCCTTGCGGAACACGTCGCCGCCGAAGGCGTGCAGGTAGGGCACGAAGGTCCAGCCGTAGTGGTTGTCGGCCACGAAGCCGGCCACGCGTTCCTTGCGGTTGACGGCGCGCAGCACCTTCACCAGGTCGTCGGTGGTGTCGGGGAAGGCCAGGCCGGCCTTCTCCACCAGGTCGAAGCGCGACGAGGCCGTGAGCAGCGCCTCGGCGGTCCAGGGAATGCCGTAGAGCTTGCCGTCGCGGCCGGTCTCGGGCGCGCGCGCACCGGGCAGGAAGTCGTTGATGTCGAAGTCCGGCGCGGTCAGGTTCGCGTTGCGGATGTAGTCGTCGAGCGGCGTGAGCCAGCCCGAGTTGATCCAGCGGCTCGAATAGATGAAGGTGACGTTGACCACGTCGTAGGCCGAACCGCGCGTGGAGAGCTCGAGGTCGGCGCGCTGGTTGTAGACCGGGAACGAGGGCGTGTCGAAGTTGACCTTGGCGCCGGTCAGCGCCTCGAACTCGGGCAGCCATTGCTGCAGCAGCTTGGGATAGGCGGCGCTGAAAGTCGAGACGTTGAGCGTCACGCCCGCGAACTTCTTGGCGCCGCCCTGGGCGCCGGCGAGGCCGGGCAGCAGCGATGCGGCGCCGAGCGCGGCGGTGGTCTTGAGCAGGTCGCGGCGGTGCAGCGAGGCGAGGGGATTCTGGGGCTTCATGTCGTGGGCGCTTGGCATCAGGCGGTGGCGGCGATGACTTCGTCGATGCGCGCGTCGTTGGTGGCTTCGGGCCGGCTGCGCGTGCGGCTGCGCTGGCCGTCGATGGACACGGCCGCCTCGCCGTGCACCGTGACGCGGCGCACCAGCCGCGGCTGGTTGCCGTAGTCGTTGATCGCGAAGTGCTGCGTGGCGCGGTTGTCCCAGATCGCCACGTCGTCCTGGCGCCAGTTCCAGCGCACCGTGTTCTCGAGCCGGATCACGCGGTTCTGCAGCAGCTCGAAGATGCGCGCCGACTCGGTGCTCGACAGCCCGACGAGCTTCTTCACGAAATGGCCCAGCAGCAGCGCGCGCTCGCCCGAGACCGGATGCACGTGCACAACCGGATGCTCGGCCTCGTAGACGGCCGAGACGAACACCTTGCGGTGGTGGGTCAGGCGTTCCTCCTCGACCTGCACGCGGTCGGCGCCGTAGTCGTAGTCGTTGCTGTGCACGGCCCAGAGCTGGTCGGCGAGCTGCTTGAGCTGCGCCGGCAGGCGTTCGTAGGCCAGCGCGGTGTTGGCCCAGACCGTGTCGCCGCCATAGGCCGGGATCTTCACGCCGCGCAGGATCGAGATCTTGGGGAAGGCATCGACGAAGGTCACGTCGGTGTGCCAGGAATCGGCGCGCCCGCCGCCCTTGGAGGCATCGAGTTCGAACAGCTTCGTGCCGGTGGGCGAGGGCACCGTCGGATGCGCCACCGTGCGGCCGAAGCGCGCGCCGAAGGCCTGGTGCGATGCGTCGTCGAGCTGCGTCTGGCCACGGAAGAACAGCACCTTGTGCCTGACCAGCGCGGCATTCAGCAGCTCGACGGTCTCGGCGTCGAGTTCGGGCGACAGCTTCAGGTCCTGCACCTCGCCGCCGAGGCTGCCCGCCACGCGGCGGATGCGCAGATGGCCGAAGCTGGTGTCGAAGGCGTCGGCGGAAAAGGTGTTCTCGTTGCTCATCGTGGGTCCTGGCAAAGGTCGGGAGCCGCAGATTCTGTGGCGCGGGTTCGCGCGGGCGAACTACCGATTCGTTGCTTGGAAATGAGCAAAACGTCTGAGCGCTCGCGCTCCATCCTCACCATGCGAGCTGCAATCGCGAGGGCCGTGCCTCGCCGGGTTCGCCGCCGCGCGGTGGCGCGCGGCGCTCGTCGACGCCCGCATCGACGAAGTCGCTCAGCACGTCGTCGCGCAACCGGATGAAGGCCGGATCGCTGCGGTTGCGCGGATGCGGCAGGTCCACCGCCACGGTGCGGCGGATGCGCCCCGGCGAGGGCTGCATCACCACCACGCGGTCGCCGAGGAACACGGCCTCCTCCACGTCGTGCGTCACCAGCAGCATGGTGATGCGCTCCTTCTGCCAGATGCGCTGCAGTTCGTTCTGCAGCCGCGCGCGCGTGAGGGCGTCGAGCGCGCCGAAGGGCTCGTCGAGCAGCAGCACGCGCGGCCGGTTGACCAGGCCGCGCGCGATGGCCACGCGCTGCGCCATGCCGCCCGATATCTGGTGCGGCCACGATTTCTCGAAACCGCCGAGGCCGACCAGCGCCACGTGCTCGGCCACCAGTTCGGCCTTCTGCTTCGCGCCGAGCGGCGCGTTGCGCAGGCCCACGGCGATGTTCTGCTCGACCGTGAGCCACGGAAACAGCCGGTGGTCCTGGAACACGATGCCGCGCTCGCGGCCGGTGCCCGCGATCGGCTGGCCGCCCAGCAGGATCTGGCCTTCGTACTGGTCGTCGAGCCCGAGGACCAGCCGCAGCAGCGTCGACTTGCCGCAGCCGCTCGCGCCCACGATGCTGGTGAAGCTGCCCGGCGGCACGTGCAGGTCGATGTTCTCGAGCACCTGCAGTTCGCCGCCGCGCGCCTGTGCCTGCGCGTAGCGCTTGCCGAGGCCGCGGATGTCGAGTTCGTTCGATGCGATGGAGGTGCTCATGGTGCGGGGAAGAAGAGGTGTCAGGCCCGGCCGGTCCAGCGCGCCAGCCGGCGTTCGAGCGCGCGCGCCGAGGCATTCATCAGCCAGCCGACGAGGCCGATCACGAACATGCCGAAGATCACCAGGTCCATCTGGAAATGCTCGCTGCCCTCTATCAGGGTGTTGCCGATGCCCTTGCCGGCCACCAGCAGGTATTCGGCGCCGATGGTCGCGAGCCAGGAATAGATGAGCGCGAGGTACACGCCCGTGAAGATGGCGGGCAGCGCGGCCGGCAGCACCACCTGCGTGAGCGTCTGCCAGCGCGTGAAGCCGTAGACGCGCGCCACCTCGAGCAGCGCGGGCGGCACGGTGCGGATGCCGTCGCAGGTGTTGACCACCACCGGCACCAGCGCGGCCAGCGAGAGGAACACCACCTTGGCCACGTCGCCGAGGCCGAACCAGACCGAGATCAGCGGAATCCACGCGAACAGCGAGATCTGCTTGAAGGTGCTGAAGCTCGGGCCGACGATGCGGTTGAACAGCGGCCACAGGCCCAGCAGCGCGCCGAGCACCAGGCCCGAGGCGGTGCCGATCAGGAAACCCGTGGCCTCGCGCGCGAGGCTGGCACGGAGCGCGCGCCACAGGCGGCCGCTGACGACCTGGTCGGCGGCGGTCGCGAGCACCTTCTGCGGCGAGACCAGCAGCGCCGAGTTCACCACGTCGAGCCACGACAGCAGCGCCCACAGCGCGATCGCCACGGCGGGCAGCACCAGGCCGCGCCAGCGGCTGCGATCGACGGGCCGCAGCGGCTGCACCGCGGCCAGCTCGGCCGCGTCGCGCGACAGCGAGGCGGGCGCGCTCATCGCGCGGCACCGCCCGGGCGGTGCCGGTGCAGCGTGTTCTCGAGCCGCTCGAGCAGGCGGTCGATGGCCCAGCCGATCGCGCCCACGACCACCACCGCGGCCATCACCAGGTCGAGCTGGAACAGCTGGCGGCCATAGACGATCAGGTAGCCCAGCCCCTCGCTCGAAGCGACCAGCTCGACCACCACCAGCGACAGCCAGGCCTTGGTGAAGCCCAGCCGCACGCCCGTGAACAGCGTGGGAACGGCATGCGGCAGCACGATCTCCAGCACCTGCTGGCGCCGGCTGTAGCCGTAGACCTCGCCGACCTCGCGCAGCGACTGCGGCGTCTGCCGGAAGCCCTGCAGCGTGTTGAGCGCCACCGGCACCAGCGCCGCCTTGGCGATCAGGATGTACTTGAGCGGCTCGCCGATGCCCACGATCAGCAGCACGAAGGGCAGCCAGGCCAGCACAGGGATCTGCACCAGCGCATTGAAGCTCGGCAGCAGGTAGGCCTCGACGCGGCGCGACAGGCCCATGGCCGTGCCCAGCAGCAGCCCGAGCAGCGTGCCGATCGCGAAGCCCACGCCCACGCGCGCGAAACTGGTGCTCACGTGCAGCCAGAGGTCGCCGCTGGTCGCGAGGTCGCGCAGCGTCTCGGCCACGAACTCGGGCGGCGGCAGCACCTGCGGCGAGATCCAGCCCTGGCCGGCACCCACGAACCACAGCGCGAGCAAGGCGGCGGGCAGCAGCCAGGGCAGGGCGGCGTCGCCGAGGCGGCGCCACGGCAAGGACAGGCGAACGGGTGTGACCGCTTCGCGCTGCAGGACCGCCGACAGTTCGGCTTCGGCGCTCATGGTTGTTGCTCCCTCTCCCTCTGGGAGAGGGCGGGGGTGAGGGCCGGCGGCGCTGGCTTGAGCGCCGCCTGTGCGAAGGCCGTCGCCCTCCCCCTGACCCTCTCCCGGAGGGAGAGGGAAGAAGACCGCGTGATCATCGCGACGCGACCGCGGGCCCGCCCTTCGGCTGCCCCTTCGCGTCCGAAGCGGTCCAGTAGCCCTCGAGGCCCTGCTTCTTGAGCGCGGCCTTGAGGTAGCGCGTGTCGAACCAGTCGTCGACCGTGACCTCGCGGCGGATCAGCTTGAGCTTGAGCGCATCGCCGACCACGGCCTTGTAGCGCGCCACGATGAAGTCGTCGGCCAGCGGCGAGTTGCGCTGCGCCAGCGGCTGCTTGTCGAACTCGGCGGTCCACGAGGCGACCGGCGTGCCGCTGCGGGCCCAGATGCGGAACAGCTCGTCGCGGTTCTTCTCCTCCGACGACCAGTGCGCGGCGCGCACGAACACGTCGACCACGCGCTGCACCTCGGCGGGATTGGCCTGCTCGAATTCGCTGCGCACCAGCAGCGCGGCCTGGCGCGTGAGCGCCGGGTCGCGGCCCTGGGTGGAATAGACCACCTTCGCGAGTCCCTGGTCGCGCACCTTGAACCATTCGTAGCCGCCGAAGGCCGCGTCCACCCCGTTCGAGACCAGCGCCGCCTGCGCGCTGCCGGTGTCGAGGTTCACGCCCTTGATGTCGCGCTCGGCCAGCCCGTCGGCCGCCAGCACGTTGATCGCGACCAGGTGGCCGTTGGTGCCGCGGAAGATCGACACCGTGCGACCCTTGAGGTCCTTGATCGAATGGATGTTCGACTGCGTCGGCGTGACCAGGTAGAGGTTGTTGCGCGCGCCGCTGACCAGCAGCACCTTGGTCTTGAGGCCGTTCGAACGGCCGACGATCGAGGGCAGGTCGCCCTGGTAGGCGAAGTCGATCTGCTTGTTCGACAGCGCCTCGTTCACGGCCGGGCCCGCGCCCTTGAAGAACAGCCACTCGACCTTGATGCCCGAGGCCTTGAACTCCTCCTCGAGCCAGTTGTTGGCGCGCGCCACGCCGCCGGGCGAGCCGCCCCAGGTGACGGGATCGCCGCCGCCCGCCGTGGCCACGCCGATGCGGATGGTGTCGGGCGCGGCCTGCGCCGAGGCCGCGAGGGCGGTGGCCAGCAGCGCGGTCCAGCGCAAGAGATGCCGCACGAACTTCATGGCGTGCCTTTCTGCGCGGCCAGCTTGCGGCCGACCTCGGTGCCTTCGAAGAAGCGCGGATTGGCCTCGGTGTAGAAGCGGTGCGGGTTCTCGAACACGAAGGCCCGGAAATCGGCCGCCGAGATCACGCCCTGCTGCACCAGGTCCCAGGTCTCGGCCAGCGGCTCGGTGAACTCGGGCACGTCCCAGTGGCCCACGTCGGACGACCAGATCGCGTTGATCTTCACGCCCAGCGGGTTCACCTTGTCGTTGAAGGCCGCGGCCACGGTGCGGTCGTCGGCTTCCGAGCCGAAGTAGAAGTTGTTCACCCAGCGGTCGCGGATGTCCTCGACCTTCTCGATACCCGCGAGCGCGAAGTCGTCGATCTCGCTCTCGTTCGGCTCGCGGCTGTGCGGCAGCGCCGAGATGCCCAGGCTGTCGCGCAGCAGCGTGGCCTTGTCGAGCGTGCGGCCCTTGACGAAGTCGCCGCCGTAACGCTCGAACAGCGAGGCCAGCAGCTCGATGTCGGCCTCGGCCGGGTCGTAGTTGCGTACCGCATGCCGGTTGCGTTTCTCCCAGCGGTCCACCAGGTGCGTGTAGACGTGCGAACCCCAGTCCGCGCCGCCCTCGAGCAGGCCCACGCGCAGCCCCGGAAAGCGCCGCGTCACGCCGCCGAAGAACAGCGCCTTGGCGAAGGCCTGCGAGCCGTCGGCGAAGTGGCCGATGTGGTTGTTCATGTAGTTGCTGATCGACTGCCGGCCGGTCCAGCCCTGGCTGCCGTAGTGCGTGGTCACCGGCACGCCGAGCTCCACCACCTTGGCCCAGAAGGGGTCGTAGTCGTGCTCGCTGTCGATGCCGTAGAAGTCGATGTAGCCGACCTGCTTGGCGATCTCGGGATGCTCGGCGGCCGGGTACTTCTCGGCGATGGCGCGGATCGGGCGGCGCACGCCGCCCGCGATGTTGATGACCTTCAGGCCCAGCGTCTTGACCGCGAACTCCAGCTCCTCGATGCCTTCTTGCGGCGAGTGCAGCGGAATGCCCGCCACCGGCGTCAGCCGGTCGGCATAGGGTCGGTACTGGTCGGCGTGGAAGTGGTTGATGGCGCGGTGCAGCGGCTGGCGGTACTCGCTGCCGGCCGCGGCCGGCGAGAGCACGTCGTTGGGGAACAGGATCGAGTAGTCGGAGCCCTGCTCGCCCAGGCGCTCGTGCAGCAGCGCGGGCAGGGTGTAGGTCGCGAGGTCGTAGGTGTTGCGCGTGACGCGGGCCCACCAGGGCGCGCGCAGCGTGCGGTGGAACTGGCGTTCCTCGGCCGACTGCTGGTACCAGTCCTTGCCGCCGCCGTTGCGCGTGACGAAGCGCCCGCCGAGCGCCTTGCGCAGCGCGTCGACCAGCTTGTTGCCGCCGTACTGCGCCACGTAGTCCTCGAGCACCGGCGCGAAGTCGTTGACGTGCACGTCGGTGTCGATCACCGGATGGTCGAGGCCGGCCTTCACGGCGGCCGAGCGCGAGGCATGCACGCGCTGGAGTCGGTCGTTCATCTGCGGGGTCCTTGCTGAAAGAGGATCGACGCAGACTAAGGTGGCCGCCGGTGGCGGGCCAACGAAGGCTTTCAGGGATGCTTAGCCGTCGTTCGCATATGGATGCAAAGGTTCGCGGCGGCCGGATGTCATGTCGCGCCCTCGAACGCCCCCTTGCGCAGCTTCAGCGCCACGTCGAAGAAGGACGCGAGCACGCGGCTGTCGCGCCGCACCTGCAGGCAATAGAGGTAGGTCTGCGTCACCGCGGGATCGCCCTCGATGCGCACGGTGCGCAGGCGCGCGTCGGGAATGAACTCGGCCTCGGAGACCGCGCCGATGCCGATGCCGCGCGCGGCCGCTTCGCGGATCGCCTCGCGGCTGCCGATCTCCATCGCGAGCCTGGGCCGGACGCCCGCGCGCGCGAAGGCCTCGTCGAGCGCGCGCCGCGTGCTGGAGCCGCTCTCTCGTTGCAGCATGGGCTGGCCGTGCAGTTCCTCGAGCCGGATCTCGCCGCGCCTGGCGAACGGATGGTCGCGGTGCACGAACAGGATCAGCGCATGGCGCGCATAGGGCGTCGCGCTGAAACCCGGCGCCTCGTGGAAGCGCGCGAGCACGCCGATGTCGACCGCGTACTCCTCGAGGTCCTTGAACACCGACGACGAATTGCCCATGCGGATCGAGACGTCGAGCCGCGGATAGCGCCGGCGGTAGGCGTCGACCATCTCGATCACGTGGAAAGGGCCGACCGCGCCGAGCTTGAGCTCGCCCGACTGCAGGTCGCCGCTGTCGTGCAGCAGGTTGTACGAATCGAGTTCGAGCGCGGCGATCTGGCGCGCGATGGGCAGCAGGCGCTCGCCGACGCTGGTGAGCTCGATGCGGTGGCCCTGGCGGTGGAACAGCATCACCTTGTGCTGGCGCTCCAGCGCCTGGACCTGGGTGGTCAGCGTGGGCTGACTCAGGCCCACGGCGCGCGCGGCGGCGCTGAAGCTGCCGTGCTGGGCGACGGCGAGGAAGGCGCGGAGTTTGGCGGCGGACATCCATAGATTGTTTGAATGGAATCGTGACAAATCCGTGATCGATCTGATATGCGCCTGTCACATGGCGTTCTTAGCCTTGGGGTAGTCGCAGGCCGATGCCTGCCGTTCCGGTCCCTTCCAGTCCCTTTTCCCATCCCCAACACCACCATGAACACCCTTCTTCGCCTGCGTCGCAGTCTGATCGCCCTGGCTCTCTCCGCGGTCGCCGCCCTGCCGGCACTGGCCGCGCAACCCCTCACCATCGGGCTGATCCCGGCCGAGGACTCGCAGGCCATGATCGAGAGCAGCCGCCAGGTGCTCGACAGCCTGCAGCAGCAGCTCGGCATGCCGGTCAAGCCCTTCGTGGCGACCGACTACAACGGCGTGATCGAGGCGCTGCGCTCCAAGAAGCTCGACGTGGCCTACCTCGGCCCGTTCTCGTACGTGCTCGCGAACCAGGTCGCGGACGTGGAAGCCTTCGCGGTGGCCGTGACGAAGAAGACCGGCCAGAGCGCCTACAAGAGCGTGATCATCGCGCGCAAGGAAAGCGGCATCGCCAAGACCGCCGACCTCAAGGGCCGCAGCTTCGCCTTCGTCGACCCGACCTCGGCCTCGGGCCACCTGTTCCCCAAGTCGGGCCTGCTGCAGGCCGGCTACGACCCCGAGACCTTCTTCGGCCGCGTGATCTTCTCGGGCTCGCACGACGCCAGCATCCTGGCCGTGGCCAACAAGAAGGTCGACGCCGCCGCCGTGGCCGACCGCATCCTCGCGAGCGCCATCGCCAAGGGCCAGGTGAAGCAGGATGAGCTCGAGATCGTCTGGTCGTCGAACCCGATCCCCGAATCGCCGATGGTCTGGCGCAAGGACCTCGATCCGGCGCTGAAGGCGAAGATCGCGAAGGCGCTGGCCAACGTGAAGGACCTGCCCTGGGGCGACCAGGGCGTGCTCAACGGCTTCCAGCCCACCACCGACGCGGCCTACAACGTGGTGCGCGACACCGCCAAGGTGCTCAAGCTCGACCTGCGGAGCATGAAGTGATCCGCATCCGGCAGCTCACCAAGCGCTATGGCGACAACGCCGTGCTGCGCGGTGTGGACCTCGACGCCGCGGCGGGCGAGTTCGTGGTGGTGCTCGGCGAATCGGGTGCCGGCAAGTCGACCCTGCTGCGCTGCGTGAACCGGCTGACGCTGGCCGACGGCGGCGAGCTCAGGGTCGACGGCATGGACGCCGTGAACTGCGCCGACACGCGCGCGCTGCGCCAGCGCGTGGCCATGATCTTCCAGCACCACAACGTGGTGCCGCGGCTCAGCGCGCTGAAGAACGTGCTCACGGGCCGGCTCGGCGCGGTGTCGACCCTGGCCTCGGTGCTGCATTTCTTCAGCCGCGCCGACATCGCGCTGGCGCACGAATGCCTGGGCCGCGTGGGACTCGCGCACAAGGCCCATGCGCGCACCGATTCGCTCTCGGGCGGCCAGATGCAGCGCGTGGGCATCGCGCGCGCGCTCGCGCAGCAGCCGCGGCTGATCCTCGCTGACGAGCCGGTCGCGAGCCTCGATCCGCAGACCTCGCGCAAGGTGCTGCAGTACCTGCGCGATGCCTCGCGCGACCTCGGCATCACCGTGCTGTGCAACCTGCACCAGGTCGACTACGCGCGCGAGTTCGCCGACCGCATCGTCGGCCTCTCGCAGGGCCGCGTCGTGTTCGACGGCGCGCCGCAGGCCATGGGCCCCGAGGACATCGACCGCATCTACGTGCCGCAGCCCGCGGCCGATCGCAAGGAGCCCGCCGCGCAGGCGGCCGTGCCGCTGCCGCTCTTGGCACGCACCGAAGGACACGCATGAACACCCCCTCGACCCGATACGCCTGGACCGGCCCGTTGCCCGAGAGCCGCCGCGGCTGGTTCAACCTGCTGATCGGCCTGTGCGTGGTCGGCTGGGCATTGCAATGGAGCGCCGGCGGCGCGCAGCTCAGTTGGTCCGAACTGGCGGCGGGCCTGCCGCAGATCCTCGATTTCCTGGGCCGCACCATGCCGCCCGACACGAACATCCTGAGCCGCCTGGTCGCACCCGCGCTCGAGACCATCCAGATCGCCGTCTGGGGCACCCTGCTGGCGGTGCTGCCCGCGATTCCGCTGTCCTTCCTGGCGGCGCGCAACCTGCAGAGCCGGCGCTGGGTCTACCAGTGCACGCGCCAGGCCCTGAACGTGGTGCGCAGCATCAACGAGCTGATCCTCGCGCTGGTGTTCGTGTCGGCCGTGGGGCTCGGACCGTTCCCCGGCGTGCTGGCGCTCGCGCTGCATGGCGCGGGCATGCTCGGCAAGTTCTTCGCCGATGCCATCGAGGAGATCGACCAGGGCCCGCTCGAGGCCCTGCGCGCCACGGGCGCGCGGCCGCTGCAGGTGATCGTGTTCGGCGTGCTGCCGCAGGTGGTCACGGCCTGGATCGCCGTGGTGCTGTACCGCTTCGAGGTGAACCTGCGCTCGGCCACCGTGCTGGGCATGGTGGGCGCGGGCGGGCTGGGCTTCGAGCTCGTGAGCAGCCTCAAGCTGTTCCGCTACCAGGAGACCGCCACCTGCATCATCGTGATCACCGTGATGGTGATCGTGGCCGACCTGCTCTCGAGCCAGCTGCGCCACCGCATCCAGCACAGCGGCCGGCACTGAAGGCCGCACGGATCTTTTCTCTTAGGCGACCGGCCACATGACGCGGCCGTGGCGCGAGCTTTCCCGAACCCATCATGTGGACCTACTACAACCCCGTCGACGTGCACGCCGGCCGCGGCTCGCTCGATGCGCTGCCCGGGCTGCTCGGCACACGCCGCGCGATCCTGATCGCCTTCCCCGAGGCAGTCGGCCTCGGCCTCGTCGAGCGCATCCGCGGCCTGCTGGGCGAGCGCCTCGCGGCCGTCGAGACCGAGGTGCTGCCGAACCCCGACGTGGCCTGGCTGGCGCCGATGTACGAACGGCTGTGGCGCGAGCATGCGGAGGTCGATTGCGTCGTCGCGCTCGGCGGCGGCAGCGTGATCGACTGCGCGAAGGTGATGCTCACGCGCCCCGCGGCCGGGCGCTTCGACGAGCTGCTCGCGCTGCTCGAAGGCGCCGACAGCGCGCCGGCCGCGACCCGGCGGCACCGGCAGCTGCTGGCCATTCCCACGACCGCGGGCACCGGCAGCGAAGTCACTCCCTGGGCCACCGTGTGGGACCAGGCGCGCGCACGCAAGCTGTCGCTGCAGCTGCCGTGGACCTGGCCCGAGGCCGCCATCGTCGATGCCGACCTGATGCTGAGCCTGCCGCACGCGGCCACCCTGGCCAGCGGCCTCGATGCGCTGTCGCATGCGCTCGAGTCGCTGTGGAACGTGCACCGCAACCCGGTGTCGGCGAGCCTCGCCGTGAGCGCGGCACGCAGCATCGTCGCCACGCTGCCCGAACTGCTGGCGCGGCCCGACCGGCCCGAGCTCCGCGAACGCCTGGCCACTGCCGCGCTGCAGGCCGGCCTGGCGTTCTCCAACACGCGCACTGCGCTCGCGCATTCGCTGTCCTACGACATCACGCTGCGGCACGGCGTGCCGCACGGCATCGCGTGTTCGTTCAGCCTGCCGCGCATCATGCAGCTCGCGGCCGGGCGCGATCCGGCGCTCGATGCGTTGCTGCTGTCGGTGTTCGATGCGCACGACATCGGCCAGGCCGTCGCGTCGCTGAGCGCCTTTCTCGAGGGGCTGGGCGTGAGCGTCGATCCGATGAGCTATGGCATTCCCGAGGCGGAGTGGAGCGAGCGCATCGTGCAGGCGCTGGCCGGTGCGCGCGGGCGCAACTTCATCGCCGCCGACGCCGGCTGATCAGGATGCGCAGGCGGTGTTCGCCGCCGTGCGCGGGTACTCCATCTCCTGCATCACCCAATCGCGCCGCGCGTTGCCGAAGCGGCCCGCGATCTCGCACAGCGTGCGGTCGAGCTGCTGCACCGGCTTGAGCGCGGCCACGAGCGGCAGCGGTCGTGCTTCGCGCGTGGCGGGGCCGGCCACCAGCACGAGCCCGCTGCGCAGCCTCACCGGGCCCGAGGCCGAGACCGCCTCGACATCGACATGGCCCGTGCGCGTCCATGCATCGGTGGCCAGCGCCAGCGCGATGTCGTCGGCACCGTCGCGGACCTCGAGCCGGCGACGCTCGCCGCGCCAGAACGCGGCCTTGTTGAACAGGTACTCGGCGCCGCGGCCGGTCGTGAGGCCGAAGGGCGCGCTCGCATGCGCCGGGCCCCAGCCGTCCACGCCGAGTTCGGCCGCCATCGCCGTCGACTTCGCGGGACTGCCGATCGCCTCGACCAGCGCCAGCGTCGCGGGCACCGAGGCCGTGATGCCGGTGGTCGTCGCCACGTCGCGGTCGACCAGGTAGCGCCTGTCGGGCACGTGCGTGGCGCCGGGCCGCTGGCGCAGCGTGCCGCGGTCGTACCAGTGGCCCGTGAAGCGCCGGCCATCGAGCAGGCCGGCGTGCGCGAGCACGAGCGCGCCCGAGCACACGCCGATCACGCGTGCGCCCCGGCTGGCCTGTTGTTGCAGCCAGGCCCGCACCGCGGGCGCGTCGGCCGGCTCCATCGCGGGCACGATCACGTAGTCGGCGCCAGCGGGATGGGCGCGGTCGAAGCTGGCGAAGTCCTGCGCGCCCTCGACCTGCAGCGCCGGGAACAGCGTGACCCGGCCCGCGCGCGGCGCCACGATCCGCACTTCGGCCACGTCGGCGTGTTGCAGCACCGCGTGCGGCAGCAGCAGGTCGGTGAGCTCGGTGCCCTCGTTGAGCGCCAGCATCGCGACCACCGGCCGGCCGGGCCGACGAGGCTTCATGGCCTCGACGAAGGCCTGCCGGTCGCGCGCGAGCGCCGCCTCGTCGTGCGCCGCGGGCGGCACCGCCGCATCGCGTGTGCCCGTGCCGCATCCCGCCAACCCGATCGCCGCCATACTCGCGCACAGCAGCGCACGCAGCCCGTTCCACATGGAGAATCCCCTTCATGACCTCGATGCACCGAGCTTAGGAATGCCGACCCCCACCCACAAGGACGAAGAAGCCGCGGTTCCTGCCAGCACCGTCGTGCTGGTCGCGTTCGATGGCGTCGAGGCCATCGACGTCGCGGGCCCCGCCAGCGTGTTCAGCAAGGCCGAGCAATTGCGCCCCGGCAGCTACGAGGTGCTGATCGCTTCGCCGGGCGGCGGCGCCGTGTCGACCAACAGCGGCCTGCAGCTGGGCGACACCCGCGGCCTCGACGCGCTGCCCGCCGCCATCGACACCCTGATCGTGGCCGGCGGCGACGAACCCGCCGTGCGCCACGCCATCCTCGAGCAGCGCATCGGCGACTGGATCGCCCAGGCCGCGCCGCGCGTGCGCCGCGTCGCGAGCGTGTGCAGCGGCGCCTTTGCACTGGCCGCGGCCGGCCTGCTCGACGGGCGCGAGGCCACCACCCACTGGCGCGTGTGCGAGATGCTGCAGGAACTGCGTCCGCAGGTGCGCGTGCGTCAACAGCGCATCTACGTGCGCGACGGCAAGGTCTGGACTTCAGCGGGCGTGGTCACCGGCATCGAACTCGCGCTCGCGCTGGTCGAGGACGACCTGGGCCATGAGGTCTCGATGGACATCGCGCGCACCCTGGCGCTGCCGATGCTGCGCGGCGGCGAGCAGCCGCAGCTCACCCCCGCCCTGCAGGCGCAGGCCAGCGCGAGCCATCGGCTGCGCGAACTGGTCGCATGGATCGGCACCCATCCGCAGGAAGAGCTCGCGGTCGAGGCGCTGGCCGAGCGCGCCGGCATGAGCCCGCGCAACTTCGCGCGCGCCTTTGCGGCCGAGACCGGGTGCACGCCCGCGCGCTTCGTGGAGCGCACGCGCGTGGCGGCGGCGGCGCAGTTGCTGCGGCAGACCGGGTGGACGCAGGAAAGGATCGCGAACCGCAGTGGGTTCGGGTCGGTGGATGCGTTGCAGCGCGCGTTCGTGCGGCTGCATGGGGTGACGCCTGGGGGGTGGAGGGAGGGGAGTTAGTCCGAGTTCCGCTTGCTATTCGGTGGGCTTCACGACTTCGCACCATTGGGGGCCTAACGCTGGTCGATGAACCTTGATGAGTACCAGTGGAATGTCCTTCTTGCCTGTCGCGCTGTTCTGAGTGGCCGTGAGCCAGCAAATCTTGCTATCCCTGCGCAGGGTGATCTCATACTCGCCGTTGGGTTCGGGAACGAGTCCGGCGGGAACGCCACAGAGCGCCAGACCACTCACACCCGAGAAACTGACGACGAACAGCTTGTTGGGACGGGCCTGTGTCGACGCCGATTGGCCATGCCCCACGCCCTCTCCCGTCTTGACGAGGTGGTTGCCGAATACCTGGGTGTCCCTGCAATCGCCCTGTGGTGACTCAAACGGAATCACGTTGTTGAAGCCCAGATTGACGAACCGTACGGTTGCCAGATCTGGGCCCTCGGCCGGATGGTAGGGGAATGCGCATCCCGACAGGGCGGCGGTTATCGCCGCGAGGACGACGGCGTTGAATCTCGAGGATCGGAGCGGCATGGTTCGTGGGATGGTCGAAAGAATCGACACGAACAATCGCGAGCCAGATGGGCTCGCGCCTTTGGTGGAGAGCTTCTTCATCGAAGAACCGAACATGAACGCCGGGCGCTGTGCGATCGCATGAGTACTTCGACGCAGTCCTATTTGCGAGGCTGCAGGAAAGCGTCGTAAGCAGGGGCCGAAAAGCCCGTGATGCCCCGGCCATTCACGAACAGTTGGGGCACGCCGCTGTTGCCACCCAATTGCGCATAGGCCAGTTTGCCTTCGGTGGTGTCGATGTCCACTTCGCGATAGCCGATGCCCTTGGTCGCCAGGTAGGCCTTCGCCTGCCGGCAGAAGCCGCACCACTTGGCCGAGAACAGCACCGTGTCGCGAGGCGGCGGTGCCGATGCACGGATGTCCGCGGACTTGCGCAGTTGCTCGATGTACGCGAGGGTTTCAGTGGACAGGGGGCTGGCCGGCAGGTTCTTGAACGTCAGCGTCTTCGATTCGCGTGCCTGTGGGGGCGGAACGTCGCTGTAGATCGTTCGGCCGTCGGGCCCGATGGACTTGTAGAGCGTGGTTGTCGTGGCGGACGAGCCATCGGCGGCGGATGCCGCGCTCGCAAGCAGAACCACGAAAATGGGGAGCAACCGCATGGGGGCGTACCTGTTGTCTGGTCGAGGCCAAGCAAGGCAGATGTTACAGGGGCCATCGGTGGTATCTGAAACAAGCCACAGGCCATCGCACGGAGGACCGCAGGCAATGAGTCGATCGAACGAGACGGGCCGAGCCCAGGACGAGATTTCCGCAGGCGTCGCCGCGCGTGGCAATGGACATGCGGTGCTGATCGCGGGCGCCGGCCCCACCGGCATGATGCTCGCGGGCGAGCTGGCGCTGGCCGGCGTCGACGTTGCGATCCTCGAGCGGCGCTCGAACCAGGACATCGAAGGATCGCGCGCCGGCGGCCTGCATGCGCGCACCCTCGAGATCTTCGACCAGCGCGGCATCGTCGACCGGTTCCTGGCCGAAGGCCAGACCGCCCAGGTGGCCGCGTTCGGCCTCAACCGGCTCGACATCGGCGACTTTCCGACGCGGCACAACTACGGATTGGCGCTGTGGCAGAAGCACATCGAGCGCATTCTTGCGGGCTGGATTGCCGAACTGGGAGTGACCACGTATCGGGAGCGCGAGGTGGTCGGCTTCGATCAGGACGAGGCCGGTGTCGACGTCCATCTGCGCGAAGGCCGGACGCTGCGCGCGCAATACCTGGTCGGCTGCGATGGCGGGCGCAGCGCGATCCGGAAGGCGGCGGGGATCGAGTTTCCGGGATGGGACGCCACGATCAGCCACATCCTTGCCGAAGCGGAGGTCGCCGAGGAGCCCATGTGGGGCATGCGGCACGACGCGATCGGGACCCACGGCCTGAGCCGCATGGACGACGGGAAGACAGTGCGGATCATGGTGACGGAGCGAGAAGTGGGACGCGCGGACCCGCCCACGCTGCGCGATCTGAGCGAGTGCCTGATGGCGCACTACGGCACCGACTTTGGCGTCCACAGCCCGCTTCATCTCTCGCGATTCACGGACATGGCCCGGCAGGCGGCGAGCTATCGCAAGGGCCGCATGCTGTTGGCCGGAGATGCAGCGCATGTGCACTACCCGGCGGGCGGGCAGGGGCTCAATCTAGGCGTGCAGGATGCCTTCAACCTCGGGTGGAAGCTGGCGCAAGTGGTCAAGGGGATTTCGCCGGAGAGTCTTCTCGATACTTATCAGGCAGAGCGGCATCCGGTAGGGGCGCTGGTGCTGCGCAATTCGCTGGCGCAGGTCGCGCTGCGGCGGCAGGACGATCGCAGCAAGGCGCTGGCGGAGAGCGTGTCGGAGCTGCTTCGGATGGAAGCGCCGCGCAAGCGCTTCGCGGGGATGATGTCTGGATTGGATATCCGGTATGACCTGGGGGAGGGGCACCCGTTGGTAGGACGGAGGATGCCGGATCTCGATGTCGTGACGGCCGACGGTACGAAGCGCGTCTTCACGCTGATGCACTCGGGGCGGCCGCTGCTGCTCAATTTCGGGATGCCGGGTGGTTCCGATGCGGAACGCCTGGCCGACAAGGTCCAGGTGATCGATGCCAGTTTCGATGGCACCTGGGAGCTTCCGGTGATCGGCGAGGTCGGTGCGCCGGCGGCCGTGTGGGTCAGGCCCGACGGCTACGTGGCGTGGGTTGGAGAGTCATCGTGGGAGGGTCTTGAAGAAGCCCTGACCACCTGGGTTGCAGCGCCACGCAGGACGTGATGCCTCAGGAGGCTACTTGCAATCCCCACCCATCGAAACAGTCCCATCCCTGCACTCGGTCAGCATCGGCTCCCCCACCGAAGCCGAGCCCGGTCCCGCCGCCACCGGCGCCGACCCCGCGCCTGTGCCGACGTCCCTTTCATAGACGATCTTCCTGCTGCCAAGCTCGCAACTCCCCACCACCTGCCCGTTCGTCGACGCGTCGGCCTCGACGACGGCCACGGTGAAGCGCGCCACGCCGGCGGCGGCGATCTTCGACTCGATGCGGGTGCGCAGGGCCTCGCAGTCCTCGGCCGCGTGCGCGCCGCCCGCCGCGCCGGCCAGGGCCAGCACGGCGGGGAGCATCGCGCGCCAGGAGGGCTTCATGGCTGCCGCCACCCGCGCGATGCCGATCAGCCCTGGGCCGAGGCCAGCGCCGCGTTGAGCGTGGCGCTCGGACGCATCACGGCCTCGAACTTGGCCTTGTCGGCCAGGTAGTAGCCGCCGATGTCCACGGCCTTGCCCTGCACGGCGGCGAGTTCGTCGACGATCTTCTGCTCGTTGGCGGCGAGGGTGCCGGCCAGCTTCACGAAGGCGGCCTGCAGGTCCTTGTCGTCGGTCTGCGCGGCCAGTTCCTGTGCCCAGTACATCGCCAGGTAGAACTGGCTGCCGCGGTTGTCGAGCTGGCCGGTCTTGGGCGAGGGGTTCTTGTTGTTGTCGAGCAGCTTGCCGGTGGCGGTGTCCAGGGTCTTGGCGAGGATCTTGGCCTTCTGGTTGCCGGTCTTGATACCCAGGTCTTCCAGGCTCACGGCCAGCGCAAGGAATTCGCCCAGCGAATCCCAGCGCAGGTGGTTCTCTTCCACCAGCTGCTGCACGTGCTTGGGGGCCGAGCCGCCCGCGCCGGTCTCGTACAGGCCGCCGCCGGCCATCAGCGGCACGATCGACAGCATCTTGGCCGAGGTGCCCAGTTCCATGATCGGGAACAGGTCGGTCAGGTAGTCGCGCAGGATGTTGCCGGTGGCGCTGATGGTGTCGAGGCCGCGGACCACGCGCTCCAGCGTGTAGCGCATGGCGCGCACCTGGCTCATGATCTGGATGTCCAGGCCCGAGGTGTTGTGCTCGTGCAGGTACATCTTGACCTTGGTGATCAGCTGGGCCTCGTGCGGGCGGTAGGCGTCGAGCCAGAACACGACCGGCATGCCGGAGTTGCGCGCGCGGGTGACGGCCAGCTTGACCCAGTCGCGGATCGCGGCGTCCTTGACCTGGCACATGCGCCAGATGTCGCCCTGCTCGACGTCCTCGCTCATCAGCACTTCGCCGGTGTCCAGGTCGGTGATGTTGGCGACGCCGTCCTCGGGGATCTCGAAGGTCTTGTCGTGCGAGCCGTATTCCTCGGCCTTCTGCGCCATCAGGCCGACGTTGGGCACGGTGCCCATGGTCTTGGGGTCGAAGGCGCCGTGCCACTTGCAGAAGTTGATGATCTCCTGGTAGATGCGGGCGAAGGTCGATTCGGGCATCACGGCCTTGACGTCCTTCAGGCGGCCGTCGGCGCCCCACATCTTGCCGCCGTTGCGGATCATCGCGGGCATGGAAGCGTCCACGATCACGTCGTTGGGCGAGTGGAAGTTGGTGATGCCCTTGGCCGAGTCGACCATGGCCAGCTCGGGGCGGTGCTCGTGGCAGGCGTGCAGGTCGCGCTTGATCTCGTCCTGGGTGCTCTGGGGCAGGGTGGCGATCTTGTTGTAGAGGTCGACCATGCCGTTGTTGACGTTGATGCCCAGCTCGTCGAACAGCTTGCCGTGCTTCTCGAAGGCTTCCTTGTAGAAGATCTTCACGCAGTGGCCGAACACGATGGGGTGCGAGACCTTCATCATGGTGGCCTTGACGTGCAGCGAGAACATCACGCCGGTCTTGTGCGCGTCCTCGATCTCCTTCTCGTAGAACTCGAGCAGGGCCTTCTTGCTCATGAACATGGAGTCGATGACCTCGCGGTCCAGCAGCGCGACCTTGGGCTTGAGCACGATGGTCTTGCCGCTCTTGGTGATGAGCTCCATCTTGACGTTGCGCGCGCGGTCCAGGGTCATGGACTTCTCGCCGTGGTAGAAGTCGCCGCCGTGCATGTGCGAGACGTGCGAGCGCGAGGCCTGGCTCCATTCGGCCATGCTGTGCGGGTTCTTGCGCGCGTATTCCTTGACCGCCTTGGGCGCGCGGCGGTCGGAGTTGCCCTCGCGCAGCACGGGGTTCACGGCGCTGCCGGTGCACTTGTTGTAGCGCGCGCGGATGTCCTTGTCCTCGTCCGTGGTCGGGTTTTCGGGGTAGTCGGGGATCTTGTAGCCCTTGCCCTGCAGTTCCTTGATGGCCGACTTGAGCTGGGCCACCGAGGCGCTGATGTTGGGCAGCTTGATGATGTTGGCTTCGGGCTTGAGGGTCAGCTTGCCAAGTTCGGCGAGGTTGTCCGGCACTTTCTGGTCGTCGGCCAGCAGCTCGGGGAATTCGCCCAGGATGCGGGCCGCCACGGAGATGTCGCTGGTTTCGACGTTGATCCCGGCCGGATTCGCGAAGGTGCGGATGATGGGCAGGAATGCGTAGGTCGCCAGCAGGGGCGCCTCGTCGGTCAGGGTGTAGACGATGGTGGGTTGCTTCGTGCTCATGCGCTTCTTCCGTAGATGCAGGTTGTCAAGTGCTGGAATTTCCGGCCGTCAGGGGGTGGCCCTTTTTTGGCCGTAACCCCGGATTGTCGCGCGACCGGGGCCGGGGCCGGCCGATGGGCCCCCGAAACCCTGGTACGGGGGTGTGTCTCAGGCCACCGGCACCCCAAAAATATCCCCGCGCGTCAGGGCCATCCCTGTCCGCGGCGAGCCGCCTGGCATCGCAAAATGATGCCCCCATGAGCGCCACCACCGTTTCGGCTGTTCCACCCCTCGCGCCCACCGACCCGCGGATCCGCGTCCTCGTCGCCGACGACCAGCCCCTGATCCGCCGCGGCATGGCCATGCTGCTCGATGCCGCATCCGACATCCAGGTCGTCGGCCAGGCCGCCGACGGCATGGAGGTGGTGGAGCTCGCCCGGCGCCTGCAGCCCGACGTGGTGCTGATGGACCTGCGCATGCCGCGCCAGAGCGGGGTGCTGGCCACGCGCGAGATCACGGCCGCGCTGCCGCGCACCCGGGTGATGGTGCTGACCACCTTCGACCGCGACGACCTGGTGTTCGACGCGGTGCGCGCCGGCGCGCAGGCCTACCTGCTCAAGGACGCGTCGGAGGACGAGGTGCTGGACACGGTGCGCGCGGTGCACCGCGGCGAGTCGCGCATGACGCCGCAGATCGCGCGCAAGGTGATGGACCAGTTCCGGCTGCTGGCCAACCACGTGGCGCAGGACGTGGCGGTGGAAGACCCGCCGGCCTCCGCCGAGCCCGAGTCGGCCGAGGCGCAGGAGGCGCAGGAGGCGCCCGACCCCCTGACCGAGCGCGAGACCGTGGTGCTCGACCTGATCGCCAAGGGCCAGAGCAACCGCCAGATCGCGGCGACGCTGAACCTGGCCGAGGGCACGGTGAAGAACCACGCGAGCCGCATCATGCAAAAGCTTCACGCGAACACGCGCACCGAACTGGCGGTGCTCGTGCTCGCGCGAAGAAAACAGCCCTGAAGAAAAAAAGACGCCGGGTCGTGCCCGGCGTCGTTCATTCGCTCAGTCGCTCATTCGCTGAAGCGGGTCATTCGCTCAGTCCGAAGCGTCCATGCTTGCCCGCGGGATTGGCGGACGAGGCCTCGACGTGCGCCTTGAGCATCGGCCGCAGCGCCACGATGGCCAGGAAGGCGGCGAACAGGTCCAGTCCCGCCACGGTGTAGAGCACGGTCGACCAGGTGCCGGTGGCCTCCATCATCAGGTTGCCGATGGGCACGAACAGAGCGCCGATGCCCTTGGCGCAGTACAGCACGCCGTAGATCTTGCCGATGTGCTTGGTGCCGAAGGCGTCGCCGGCCAGCGCGGAGAACAGCGAATACACCTCGCCCCAGGCCAGGAACACCACGCCCGACAGGATCAGGAAGGCCCACGGGTTGTGGCCGAAGTAGCCCAGCGCGATGATGCCGATGCCCTCGAGCGTGAAGGCGATCACCATGGTCTTCTCGCGGCCGATGTGGTCGGAGATCCAGCCGAACAGGGGGCGCGAGATGCCGTTCATCACGCGGTCGAGCATCAGCGCCAGCGGCAGCGCGGCCATGACGAAGAAGTGCAGGTCGACCTTGAACTCCTTCACGCCCAGGTCCTGCGCGATCACGCCCAGTTGCGCCACGGCCATCATGCCGCCGGTGACCACGCACGAGAACATCAGCAGCATCAGCCAGAACAGGCGGGTGTTCAGCGCTTCCTTCAGCGTGTAGTCGCGGCGGCTCTGCGTGAGCTTGGCCGAGGCGCGGATCTCGTGCGCCTTGGGGGCGCGCAGGAACCACGCGGCCAGGAAGGCCAGCGAACCCTGCATCACGCCGAAGAAGAAGAAGGCCTCCTGGAACCCGGACGATTCGATCATCGCGGCGATCGGCAGGATGGTCGCGGCCGAGCCGGCGCCGTAGCCGCCGGCCGTCAGGCCCACGGCCAGGCCGCGGCGGTCGGGGAACCACTTGAGCGCGTTGTTGATGCAGGTGGCGTAGATCGATCCCACGCCGATGCCGCCGACGGCCGCGCCGATGTAGAAGCCCAGCAGCGTGGTCGCCTGCGAGTTGATGACCCAGGCCGCGCCGATGAAGAGCGCGCCGAAGGCCACGATCAGCCGTGGCCCGAACTTGTCGATGAAGTAGCCCTCGATCGGCGCGAGCCAGGTCTGGACCAGCACGAAGATGGTGAAGGCGATCTGGATCGAGGCGCGCTCCCAGCCGAAGGACTTCTGGATCTCGGGCACGAACAGCGTCCACGCGTACTGGATGTTCGCGGTCGCGATCATGCAGACGATGCCGACGACCAGCTGCGTCCAGCGGCTGGCGTACCAGCGTACCGGGACGCCGGCGGAGGCGCCGACGGCCGGCGAGAGGGATGTGGGGGTGCTCATTGTCGAATGTCTCCTTGGCAGGTCACGCCGATCGCGTCGCGGCGCTGTCGAACTGGGTGGATGTGGCGCATCTCTCGACACGCTGCGCGATGGACGCAACTGTCGTCTCGAAAATAACTGCTCGCGCCTGCCGGAAGTCACGCCGCGACTCGAGGAAAACCCCGAGATATCAGGGTAAGTGCCCATACCGAAAGTCATGGGCTGACGCGGGCAGGGTCCTTTGCGACAATGCGCCGCCCATGACCGCGCGCCCCCCTCACGCCCCGCCGGCTTCGACCTCTCGATGAGCCTGCTGCAGCGCATCGACCCCCGACGCAGCCTCGCTGCCGCGATCGGCTGGCTGATGATCGCGCTGGCCATCTGCCTGGCGCTGGCGGCCAATCTCTGGCTGCGCAGCTTCGTGCGCTCGACCCTGCTCGAGGTGCACTCGCAGCGGCTGGAGACGGCCGGCGAGCACGTCAGCGCCGAGCTCGACACCGCGATGCTGCTGCGCCTGCAGTCGGTGAGCGTGGTGGCCTCGATCCTGTCGCAGGACGTGCAGGGCGACGACGCCGCGTGGCGGCAGCGTTCGCTCGAGGCGGTGCACCGCGGCGTGCCGGACCTGATCTGGCTGGCGCTGACCGACGCGGACGGTTTCATCGTCGCCGCCACCGACCCGAAGGTGGTGGGCGAGAACGTCAACCAGCATGCGTGGATCTCGCAGGGCCTGGCCGATGCGTGGATCGAGGAGGGCCGCTCGCCGGGCGAGCATTTCCTCAAGCTCAGCGCGCCGGTGAGCAATGCCGACGGCGCCATCGTCGGCGTGGTGGCGGCGCAGCTCAGCTGGCAATGGGTGGACCACACGGTGTCCGGCATCAAGGCCTCGCCGGGCGAGTGGCTGCTGATCGATCGAGACGGCATGGTGCGCCACGGCCCGGCGGCGCTGCTCGGCAAGCGCTGGCGCGAGATGGGCGACCTGGCCGCGCCCTTCGACCCGACGGTCGCCGGGCTGGGCACCGATGGCGCCGACCTGCCGGCGCGCATCCGGGTGCGGCGGCTGGTCGACAACAAGCCCTTCCTGGTGGCGGCGCCGCGCACCGAGCGCGACGGCACCCTGCGGCGCCTGGGCTGGCGCGTGGTGGTGGTCGAGCCGGTGGCCTCGCTGGCCTCGTTCGCGACCGCCATCGAATGGCGCATCACGCTGGTGCTCAGCATGCTGGGCCTGTGCGCCGCGGTGGTCGGCGTGGCCATGACGCACCGCCTGACCCACCGCGTGAGCGTGATCGCGAGATCGGCCGACGCGGTGCTCGCCGGCAGCGCCTCGCGCATCGAGGTGCCCGAGGGCGCCGACGAGGCCGCGCGCCTGGGCACCGCGCTCGACCGGCTGCTCGACACGTTGCAGCGCGAGCGCGACGAGCTGCGCCTGCTCAACGCCGAACTCGACGAGCGCGTGCGCCAGCGCACCGCCGAGATCAGCCGGCTGGCGCAGGAGTCGCGCGAATCGGCCGTGATGCGCGAGCGCCTGCGCATGGCGCGCGACCTGCACGACACGCTGGCGCATTCGATGATGGCCATGCTCACCGAGATCCGCGTGCTCAAGCACATCGCGACCACGCAGCCGCAGGAACTGCCCGACGAGCTGATGCGCGCCGAGCAGGCCGCGCGCGAGGGCCTGGACGAGGCGCGCCGCGCCATCGACCAGCTGCGCAGCAACCCGGTGCGCGACATCGGGCTGGGCGCGGCGCTGGTCGAGCTGGCCTGCGGCATGAACGAGCGCACGGGCATCGTGCTCGACTGCGAGCTCGCGCCCGACCTGCCGGCGCTGGCCGCCGAGCCCGCCGAGACCGTGTACCGCATGTGCGAGGAACTGCTGCGCAATGTCGAGCGCCATGCGGGCGCGCGGCACCTGGGCCTGCGCCTGCAGCCTGCCGACCCGGGCGTGCTGCAGCTGGAGATCGTCGACGACGGCGTGGGCTTCGACAGCCGGGCCATCGCGCCCGGGCACTACGGGCTGGTGGGGTTGCGCGAGCAGGCCGAGGCCATGGGCGTGCGGCTGGCCATCGACAGCCGGCCCGGCCAGGGCACGCGCGTGACCCTGCGCTGGGCCGCGCCCGGCTACGCGCCGATCGTCTGAGCGCGGGCCTCGGCCGGCCGCGTCGCCGGGCGCGCCTGCGCCATCTGCCGCGCCGCGATGTAGCCGAAGGTCATCGCCGGCCCGATGCTGCTGCCGCCGCCCGGATAGCGCCCGCGCATGATCGAGTTCATGTCGAGCCCGGCTGCGTAGAGCCCCTCGATCGGCGTGCCCTGGGGCGTCAGCACCTGTGCTTCGGCATTGGTCTCGAGGCCGCCCACCGTGCTGAGATCGCCCGGATGCAGCGCGAGCGCGTAGTAGGGCCCGTCGCCGATCGGCGCCACGCCCGGATTGGGCGCATGCGCCTGGTCGCCGCGAAAGCGCGAGTGCGCGTCGGCGCCCTTGCCGAACTCGGGGTCCTCGCCGCGCGCCGCGCCTTCGTTGAAGCGCCGCACCGTGGCCTCGAGTTCATGCGGATCGATGTGGAGGCGCCCCGCCAGCTGCGCCAGGGTCGGGGCCTCGATCAGGTAGCCCGCCTCGATCAGCGAGCGCGCGCTGAAGGGCGCGGGCCGCGCGAGGCCGAGGCCGTAGCGGCGCAGAAAGTCGCGGTTCGCGATCAGGTGCGCGGTGGTGATGCCCCGCCGGTGCATCGTGCCCACGAAGGTCTGGTACGAGCCGCCTTCGTTGACGAAGCGCCGCCCATCGGGCCCCACGGCGATGCAGCCGGGCATGGCACGGTCGATGAAGATGTGCGGGTACTTGACGATGCCGCCGTCGGGCTTGCGCAGCACCGACACCGGCGTCCAGATGCAGTCGCCCGCATGGGCCGGATCGTGCAGGCCGCCGACCGCCACGCCGAGGCGCACGCCGTCGCCGACGTTGCCCTCGGGCTGCAGCGAATGGTGATGCTCGGCAAACGGAATGTGCTTGCGGCGCATCGCCTCGCTCGCGCCATAGCCGCCGGTGGCCAGCAGCACGCCGCGCCGCGCGACCACCTGCAGGCGGCGGCCCTCGCGCTCGATCTCCACGCCGGTCACGCGGCCGTCGTGCATCGTGAGCTCGAGCGCGGGCGTGTTCTTCCACAGGGTCACGCCGGCCTGGATCGCCGAATGGAACAGCCGCGCCGCCAGCGCGTTGCCGTTGACGATGCGCGTGCCGCGCCCGTAGCGCAGCCGGTCGGCGACGAAGCGCCGCATCACGCGCGCGGTGTGGCGAAAACCGGCCCAGGTCTTGAGCGCATGGCGCATCGGATGGATGTCGGCACCCTCGATCTGCATGCTGCCGAACAGCATCAGCTGCGGCAGCGGCATGCGCAGGTCGGCCAGGCGGTGGCCGAGCAGCCGGCCGTCGAAGGCCTGCGTCAGCAG
This sequence comes from Variovorax paradoxus, assembly GCA_016806145.1. Classification (NCBI taxonomy): domain Bacteria; kingdom Pseudomonadati; phylum Pseudomonadota; class Betaproteobacteria; order Burkholderiales; family Comamonadaceae; genus Variovorax; species Variovorax paradoxus. Next base: position 1,738,966 of record CP063167.1, read on the forward strand.
CGAGCGGCTGCGCGCCGCGCCCGGCAGGTCCGATTCGTAATCGGGCAGCGGAAAGGGCTTGAAGCGCACCTCGGAGTGCCGCTCCATGAAGGCCAGCATCTCGGGCGCATGGTCGAGGTAGCTGGCGACGAGGTCGTCGCGGTAGGCCTCGCCGAGCACGGCGCGCAGGTAGGTCTCGGCGGCCGCGCGCGAATCGTCGAGGCCGATCTGCTTCATCACGTGGTTGCACGGAATCCACGGCGCGCCGCCCGAGTAGGCGGTGGTGCCGCCGAACAGCGCGGTCTTCTCGACCACCAGCACCTCCAGGCCCAGTTGGCGCGCGGTGATGGCGGCGGTGAGTCCGGCCGCGCCGCTGCCGATGATGACCACGTCGGTTTCGATCATGGGGAACCTCTGGGAAATGATGGGATGGAAGGGCGTCAGTCGATGCCGAGCACGACGTTGCCGAGGACCTCGCCGCGCTCCACCAGTTCGTGCGCGCGCACGATCTCCTCGAGCGGCAGCAGCTGGCCGATGGTGTGCAGCAGCAGGTCGTCCTCGAGCAGCGGCAGCAGCTCGCGCAGGCAGGCCTCGCGCTCGCCCGGCGCGATCTCGTAGATGGTGAAGAAGCTCAGCGCGGCGCTCTTCTGCATCAGCACCACGGCCGGCAGCACGGCATCGAGGCCGGTCGTGCCGTAGACCACGACGCGCGCGCCGGGCTTCAGCAACTTCGGGTAGTGCGCCGCGTTGCGCGCGAGATCGACCTCGATCACGCGGTCCACGCCCGCGCCGCCCGTGAGGGCCTGCACGCCGTCGCCGAGGTCCTGCTCGCGGTAGTCGACGACATGGTCGGCACCTGCCGCGATGGCATGCGCGGCCTTGCGCGCCGAACTCACGCTGGCGATGACCTCGGCGCCGCGCAGCTTCGCGAACTGGATCGCATAGCGGCCCACCGAACCCGCGCCGCCGGCCACCAGCACGCGCTGGCCGGGGCCGCAGTCGGCCAGGCGCACGGCGTGCAGCGCGGTGAAGGCCGGAATGCCCAGGCAGGCGCCCTCGGCGAAGCCCAGCGCGGCCGGCAACGGCACGGCCTGCGCCGACGGCAGCGCGACGTAGTCGGCCGCGGTACCGAAGGCGCGCCGCCATTGGGCGTTCCAGGTCCACACGCGTTCGCCGATGCGCGCGGCGGGAACGCCATCGCCCACCGCGTCGATCACGCCGGCGCCGTCGCTGTGCGGAACGATCAGCGGCGCCACCAGCGCGCGGCCACCGCCGCCGCGCCGCATCTTCCAGTCGGAGGGGTTCACGCCCGAGCAGCGAAGCCGCACCCGCACCTCGCCCGGGCCGGGCTCGGGCCGCGGCTGCTCGCCGATGCGGATCACCTCGGCCGCTTCGCCCTGGCGCGTGTAGAAGGCGGCGCGCATGGTGCTCATGCCTCGCAGCCCGCGACGACGCCGCGCCGCTTGAGCTCGGCGATCTGCGCGGGCGTGAGGCCGATCTCAGCGAGCACCGCGTCGGTGTCCTGCCCGAGGCGCGGTGCGTTGCGCCGCTGCGCGCCGGGCGTGCGCGAGAGCTTGGGCACGATGCCCGGCACCTGCAGCGCATCGCCGTCGCCCATGGCGATGGTCTGCAGCATGCCGCGCGCGAGGTAGTGCGGATCGGCCGCGATGTCGGCCACCGAGTAGATGCGCCCGGCCGGCACCGAGGCCTCGTCGAGCCGCGCGAGCACCTCGGCCACGTCGCGTTGCGCGGTCCAGGCGCCGATGGCGGCATCGAGTTCGGCCACGCGCGCCACGCGGCCGGCGTTGTCGGCCAGCGCCGGATCGGCCGCGAGATCGGGTCGCTCGATCGTGGCCATGAGCCGGCGGAAGATGCTGTCGCCATTGCCCGCGATCAGCGCATAGCCGCCGTCGCCGCAGCGGTAGGCATTGCTCGGCGCGATGCCGGGCAGGGCGCTGCCGGCCGCGCCGCGCACCGCGCCGAAGGCGCTGTACTCGGGCAGCAGGCTTTCCATGCAGTTGAAGACCGACTCGTAGAGCGCCACGTCGATCACCTGGCCGCGGCCCGAGCGCTGACGCTCCTGCAGCGCCATCAGGATGCCGATCACGCCATGCAGCGCGGCCAGCGTGTCGCCCAGCGAGATGCCCACGCGCACCGGCACCCGGCCGGGTTCGGCCGTGAGATGGCGCAGCCCGCCCATGGCCTCGGCCACCACGCCGAAGCCGGGGCGGTCGCGGTAGGGGCCGGTCTGGCCGTAGCCGCTCACGCGCAGCACGATCAGCCGCGGGTTGGCCTCGAGCAGCGCCTCGGGACCGAGCCCCCAGCCCTCGAGCGCGCCGGGGCGGAAGTTCTCGATCAGCACGTCCGACTCGGCGGCGAGCCGGCGCACGATGGCCTGCGCCTCGCCGTCCTTGAGGTCGAGCGCGATCGAGCGCTTGTTGCGCGACTGCACCTGCCACCAGACCGAGGTGCCGTCCTTCAGCAGCCGCCACTTGCGCAGCGGATCGCCGGCGCCGGGCGGCTCGATCTTGATGACCTCGGCGCCGAAGTCGCCGAGCGTCTTGGCGGCGAAGGGGCCCGCGATCAGCTGGCCCATCTCGAGCACCTTGAGGCCCGCGAGCGGACCGCGCGCTTCGCTCGTCGTCGTCATGCCGGCACGATGCGCATCGGCAGCCGGTCGAGCGTGCGCATCTGGTTGATCGGCCGGTAGCTGGCCGGCGCCGTGAGTTCCATGCGCGCCACGCGGCGGCTCAGCGCGCCGATCAGCGCTTCCGATTCCTGGCGCGCGAGCATCTGGCCGATGCAGGCATGGATGCCGTTGCCCAGCGCCACGTGGCTGCCCGCGAGCGCGGGGCGGTCGACGTCGAAGCGCTCGGGCTCGGGGAACTGGCGTGGATCGCGGTTGGCCGCGCCCATGAACACGCCGATCTTGGTGTCGGCGGCCAGGCGCACGCCCGAGAGCTCGGTCTCGCCGCGCGTGGTGCGGTAGGTGACCTGGAACGGCGTCTCGTGGCGGATGCCTTCCTCGAACGCGGCCTTGACCTTGGCCGGCTCGCCGCGCACGCGCTCCCACTGGGCCGGGTTCTTCGCGAGCTGGTGCAGCGTGAAGCCGATGCCGGCGATGGTCGAGTCGGTGCCGCCGCCCACGAAGCTGCGCACCACGTTCGAGGCGATGCCTTCGTCGAGTTCGCCCGCGTCCTCGGCGCGGAACAGCAGCTCGGCGATCGAGTCCGGAATCACGCCCTGGCGCGACACGCTCTCCTCGAACCACGCGAGGTAGGGCTGCGCGGCCTGCATCGCGCGCTCGTAGAGCGCGTTGCGCGGGCCGCTCTGGTTGAAGCGCATCTCGCCGATGGCCAGGGTCTCGGTGCGCGGCAGCCGCACGCCCACCGCGGCGGGGAAGGCTTCGAGCACGAAGCGCTCGGCGCAGTCCTCCACGCCGTCGAACTCGCGCTGGTCCAGCAGTCGTTCGACCAGCGACTCGGCCTTGCGCTCGAAGCCTTCCTTCCAGCGCCGGATCACCAGCGGCGACAGCAGGCGCGTGACCACCGAGCGGATCTTCGTGTGGTCTGGCGGGTCGGCCTCGAGCAGCCGGCTCGGGATGCGGAACTCGCCGGGCTTGCGGATGTCCTGGATGCCGATGCCGCCCGCGTTGGTGAAGCGTGCATGGTCGGCCAGCACGGTCTTGGCCTCGGCATGGCGGCCCACGGCATAGATGCCGTGCGGCGCGATGAAGGCCACGGGACCGGCTTCGCGCAGCGCCTCGTGGAACGGATAGGGATCGAGCAGCACCTCGATCGCGTACGGGTCGATGTCCAGCACGGGCGCGTCGCGCAGCGCGACGGGTTCGGCGGTGGTGGTCATGCAGGGGCTCCTGGCGTGGGGGAATGCATCGAGTCTCGATGGCCGTCCGCCGCGCGTCAGTCCCCTTGACGGGGACGGCGCGAGCCCGTCGCGGGCCCGTCGCGCGCTTGCGTCCCCGGCAAGGGGACAGACGCCGCGCGCGCCGCTTGATGTACTCGCGCCGGCTCGAAGAACGACCATCCCCGGAACCAGGAGACACACATGCGCGCTTCCCTGCTAGCCCTCGTGGCCTGCACCGCCTTCGCGACCGCGGCGACGGCACAGGCCCAGAAGACCTACGGCCCCGGTGCCAGCGACACCGAGATCAAGCTCGGCCAGACCGTGGCCTACAGCGGTCCCGGCTCGGCCTATTCGATGGTGGGCCGCATGTCGGTGGCCTACTTCAAGATGCTCAACGAGACCAAGGGCGGGGTCAACGGACGCAAGATCAACCTGCTGTCGGTCGACGATGCCTACAGCCCGCCCAAGACCGTGGAGGGCACGCGCAAGCTGGTCGAGTCCGACCAGGTGCTGGCGCTGGTCAACTCCATGGGCACGGCCTCGCAGACCTCGGTGCAGAAGTACCTCAACGGCAAGAAGGTGCCGCAGGTGTTCTTCTATGCCTCGAGCCCGAACCTGCACGACTCCGCCGCCACGCCGTGGACCGTGCCCTTCTCCTTCGCCTACGACATCGAGGGCTCGATCTACGGCAAGTATCTCGTCGAGTCCAAGCCCAACGCGAAGATCGGCGTGCTCTACCAGAACGACGACGTGGGCAAGTCCTACATGCGCGGCTTCCGCAAGGCGCTGGGAGCGAAGCAGTCGAACATCGTGAAGGAGGTGAGCCAGGAGATGAGCGATCCGACCGTCGACTCGCAGATCCTGCAGCTGCAGGCCTCGGGCGCCGAGGTGCTGGTGGCCTTCACCTCGAACAAGGCGCAGGCGCAGGCGATCCGCAAGGCCGCGGCGATCGGCTGGAAGCCGTTCTACATCGTGCCCTACGTGTCGAGCTCGATCAGCGGCGTGCTGACCCCGGCCGGCCTCGACAACTCGGTGGGGCTGGTGTCGAGCTACTGGTTCAAGACGCCGTCGGACCCGACCTGGAACAACGACAAGGCGATGCAGGAGTACCTGGCCTTCTTCAAGAAGTACCTGCCCAACGACGATCCGGGCGACACCACCTCGGTCTACACCTACATGGGCGCGCAGCTCACGGCGCTGGTGCTCGAGCGCTGCGGCGACAACCTCACGCGCGAGAACTTCCTCAAGCAGGTGCAGGGGCTCAAGGACATCGAGCTCGGCATGCTGCTGCCCGGCATGAAGATCAACTTCCGCGCCGACGACTACTACCCGATCCGCCAGGCGCGGCTCGCGCAGTTCGATGGCAAGTCGTGGAAGCCGATGACGGAACTGATCACCATCGAGCGCTGAACGCGCGCGGCTCGCGCGGCTCGCGACCGCGGGCATGACGAAGGTCATGCCGGGGCTTGCTTGGCGAAGGGCACGCCAGCCTCTACGATGAGGCCCCCTTGTCCCGCGGGCCCGCCGCCATGTCCACCTCCGCCCGAGCCGCCGTCCTGCTGGTCGACGACCATGCGCTGGTGCGCCTGGGCTTTCGCGCGCTGACGCAGGCGCACGGCGCCTACACCGGCGAGGGCATGGAGGCGCTGGAAGCCAGCACGCTGGCCGAGGCGATGGCGCTCTACGAGCGGCACCGCTGCGCGATCGGCCTGGTGCTGCTCGACCTCGCGCTGCCCGACACGCAGGGCCTGTCGGGCCTGGTCGAGTTCCAGGCCCGCTTTCCCGACGCCACCATCGCCATGCTCTCGGGCAGCCGGCAACCGGCCCAGGTGCAGGCGGCGCTCGCGATGGGCGCGGTGGCGTGGCTGCAGAAGGGCGGCGACCTGCAGGAGCTCGCGCACTTCCTGCGCCGCTGGCGCGAGGACGGCGTGCCGCCGCCGGGCGATGCAGCCGATGCAGCCGATCCCGCCACGGCGCCGGGGCAGGCCCTGGGGCTGCGCCAGCAGCAGGTGCTGCGGCACGTGCTCGAGGGCATGTCGAACCGCGAGATCGCCGAAGCGATGTCGCTCGGCGAGGGCACGGTGAAGAACCACGTCACCAGCCTGCTGCTGCGCTTCGGCATGCGCTCGCGCTCGCAGCTCATCAGCCGGCTCGGCGCGCAGGGCTGAGCGGTGGGCGACGACGGGCTGGACACGCTCGGGCTGCCCGCCGCCGATCCGGCGCGGCAGGCCCGCGTCGAGGCGCGCGTGCGCGAGCGGCAGGCCGACCAGGTGCTGGCCTACCTGCGGCGATTGCCCTATTCCTATGCCGGCTTCGTGCTGGTGGCGGTGATCGGCTGGCGCCACGGGCTGCGGCTGTCGCTGCCGTGCTGGCTCTCGGCGCTGGCCGTCGTCACCTTCCTGCGCTGCCGCCAGGGACGCCGGATCGAGCGCCTGAGCCCTCCCGCGCGCGCGGCCGCGCTGCCGGTGCTGCTGCGCGGCTTCCTCGCGGGCGGGCTGCTCAATGGCGCGATCCTGCCCTTCGTGTTCATGGCACCGGGCGACGACTTCGCGCCGCTGGCCGTTTCGGCGATCCTGATCCTGGTGCTCTCGGTGGGCGCCGACGGGGTGGCCGGTTCCACGCGCGCCTTCGCGAGCCTCTCGCTGCCGCCCACGCTGCTGATGTCGCTGGGCTGGTTCCTGCGCGGCACGCCGATCGACGTGCTGATCGGTTTCGGCCCCTGGCTCGCCTACTTCCTGCTGCTGGCCGGCGTGCGCGACCGCGCGCGCACCCTGCATGCGCTGATGGAGATGGTCGACGCCAACCTGCACCTGTCGAACGTGGCGCGCGAGGAGCGCGACCGCGCGCGCGAACTGAGCGCCGCCAAGACGCGCTTCCTCGCGGCGGCCAGCCACGACCTGCGCCAGCCGCTGCATGCCATCAGCCTGTTCGGCGCCGCGCTCGAGCACGAGCTGGGCGGCCATCCCGCGCAGGCCAATGCGCGCCGGCTGATGGGCGCGGTGCGCACGCTCGACAGCTCGCTCGACGCGATGCTCGACATCTCGCAGCTCGACGCGGGCGTGGTCCGCACCGAGCTGCGGCCGTTGCCGCTGCAGGGCCTCTTCGAGCGCGTGTTCGACCTGTTCGAGCCGCGCGCCAACCAGCGCGAGCTGGAGCTGCGCGTGCGCTCCAGCCCGCTGTGGGTGCGCAGCGATGCGCAGCTGCTGCAGCGCCTGCTGGGCAACCTGGTGGACAACGCGCTCAAGTACACCGAGCGCGGTGGCGTGGTGGTGCGCGCCCGGGCGCGCGGCGACGCGGTGTGGCTCGAGGTGCGCGACACCGGCATCGGCATCGCCGAGCAGCATCGCGCGCGCGTGTTCGACGAGTTCTACCAGGCCGGCAATGCCGGACGCGACCGCTCGCGCGGCCTGGGCGTGGGGCTGTCGATCGTGCAGCGCATCGCGGCGCTGCTCGCGCATCCGCTGGTGCTGCGCACGCGCGAGGGGCGCGGCACCTGCTTCCGGCTGGTGCTGCCCGCGGCCGAGGCGCCGCCGGTGGAGGCCGTCGCCGCGGCGGCCGCGCAGCCCTGGCAGACCGTGTTGCCGCCGTTGGGCCAGGGCGAACTCGCGCGGCGCGTGCTGGTGCTCGACGACGATGCCGACGCGCGCGCGGCGATGGTCGAGGTGCTGCGCGCCTTCGGCGTGCAGGCCGCGAGCGTGGACACCGAGGCGGCCGCCCTGGCGGCGTTGCGCGAGGCGCAAGAGGGCGGCGCGCCGTTCGAGGCCGCGCTGTGCGACTGGCGGCTGCGCGACGGCGAGGATGGCCTCGCGGCCGCACAGCGCCTGCGCGCGGCCGACGGCGGCCTGCACGTGCTGATGGTCACGGGCGAGACCGACCCGCTGCGGCTGCAGGCGCTGCAGGCCAGCGGCCTGCCGGTGCTGTTCAAGCCGGTGGAGGCCCGGCAGCTGGTGTCGGCGCTGGTGATCGATCGCGCCATCGGCCGAGCCGCGGCGGCGGCCTCTGCCTGAAGGCATAGGCCGCCGCCACATGACCTTCTTCACTCACTGCCCGGCGCGGCTTGCTTCTAACTTCTGCGGGAGGCGCCTTCGGGCGCGGTCCACCCATTGCACGAGGAGAAGCCCATGCATCCCATCCTGCCGGCACGCCGATCGCGGCGCGGCGTCGCCCGTTTCGCCACCGCGCTCGGCCTGGCCTTGCTGCTCGCGGCCTGCGGTGGGGGCGGCGGCGGGGGTGGCGTCGGCCTGCCGGTGGTCCCGCCGACACCGGCCCCGGCCGAAGGCAGCGCCACGCTCGGCGCCGAGGGCGGCGTGGTCGAAGGCCCCGACGGCGTGCGCGTCACCGTGCCGCCCGGCGCCTTGCGCGAGCGCGTCACCTTGCGCATCGCGCGCGACGGCAGCGGCGCGCCCGGCATGCCGCCCGAGGCGCAGCGGCTGTCGGCCGTCTATGCCTTCACGCCGCACGGGCAGCAGTTCGACCTGCCGGTGGAGATCCGGCTGCCGATCGATGCATCGGGCCTGCCCGCGGACCGCAGCCCGCCTGTGCTGCTGAGCCAGCCCGGCGAGCCGTGGATCGGCCTGCCGGCCGACGAGGTGAAGCGCGACGGCAACGCGGTGCGCTTCCTCAGCACGCATTTCTCGTGGGGCCTGGCGGCCTGCGAATACAAGTGCACCGACGGCCAGCCCTGGTTCGGCGGCGCGCTGCTCGGCAGCTACACGCTGCTGCCCGCGCAGGCCGTGGCGGGCCAGCCGCAGTACAAGCTGATCGACCAGGCGGGCACGCGCACCGCGCGCCTGCAGGTGAACGCCATCGCCTACCAGCCCGGCACCAACCGCACCTGGTGCGAAGGCCCGATCACGCTGCGGCTGATGCGCCACGACGGCCGCGGCACGCGCAGCTTCATCGCCAGCCGCGTGCTGGCCGGTCCGGGCAGCGTCGACGTGCCGGTGGCTTTCGACCACGGCTTCAACGGCACCGGCGGCCTGTACGCGGACTGGAGCTGCACCTTGCGCAGCGGCTATCCGCCCAACGTGGCCTTCGCCTACGACGGCTGGCCCCATCCCTTCGGCGTGGCCGCCGTGAAGGTGGCGATTCCGGTGCCGGTGGCGGCACCGGTCATCACGCGCCAGCCCGTCGATGCCACGGCGGGTGCGGGCCAGGCGGCAAACTTCAGCGTGGCGGCGACGGCGCCCGACAGCCTGTTCGTGCAGTGGCAGCGCAGCGACGACGCGGGCGCGAGCTGGCGCAACGTCGGCACCGGCACCAGCTTCTCGGTGGCGAACGCGCAGGCGGCCGACCATGGCGCGCTGATCAGGGCCCAGGTCTGCAACGCGCGCGGCCTCACGCTGAACTGCATCGATTCGAACGTGGTGCGGCTCGACTACACCGGACCGATCGCGCCCGCCATCGTGCAGGCGCCGCAAGACCTCTCGGTGGTCGCGGGGCAGACGGCCTCGTTCACCGCGACCGCCAGCGGCCGGCCCGCGCCGACCTTCGCATGGTTCCGCAAGGCCGCCGCCGGCGACCAGCAGGTCGGCACCGGCGCGACCTACACCACGCCGGCCACGCAGCTGTCCGACGATGGCGCGCGCTTCTATGCGGTGGCGACCAACAGCGGCGGGCGCGCGGTGTCGAGCGAGGCCGTGCTGCGCGTGGCCTCGGCCGCGCAGGCGCCCACGGTGGGTGCGATCTCGGCGACGCCGGGCCTGTCGATCGTCGCCTGCGCCAGCGTGACCCTGAGCGCCACCGCGAGCGGCACCGCGCCGCTCCAGCATCGGTGGCGCCGCAACGGCACGCCGCTGGCCGACGGCGCGCAGGCCGTCAGCTGCAACGGCAGCCCGGCCACCGTGAGCGGCGCGGGCAGCGCAACGCTGGTGCTCGGCAACGTGCCGGCGGCCTGGAGCGGCAGCAGCCTCGACCTCGCGGTGAGCAACAGCGCGGGCAATGCCAACGCCGCGGCGGTCACGCTCACCGTGACCGCGCCGCCGAGCGGCCAGGGCTGGAGCCCGGGCGCGACGATCCGCGCGCCCTTCGATGCCTCGCCGTGGAACTACGGCGACGCCGCCCTGCAGGGCTACGGCAACGGCGATGCCTGGGCCCTGCTGAGCGACGGCGGCCGCAACGTCTGGGCCACGCGCTACCGCGCGGCGTCCGGCGCCTGGGATCCGGCCCAGCCGATCGCGGCGGTCGCCGAGGCCGCGCAGGCCGCGCCCGTGGGCATCGCCACCGACGACCAGGGCCGTGCCGTGGCCGTCTGGGTCGAGATCATCAACGGCATGCCGCGCCTGTGGATGCGCCATCACGGCGGCACGGCCTGGAGCGCCGCGCGGCGGCTCGACGACGGCGCCGATCTCGGCGAGAGCGTGCGCATGGGCCTGTTCCCCTGGCAGCAGGCGCGCGTGCAGCGCTCGGGCGGCCAGGCGCTGATCGCGTGGTCCAGCACGCACGACAGCCAGGGCAGCACGGTGCGGGTGCGCCGCCTGCGGCTGTCCGATGGCCTGCTCGAAGCGGCGAGCACGCTCGGCAGCTCGATCGCGTCGCTCGAGCGCGATACCTATCGCATGCCGCTGCAGCTCGCGGTGAACTCGCGCGGCGACGCCATGGCCTTCTGGCATCACCTCGACGGCACGGTGCGCGCCGCGCGCTATGCGTTGACCACCGAGCAATGGACGCTCTGGTCCGGTCCCGGGCCCAATGCGGCCGACTACCCCGCGTTCGCGCTCGACGGCACCGGCCGCGCCTGGCAGGCCGTGCCCGTGGACAGCAACGGCCAGGGACAGGAGATCGACGTCTACAGCCTCGGCCCGGCCGATACGCGCTGGACGCCGCACGGCTTCGTCACGGCCGGCCGCCTCGGGGCCCACGGCGCGCCGAAGCTGGTGGCCGACGATGCAGGCAACGCGATCCTCGCGTGGCCTTGCGGCACCTGCGCGGGGGCCAACCTGCCGATGAACAACGCGCCGATCCACGGCAGCCGTTTCTCGGCCGCGACCCAGGCCTGGAGCGCGCCGCAACAGCTGGACCCGCGCGCCGCCGGCAGCAACGGCTTCGTCGACATGAGCAGCTTCGACCTGCGCATGAACGCGCGCGGCGATGCGCTGCTGAGCTGGGCCTACACCGAGAACGTGCTGGGCAACGGCACGGGCGTGGGGCTCAGGATCCATGCGCGGCAGTTCCGGTCCGACACGCTCGCATGGGGCGCGGTCACGCAGATCGCCGCCTCGAGCCTCGGCGAGCATTTCGCGCCGGTCGCCTGGCTGGCGCCCGATTCACCGCGCGCCATGCTGCTGTGGGCGCACGCGCCGGGCGGGCAGGGCACGCAGGCCGGCTGGTCCGTCTACCTGCCTTGAGGGCAGGGCGACCGACTCAGGGCCGCGGCTGGCGCTCGATGCTGAGCTCGCGCCGGCAGCTCATGTCGGCCATGCGGATCGCCTGCGGCGCGCTGTCCATCGAACGGCCCGTGGGCTCGAGCGCGCCCCACTGGTTGCGCGTGAGCTCCACGCCATAGCGCATCTCCCAGCGCTTGCCGACGATCTGCTCCATGCAGTGCTCGGCACCCGCATAGCGTTCCGCCATCTCGATCCCGTCGGCCGGATCCGCCTGGACGGCGGCGGTGGCGAGCAGGGAACACAGGAGGAGGGCGGCGCGTGCGGGGAAGCGAAGGAGCATGGTGGATGCGAAGGAGGGGATTGAACAAAAGTCGCGGATTTTAACGACCGGCTCGCGCACGATGCCGGCCGTTACAAGATGACGCGGCTCAGTCGCGCAGGCTGCTCGCGAGCCGCACCACCTCGGCCAGGGTCGCGAGCTGCCCGGCGTGCTCGGTCGCGAGCCGCGCGAGCTTCCTGCGGCCCGCGGGCAGCAGGTGCACCTCCACCTGGCGCCTATCGACGGCGCTGGGCTTGCGCACGACCAGGCCTGCTTCCTCGCAGCGCGACACCAGCGCCACCACGCCGTGCGGCTGCGCCTGCAGGCGCTCGGCCAGCTCGCCGATCGAGGCCCAGTCGCGGCCCGGGAAGCCTTGCGTGTGGAGCAGCAACTGGTACTGCAGCGCCGTGATGCCTTCCTCGCGCGCGGCGTCCTCGCTGAAGCGCAGGAAGCTGCGCAGCGTGTAGCGGAAATCGGAGAGGGCTTCGAAGCGTTGCTTCTGGAGCGGGCTGGAGGACGTCGACATGGGCGGGAGCGGCGGAGGAAAGGGGAATGTATCAGCCGGTCCGGAGGCCCAGAGGGTAATTACTCATGTTGTGACATAAAACATGTCATAGCATGATGGAACTGATCGGAAGCTGACCATGGGTCCGCGATCGATTGTTTCGCGCGGGCGCCCTGCGTTCGTTGTCACCCACCCCCGCTTCGCCTGCCCGCGTCCATCGGCGCGGTCGGTCGCGGCGTTGCCTCCTCCTCCAAACCCATGAAGATCAAGAGCCAGAAGGACTTTCTGTCTGGAGCCATGTTCATCTGCGTCGGCGCGGCGTTCGCGATCGGCGCCACCAACTACACCATCGGCAGCGGGGCGCGCATGGGGCCCGGCTACTTCCCGTTGATGCTGGGCATCCTGCTCGCGATCGGCGGCGCGGTCGTGCTGGCGGGATCGCTGCGCTTCGGCACTCCGGACGGCGAGCGCGTCGGGCGCATCGCCTGGAAGCCGCTCTTGCTGATCATCGGTGCCAACCTGGTGTTCGGCGTGCTGCTGGGCGGCCTGCCGACCTGGAGCGTGCCGGCCATGGGCCTGATCGTCGCGATCTACGCGCTGGTCGCCATCGCGAGCATCGCGGGGCCGCGCTTCTCGATCCGCACGGCCTTGATCCTCGGGACCATCCTCGCGATCGGCAGCTACCTGACCTTCATCGTCGGCCTGAGCCTGCAGTTCCAGGTCTGGCCCACCTTCATCAGCGGCTGAGGACGAGCGACGTGGACCTGATCGACAACCTCTCCCTCGGCTTCGCGGCGGCCTTCACGCTGCAGAACCTCGTCTATGCCTTCATCGGTTGCCTGCTCGGCACGCTGATCGGCGTGCTGCCCGGCATCGGGCCGGTCGCGACCATCGCGATGCTGCTGCCCGCGACCTACGCGCTGCCGCCCGTGGCCGCGCTCATCATGCTGGCGGGCATCTACTACGGCTCGCAGTACGGCGGCTCCACCACCGCGATCCTCGTGAACCTGCCAGGGGAGTCATCCTCGGTGGTGACCGTGATCGACGGTCACCAGATGGCGAGGCAGGGCCGGGGCGGGCCCGCGCTCGCCGCGGCGGGCCTGGGCTCGTTCTTCGCCGGCTGCGTGGGCACGCTGATCCTCGCCGCCTTCGCGCCGCCGCTGACCGAGCTGGCCTTCAAGTTCGGCCCGGCCGAATATTTCTCGCTGATGGTGCTGGGCCTGATCGGCGCCGTGGTGCTGGCCTCGGGCTCGCTGATCAAGGCCATCTGCATGATCATGCTGGGCCTGCTGCTCGGATTGGTCGGCACCGACGTGAACTCGGGCGTGGCGCGCTTCAGCTTCGACATTCCCGAACTCACCGACGGCATCAGCTTCATCGCCATCGCGATGGGCATCTTCGGCTATGGCGAGATCATCGCGAACCTCTCGCAGCCCGAGGAGGAGCGCCAGGTCTTCACGGCGAAGCTGCAGGGCCTCATGCCCACGAAGGAGGACTTCCGCCACATGATCCCGGCCGTGCTGCGCGGCACGGCGCTCGGCTGCTCGCTGGGCATCCTGCCCGGCGGCGGCTCGCTGCTGTCGGCCTTCGCCTCCTACACGCTCGAGAAGAAGCTCAGCCTCAAGCCGGGCGAGATCCCGTTCGGCAAGGGCAACATCCGCGGCGTGGCCGGTCCCGAGTCGGCCAACAATGCCGGTGCCCAGACCTCGTTCATCCCGTTGCTGACGCTCGGCATCCCGGGCAACCCGGTCATGGCGCTGATGGTCGGTGCGATGACCATCCACAACATCCAGCCCGGCCCGCAGGTGATGACCAGCAACCCCGAGCTGTTCTGGGGCCTGATCGCCTCGATGTGGATCGGCAACCTGATGCTGATCGTGCTGAACCTGCCGATGATCGGCATCTGGATCAAGCTGCTGTCGATCCCCTACCGCTGGCTGTTCCCGGCCATCGTGCTGTTCTGCGCCATCGGCGTGTACTCGACCAACAACAACACCTTCGACGTCTGGATGGTGGGCTTCTTCGGCATCGTCGGCTACGCCTTCCTGAAGCTGGGCTGCGAGCCCGCGCCGCTGCTGTTGGGCCTGATCCTCGGGCCGATGATGGAGGAGAACCTGCGGCGCGCGCTGCTGCTGTCGCGCGGCGACTGGAGCGTGTTCGCGACACGGCCGATCTCGGCCGGGCTGCTGATCGGCGCGGCGCTGCTGCTGGTGATCGTGCTGTCGCCCGCGGTGCGCTCGAAGCGGGAGGAGGCGTTCGTCGAGGAGGGGTGAGTGCGCCGGGCGCCTGGCGTCAGCGCGGCGCCGGCACATAGAACGAAGCGCTGGCCTGCACCAGCAGCTTCTGGCCGCAGACCACGTCGCACTCGCCGAAGCGAACACGCCCGTGTGCCTTGACGAGCCTCACGCGCGCTTCGATCCAGTCGCCGACCTGCGCCCCCGCGATGTAGTTCAGCGTCAGGTTGACGGTCAGCGTGGTGTCGACCGCGGGGCTGGCGCCCGTGCGCGCGAGGTTGGCGCCAATGGCCGTATCCGCCAGCGTGGCCAGCAGGCCGCCATGCACGACGCCATAGCGGTTCGCATGCTGCGCGCCGGCGCGCAGCGCCAGCACGAATTCGCGCGAGTCGTCGCTCAGCGGCCGCATGTAGAGCGGGCCCACGTGGACGAGAAATCCCTCGTCCAGGTCGGAAGGGAGGAAGCCTTGGGGAACCGTGGCGTCGATGTGCATGGGCGCCATGGTGCGATCGCCCGCGTCGCTGACGACTCAGGGTTTCTGACATGTTCACATAGTGAACGATGCACCGCTTTTCGGCCGGTGAAGTCTGGCCGGATGTCCACACTCTGCACGCGATCAACAAAAAGCGGAGACAAGCAATGCGTGGACTTTCAAGACATTCGACGGGCCGTCGCCAATGGCTGATGGCGATGGCACTGGGCCTCGGCCTGGTCGGAACCGCCGTGGCTCAGACCACGGTCAAGTTGGGTTGCGTGCTCCCGCTCAGCGGCGGCTCGGCCGCCGTGGGCAACCAGACGCGCGCCGGCGTCATCGCGGCGGTGGAGCAAGTCAATGCGGCGGGTGGCATCAAGTCGCTGGGCGGGGCCAAGCTGCAGGCCCTCTTCGGCGATTCGCAATCGAAGGCCGACGTCGGCGTCTCCGAGACCGAGCGGCTGATCCAGCGCGAGAACGTCGCGGTGCTGTGCGGCGCGTTCAACAGCGCCGTCACCTTCCCCGCCACCGAGCTGGCCGAGCGCAACAAGACGCCCTGGGTTGCAGTGGGCGCGGTCAAGGACGAGATCACCGAGCGCAACTTCAAGTACGTGTTCCGCATCAACAACAAGGCCACCTACGACGCGCGGGAGCAGCTCGAGGCCATGGCGCTCCTCGCGAAGGAAACCGGCAAGTCGGTCAAGCGCGTGGCTCTGTTCTACGAGGGAGGCGACTGGGGCCGTTCGCACGTCGCCAACGTGCGCAAGATGGCGGCTTCGTACGGGTTGGAGATCGTGCTCGATGAGCCCGCGCCGCCGAACCAGGTCGACTTCACCTCGCAACTGCTGAAGATCCGCGCCGCCAAGCCCGACGCACTGATCCTCGCGCTGTACACGCCCGACCAGTTGCTCTTCACGCGGCAACTGGCCGAACAGCGACTGGACCTTCCCTTCGGCGTGCATTCGGCAGGGGGCGGCACCGAGGACCCGAGCTTCTACGCGACGGTGGCACCGAAGTCGGTGGCCTACTACTTCGTGCAGGAGGACTGGCAGGTCGACGCGCTCGAAGTGAACAAGGATCCGTTGCTGCACGCGGCGGACAAGCGCACGCGCGAACTGCTCGGCTACGGCATGAGCGCGTACGTCTCGCAGGGCGTGTCGGCCGTCTACGTGATCGCCGATGCACTCGAGCGCAGCAAGAGCGCCGAGCGCCAGGCGCTGCGCGATGCGCTGGCCACGACGGACATCCAGGCGGGGCCGGCGCTGTTCCCGGGCTACCAGCGCATCAAGTTCGACGAGCAGGGCCAGAACACCTTCGCTCACGGCGTCATCTCCGAGAACATCGACGGCAAGCGCCGCACGGTGTGGCCGCTGGCCAACCGGGCGGCCGGCACCAAGCCCGTCTGGCCCGTTCCGGGCTGGGCGCAGCGCGCGAACAACTGAGCCCCTCGTTCTCCTGCACGCCTCCCTGACGCGCGACAGGGCGGGGAGCGCGTGCGCGGAGAAGTTCGTTTGACATCTCCTGAGGTCTTCCCATGGACTGGTTTGTACTTGGCTATGCCGCCATCAACGGCATCCTGGTCGGCGCGATGCTGGGCGGCATCGCCCTCGGCCTGAGCCTGATCTTCGGCGTGATGCGCATCGTCAATTTCGCGCACGGCTCGTTCCTGATGCTGGCGATGTATACGGCCTTCTGGTTGCAGCAGCGCCTGGGGCTCGATCCCTACCTGAGCATCGCCGTGGCGGCGCCCGCCATGTTCGCGCTGGGCTATGCGGTGCAGGCGCTGGTGATCGCACCGCTGGTGCGGCGCGAGCGTGCCCTGGTGGTCGAGCCCATCAGCGCGCTGCTGCTCACAGCCGGCGTCTACATCCTGATCGACAACCTGGCGCTGATGGCTTTCGGGCCCAACGTTCGCTCCGCCAGCTCCGGCATCGCCGTGCAGACGATCATGCTCGGCGAGTTCCCGATCAACACACTGCGCCTGGTGTCCGCCGCCGTGCCGTTGTTGATGGCGCTGGGTCTGTCGCTGTGGCTGGGCCGTACCGACCTGGGCCGGGCCGTGCGTGCCACGGCCTCGAACCGCGACGCAGCCGCCATGTCGGGCATCGACGTGGCCCGCATCTACAACCTGACCTTCGGCCTCGGCTGCGCCACCGTGGCCGTGATGGGCTGCCTGATCGCGCCCTTCATCCCGGTGACTCCGCAGGTCGGGCTGGCCTTCGGCATCAAGAGCTTCATCGTCGTGGTGCTCGGCGGCATCGGCAGCATTGCCGGTTCGCTGGTCGGCGGCGTCGTGATCGGCCTCTTCGAATCGGTGGCTTCGCAGTTCGTCGCCACGCCCACGGCCGCGATCTTCTCGCTGGGCCTGTTCATCGTGATCCTGCTGCTGCGCCCACAAGGGCTGATGGGCAAGAAGGGAGGCGTCTGATGTCCGCCATTCCCTCCGCGCTCGCAGGCTCGGTTCGCCCTGCCGCGGCCCGTGGCGTCCATGTCGCCAAGTTCGCCTTGGCGGGGTTGCTGCTCGCCGGGTTCGCACTGCCGCTGGCCGTGCACGACGAGTTCTTCCTGCACAGCGCCATCATGGTGCTGTACTTCGCCTACCTGGCCAGCGCCTGGAACCTGATGTGCGGCTACGTGGGGCAGATCTCGTTCGGCCACTCCGTCTTCAGCGGGGTGGGCGGTTATTGCTCGGTGCTGCTGCTCACCGGCCTCGGCTTGTCACCGTGGATCGGGATGCTCGTCGGCGGTGCCCTGGCGGCGCTCCTGGCCGTGGTCATCGGCTACCCGACCATGCGCCTGCGCGGGCCGTACTTCGCATTGACGACCATCGCCGTGGCCGAGATCGTGCGCATCTGGGTCGAGAACACCGACCTGGTGATGGGCATCTCGCTCAAGGGCGCTGAAGGCCTGCGCGTTCCCCTGGTCGGCACCGACTGGAGCCTCTTCCAGTTCGAGAGCAAGGTGCCGTACTACTACATCATCCTCGTGCTGGTGGTGGTGATCACGGCCATGACGTGGCTGATGGAACGCAGCCGGCTCGGCGTGTGCCTGAAGGCCATCCGCGGCGATCGCGATGCCGCCGAATCGCTGGGCATCAATCCCACCCGCTACACGCTGAGCGCTTATGCACTGAGCGCGTTCATGACGGCACTCGGCGGCAGCTTCTACGCGCAGTTCATCCGCTTCATCAACCCGGAGCGGAACATGGGCACCGAGCTGTCCATCGACATGGCGCTGATGGCCATCATCGGCGGCCAGGGCACGGTGTTCGGACCGCTGGTGGGCGCCGCGTTCCTCGCGCCGCTCGCCGAGGTGACGCGCGGCTACCTCGGCGGCCAGTTCATCGGGCTGCACCTCGTGATCTACGGGCTGGTCCTGATCCTGGCCGTGCTGTACCTGCCCAAGGGCCTGTGGGATCCGATCAAGCGGCTGGGGGCCTGGCTGCTGCGCGGCAGGAGCACGCGATGAGCACGGGTTCCGAGATCCTGCTTTCGGTGCGCGGCATTTCCAAGCGCTACGGCGGCGTGCAGGCCGTGAAGGGCCTGTCCTTCGAGTTGCGGCGCGGCGAGATCCTGGGACTGCTGGGCCCGAACGGCGCCGGCAAGACCACGGCCTTCAACATGATCGCCGGCTTCGTCGGCGTGGACGAGGGCGAGATCGAGCTCGACGGACGAAGGATCAGCGGCCGCAAGCCCTGGGACGTCTGTGCCGCGGGGCTGGCGCGCACCTTCCAGCTGTCCAAGCCCTTCGGCGGCATGACGGCGCGCGAGAACCTCGTCGTGGGCAGCCTGGTCAAGACGCGCGACCGCGCGCGCAGCCTGAGCAAGGCCGACGAACTGCTGGACTTCCTCGGCATGTCGGCCCTGGCTTCGACTGATGCCGACAACCTCACCGCCTTCGAGCGGCGCAAGGTCGAGCTGGGCCGTGCGCTGTCGACCGAACCCAGCCTGCTGCTGATGGACGAGGTGGTGGCCGGCGCGACGCCGCAGGAAGCCATGGTGATGGTGGAGCTGATCAAGAAGGTGCGCGACCGCGGGGTCACGGTGCTGATCATCGAACACGTCATGAAAGTGATCATGGGGCTGTCCGACCGCGTGATCGTGATGAACCTGGGCGAACTGATCGCCGATGGCCTGCCGGCCGATGTGGTGCGCCAGGACGCGGTGCTCAAGGCCTACTTTGGAGAAGACTATGTCGACGCCGGCGCTTGAGATCCGGGGCCTCGTGGCCGGCTATGGCGACGTGTCGGTGCTGCGCGGGCTGGACCTGTCCATCGCTCCGGGCCAGCTCGTCGCGTTGATCGGTGCCAACGGCGCCGGCAAGACCACGCTGCTTCGCACCATCTCCGGCCTGATCAAGTCGCAGGCCGGCGAGATCAGCCTCGAGGGAACGCCGCTGCATGGCCTGGCCCCCTACGAGGTGGTGAGGCAGGGCTTCGTGCAGTCGCCCGAAGGCAAGCAGCTGTTCGGCGGCATGTCGATCCGCGAGAACCTGCTGATCGGCGCCCACAACGCACGTGCGCGCGAGGTCCGCGACCAGACGCTGAAGGAGGTCTTCGCGCTGTTCCCGATCCTGGAAGAGCGCCAGAAGCTCGCGGCCAACACGCTTTCGGGCGGCCAGCAGCAGATGGTGGCGGTCGGCCGCGCGCTGATGGCCAAGCCACGGCTGCTGGCGCTGGACGAGCCCTCGCTGGGCCTGGCGCCCATCATGGTCGACCGGCTCTTCGAGTCGATCCGGCGCATCCGCGACCTGGGCGTCACGGTGCTCGTGATCGAACAGAACGTCTTCAAGGTGCTGCAGATGGCGGACCACGGCCATGTGCTGGAGAACGGCCGCATCGCCCTGTCGGGCAGCGGCCGGGAACTGCTGGCCGATGGCCACCTGCGCGCCACCTACCTCGGCATTTGAACCACCACGCAAGGAGCACACATTTCATGAACGCGAGACCGAACCCGCCGAACGAGGTGGCCGATGTGCAGAGGCTGCGGGCCAAGGCCCTGGCCCTGCGCCGAAAGATGGTCGTGCAGGCACGCGGCAAGGGTCAGGGCTACCTGGGCCAGGGCCTGGGCATCGCCGACTTCCTGGCCGCGCTCTACTTCCATGAGTTCAGCGCGGACGACCTGGATTTCAAGCGCGCCGACCGCAAGCGCTTCTACCTTTCCACCGGCCACTACTCGATCGCGATGTGGGCCGTGCTGGCCGAGGCCGGTCTCATCGATGCGGCGACCCTGCCCAGCTACGGCGCCGATGGCAGCCCGTTGGAAATGAGCACGATGGAGGGACACGTGCCCGGCGTGGAGATGACCGGCGGTTCGCTGGGCCACGGCCTGGGCATCGCCACCGGCGCCGCGCTGGGTTACCGGCTGGACGGCCATCAGTCGGCCATCCATGTCGAGCTGTCCGACGGTGAATTGCAGGAGGGCTCGACCTGGGAAGCAGCCACTGCTGCCGCCAGCTTCGGACTGGACAGGCTGGTTGCGTGGATCGACTGCAACGGTATCCAGGCCGATGGTCCCATGGTCGTGAACATCGAGCCCGTCGCGGGCCGCTTCGCCGCGTTCGGCTGGGCCGTGCGGGAGATCGACGGCAACGATCTCGCGCAACTGCTGGAGGCCCTGGCCTGGGCGCGGCTCTGCGAGGGCAAACCCAAAGCCGTCGTGATGCGCACCCGCCCCGGCCGCGGCATCCGCCGCATCGAACAACGCGACCGCGCGCACTTCGTGCGCATCGACGCCGACGAATGGGACGACGTCGCACGTGAACTGGAGATCGAGAATGCCTGAGACCCTTGCCCCATCGCGCACGCTCGCCATGAGCGAGTCGGAGGCCGTGGTCGGCCGTCCCGCGCAGTTCGCGCCGTTCGCCATCGGCACCCTGAAGGCCGCCGAGCGGCATCCCGAACTCGTGGTGCTGACGGCCGACCTCGGCAAGTACACCGACGTCCACGACTTCCGCCACAAGTACCCGCAGCGCTTCTTCAACGTCGGCATGGCCGAACAGGCGCTGGTCATGGCCGCGGCCGGGCTGTCGAAGACCGGCAAGGTCGCCTACTGCACGACCTACGGCACCTTCGCCACGCGGCGCGCCTACGACTTCCTCGCAATCGCCTGCGCGCACAGCGACGAGAACGTGAAGATGTTCGCCGGCAACCCCGGCCTGGCGTCCGGCTACGGCGGCACGCACCAGGCCAACGAGGACCTCGCGTTGATGCGATCGATCCCGAACATGACGGTGCTGGATCCGTGCGACGCGACCGAGATGGCGCAGATCGCCGAGATGGCGGTGGACATCCCCGGCACCGTCTACAGCCGCCTGCTGCGCGCCAACGTGCCTGTGGTGTTCGATCCCGCGACGCATCGCGTGCGCATCGGCAAGGGCCATGTGGTGGTCGGCGGCAGCGATGTGGGCTTCGTCTCCACCGGATCGATGACCGAGCGCGTCATCGATGCGCAGCGCGAGCTCGCGGCAAGCGGCATCGCCAGTTCGTTGTTCCACACCGCGTCGATCAAGCCCTTCGACGCGGCCGGCCTGGTCGAGTTCGCCGCCTCCGTCAAACGCCTGGTGGTCTGCGAGAACCATGTCGCCAGCGGCGGCCTGGCTTGGCTCGTGATCGACGCGTTGTACGAGGCGGGCCAGCACCGCCCGTTGCTGAAGATCGCGATTCCCGATCAGTTCACCGAGTGTGGCTCGCACGCCTATCTGCTGGACAAGTACGGCCTCAGCAAGGCGCGCATCGTCGAACGCGTGACGGCATGGCTGGGATGAGCGCGAATCCGCAGGCCATCCGTGCATTCGGCGCGGCGCATCGCTACTACCAGGGCCCGGGTGCCTTGGGACTGGTGGGCGATGTCGTCAGCCGCTTGGGAGGTCGGCCCGTGCTGGTGTGCGATGCCATCGTGGCCGACCTGCTGCGCCCGGCCGTTGATGCGGCCTGCGGGGTACGGGACATGGCCGTTCCCTGGCTTGAAGTGCGCGGCGATGTCACGCGCGCCATGGTGCGGGGACTGGTGCAGCAGGCACGAAGCGCCGACACCCCGGATGTGGTGCTGGCAGCCGGCGGGGGCAAGGGCGTGGATGCCGGCAAGGCGGTGTCGCGCGAGCTCGGTGCGCGATTGATCGTGCTGCCGACCTCCGCGTCCAACGATGGGCCTTGCAGCGAGTCCTTCGTGTACTACGACGATCAGCATCGGATGGAATCGGTCGAACACCTGCCGCGCAATCCCGACGCCGTGATCGTGGACACCGAGCTGCTGGTGCGTGCGCCGCGTGCGTTGCTGGTCTCCGGCATCGGCGATGCGCTGTGCAAGTTGTACGAGGGCGAGCAGGCGCGCCGGGCTCATGGCCTGAACCTGTTCGGCGGGCGCAACACGCTGGCCGCGGCGCAGCTGTCCATCGCCTGCGAGCGGGCCATCCGCGAGCACGGCGTGCCGGGGCTGGCCGCGCTGGAGGCCGGTTCGCCCGACATGCACTTCGAGAATCTGACGGAAGCGCTGGTGCTGCTGGCGGGCCTCGCGTTCGAGAACAGCGGCCTGTCGATCGCGCATTCGATGACGCGCGGCCTGACGCGCGTGCCGCGGATAGCCGCGACGCTGCATGGCCAGCAGGTCGGCTACGGACTGCTGGTGCAGTTCATGCTCGAGCGCCGACCGCAGGACTTCATGCGGCAGCAGCTGGCCTTTCACCGCGAGGTCGGATTGGCGACCTGCCTGCAGGGCTTCGGGGTCGGCGCGACCGACGATGTGCTGCAGGTGATCGCCGACGGTGCGATGACCGCGCCGCACCTGAAGCACTTCGAGCGGCCGCTGAGCGCGCCGGACTTCGTGGCCGCCATGCGCGGGCTCGAAGCGCTGGCGGACCGGCCCCATTCGCAATCCCTGGAGAACGCATGACACACGCGCAAGACGATCGCCTTGCCATCATCACTGGCGGCGGCACCGGCCTGGGTCTGGCCACCGGCCTCGAGCTGCGCCGACGCCACTGGCGCGTGCTGGCGCTCGGCCTCGACACCGAACCCGGCCTGGAGGGCTCGGGCATCGAGTTCGAGCGCATGGACATCACCGATGCCGAGGCGCTCGGCGCGGTGGCTCGGCGCACGCCGCGCCTGCACCTGCTGGCCAATGCGGCCGGCATCATCCTGCACGACGAGCGCGAGCACACGGTGGAGGGCTTCCGGCGCGTGGTCGACGTGAACCTGCACGGCACCCAGCTGGCGTGCACGCTGCTGCGCCCCGCGCTGGCCGCCGCTGGCGGCAGCATCCTGAACTTCGCGTCGATGTGGAGCCGCTTCGGCTCGGGCCGCAATCCGGGCTACTCGGCCAGCAAGGGGGCGGTCGAGGCGCTGACACGCGCGCTGGCGGTCGCCTACGCCGCGCAGGGCGTGCGCGTGAATGCCATCGCGCCTGGCTGGATCGACACACGCATGTCGGTCAATGCCTTCAGCGATCCCGAGCGCGCCGGCCCGATCCTGAAGCGCTTGCCGGCGGGTCACTGGGGCCAGCCGAGCGACATCGGCAAGGCGGCGGCTTTCCTCGCGTCGGACGACGCCGGCTACATCACCGGCGTGACGCTGCCGGTCGATGGCGGCTACAGCATTGCGTGAGGTGGACGTGCGACCTGCCGATGAACTGAACCGCTACGGCGAACTGCACGGCCTGACCGTGCCCGCGCTGCTGCGGCGCCGCGCCGCCCAGGCGCCCTTCAAGCTGGCGTTGTCGGCCCACAGCCATCGCGGCCACCGCGACCGTCTGAGCTACGCCCAACTGGTGATCCGCATGGAAGCGATGGCGCGCGGCCTGTCGTCGCGCGGCCTGAAGACCGGCGAGCGCGTTGCTTTGTTCGTCTCCAACCAGGCAGTGCGCGAGGCCGTGTTGACGGCCCTGGGATGCTGGCGGCTCGGGGCCATCGTCTCGCCGCTGAACGTGCGCGCCTCCGACGAGGAACTGCGCCACGCATTGGCGCTGGTGGAGCCGGCCTTCGTCGTCTGCATGCAGGCGGAGGCCGCGCGCGTGCGCGCGCTGTACTCCGCCGCGCGGGTGCTGCTGCTGGACGGTCCGG
This sequence comes from Variovorax paradoxus, assembly GCA_016806145.1. Classification (NCBI taxonomy): domain Bacteria; kingdom Pseudomonadati; phylum Pseudomonadota; class Betaproteobacteria; order Burkholderiales; family Comamonadaceae; genus Variovorax; species Variovorax paradoxus. The sequence goes on from CP063167.1 coordinate 1,762,718, forward strand.
TCGCGGCCGCCGACACCTGGCCCGAACCGGAGACCGAGTTCCATGCCGCGGCCCTGCCCGACGTGGCGCGCCCCGAAGACCCCAGCGTTCTGCTGTTCACCTCGGGCACCACGGCGCGCTCGAAGGCCGTCACGCACTGCCACCGCAGCCAGCTCTACTGCGGTCACGCGATCGCCGGCGCGGTCGGCCTCACCGACCAGGACACCTACCAGGGCGCCTGGCCGATCTACACCAGCTCGGTGCTCAACATGGCTTGCATGGCGGCCTGGGTCAGCGGCGCCGGCGCGGTGCTGGAGCCCAGCGTGCTCGACAACGCGGGCCGGCTGCGGCTGATCGAGACCGAGGGCACGACCGTCTACCACGGCGTGACCTCGCCGCTCAACTTCATGATCGACGAGTACCCCAACGCGGCCTACGACCTCTCGCGCGTGCGCCGACTCGGCTACGGCGGCGCGGCCATGCCGGCCGAGGTCATCGCCAAGTTCCGCCGCCACCTGCCGTGGGTGGACCAGGTCCACATCTGGGGTATGACCGAAACCGGCCCGGCCGGCACGGTGCTCCCGCCGTGGTTCCTGCCGCGCAAGGCCGGCTGCATCGGCGTGGCGCAGCCCGGCTGCGCGGTGCGCGTGATCGGCGAGGATGGCCGGCCGGCCGCGGCGGGCGAGAGCGGCGAGATCGTGTTCTCCGGCCCCTCGGCCGCGCTGGGCTACTGGCGCAACCCCGAGGCCACGGCCGAAGCCTTCGTCGACGGCTGGGTGCGCACCGGCGATATCGGCCGCATCGACGACGAGGGCCACCTGCACTTCGTCGACCGCAAGAAGGACATCATCAACCGCGGCGGCCTGAAGATCGCCTCGGCCGCGGTCGAGGAGGCGATCTACCGCTTCGCCGGAGTGGCCGAGGCCGCCGTCGTCGCGGTGCCGCATGCGGGCCTGGGCGAGGACATCGCGGCCTGCGTGGTGGCCCGGCCCGGCGTGGCGCTCGACACGGCGGCGCTGCGCGCGCACTGCGCCGGCCTGCTGGCCGATTTCGCCACGCCACGCCAGTGGCATGTGCTCGAAGCCCTGCCCAAGAACCCGATGGGAAAGATCCTGAAACGCGAACTGCGCGAGCAATTGCTCGCCGCCACGAAAGCCCATGCCCATGTCGACTGACTACGCGATTCGAATCCATGCCTACGGCGGACCGGAAGTCATGGTGTGCGAACCGATCGAGGTGCCGCCGCCGGCACCCGGCGAGGTGCAGATCAGCCAGAGTGCCATCGGCATCAATTACCTCGACACCTACCACCGCCGCGGCGTGTTCGCGCTGCCGGCACTGCCCGGCGGGCTGGGCGTGGAGGCCGCCGGCCGCGTGGTGGCCGTGGGCGAGGGCGTGGCCCATCTCGCGCCGGGCATGCGCGTGTCGTACGCATGCCCACCCGTGGGCAGCTACGCCACGCTGCGCAACCTTCCGGCGCGGCACGTGCTGCGCGTGCCCGACGGCGTGAGCGACGAGCAGGCGGCAGCCGTCACGCTCCAGGGGCTCACCGCCCACATGCTGCTGCGCAAGGTGACGCGGCCGCAGCCCGGCCAGACGGTGCTGGTGCATGCCGCCGCGGGCGGCCTGGGTTCGCTGCTCACGCAGTGGGCCAACCGGCTGGAATGCCGCGTGATCGGCGTGGTCGGTTCCGCGGCGAAGGCCGAGCAGGCGCGACGCCAGGGTTGCGATGCCGTCATCGTGGGCAGCGAGCAGCCCTTCGTGGAGGCGGTGCGCGCGCTCACCGATGGCGCCGGTGTCGATGCGGTGTTCGAAGGCCTCGGCGGCACGGTCTTTCAAGACTGCCTGCGCGTGGTCAAGCCATTCGGCCAGGTCGTCAACCTCGGCCAGGTGGCCGAGGGCCTGCCCAGCGTGGCCCTGGCCGATCTCGGGCCCGCGCGTTCGATCAGCGTGGCGGTGCCGGGCGTGTTCGCCTACGTGCGCACGCATCCCGACCTGCAGGCTGCGGCCGACGAGCTGTTCGGCCTGGTGGCCGACGGCGCCCTAAAGGTGCACATCGGCGGGCGCTTTGCGCTGCGACAGGCGGCTCAGGCGCACGAGGCGCTGCAGTCGCGCGGCACCACCGGCTCGCTGGTGCTGCTGCCTTGAACCCACTTGCTCTTAACAATCCATGAGCCTGTTCAACACCTCCGAGCTGCGCCGCTTCCGCGAGGAAGTGCGCGACTTCCTGCAAACCCACCTGAGCGAGGAACTGCGCCACGAGACCCGCGGCGGCCTGCACATGGCGCGCGAGGACATGGCGCGCTGGCAAGCCATCCTGCATCGACGCGGCTGGGGCGCGCCGCACTGGCCGCAAGCCCTGGGCGGTACCGGCTGGACGGCACTGCAACGCTACATCTTCGAGGAGGAGAGCGCGTTCGCGGATGCGCCGCTGGGCGACGTGCATGGCCTGTTCCTGGCTGGCCCGATGCTGATCGCCGAGGGCAGCGACGCGCAGAAGGCGCGCTACCTGCCCAGGATCCTTGCCGGCGAGGAGTTCTGGTGCCAGGGCTTTTCCGAACCCAATGCCGGGTCGGACCTGGCCTCGCTCAAGACACGCGCGCGTTTCGATGGCACCCACTGGGTCATCGATGGGCAGAAGACCTGGCTGTCCAGCGGCCATCACGCCGACCTGATGTTCTGCCTGGCGCGCACCGAGCCCGAGGCCAAGCCGCAGGCCGGCCTGTCGGTGTTCATCCTCGACATGCGCGATCCCGGCATCACGCTGCAGCCGATCCTGACGATGGACGAGGGCCACAGCGTGAACGCCGTGTTCTTCGACAACGTGCGCGTGCCGGCCGACGCGATGATCGGTGCCCCGAACAAGGGATGGGGCTATGCCAAGGACCTGCTCGCGCGCGAGCGCGTGAACAACGCCCAGGCGCCGCGCACCAAGCGCGATATCGTCGAGCTCGACCGGCTGGCGCGCGAGTGCCGTGGCGTCGATGGCAGGCCCCTCATCGAGCAAGCCGGTGTCAGGCGCAAGCTGGCCGTGCTGACGGCGGACTTCGTCGCGCTGGAGTCGGCGGCGCTTTCCGTCATCGCCGAACAGATGCGCGGCAAGGAGCCGGGGCCCGCGGCCTCGACGCTGAAGATCCGCGGCTCCGAGCTGCAGCAGCGCGTGAGCGAGACCGCGATGGCGCTGCTGGGCGACGCCGGCCTGGTGCTGGGCGCCGACTACGGCAGCGGACTGCTGCATCCCGCGGGCCGGGGCTGGGCCGAGCGCCATTTCTTCCGCCGCGTGGTGACCATCTACGCGGGTGCGAACGAAATCCAGAAAACCATCATCGCCAAGTCCATCCTGGACATGTGAGGGAGCCGCACCATGGAACGCGAAGAACTCGATCTGCTGCTGGACGGCGCCAGGCGCTGGTTCGCCGAGCATGCACCGCTGTCCGAGCGGGTGGCCCGGTTCCGCCAGGGCCACTCTGCGCCGGTGGGCTCCTGGGACGCGCTGGCAGACCTCGGCTGGCTCGCGCTGCCACTGCTCGAGGAGGCCGACGGCTTCGGCGCTCCGGCCGGCGCCTGCTTCGAGCTGTTGCGCCTCGCTGGCCGCGACGCGCGACCCGAAGCGTTGGACCTGCATCTGCTGCTGGCCCCGCTGCTTGTGCAACTGGCTCCTGAACTGGCGGCGCCGCTGAGCGCTGGAACGCTGCGCCTGGCCATGGCCGACCTGCAGCCCGGTGCCGAAGGGCCGCGCTGGAATGCGGAGCAACTGAGCGGCCGCACCGGCGCGCTGCTGGGCGTCGAGCACGCCACCCACGCGCTGCTGCCGCTGGCCTCCGGCGGCCTGGCACTGCTGGAGTTGGCAGCGGCCGGTGTTTCGCACGAGCCGGCACGCTGGGTGGACGGACGCGCCACGGCACGGCTGCAACTCGATCGGGTCAGTGCGCGCCATTGGCCCGGCCAGGCCGGGCAGGCCATCGACCGGGCCGCGGCCGCGCTGGTGGCCGATGCCACCGGCGTGTTCGAGGCCGCGTTCGAACTCACGCTCGACTATCTCAAGCAGCGCATGCAGTTCGGCAAGCCGCTGTCGGCCAACCAGGCACTGCAGCACCGCATGGCCGAGATCTTCTGCGACCTCCAGCAGGCGCTGGCGCTGACCGAGCGCCTCGCGCAGGAGATCGATGCCGAGGCGGCCGGCCCCTGGCCCACGCTGCCGGTGGCCAAGAGCTTCGTCGGCCGGCGCGTGCTGCGCGGCGTGGGTGCGCTGATCCAGGTCACGGGCGGCATCGCCGTGACCGAGGAATACCGGCTCACGCACTGGTACCGCCGCCTGCACGTGAATGCCCAGTGCTTCGGTGCCGCCGAGGCGCAGCTGAACCGCATCGAGGTGCGCCGGCAATTGCTGGCGGCCTGACCCTCCTTCCCTCTTTCCAACCTCTTTTTCCACAGGAGACTTCCCCATGTCCAATTCCGCCCTGCAGGTCGAGATCGCCGACCGCGTCGCCCGCGTCACCATCAACCGTCCGAACGCCCTGAACTCGGTCAACGCCGAGCTCCACACCGCGCTGTCGCGCGTGTTCATCGATTTGGGCGAGCGCCGCGACATCGGCGTGATCGTGCTGACGGGTGCCGGCAAGGCGTTCTGCGCCGGCGGCGACATCGAATGGATGAAGGAGGCGGTGCGCGAGCCCGAGGGCTTCGAGATCGTGACCTGGGAGGCCAAGCGCATCGTCTATTCGATGCTGGACTGCGAGATTCCCATCATCGGCCGCATCAATGGCGATGCGGTGGGCCTGGGCGCCACATTGGCGCTGCTGTGCGACGTCACGGTGATGGCGGACCACGCCCGCATCGGCGATCCACACGTGCGCGTGGGCTTGAACGCAGCCGATGGCGGAGGCTTCCTGTGGCCGCAGATGATCGGCTTCGGCAAGGCGCGCGAACTGTTGTTGACCGGCGACCTCTTGAGCGCGGCCGAGGCGAAGCAGTTGGGCGCGGTCGGCAACGTGAGCACGGCCGACGAATTGGACGCCAAGGTCGAGGCCCTGGTGAGCAAGCTCAAGAACGGTGCCACGAAGGCGATCCGCTGGACCAAGGCCGGCTACACCATTCCGCTGCGCCAGCTGGCGCATGGCCACATGGACGCGGGAACGGCCTACGAATGCCTGACCAACCTGACGCAGGACCACCACGAAGCGGTCGAGGCCTTCGCATCGAAGCGCAAGCCGGTGTTCAGCGGTCGTTGAAGGTGCGCGTACAGATGAGTGAAAAACAGGATTTCGCGGGCCGCTTGGCCCTGGTCACCGGCGGTGCCAGCGGCATCGGCCTGGCCTGCTGCGAGCTGTTGGTCGCGCGCGGTGCCACGCTGGTGCTGGCCGATATCGACGAGGCGCGCACGCACGAGGCGGCGCGGCGCCTTGGCGCCCAGGCCCTGGTGCTCGACGTGTCCGACCACGCGGCCGTGCAGGCGGCGCAGGCACGGTTGCAGGCGCAGGGCCTGCAGGTCGACCTGCTGGTCAACTGTGCCGGCATCGTGCAATCGCCCCACACGCCGGCCGACTTGCCGCACGAGGAATTCCAGCGCGTGCTCGCGATCGATTTCGAAGGCACCTACTCATGTTGCGCGGTGTTCGGCAGCGCGATGGCGCGGGCCGGGCGCGGGGCGATCGTCAACATCGCCTCGGTGGCGGGCATGCGCTCCATGCCACTGCATGCCTACTCGCCCGCGAAGGCGGCGGTCATCTCGCTCGGCGAGTGCCTTGCGGCCGAATGGGGGCGCTCGGGCGTGCGCGTGAACACCGTGTCGCCGGGCTATACCGTCACGGCCGCGCTGCAGAGCCAGATCGACCTGGGTCTGCGCGATCCCGAGAAGCTCAAGGCGCACAGCGCGCTGGGCCGGCTGATCGCACCGCAGGACATCGCGCGGGTCGTGGTGTTCCTGCTGTCCGAAGAAGCCGGTGTGCTGACGGGCATCAACGTACCGGCCGACGCGGGCTGGCTGGTCGCGGGTTCGTGGGGTACGTTCGGCGGCGTTCGTGCGGCCCAGGCACGCTGATCGATTGATAGAAAAAGGAGACAGGCATGAGAGATTTCGACGCAGCCGCGCACCTGAGTCGCCGCGCGCTGCTGACGCTGGCCGCGGGCGCGGCGCTGTCCACCCGAGCGCTCGCTCAACCCTATCCGAGCCAGCCGCCGCGCTGGATCGTTCCCTATCCGGCCGGTGGCGGCACCGACGTGGTGGCGCGCATGCTGGGCGAGTCCATGGGGCGCGCGCTGGGCCAGACCCTGGTCATCGACAACAAGCCCGGAGGCGGCACCATGATCGCGGGCGATCTGCTGGCCCGTGCCAAGCCCGACGGCCTGACCGTCGGCACGGTCGACACCTCGACGGTGGCCCTGGCCCAGCACCTGTACAAGCGGGTGCCCTATCAGCCCGAGAAGGACTTCAGCTACATCGGGGGCACCACGCGATTCCCTTTCGTGATGGTGGTGCGGCCCACACTGAAGGCCAACACGCTGGCGGAGCTGATCGCGCTGGCGCGCAGCGAGCCGGGCGGGTTGAAGTACGCCACGCCGGGAGCGGGCGGGCCCAACCACCTGGGCATGGAGCTGTTCCAGCGCAAGGCGGGCATCGCGCTGCTGCACGTGCCCTACAAGGGCGACGCACCGGCGCTGCAGGATCTGCTGGGCGGGCAGATCGACATGTACCTGGTCAACACGGCCGCCAGCCTGCCCTACATCAAGAGCGGCAAGCTGCGGCCGATCGCGCTGTCCATGGCCCGGCGCAGCGCGGCGCTGCCCGAGGTGCCGACCTTCGCCGAGGCCGGGCTGGCCGACTTCGAGTCGTATTCGTGGCAAGGCCTGGCGGCGCCCGCGGGCACGCCCGAAGCCATCGTGGCGCGACTGAATGCCGAGCTCAACAAGGCGCTCGCCTCCGACGACATCCGCAAGCGCCTGGCCGACCTGGGCATCGAGCCATCGCCGACCACGCCCGCCGAGTTCACCGCCTTCGTCAAGGCGCAAAGCGCGCTGTGGGGCGAGGTGATCCGCGCGGCCAACATCAAGCTCGAGCAATGAGCGAGGTGGCACATACCTATCCGGAGCTGCAAGGCCGGGTGGTCCTGATCACCGGGGGGGCCAGCGGCCTGGGCCAGGCCTCGGCCCGAAGCTTCGCGGCCGCGGGCGCGCGGGTGGCAGTGGCCGATCTGCGGCGGGATGCCGCGCTGGACGAGGCCGCGCACCTGGGTTCGGATCACCTGGGCCTGGCCGGCGACGTGGCGGACGAAGGCGACGTGCGACGCATGGTCGACGCCGCGGTGGCGCGCTGGGGGCGGCTGGACGTGCTGGTCAACTGCGCAGGCATTCCCGACACCTTCCAGCCCACCGTGGAGCAGGACGTGGCCGCCTTCCGCCGGCTGGTCGACATTCACCTGTGCGGCACCTACATGATGTGCAAGGCGGCCGCGCCGCACATGCTGGCGCAGGGCCGCGGTGCGATCGTCAACCTCAACTCGATCGCAGGCGTGCTCGGCCTCGCGCGGCGCAATGCCTACAGCGCGGCCAAGGCCGGCATCGGCATGATGACCCGCACGCTGGGTTGCGAGTGGGCATCGCAGGGCGTGCGCGTGAATGCGGTGGCGCCGGGCTACATGCTGACGCCCTTCTCGCAGCGCCTGATCGACGAGGGCAAGCTCGACGCGCAGCGCGTGCGCCGGCGCACCCCGGCCGGGCGACTGGGCACGGCGCAGCACATCGCCGACGCGGTGCTGTTCCTGGCCTCGGACCGCGCGGAGTTCATCACCGGCGTGACCTTGCCGGTCGATGGTGGCTACATGGCCTGGGGCGCCGCGAGCGACGCCTACGACGGCCCCCTGGATTGAACGGAGGCGACACATGATCTACGAAGAACGCAACTACAGTTTCGCGCCGGCGAACTTTCGGCCGTTCCTCACGCTTTTCGAAGCCGAGGGACTGCCGCTGGTGCGCGGCCACCTGGGCCACCTGGTGGCCTACTTCACGGCCGAGACCGGGCAATTGAACACGGCGGTGCATATCTGGGGCTTCGAGGACCTGGTGGACCGGGACCGGCGCCGTACCGCGCTGTGGAACGATCCGCAGTGGGTCGCGTTCTCGGCCAAGGTGTTGCCGTGGATCGTCGGCATGGAGAATCGCCTGCTCAAGCCGACCGGGTTTTCGCCGCTGCGTTGAACCGGCGCAGCGCCATTTGGCCAGCCAAGGAGGTGGGTGTGGGGGCGGATGTGTTGATCGAAGACAAGCGCGATGGCGATGCACTCCCGGAAGCCCCGGGCGACGGACATGGCGAAGGGCCCGCACGCGGCACGCAGAGCGTGCGCCGCGCGCTGCAGTTGCTGCGCCGCGTGGCCAAGTGCAACGACCACGGCATCAAGCTGGCGCAGCTGGTGCGCGAGTCGGGGCTGGACCGGGCCACGGCCTATCGGCTGCTTTGCTGCCTGGTCGACGAGCAGTTCGTCGATCGCGATGCCGAGCACCTGTACCGGCTGGGGCCCCAGGCGGTGCTGCTGGGTTCGCTGCTGCCTCAGCCCACGCCGCTGCTGCGCCGCTTCGTGCCGACCATGAAGCGCATCGGGCGCATCGGTGGCGACACGGTGTTCCTGATGATGCGCCAGGGCGACCTGGTCTACTGCGCGCATCGCGAGGAGGGGAGCTCGCCCATCAAGATCCTGACGACCAACATCGGCCAGCGCCGCCTGATCGGCACCGGGACCGGCGGGCGCGCGGTGCTGGGCCTGATGGACCCCGCGGAGATCGCCGCCATCCACGCGCGCAATGCCACGCAGTATGCGGAGAACGGTTTGGCGGTGGAGCAGCTGCTGCAGACCGGCGTGGCGGCGCGAGAGCAGGGTTGCATGGTGACCTTCGACGCATTCGGCGAGGTCGGCGTGGCCGGCTTCGGCATCGCGTTTCGCATGGGCGAGCACGCCATGGGCGCGCTCAGCATCGCCACGTTGACGGCGCGCTTCGGCTATGAGCGCCAGCACCGGCTGCGCCAGTTGATGGAAACCGAACTGCGCGCGCTGGGGTTGCAACCCGCGCAGTGAAACGGATTCAAGCCGTGCCGCGCAGCGGCCGGTAGAACGCCCGGATCTCCTCGGCCAGCAGCTCGGGCTGCTCCATGGCCGCGAAGTGGCCGCCGCGCGGCATCGCGCTCCAGCGCCGGATGTCGGTGAAAGTGCGTTCGGCCAGTTCGCGCGGCGGGTGCAGGATCTCCGCGGGGAACTCGGCATAGCCCATGGGCACGTCCACGGTGGCGCCCTCGGGAATCGGCCACTGCGCGGCATGCTGGCGCGCGTAGTACGGCCAGAACGAGGAGCCGATGGCGCCGGTGAACCAGTACAGCGAGACGTTGGCCAGGATCTCGTCCAGGCTGAACACCGATTCGATGTCGCCGTCGCAGTCGGACCAGGCGCGCATCTTCTCGGCGATCCATGCCGTCAGGCCGATCGGCGAATCGCTGAGGCCGAAGGCCAGCGTGTGGGGTCGCGTGCCCTGGATCGCGCTGTAGCCGGTCTCTTCGCGCAGCCAGTGCTGCAGTTCCTCGCGGTAGCGCTGCGCTGCCGGGCTGGAACCCAAACGTGCCGGATCGCGCGCTATCGGCAACAGGTTCAGGTGCACGCCGACGGTCTTGTGTGGATGCACCAGCCCGAGCCGCGCGGAGATGGAGGCACCCCAGTCGCCGCCCTGGGTGGCGAAACGCCCGTAACCCAGCACGTCGGTCATCAGCGCGGCGAACGCATCGGCGATCTGCTCCACGGAGAATCCCGGCTGGCCGGGGCGGAACGACAGGCCATAGCCCGGCAGACTGGGCGCCACCACCGTGAAGGCATCGGCGGGATCGGCACCGAAGCGCGCCGGGTCGGTCAGCCGCGGGATCAACTCGGCGAACTCGAACACCGAGCCGGGCCAGCCGTGCGAAAGCAGCAGCGGCATGGGCGCAGGGCCCTGGCCCGCCTCGTGGATGTAGTGCAGCTGGATTCCGTGCAGCGGCGTTGTGTATTGCGCAAACGCGTTGAGCCGCTGCTCCTGCGCGCGCCAGTCGAAGCGATGGCGCCAATATGTGGCGAGCCGCTGCATCCAGGCCAGGTCGGCCCCGTGTGCCCAGGGCAGGCCCGCGGGCTGGTCCGGCCAGCGGGTCATGTCCAGTCGCGCATGCAAGTCGGCGATCGCGGCATCCGCGATCCGAAGCCTGAAAGGTTGGGGTGTCATGCGGCCCAATCTATCGTGGGGCCGGCGAGGCGTGGACACGGTAAACCCCGAGTTCGCATCGTGAGCAACCTGAAGGCTTGCTCGTGCGCGATGGCTGACGAGGCTCAACCGATCGCCTGCGCCTCCCTGAACCCCTCCAGCACCGCATCGTCCACCTCCCGCGGCGCCACGCAGTCGCCAATGCGGCGCACCGCCAGCCCGCGTGCCTTCAGCTGCTGGTACAGCCCGTCCTCGCTCTCGCGCAGCATCGACAGCACGACCGTGTCGGCCGCCAGCGTCTCGCTCGCGCCGCCCAGCGTGCCGCGCAGCACGACGCGGCCCGGCTCGATGCGCTCGATCGTGGTCGAGGCGCGCAGCGCCACGCCGGCCGCGGCCACGCGCGGCATCAGCCAGGGCCAGTCGAGCGTGGGCTCGAGCTTGCGGCCGAGCAGCGCGTCGGCGCCGACCACCGTGACCTCGCGGCCGGCGGCGCTCAGCAGGCGGGCCAGGCCCAGCGGCAGGTAGTCGCCGTTGTCGTCGACGATCAGCACGCGGCGCCCGCAGGTGGGCAGGTCGTCGAGCGCGGAGAGTGCGTCCGTCACGTGCGGCAGTTCCGCGCCCGGGATCGCGTCGCGGTCGGTGCGGAACATCGAGCGGCCGCCGCGCTGCCAGCGCGCGCCGGTGGCCACCACGACCTCGTCGGCGCCGAAGGCGGCCACCGCGTCGGCCGTGGCCTCGCGGCGCAGCACGATCGCCACGCCGCGCCGGCGCAGCGAGGCCTCGAGGTCGTCGACCAGGAAGTTCCACGAGCCGTAGTCGGGCAGCAGGCCGGCGCGGCGGATCTGACCGCCGAGCCGGTCCGTGCGTTCCCACAGGGTGACGCGATGGCCGCGCGCGGCCGCGCTGTCGGCGAACTTGAGGCCGCCCGGGCCGCCACCGATCACGAGCAGCGTGCGCGGCGTGGCGGCGGGACGCGGCAGCGCCGTGCCGAACTGCAGCTCGCGGCCCGCCTCGGGGTTCACGGTGCAGCTCACGTTCTGCCCGAGCCGTCGCCAGCAGCCCTGGTTGGCGCCGACGCAGCGCCGGGTCTGGTCGGCGCGGCCCTCCCTGGCCTTGCGCACGATCTCGGGGTCGGCGATCTGGGCGCGCACCAGGCCGACCATGTCGGACTGCCCGTGCGCGACGATCCGTGCGGCCGTGGCGATGTCGCGCACCGAGCCCTGGATCAGCAGCGGGATGCGCCCGCGCAACGCCTCGCGCACGCGCGCGGCGTTGGCGGCCAGCGGCGCGGTCTCGCCGCTCGACTGCGGCGGCACCAGCCGGTGGTTCTGGTGGTAGTCGGTGTGCGAGAGACACACGTAGTCGAACAGGCGCTCGGCCTCGAGCAGCGCGACCACGCGCAGCGTTTCCTCGGGCGTGGTGCCGGCCTCGCCGAGGTACTCGTCGAGGCTCAGCTTGATGCCGATCGCGAAATCGCTGCCGCAGCGTGCGCGCACCGCGCGGCCGATCTCGAGCGCGAGCCGGGCGCGGCGCTCGGTGTCGCCGCCCCATTCGTCGTCGCGCCGGTTCCAGTACGGCGAGAGGAAGTTGCTCAGCAGGTAGCCGTGCGAGCCGTGGATTTCCACGCCGTCGCCGCCGCCGGCCTGCACGTTGGCGCAGGTCGCGGCGAAGCCTTCGATCACCGCGCGGATGTCGTTCTCCTCCATCGGTTGCGGCATCGCACGGTGCACCGGCGAGGCCAGCTGCGAGGGCGCGAGCACGGCGCCCCAGTGCGCGATGTCATCGGTGCGGCGCGTGCCGCTGGCGCCCATGTGCGTGACCTGCACGATCACCGGCACGCCGAGCCGCTTGCTCGGGGTGACGAAGGCCCGCACCGCATCGGCCCAGGCGGGTTCCCACGGCGACACGCCGGCGCGCGCGCTGGCCGGATGCACATGGAAGCCGTGCGTGACGATCAGGCCGACGCCGCCGCGCGCGCGTTCGGCCAGGTAGGCGCCATAGGCCGGCGGCGGCAGGCTGACCTGGTGCGCGGGCAGGTAGATGCGGTTGAGCGCCTGCACGGGGCCGATGCGCACCGGCGCCCACAGGCCGTCGAGCGCGGTCGGCGTCGCAGGCTGCGTCGTCATGCGCGGCTCAGGAGAAGCACATGCCGCCGTTGACGTCGAGCACCGCGCCGGTGGTGAAGCTGGCGCCGCGCGAGGCCAGGAAGGCGGCGGGCCAGCCGATCTCCTCGGGCTGGCCCAGGCGCTTCATCGGGTACTGGTCGACGGTGAAGGGCTGGTTCGCCGACACCAGCAGCGGCGTGAAGATCGGCCCCGGCGCCACGCCGTTGACCACCACGCCCGAGGCCGCGGCCTGGCGCGCGAAGTAGCGCACCAGCGCCGACAGCCCGCCCTTCGAGGCCGCGTAGGCCGGCTCCACCGCCAGCGTCGAGCCCGCGTTGCGCGCGGCCATCGAGCTGGTCAGCACGATGCGGCCGCTGCCGCGCTTCATCATCGAAGGCAGCGCGGCGCGCAGCAGGTTGACCGGGCCCTTCACGTTCACGGCCATGGTGCGCTCGAACAGCTGTTCCCATTCGTCGCCGCCATCGAGCCAGTCGCCCTTGACGTAGTAGCCGCTGGTGTCGATCAGCGCGTCGATCTCGCCGATGTCCTTCAGCAGTGCGTTGACGTCGTCGCGCTTCGTGTTGTCGAGCGCGGCGGCGCGGGCCTTCAGTTCATCGGCCAGCTCGGTCGGCGCCTTCAGGTCGGCGATGAACAGCTCGGCGCCGAGCGCGGCGCACACGCGCGCGGTGGCGCCGCCGATGGCGCCGCCGGCGCCGGTGATCAGGATGCGCTCGCCGCGCAGGTCGAAGAGGTTCTTCATGGGTGGTCGTCCTTCAGGGAGTGGTGCAAAGAGTTCGTTTCAGTCGGGCGCGCCGTAGGCGCCCGCCTCGAGCAGCGCGCGCGAGCCGAGGTCGGCGCCGTTCCAGCGCGTGAAGAAGCCCGCGGCGCTGCCGCCGTCCACCGTCATCACCGAGCCGGTGACGTAGCTCGCGGCATCGGACAGCAGGAACAGCGCGGGGCCGGCCTGCTCCTCGGCCCGGCACAGGCGGCCCAGCGGGTTGCGGTCGACCATCGCGTACTGCAGGTGGTCGGGAGGGATGTTGGCCTGCACGAGCGGCGTGTCGACCACGCCCGGCGCGAGCGCATTCACGCGCACGCCGAAGCGGCCCCACTCGATGGCGAGCGCGCGCGTGAGGCCGATCACGCCGTGCTTCGAGGCGCTGTAGTGCGCGCGGCCGGCATGACCGCCGAGGCCGTCGATCGAGGCCACGGTGACGATCGCGCCGCGCCGGCGTTCGAGCATGCGCCGGCCCACGGGCTGCAGCGAGCGGAACATGCCCGTGAGGTTGACGTCGAGGCAGCGGGTCCAGAGCTCGTCGGGCATGGTGTGGGCGGGCGCCGGCGGCGAGATGCCCGCGCAGGCCACCATGCCGTCGATGGCGCCGAGCTGCTGCTCGATGCGCGCCACCGCGGCTTCGCAGGCGCCGGCATCGCGCACGTCGAGCGTCTGCGCGACGGCCTGCGCGCCGAGTTCGCGCAACTCGGCCGCCACGCTCGTGGCGCGCTCGGCCACCGCGTCGACGACGGCGATGCGCGCGCCGCCGCGCGCGGCCTCGATGCCGATCGCGCGACCGATGCCGCTGCCGCCGCCGGTGACGAGGATCACGCGGTCCTGCAGTCCGTAGTCCATGGCTGTGCCTCCACGAGGGGATGAGTGAATGAGGAGTGGGAAGAGGGGAGTGCGGCGAATGTGGCAGCCGCGTCGCGCGGCGTCTGTCCCCGTGGCAAGGGACAGCGCGGCCTGTACCACGGGCAGGGGACTGACGGGCCCGCGATGCGCAGCGAATACTGCCCGCCATGACAACCCCCTCCGTCTCCACCACCGCCGTCGCCGACGACGTGCTGCTGCGCGTCAGCGGCCTCGGCGTGCGCTTCGGCGGCATCGTGGCGCTCGACGGCATCTCCTTCGAGGTGCGCCGCGGCCAGATCTGCGGGCTGATCGGTCCCAACGGGGCCGGCAAGACCACGCTGTTCAACTGCCTGAGCCGCATCTACACGCCGGCCGCGGGAGCTATCGTGTTCGACGGCGTCGACCTGCTCGCGCAGCCGCAGCACGCGATCGCGGCGGCGGGCATCGGCCGCACCTTCCAGAACGTGGCGCTGTTCCCCGCGATGACGGTGCGCGAGAACGTGATGGTGGGCCGCCATTGCCGCACCGGCACCGGCTACCTCGCCAATGCCTTTCGCCTGCCCTCGGTGCGGCGCGAGGAGGCCGAGGTGCGCGAGCGCACCGAGCGGCTGCTGGCCCTGCTCGACCTCTCGGCGCTGGCCGAGACGCCGGTGAAGAACCTCTCGTTCGGCACCCGCAAGCGCGTGGAGATGGCGCGCGCGCTGGTGGCCGATCCCAAGCTGCTGCTGCTCGACGAACCGGCGGCCGGCCTCAACCACGAGGAGGTCGACGGGCTGCGCCAGCTGATCCTCGACGTGCGCGAGCGCTTCCACGTGACCGTGCTGCTGGTCGAGCATCACCTGAACCTGGTGATGCGCGTGTCCGACCAGGTGGTGGCGATGAACTTCGGCCGCAAGATCGCCGACGGACCGCCCGCGCAGGTGCAGGCCGACCCGGAAGTGGTGCGCGCCTACCTCGGCACGGAGACCGCCTGATGGCCGCGCTGCTGGAGGTGAAGAACCTCGAGGCCTTCTACGGTCCCACGCGCGTGCTCGAGGGCATCGACTTCGAGGTCGCCGAGGGCGGCATCACCACCATCCTCGGCGCCAACGGCGCGGGCAAGACGACGACGCTGCGCGCGCTGAGCGGCCTGGTGCGGCGCACCGGCGAGATCCGCCTCGCGGGCCAGCGCATCGATGGCCACAGCACCGAGAAGACCGCCGCGCTCGGCATCGCGCACGTGCCCGACGGGCGCGGCACGCTGGTCAACATGACGGTGGAGGAGAACCTGCGCGTGGGCGCCTACCTGCGCCGCGGCAAGGCCGAGGTCGAGCAGGACATGGCGCGCATGTTCGGCTACTTCCCGCGGCTGCGCGAGCGGCGCGGGCAGCAGGCCGGCACGCTCTCGGGCGGCGAGCAGCAGATGCTGGCGATCAGCCGCGCGCTGATGCAGCGCCCGCGCCTGCTGCTGATGGACGAGCCTTCGTTCGGCCTCGCGCCGCTGGTGATCCGCGAGATCTTCGAGATCATGCGCGTGGTCAACCGCGAGGAGGGCGTGGGCATCCTGCTGGTCGAGCAGAACGTGGCGCGCGCGCTCGAGATCGCCGACCACGCCTGGCTGCTCGAGACCGGCCGCACCGTCATCTCTGGCACCGCGAAACAGCTGCGCGACGACGCGCAGATCCGCCGCTCCTACCTCGGCTTCTGACCAGGACCCCACCCCATGTACAGCCTGCTGCAACAGATCGCCTCCGGCATCGCCATGGGCGGCATCTACGCCTGCCTCTGCCTGGCGCTGGTGATGATCTACCAGTCCACCCACCACATCAATTTCGCGCAGGGCGAGATGGCGATGTTCTCCACCTTCATCGCCTTCCTGCTGCTGAAGTGGGGCCTGCCGTACTGGGCCGCCGCGCTCGCCACGCTGGCCTTCGGCTTCGTGGCCGGCTTCGCCATCGAGCGGCTGGTGCTGCGGCCGCTGGGCGACGTGCCCGAGCTCTCGGTGATCGTGGTCTTCATCGGCCTGTTCGTCGGCATCAACTCGCTGGCCGGCTGGATCTTCGGCCACCAGCTCGAACCGTTCCCGAGCCCGTTCCCCGACAAGCTGCCCGGCGGCAGCACGCTGATCTCGGGCCACGAGCTCGGCACGGTGGCGGTGGTGCTGCTGGTGATGGCGCTGCTCTATGCCTTCCTGCGCTTCACCAAGGTCGGGCTCGCGATGCGCGCCTCGGCCGAGAACCCGGTGTCCTCGCGCCTCGCGGGCATCCCGGTGTCGCTGATGCTCTCGCTGGGCTGGGGCCTGTCGGCGCTGATCGGCGCGGTGGCCGGGCTCATGGTGGCGCCCGTGGTCTTCCTCGAGCCCAACATGATGGGTGGCGTGCTGATCTACGCCTTCGCGGCGGCGCTGCTCGGCGGCATCGACAACCCCTGGGGCGCGGTGGCCGGCGGGCTGATCGTGGGCGTGGTCGAGAACCTCGCGGGCACCTACCTCGTGGGCACCGAGCTCAAGCTCACGCTGGCCCTGGTGCTGATCGTGGCCGTGCTGCTGGTGCGGCCCTCGGGCCTGTTCGGCCGCAAGCTGGTGGCGAGGGTCTGACGATGTCGGCCTTGCCCTTCTCTCCCGACCAGGCACCGGCCCTGGCCGCCGACGCCGCGCCCGTGCGCTCGCCCTGGCGCATCGCCGCCTTCGCGCTGCTGGCCGTCGCATCGCTCGCGCTGCCCTTCGCGCTGTCGGACTACCGCCTCTTCCTCGTCACCATGACGCTGATCACCGCCATTGGCGTGCTCGGCCTCAACATGCTGGTGGGCTACAACGGTCAGCTCTCGCTGGGCCATGGCGCGCTGTACGCGCTCGGTGCCTACGTCACCGCGGTGCTGATGGAGCACGGCGGCTTCGCCTGGTGGGCCACCCTGCCGGTGTCGGCCGCGGTGTGCTTCGGCTTCGGCTTCCTGTTCGGCTGGCCGGCGCTGCGGCTCAAGGGCCACTACCTCGCGCTCGCCACCTTCGCGCTGGCGCTGGCCACGCCGCAGCTGCTCAAGCACAAGGCGCTCGAGCAATGGACCGGTGGCGTGCAGGGCATCGTGCTGATGAAGCCCGAGGCGCCCTTCGGCCTGCAGCTGTCGGCCGACCAATGGCTCTACCTGGTGGTGCTGGCGATCGCGGCGCTGATGTTCGTCTGCGCCTGGAACATGCTGCGCGGCCGGCTGGGCCGCGCCACGATCGCCATCCGCGAGCAGCCGACCGCCGCGGCCGCGATGGGCGTCAACGTGCCGCACGTGAAGGCCATGACCTTCGGCATCAGCGCGCTCTACACCGGCGTGGCCGGTTCGCTCGGCGCCATCGCCACCGCCTTCGTGGCGCCCGACAGCTTCGGCATGTTCGTGTCGGTGTTCTTCCTCGTGGGCGTGGTGGTGGGCGGGCTCGGCACCATCTCGGGCGCGCTGGTGGGCGCGGCCTTCATCCAGTTCATACCGAACGTCGCCGACCAGATCTCGAAGTCGGCGCCCTCGGCCATCTTCGCGGGCTTCCTGATCCTGTGCATGTTCCTGATGCCGCAGGGCTTCGTGGGGCTGGTGCGCAGCGTGCTGCGGCGCCTGCGCGGCGGCGCGGCCCCACGTCCCCGTCGAGGGGACTGACGCGAACGACCGCCTGAGAGAAAGTCCTTTCCATGCCCCGTGCCATCTACATCCATCCCGACGGCCAGCGCACCGAGCTCGAGGTCGCCGACGGCCAGAGCCTGATGCTGGCCGCCACCAGCCACGACCTGCAAGGCATCGTCGGCGACTGCGGCGGCGTCATGAGCTGCGCCACCTGTCACGTGATCGTCGACGAGGCCTTCATCGACAGGCTGCCGCCCGCGGTCGACACCGAGAACCAGATGCTCGACTACACGGCCGCACCGCGCGAAGCGGGCAGCCGGCTGTCGTGCCAGATCGTCATGAGCGAGGCGCTCGACGGCATCGCCGTTCGCATCGCCGACCCTCAACTGTAAGAACACAAGTTCCAAGAGCCGACATCAACACGGAGAAACGCTTCATGCAAGCCACCGCAACCGACAACAGCACCAAGCCCAAGGCCCCGCTGACACCGAACCCCGGCCTCACGCCGATGATGCTGAACCATGCGGCCTGGGTCACGCCCGACGCGGCGGCCACCACCGACTTCTACACCCGCATCATGGGCATGGAGCTCGCGAGCACGGTGCTCGACGACAGCGTGCCCTCGACCGGCGACGCAATTCCCTACTTCCACATCTTCTTCCGCATGGGCGACGGCTCCACGCTGGCCTTCTTCGAGGCGCCGGGCGTGCCCGCGCCCTCGAAGTCCAGCCATCCGGCCTACGACATCTTCAACCACATCGCGCTGCAGGCGAAGGACCGCGCCGAGGTGACGAAGTGGTACGAGTGGCTGACCTCGCAGGGCGTGGAGGTGATCGGGCCGACCGACCACAAGGGCCTGATCCTGTCGATCTATTTCCACGACCCGGCCGGCGTGCGCCTCGAGATCACCACGCCGCTGGACAAGGAATGGAACCGCCACACCGACAAGGGCTATGCCGACCTCAAGCTGTGGGAGGACTGCAAGCGCAAAGCCAAGGCCGAGGGCCGCGACGTGCCCGAGGCGCTGCTGGAACTGATCCAGGACGTGCGCAAGCGCTACGGCGGCGGCCACGGCGAGAAGGCCGGCGAGTGAACGGCGCGGCGGCATGACACCGATCGAACTGCGACCCCTCTTCACGATCAAGGCCCAGGTCACGGCACCGGCCCAGCTCGTGGGCGCCGTGCCACATGGTTACACGCGGCGCGTGATGTGCGTGAGCGGCGGCCGCTTCGAAGGCGAGCGGCTGCGCGGCCGGGTGCTGCCCGGCGGTGCCGACGTGGTGCTGGAGCGGCCCGACGGCGGCCTGCACCTCGATGTGCGGCTGGTGCTCGAGGTCGAGGGCGGCGGGCTGGTCTACATGACCTACAGCGGACGCCGCAACGGGCCCACGCCCGAGGTCATGCGCAAGATCGTGAATCGCGAGCCGATCGCGCGCGGCGAGGACTACTTCCGCGTCGCGGTGCAGTTCGAGACCGCGGCGCCGGGGCTCGAATGGCTCAACGACCGCATCGCGGTCGGCACCGGCACGCGCGAGAGCGACGGGCCCGTGTACGACGTGTGGGAAGTCGCATGAAGCGCTTCGAGGGCCGGGCCGCCATCGTGACCGCCGCGGCCTCGGGCATCGGCCGCGCCATCGCGCTGCGGCTGCATGCCGAGGGCGCGCGCGTGCTCGCGGTCGACATCAACGCCGAGGGGCTCGCGCAACTGCCGCGCGACGAGCAGCTGCAGGTCTTCGCCGCCGACGTCACGGCCGACGGCGCGCCGCAGGCCATCGTCGACGAATGCATGGAGCGCTTCGGCGACCTGCGCGTGCTGGTCAACAACGCGGGACTGGGCAACTGCCCGCCGTTCCACGAGACCACCGACGACGACTACCGCGGGTTCGCCGACATCAACCAGAAGGCCACCTTCATGGTCACGCGCGCGGCCTTCCCGGCGCTGATCGCGGCGCGCGGCGTGGTGCTCAACATCGCGTCCACGCTGGGGCTGGTGGGCTACCGACGGCAGGCCGTGTACTCGATGGCCAAGGCCGGCGTCATCGGCCTCACGCGCAACCTCGCGGCCGACTATGCCGACCAGGGCATCCGCGTCAACGCGATCGCGCCCGGCATCATCGCCACGCCGCAGACCGCGGGGCGGCTGAACACCGCGCGCTTCCAGGCCACCATCGTCGGCACCACGCCGATGGGCCGGCCCGGCCTGCCCGAGGAGGTGGCCGGCGCGGCCGCCTTCCTGTGCAGCGACGACGCGGGCTACGTCACGGGCCAGGTGCTGGCCGTCGACGGGGGCCAGACCACGAGCGCTTACATCAGCGAACCGCTGGTGCAGTGCTGGGCCGAGGCCCATCCGGACCGCTGAATTCCAGGAGTCTTTTCATGCGCATCGCACTCATCACCGGCGCCGCTGGCGGGCTGGGGCTGGCCAGCGCGCGGCGGCTGGCCGAGGATGGCCTCACCGTCGCCGTGGCCGACCTGCATGCGGGGGCCGCCGAGCGCGCCGCCGCCTCTCTGCCAGGCCAGGGCCACATCGGCCTGGGCTGCAACGTGGCCGACGAGGACAGCGTGCGCGCCGCCTTCGACACGGTGCAGGAGCGGCTCGGCAGCGTCGGCGTGCTGGCCTGCTTCGCCGGCATCCTCAGCGCCCAACCCGCGCCGGGGCGCTTGCCCACGGTCGACATCACGCTGCAGGAGTGGGACACCGTGCTGCGCGTGAATGCGCTCGGCACCTTCCTCTGCGTGCGCGAGATGCTGCGCCGCTGCGGCGACCAGGCCATCGAGCACGGCCGCATCGTCACCGTGGCCTCGCTCGCGGGGCAGATGGGCGGCATGCAGAGCGGCGCGGCCTACAGCGCCTCGAAGGGCGCGGTGCTCGCGCTGTCGAAGGTGGTGGCGCGCGAGGCCGCCGCGCTGGGCATCACCGTCAACACCGTGGCGCCGGGACCGATCGACACGCCGATGCTGCACCAGACCGTGCCCGAGGCGCAGCGCGGCCAGAAGTACCTCGGCACCGCGGCCGTGCCGCTGGGCCGCATCGGCACGCCCGAGGAGATCGCGGCCGCGGTGTCCTACCTTGTGTCGCCCGGCGCCGGCTTCGTGACGGGCGCCACGATCGACGTCAACGGCGGCATGTCGATGCGCTGACGCTCGCTTCCTCTTCCAAGAACACCCACGCCAGGAGACTTCCCGATGAATGCCATTGCCGGTTGCCCCTTTCATGCGGGGACCTCGCCGTCCGCCGACTTCAAGCCCTACTTCAGCCCCGAGCTGCATGCGGCCTTCGAGACCCAGCGGCGCGACGAGCCCGTGTTCTGGTGCGAGGAGATCGGCTACTGGGTGCTGACCAAACACGCCGACGTCTACAGCGTGCTGCACGACGGCGCGCGCTTCTCGTCGCAGAACACCACGCGGCCCGTGACGCCGATGCATCCCGATGCGCAGGCGATCCTCAAGGAGGGCGGATATGCGCAGACCGGCAGCCACTCGAGCCTCGACGGCGCGGTGCACAAGCGCATCCGCGGCGTGACCGGCCAGGTGCTGAACCTGCGCGAGTTCGTCAAGCTCGACGGCCACGTCCGCCGGCTCGTGAACGAGGCCATCGACCGCGTCGAGGGCAAGGATGCCGTCGACCTGCTGCGCGAGGTCAACTACGAGTTGCCGGCGCAGGTGGTGTTCAAAGTGCTGGGCATTCCCGACTCGGATATTCCGAACGTCAAGCACTGGGCCGGCGCGCGCAGCGTGATCGACTTCAGCCCCGCCACCCATGCCGAGCAGCTCGAGGGCGCGCGCAACATGGTGGCGTTCTGGCAGTACTGCACCGAGATGGTCCGCGAGCGCGAGAAGCATCCGCAGGACGACTTCACCAGCCGCATGCTCGAGATCCGCAATGGCGACGACGCCGTGATGACCATTCCCGAGATCATCACCCACACCTTCGGCGTTGCCTTCGCGGGCCACGAGACCACCACCAACCAGCTCACCAACACCTTCCGCAGCCTGCTCGAGAACCGCGAGCAGTGGGAGGCGCTGTGCGCCGATCCTTCGCTCGCGGCCAACACGGTGGAGGAGGGCATGCGCTATGCGGGGGCCGTGATCGGCTGGCGCCGCATCGCGCTCGAGGACGTGGAGTTCCGCGGCGTGACGATCCCGAAGGGCGCGCCGATCGTGCTGTCCTTCGCCTCGGCCAACCGCGACGAGGAGGTGTTCGAGAACCCGCAGCGCTTCGACATCCGCCGTGCCAACGCACGCAAGCAGCTCACCTTCGGCAACGGCGTGCACTTCTGCCTGGGCGCGCCGCTCGCGCGGCTCGAGATGAAGATCGTGTTCGAGGAGTTCGCCAAGCGCTTCCCGCGCATGCGGCTGGTCGAGCCCGACCGCGCGACGCACCTGCACACTTTCGTGTTTCGCGCGCCGAGCGCGCTGGAGGTCGCGCTGCAATGAGCGCGCCCGTGTTCGAAGGCCAGGTGGCCGTGGTCACCGGCGGTGCCAGCGGCGTGGGCCTGGCGCTCGCGCGCCAGCTGCTCGAGGCCGGCGCGCGCGTCGCCATCGTCGACCGCGACGAGGCCGCGCTGGACCGCGCGCTCGAGGGGCTCGATGCATGCGATGCGATCGGCGTCGCGGCAGATGTCGCGCAGGAGGCCGACGTGCGGCGCTACGTCGACACGGCGCTGCGCAAGTTCGGCCGCATCGACCTGTTCCACAACAACGCCGCCATCGTCGGCCCGCAGTCCTCGCTGCTCGAGTTCCGCATGGAGGACTTCGAGCTCATCTTCGCGGTCAACGTGCGCGGCGTGCTGCTCGGCATGCAGGCCGTGGCGCGCGCGATGCGCGATCAGGGTGGCGGCACCATGGTCAACACCGCCTCGGTGTCGGGCCAGCGCAGCAGCCGCGCCGAGGCCGGGCTCGGCGTCTACGGCGCCTCGAAGGCCGCGGTGATCCGCATGACGCAGCAGGCGGCACTCGAGTTCGCGCCGCTCGGCATCCGCATCAACGCCATCTGCCCGGGGCCGATCGACACGCCGCTGTTGCGCAGCACCTTCCTGGTCGACGGCCGCACCGAGGCGCAGGCCGAGGCCGCGCTGAAGCAGCACTTCCTGAACCAGCCGCTCCGACGCGCGGCGACCGCGCAGGAGGTGGCGAACCTGGTGTTCTGGCTGTTGGGGCCGCAGGCGAGCTTCGTGACGGGTGGGGTTTACAACGTGGATGGGGGGATGACGGCCTGAGCGAATGACGGTAGCCTTGAGATGCCTATTCGATACATATAAAATATGCATCCTGTACCCATCTCGGAGGCCCCATGCCCGCCACCACCAACCAACAATCGCTGAAGCTGAACTTCAAGGATGACACGCTGACCACTGTGTCCAGAGATGCATTGCGGGCGCTGGCCAAGAAGCTGGGCTTCAACGAAACGCAGACGGTCTTGTACGCACTCGCAAGACTGCGAGACGAGGTCTTCGTCGAGCAGGACGGAGAGCGCCTGGTTCCGCTCACGAAGACGCAGCATCAGGCCATCGCGCAGGCCGAACCGAGGAAGAAGGGCAAGGTCATCGATTCGCTGCTGTGAGCGGGCTCTACTGGAAGCCTCGGCCGCGGCTCGGGGACATCGTCGAATGCTGCTTTCCGCAGCAGGTGGGCGTTCCCGGTCCCAAGAATCGTCCGGCATTGGTGCTGCAGGTGGAAGAAGCGGCCGACGACCCGAGCGGCTCGGTGGTGGTGGTCGCGTATGCCACCTCGCAGAACACCTCGATGGTGTACCCGGGAGAGTTCGTCATCGAGGCCAGCGAAAAGACGGGCCTGACCAAGGCAACCAAGTTCGATCTGGTCAATCATCATCGTCTTCCCTTCGATGACGCCTGGTTCGCGCCCGCGCCCGGAAAGACGCCGAGGTATCCGCGGCGCGGACGGCTCGACCTGCAGGATGGGGTGGTGAAGCGCAAGCTGCAGTCGGCCATTCTGGAAGCCAGGAGCCAGCCCAAGGGCTTCTGAGGCAGCGTCGCAGCCAACGAAAACCGGCTTGTCGACGCCTTCGCAATGCGTGCATGAGCGGCTACAGTCCGCCTCGGCCCCGGCAAGCGCCGCGAGGTCGCGGAGGATCCCGATGCTCCCTATCGTCGTCGCACTCGCCGCCACCGTCGTCCTGCTGGTCTGGATGGGCTTCTTCATGATGGGCTCGCTGCCGCTGCTCGTGCTCAAGCACGACACGCCGCTGGACGGACGCTTCATCCGCGGCCTGTTCAACGTCTACTACGTGGCGGTGATCCTGACGGCGAGCGCCGCGGCGCTCAGCTATGTCTGGTCGGGCAAGCTCGTCTTCGCGCTCGGGGCCGCGGTCATCGGCGGGCTGGCCTTCGCCTTGCGGGGCTGGATCATCATCCCGCGCATGGACGCGCTGCGCGGCACGATCCCGGGCGTCGATGCCTCGATCGTCGCGTTCCGCAAGCTGCACATCGCGGGGATGCTGGTGAACGTCGCACAGCTGGCGATGGTGGCCTGGGCACTGACGCAATTGAAGATGTGACGGGGGCCTCGGCCCGGCGCCGCGATTTGCACGATTTCAACAAGTCTTGCACAATAGACGTTGTTTGAATGCAAGGAGGCGCCATGCAAAGCATGACCCTGGAGCAACTCCGCACGGCCTCCGAAGCCGGCGGTGTTTCGAGCGTGACGCTCAAAGGGCAGGGGGGCGCGTTTCTCGTTCAGATCGCGACGCGCAACGGTGCCGGCGCTGTTTTGGCGAAAGCCCGCAGCACCGAGCCGCGTCGTTTCGGAAATCCGGCCACCGCATTGAGCGTGCTGCGCGACCTGGGCATCACCGTCGGGCAGTTCGATGCCAGCGAGTGGAATCCGGCCGAGCGCGAACCCGTGGAGCGTTCCACCGACAACCGTGCGCAGGCCCTGCGCAAGGCGCACGAAGCCGCGGCCTACAACGAGTGGCTGGCCGCGGAAATCCAGGAGGCCGTCGACGACCCCCGGCCGAGTCTTTCGCACGATGAAGTGATGGCCCTCATGGAGGCCGACATCGCGGCCCCGACGGCTGCACGAAAGCCCGCCGCGAAGAAACGCGCATGACGCGGTGCCGCATCGAGTGGCGGCCGAAGGCGGTCGACGATCTGCGTGCCATCGTTCGCTACATCGGCAAGGACGACCCCGCGCGGGCACGCAGCTTCGGCCAGGAGTTGCGCGACAAGACCCTGCCCCTTGCGCAGCACCCTGAACTCGGTCGCAGCGGAAGACCTGGTCTGCCGAGCCACGTGCGCGAGCTGGTCGTGCATCGCAACTACATCGTGTTCTATCGCGTGCTGCACGAAGCGCGCATCGTCGAGATCCTGCGCGTCAAGCACGCGGCGCAGCAGACACCTTGACTGCCGCTTCGAGTCGAATGTCCTTCGGATCGTGACGAGATCGGGCCCGCCCGAACCCGCTTGATAGAATGAGAACGACTATCAATTGCCTCGAACGGCCGCGCGTGCGGGCTCACTGAAACGAGGCTGGCATCGGCAAGGCGTCACGCCTGCCGCCGTCATCCATCCCGTCGAAGAAAGCCATGGCCCAGAACGCTGTCCCCGCCCTGCAGATCGTCTCCCGCATCGGCGCCGCCGTGCTCGGCGGCTATGCGTTCTCATGGGGTTTCGTCGCGCTCGGCATCGGGCTGCTGTTCGCCGCGGGCATGCCGTTCCACGACGCCGAGTCGCTCGCCAGCATGCTGGCCTTCCTGGTGTTCCTGGTCGCGTTCCTCTGGGCGTTCTCGGCTGCCAACATCAAGCGCGTGTGGCTGGTGCTGGCCGGCGGGGGCCTGTCGATGACGGCGGCGGCGTCGCTCGTGCAGCGGGCGCTGCTCTGACCCGACCCGAATCGAACAATCCCGCGAGGAGAGACTTCCGTGTTCCAGAACTTCCGCCTCTCGATGGCCTGGCTCCACACCTGGTTCGGGCTGGTGCTCGGCTTCGTGCTGATGGTCGTGTTCTTCTTCGGCTCGCTGTCGGTGTTCGACCGCGAGATCGACCGCTGGGCAATCCCCGAGACGCGCTTCGAGCCGCAGCGCATGCCTTCGTTCGACCAGGTGCTGCTGCCGCTGTTCAAGGAGGTGAAGCCCGCCCCCGCCAACATCGAGCAGGCGCGCTCGCGCGTGAACGGCCCGATGGCGACGAGCTTCGAGCCCAAGCAGTGGCTGGCCTACACCACGCACCGCGACCCGGTGCTGAGCATCTATTCGGGCTTCATCCTGCCCAATGCCAAGGACCCCGAAGACGCGGTCTGGGGCTACGCCACCATCGACCCGCGCACCGGCAAGACGCTGTCGGAAGACCGGCTGAAGATCGGCAGCGACTTCTTCTACCCGCTGCACTACAGCCTGCACATCAACTGGCTGAACCTCGGCACCTGGATCGTCGGCTTCGCGGCGCTGGTGATGCTGATCGCGCTGGTGAGCGGCGTGGTGATGCACCGCAAGATCTTCCGCGAGCTGTTCACCTTCCGCCCGGCCAAGCACGTGCAGCGCAGCGCGCTCGACCTGCACAACCTCACGGGCGTGGTTGCGCTGCCCTTCCACTTCATCTTCGCGCTGTCGGGGCTGGTGGTGTTCGCGGGCGTCTACTTTCCCGTGAGCCACACGCAGCTCGAGCCGCTGCACGAACTGCACGAGAAGCTCGAGGCCAAGGAGACCGGCCTGCCGCACGACCGCGCGGGAACGCCGGGCACGCTGGCTTCGGTCGACGCGATGGTGGCCGAGGCCCAGCGCCGCTGGGCCAGCCGCGGCATGGCGGGCGAGGTGGGCATGCTCAACGTGCAGCACGTGAACGATGCCAACGCCTACGTCAGCGTCTACCGCGCGGGCACCGACCGGGTCACGCTCACGGGCGAGGGCATCCACTTCAACGGCGCGACCGGCGAAGTGATCCGCGAAGACCCGGCGCCCACGCTGGTCGCGGGCATCAAGGACTTCCTCACTGGCCTGCACCTGCAGCACTTCAGGCACTGGCTGCTGCGCTGGTTCTACGTGCTGGGCGGGCTGGCCGGCTGCGCGTGCATCGCCACCGGCTTCATCTTCTTCGTCGAGAAGCGCAAGCGCCAGCATGCGAAGCAGGGCCTGCAGGGCGCGCGCTGGGTCGATGCCATCGCGGTCGCGACGGTGCCGGGCCTGCTGGTCGCGACCTTCTCCATGCTGGTCGCCAACCGCCTGCTGCCGGCCGAACTGCCGCTGCGCGGCAACTGGGAGATCGGCGTCTTCGCGGGCGCCTGGCTGCTCTCGCTGCTCCATGGCTTGTGGCGCACCGCGCCCACGGCGCAGGGGCGCCTGGCGCCGGCCTGGGCCGAGCAGTGCTGGGCCGTGGCGCTGCTGGGCGTGACCGCCGTGCTGCTGAACTGGATCAACACCGGCGACCACCTGCTGCGCACCATCGGCAGTGGCTACTGGCCGGTGGCGGGCGTCGACCTGTCGGTGCTCGCGGCGGCCTCGCTGGCCGTCGTGGCGGCGCGCATGCTGCGGCGCCGTGCCGGCGCGACCGCCGTCTCCACCGTGGCCGCTTCGAACGCATCGGCGGTGGCCCGTGTCTGAGGCCCTGATGCTCGCGGCCGCGCTGGCCGCCAACCTCGTGGGCGCGGGCCTGTTCGCGCTGTCGATGGACGTGCACTGGGAGCAGGCGCGCCCCGGCACGGCCTATCCGGTGCGCATGGCGCGCGTGCTGCGCGTGCTGGGCGCGGCCTGCCTGCTCGTGTCGCTGTTGCTGTGCCTGCGCGTCGACCATGTCTCGATGGCCTCGCTGGTCTGGTTCATGGCGCTCGCGGGGGCCGCGCTCGCCGTGGCCTTCACGCTGAGCTGGCGGCCGCGCTGGCTGGCGCCGCTGGTGGCGTGGATTCCCGCGCGGCCGGCGACGACGTCTCGCTGAGCGGCCCGGCGCGGTCCTCGAAGTACACCACCATGCGCAGGTGGCGGTACTCGTCCACCGTCAGCGCTTCGTGCTCGAAGGCCACGCGCCGCCCCTCGTCGAGCAGGGCCGAGATGCCGCGCGAGGGCTGCGGATCGCGCGGCGTGTCCCACCAGCGCCGGAAGTCGGGCGACAGCCGCCGCAGCTGATCGACCAGCGCCAGCATCGCGGGATCGTCGGGCGCGACCGCGAGCTCGCGGCGAAACGCGGCCAGCAGGCGCGGCGCATCCTCCATCCAGTCCGGCAAGCGCCGGCGCAGCTCGGGATCGGCGAAGGCCAGGCGCAGGAAGTTGCGCTGCGCGGGCTCCCGGCCCGAGAAGCCGAACAACCGGTCGGCCGCGGCATTCCACGCGACCACGTCCCAGCGCAGGTTGGTGACGTACGCGGGGCGCGCGACCAGCTCGTCCATCATGCGTTGCACCAGCGGCGGGATGCTCGGCCAGTGATGGGCCTCGGCCGAGGGCGGCCGCTGCCGCGCGAGCAGGAACAGGTGGCAGCACTCGGCATCGTCGAGCCGCAGGATCTTGCCGATGCGCAGCAGGAAGGCTTCCGAGACACCGATCTCGCGGCCCTGCTCGAACCAGGTGTACCAGGTGATGCCCACGCCCGCGAGCGCGGCCACCTCCTCGCGGCGCAGGCCCGGCGTGCGCCGCCGCCCGCCGCTGGGCAGGCCCACGTCCGCGGGCGCGAGCCGCTCGCGATGGGCGCGCAGGAAGGCCGAGAGTTCGGTGCGCGTGCGGTCGAGCGATCTAGACGCCATGGCGCGCCGCGCTTCGTATTGCTGCCAGTAATAGCATGAGAGGAAATATTGTCCTGTTGCTGATCCGTTCCCAGAATGATCGCTCTTTCATCATTCAGGAGTGGCTCGCATGGCTTTCGGTCTCAAACGGCACAACGGCAACAGCGTTGCGACAACGCCGCCGGCGCGCGCGGGCCTGGCCCAATTGGCCGGCCTCGCCATGCTGGCGCTGCCCACGATGCTGCTGGGGCTCGACGTGACGCTGCTCTACCTCGCGCTGCCGAAGCTGGCCGAGGACCTGCAGCCCAGCGCCACCCAGGCGCTGTGGATCATGGACGCCTACGGCTTCATGATCGCGGGCTTCCTGGTCACGATGGGCGCGCTGGGCGATGCGATCGGGCGCCGCCGCCTGCTGCTGATCGGCGCCGCGGCCTTCGCCGTGACTTCGGTGCTGGCCGCCTTCGCACCGAGCGCCAACCTGCTGATCGCCGCGCGGGCCCTGCTCGGCATCGCGGGCGCGGCGCTGATGCCCTCCACGCTGGCGCTGATCCGCAACATGTTCCTCGATGCGCGCCAGCGCGCGCTGGCGATCGGCGTGTGGGCCACCATGTTCGCCTTCGGCATGGCCGCGGGGCCGCTGGTCGGCGGGGTGCTGCTCGCGCACTTCTGGTGGGGCTCGGCCTTCCTGGTGGCCATTCCGGTGGTGCTGCTGCTGTGGATCGGCGGGCCGCTGCTGCTGCCCGAATACCGCGCGGCGGAACGCGCGCGCCTCGACCTCGCGAGCGTCGCGCTGTCGCTCGCGGCGATCCTGCCGCTGGTCTATGTGGTCAAGCAGAGCGCGAAGAGCGGTTGGGGCCTCGCCACCACGCTGGCGCTGCTGCTCGGCATCGCCTGTGCGATCGCGTTCGTGCGGCGCCAGCGTGCGCTCGCGAATCCGCTGCTCGACATCGGGCTGTTCGCCGACCGCAGCTTCAGCGTCGCGCTCGGCGTGCTGCTGGTCGGGCTGACCGGCGTCGGCGGCGCGCTGCTGCTGGTGACGCAGTATCTGCAACTCGTGATCGGCCTGCCGCCGGTAACGGCCGGCCTGTGGATGGCGCCGCCCGCGCTCGCGATGCTGGTGGCCGGCATCGGCGCGCCGCTGGTCGCGCGGCGCGTGCGCCCGGGTTTCGTGATGGCCGCGTCGCTCGCGCTGTCGGCGCTGGGCCATGGCCTGCTCGCGCTGCTTCCGGTGCTGCCCGCGATGCAGGGCCTGGGCTGGGCGGTGGCCGGCTATTCGCTGATCTACCTGGGATTGGGAACGTTGGCCGCGCTGGGCACCGACCTCGTGATCGGCGCGGCGCCGGCCGCCCATGCGGGCTCGGCCTCGGCGCTGTCGGAAACGGTGCAGGAGCTCGGGGTCGCGCTCGGCGTGGCGATCTTCGGCAGCCTGACGACCGTGGTCTACCGCTCGCGCATCGCCGAGCACCTGCCGCGCGAGCTGCCCGAACAGGCGGCCCGCGCGGTGCAGGAAGGTCTCTGGACCGCGACCTCGCTCGCGCAAAGCCTGCCCGCGGGCCTGCTCGACGAGGCCCGGCACGCCTTCGTGGCCGGGCTCGGCGTGTCGTCCGCGGTGGCGGCCGCGGGGATCGCGGCCCTGGCCGTGGTGTCGGCCGTGGCGCTGCGGCGCATCGCGATCCCCGCGCCGCGCGCGCTCAAGCCTTCGCGGGCGGCAGCGCCAGCGGCTTCGGCAGCCGGATGCGGATGAACTCGTTGCCGTCCACCTTGTTCGGCAGGCGCGAGGGCGAGCCGCCGGGGTAGTTGTTGTCGTTCACCAGCATCAGCGTCTGCGCGTCGGCGATCGTCACCACCTCCACGCACTCCATCGGGAAGGCGAAGACGCCGTCGATGGTGGCATCGCCGCCCTGGCCCTTCGGGTCCTTCAGCGCCATCAGGTCGACGATCTCTTCTTTCTCGAGGTAACCGCCGCTGTCGACCTGCGAGAGATCGATCCTGTAGACGCGCTTGAAGCGCGCCGCGTTGCGCCAGGTGCCCGAGGCCGGGAACTTGCCGCCTCGCACGTCGCCCGCGCCGCTGTCCTTCTCGACCACGAGGAACTCGGTGTCGTTGATCGCGACCATGTCGTTGACGCTGTAGACCTCGGTCTCGAGGTTGCCGTCGCCGTTGATGCGCTGGCCGGTGCTCACCTTGTAGGCGTAGACGCGCGGCTCGAAGTTCTGCGAGGCCAGATCGAACACGCTGATGATGCGGCGCTGCGCGTTGTCGCCGTTGATCTCCTTCTCGTACATCGCGTAGAGCTTGGTGCGGCTGGCGTTGATCGCCATGCTTTCCAGGCCGCCCGAACCGCCGAGGTTGGCCACCGAGGCGTTCGACTGGATGTACGGGTTGTTCGGCGTCTGCACCAGCGGATTGGCGCCGATCTTCGCGAGGTTGGGCATCTGCACCTCGCGCGCGACGAGGCGGCCCTGACGGTCGAACTTCAGCAGGAAGGGGCCGAACTCGTCGCCGATCCAGAAGTTGCCCTGCGCATCGATCTGCAGCGACTCGGGGTCGATGTCGTAGCCGGTCAGCAGGCGGCCCGAGACGATCGTCGGGTCCACCGCCAGCGTCTGGCCGGCCGGCGACACCGAGCTGTCCGGATAGTTGACCATGTCGGCCACGGCCGGGTAGCCGAGGTTGCGGTAGGGATCGCTCAGGCGGATGTAGCCCTGCGCGCTGAACGACGCGAGCGTCTCGCCGGTCTGGAAGTTCGCCGGGATCACCTGGCCCTTGGCCCAGTCGAACTTCACCGCATAGATGTGCAGCAGGGCGTCGGGCGAGGCGGCGCGGCCGCCGAAGCCGTTGTCCTGCATCGCGTAGAAGACGCCCTGCATGCCGCTGGGCACCAGCGCCGAGAAGCCCTGCATCGGCTGCTTGCCCTGGAAGGGCAGGGTGTAGCCGTAGGTGTCCTTGGCGCGCGTGTAGTCGCCGCCCGAGATGAACTGGCCCGAGGTCGGGCCGGCCACGTAGCTGTCGGCCGGCAGCACGGCGCGGCCGCTCAGCGTCGGTGCCGTGACCTCGGGTTCGGCCACCGGCGCGGGCGCCGGTGCGGGAGCCGGGGCCGGCGCGGGTGCCGGCACGAAGGGGAAGCCGCCACTGCTTCCGCCGCCGCCGCAACCGGCCAGCAGCGCGCCGCCCGCGCCGAGCAGCAGGCCGCGGCGCTGGATGTTGTTCTTCGATGTCATGTCTGGGTCTTCGCTGCGATTCAGAAGGGCGCCGGTGCCGACGTCATGTCGGTCAGCTTGTTGGTCTGCAGATCGATCACGAAATGCTGCGTCGGCGCACCGCGGGCGAGCTTCAGCAGGATCTGCATCAGCGGCTTGAAGCGCGCCTGGAACACCGCGTGGGCCGGGTTGTCGTTCATCACCTGCTGGCTGCCGTTGAGCGCCAGCGCGGTGTTGGTGCCTTCGAGCGCCTGGGCGATCAGCTTGTACTGGCGCGCGCGGTCGGCCGGGATGTCGGTGAACGCGAGGTCGCCGGCATTGGCCAGGCGCACGAAGTCGCCCGCCAGGTCGATCGCCTTCCACTGGTTGAAGTCCTCCAGCCGCATGCCGTTGGCACCCGCGAGCGCGCGCGCCTTGGCTTCCGCATCCGCGTAGTCCTTGGCATAGGCCGCCTGCTGCGCGCTGCCGTCGCCGCCGGCGTCGCCCAGGCACGAGAAGAAGGCGCTGCTCAGCAGGCCGCGGTTGCCGGTGTTGCCCAGTTGCTTGAGCGTGACCTTGGTCTGCAGCTGCGACAGCACCAGCAGGTCGGAGCCGTAGATCGGGCTCTTCACCAGCTCGCGCATCTCGCAGCGCCAGTCGTCGTTGAGCAGCCGCAGGCGCACCAGTTCCGACATGTAGCGCGTGCTGAACTCGCCGTAGCTCTTCGCGTCGAGCACCGTCTTGTCCCACAGCACGCCGTTGCTGCCGCCCGGCAGCCGGCCCGGGAAGTCGGTGAAGAAGCGGTGTTCCTCGCGGTAGAGGTCGAACAGCTCGTCGAAGCGCGCCACGTTGTCCAGGCGCACGGTCTGCACGTCGATGTGCGTCGCGTCCTTGAAGGTCAGGAGCTTGTAGGCCGGCACGTAGGCCGCCATCGACGGCGCCTGGATGTTCACCAGGCCATGGCCGTCGTCGTAGTTGCGCACGGCGGTGTCGTTGAAGTGCATGTGGCCGCCCACGTGCACCTGCAGGCCGGTGTCGGCCAGTGCCTTGGTCACGTCCTCGGCGGGACGGCGCACCATCTGCATCTTGCCCGCGCCGAGCAGCGCGATGATGTCGTCGGAGGCGCCGTTGAAGAACTCGCTCATCGGGAAATGGCTGAAGGCCACGACCTGCTTGCCCTGCTTCTTGCCGCGTGCCACCACGTCCTTGAGCCACGCGATCACGTGCGGCTTGTGCGTCAACATCTTGTTGTAGCCGGCGTCGCCCGAGCCGTTGAAGTCGTTGGGGCCGGTGCCGGTGGGCACGTAGACGTTGGCATCGATGCCCACGAGCCACAGGCCTTCGACCGGCTCGACCAGGTAGCTGGTGTCGGGCACGTCATGGCAGAAGGTGTAGCCGTCCTTCTTGTAGGTGCCGCCCGCGCCCTGCGCGCAGATCTCGAAGCTGCGCTTGCTCCAGGCCGCCTGTTCCTTCGCCTTCGCGAAGTCGTAGTTCTGGTAGCTGTAGCTGCTGTAGGGCGTCTCGAAATAGCGGTAGCCGGCCTTGGGCATCAGGCCGTGCTGGTCGAGCGCCTCGGTGATGCCCGCGTAGCCCTGTTCCTTGACTTCCTCGGTGCAGTAGCTGCCGTTGACCTTGGCCCATTCGCCGCTGTAGTTGGACGCCGCGCAGTCGCCGTTGCCACCGCGGCTGTAGATCGGTTGGGGTGCGCCGACGCGGTTGGTCGCGGGGTCGATGCCCAGGTAGTCGGCCTTGCCGCCCGCGCGCTCGCGCGGCTTGTTCGGGTCGTGGTTGCCCGGGGCCGCGAAGAACTGGATGCCATGCTTGTTCGCATAGTCGTCCAGCACCTTCTTCAGGCCACGCATGTGCACCGGTTGTCCGTCGTCCGAGAAGTCGCCGGGCAGCGCGATCAGCTTCACGCCGCGCGCCACCGCGTCGTCGAGCGCGGTGATGAAGGCGAAGTAGTTCTCGTTGAACAGGCGCGTCGAGGTCATCTGCGCATGCATCAGCCGGATCGTCGCGTTGCGGCCCGACTTCTGGTTGAACACGCCGGGGAACGAACCGTCCTTGAAGTTGGCGTAGACGTCGTGGAAGTGGATGTCGGGCATGAACGCGACCTGCACCGGCGGCGCGGACTCGGCCGGCGGGGGCGTGGTCTGGCCGGGGTTGGAGCCCGCGGGCGGCAGCGGGAAGAAGCCGGCGTTCTGGTTGTCGCTGCCGCCGCAGGCGGACAGCAGCAGCACGGCCGCGGCGACGGCGATCGTCGAGGTCGCGCGCGCAGTGCGAGGAAGGGAAAAAATCATGAAAAGAGATCCGCGAAAAAGGTGACGAAACGCCCGCCGCCCCTGCGAAGGGGCCGGCGGGCGCGCGGCGGATCATGCGGGGGTCGTATGACCTCCCGGTGGCAGATGCACGACATAGGACGACTGACCGCACACTGACGCTGAAGTGAAAAGTTCGCATCGAACGCGCAGCGCTTCATGGGCCGCCGCAGGACCCCGTCGGCCGCGCGCCAGGCGGAATCGCTCCCGCCGCGCCATGGCACCATCGCCCCCATGCACGAGCCCTCCCGCCGCATTCCCTACCGCACCTGGCCGGGCGCCCTCGCGGTCTTCCTCGCCATCGCCGCCTATGTGGGCGGCCTGATCTTCTGGGACCGCCACACGCCCGGCGCGCGCCCGCTGCCGGCCGGCGAGACCGTGTCGGTCGGCCATGCGCGCTTCGAGCCCGCGCGCGGCTGGCAGATGGACGTGGCGCGCTCCAAGGCCGGGCGCTCGCTGATGCTGTTCAAGGGCAACCACAAGTTCCTCGTGACCACGCTGTCCTGGGCCGGCGGGCCCGACGGTCCGCTGGTGCGTCAGCAGCGGCTGATGGAGCGCGGCCAGGGCCTGAGCATCGAGGGTGACGTGTCCGACTTCGTCACCATGTGGGGCCTGCAGGGCAAGACCTTCGCCTACTACGGCAGCAAGATCGCCGGCCGCTTCTGGCAGGTGGTCGACCAGCGCCGCAAGTCGCTGGTGCAGATCGACGTCTACGGCGGCAGCGACGGCCTCGACGAAGCCATGGCCGACGCGCGCGGCATGCTCGAGTCGATGGACCTGGAGGCGCCGTTGTGAGCCACGACACCACCATCGCCACCACCGCCTTCGACAGCGACGAGTCGCCGTGGCCGGTCGGCACCGACTCCTTCTTCCAGCCGCGGCGCGCCGCCTTCTGGCTGCTGAGCGCGCTGATCGTCAACGGCCTGTTCTACCCCGTGCAGATGTTCTCGATGGGCTTTCGCGTGGTGCCCATCACGGCCTTCCTGGGGCTCGTGGTCTGGGGCCTCTACACGCTGGCCTTCCTGCTGGTGTTCCGCACGCTCGACCTGCTCGAGCAGCATCCGCCCGAGGCCTTCGTGCTGGCCTTCGCCTGGGGCGGCATGGGCGCGGTGTATTTCGCGGCGCCGGCCAACATCGCGATCCAGAGCCTGTGCGCCAAGCTGATCTCGCCCGAGTTCGTGGCGGCCTGGGGGGCCGCGGTCGCGGGGCCGATCACCGAGGAATTCCTCAAGCTCGCGGGCGTGGTGCTGCTGGTGCTGGTGGCGCGCAACCAGTTCCAGACCTACCTGTCGGTGCTCATCGTCGGCGCCATGGCGGGACTCGGTTTCCAGGTGGTCGAGAACCTGACCTATACCGTCAACGCCTCGATGCGCTTCCCGCTCGAGAACCAGGTCTATCCGGTGCTGCTGAACCTGCTCACGCGCGGACTCATGAGCGGGCTGTGGAGCCACGCGGCCTACACCGCCATCGCCTCCTTCGGCGTCGCGTGGTTCCTGCTGCATCCCGAGCGGCGGCTGGTCACGCGCATCGGCGCCGCCGTGCTGTGCTTCGTGCTGGCCTGGGCCATGCACTTCGTCTGGAACTCGCCGCTGCTCGAGGATTACTTCGACGGCGGCTATGGCCAGATGGCGCTGCTGCTGCTGGTCAAGGGCATCCCGGTGCTGATCGCGGCCTGGCTGTTCTGGCGCGAGGCCGCGCGCGAGAACGGCGCCTACCTGCACGCGCTCGCGGCCTACTTCGTGCCCGAGCGCGAGCTGATCCGCGACGACGAATGGGTGCGCCTGGGCCAGCCGCTGGCGCGCTGGCGCGTGCGCCGCGAAATGGGCCGGGCCTTCGGCGCCAGGGCGCGGCGCCTCAAGACGCGGCTGCAGCGCGAGCAGCTGCGCCTGATCCGGCTCGCGGGCACCTATGGGCGCGGGCCGCAGACGCTGGCGAGCGAGCTGGCGGTGCGGCGGATTAGGGCGGCGCTCGATCCATTGATCCAGGCGCCGCGCGACGCTACTCGCGCAGGGTGAACACGATCGAGAGATAGGAGACGGGCCGCTCGCGCAGTATCTCGGCCCCGTGCAGCGCGCGGGCATCGAAAAGCAGCGAGTCGCCGGCCTTGACCTCGAGCGTCCGGCTGCCGTAGCGGTACTTGACGCGTCCCGAGAGCATGTAGATGAACTTCACGCCGGGATGCTGGAACGCCGGGTAGGGCGTGGCCTCGTCGGAGAGTTCGATCAGGTAGGGTTCGACGAACAGGTTCCCCGACAACAGGTGGCCGAGCAGCGCATAGTGGTAGCCCTTGACGGCATCCACGCGCTCGATCTTCAGGCCCTTGCCCGCCGGCACGTGCGACATGTCGAGCCGGCGCACCTGGTCGGCGAAGAAGCGCGACATCGGCACGTCGAGCACCGTCGCGATCTTGTCCAGCACCTCGATCGAGGGCGACACCAGGCCTCTTTCGATGCGCGACATCATCGATCGCGACACGCCCGCCTGGGTGGCGAGCGCGCCCGCCGACAAGTCGGCGGCCAGGCGCTGGGCGCGGATCTGGACGCCCACCTTGATCGAGGTCGTGCTGCGCTTCGGCTCGGCCGAATCCTTCTTGCGCGCGCTTCGCGGCGGGCTCTGCTTCTGCAGCGTCGGAAACGGCGAAGCAATCTGCTTCCTGGGCATCGGCCGCACCTTTCTTTCAGGTTCGCATCGCCGGTTCCCGGGTCAGAACACCTGCCTCAGGAACTTCCGGACCCGCGCATCCGCGCTTTCGCCGAAGAAGACATCGGGCCGCGCGGTCGCGACGATGGTACCCGCCTCCATGAAGACCACCTTGTCGGCGACGGCCTTGGCGAACCCCATCTCGTGGGTGATGCAGACCATCGTCATGCCGTCGCGCGCGAGCAGGATCATCGTCTCGAGCACTTCCTTGACCATCTCCGGATCCAGCGCCGAGGTCGCTTCGTCGAAGAGCATGACCGAAGGTTCGAGGCACAGCGCCCGCGCGATGGCCACGCGCTGCTGCTGCCCGCCCGACAGCTGCGAAGGAAAGGACGAGGCCTTGGCCGCCATGCGCACCTTGTCGAGATGGGCCATGGCGATCTCCCTGGCCTCGCGTTTCGAACGCTGTCGCACCCAGGTCTGCGCGAGCGTGCAGTTCTCGAGCACGCTCAGGTGCGGGAACAGGTTGAACTGCTGGAACACCATGCCCACGTTCGCACGCACGCGATCGGCGTGGCTGGCATCGGGCGAGATGGCGATGCCGTTGACCTCGACTTCGCCCTGCTGATAGGGCTCCAGGCCGTTGATGCAGCGTGCCAGGGTGGACTTGCCCGACCCCGAGGGACCGCAGATCACGACCCGCTCGCAGGCGTGGACCTCGAGGTTCACGCCGTCGAGCACGAGGTGTTCGCCGAAGCGCTTGGAGAGTCCGCGAACCGCCACGATGGCCGATGCCGCGGAGGAGGATGCCGAGCTCATCGCCGCCTCAGGCCATCTCGTGGAAGATCGCCGCGGCCGGGCTGTCGGGCCAGGCGAGCAACTGGCCGCCGCTGATCTTGGTGCGGCCGTAGACGATCCAGGCGTCGTCGACCGTGCCGATGAATTCCTCGACGACCAGTTGATCGGCGTGCGCGTTGGCGACGGACACGAAGCCCAGGCCGGCGTCGTACTTGCCCTCGACCAGTCCCCTGCTGACTTCCGCCACCGTGGCGACGTACTCGATCCTGTCCCAGCGCGAGGCGTCGGTGTAGTCGAGGGTCGGCGCCATGACCGCCAGCGTGCCCGATCGTGCCGCCGCCTTGCGCCGGATGATGGCCAGGTCCTGGCTGGGCGAGATGAAGGTATCGACCACGTAGAGGCCCTCGAGGTACTTCGCGACCGTGGCCATCGTGGCGGGGTGGACCGCGCACTGCACGAGGAAATCGGCTTCGCCAGCGAGCACGGCCCGGGCGCCTTGCTCGAAGTCGACGGCGAGTTCGACGCCGGCCTTCCGGTCGATGCCATGGAACGCGAGGTAGTTGCGCGTGACGTATTCGTGGTTGCTGCCCGAAGGGCCGAGGGTGACGAATTTCATGAGGGGCTTTCGTGTCAGTTCGATGGCTTGAAGGCGCGTTCCAGCCGACGCATCAGGAGCATCAGGCCGTAGTTGATGGCGAGATAGACCAGGCCCGCGCCGAGGAACACCTCGTACGGCGCATAGGTTTCCGCGCTGAGCAGGCGCGCGGTTCCCGTGAGGTCCAGCAAGGTGACGGTGCTGGCCAGCGAGGTGGCCTTGCAGGTGAGGATGACCTCGTTGCCGAAGGCCGGCAGCGCGGTGCGCGCGGCCAGCGGGAACTCCACGCTCAGGAAGGCCTGGTAGCGCGCCAGGCCGAGCGAGAACGCGGCTTCCCTGGCGCCCCTGGGCATGGCGGCCAGGGCGGCGGCCAGTGTCTTGCCCGTGTAGGAGGCGGAGTTCAGCGCCAGCGCGATCACCACGCACCAGAAGGGATCGCCCAGCACGGGCCAGAGGAAGGTGGCCTGCAGCGACTGGAACTGTCCGGCGCCGTAGTAGAGCAGGAAGACCTGGACCAGCGAGGGCGTGCCGCGGAAGAACACGATGTAGGCGTGCGCGAACGACCGGGCCGCCACGTGGCGCGCGTTCTTGGCCAGGGCCAGCGGCAACGCGAGCAGCGTGCCGAAGAGGATGACCAGCGCGGTCAGTTCCAGGGTCAGCAAGGCGCCCTTGCCCAACGCGGGCAGAACCGACCAGACGATGGCAATGTCGAACACGCTTCAGGCTCCGAGATAGCGCGAGGCGCGCCGTTCCGCGCGCTCGAGCAGCAGGGTGGCGGCGCCCGTCAGCACCAGGTAGATCAGCGCGACCGCGAGGTACATCGTGAAGGGCTGGCGGGTCGCGCCCGATGCCTCGGCCGCCTTGCGCATGAGTTCGTCGCAGCCGACGATCGACACGATCGAGGTCTGCTTGAGCAGCACGATGGACTGGTTGCCGAAGGGCGCGAGCGCCGTGCGCGCCGCCTGGGGCAGGATCACGGTCCACAGCGCCTGCGCCTTCGACAGGCCCAGCGTCCATGCGGCCTCGCGCTGGCCGGCATTCACCGAGAGCAGCGCGCCGCGGGCGATCTCCGCCGCGTAGGCGCCGAAGGACAGCGAGAGCGCGAACACGCCGGCCGCGAAGGCATCGATCTCCACGTACCGGCCCGTGAGCTTCGCGAGCGTCAGCGATCCGCCGAAGTAGACCGCGAACACTACCAGCAGATCGGGAATGCCGCGGATCAGCGCGGCATAGAGATAGCCCGCGCCGCGCAGCAGGCGGTTCTGGCGCAGCTGCAGCCAGCAGCCGATGACGCCGAACAGCGATCCGACGGCCAGCGAGGCGAGGGCGAGTTGCACCGTGGCCAGCGCGCCCAGCAGCAGCTGCGATCCGAAGCCGTGAAGAATGTTCACCGCGTGCCGCCTCCTACATCAGCTTGAAGGGAAAGTACTTGGCCGTGATGCGGTCGTAGGTCCCGTCGGCGCGGATGGCGGCCAGCGCGGCATTGACCTTCTCGAGCAGGGCGGTGTCGCCCTTGCGCACGGCGATGCCGTTGCCGTCGCCGAGCAGGCCGCCCTTCAGCTCGGGCCCGACGAAGGCGAAGCTCGCGGCCTCCGGTGTCTTCATGAAGCCGATGAAGTAGGTCACCATGTTGCCGAAGATGTAGTCGACGCGGCCCGCCACGAGGTCCAGCTCTGCCGCCTGCGGCGTGTCGTAGAACTTGAGGTCCGAGGCCTTGTAGTTCTGGCTCAGGTAGGCGGCCTGGATCGAGCCGCGTTGCACGCCGATGCGTTTGCCCTTGAGCGCATCGGGGCCGGTGTCATCGGGCGCGCCTTTTTTGGCGACGAAGCGCGAGATCGTTTCCTTGTACTTGTCCGAGAAGTCCACCCGCTGGCGGCGCTGCTCGGTGATCGCCATGCTCGCCACGATCAGGTCGAACTTCCTCGCCATGAGGCCGGGGATGATCCCGTCCCAGTCCTGCGCCACGATCTCGCACCGGGTCTTCATCTTCTCGCACAGGGCATGGGCGATGTCCACGTCCCAGCCCTGCAGGCCGCCCTGCGCATCCTTGAAGCTCCAGGGTGGGTAGGTGCCTTCGGTCGCAATTCGGTAGCTCACGGACTGCGCCTGGGCGGACAGCGCGAGTCCCGCGCCGAGCAGGAGGGTGAGGGCGAAGCGGCGATCGAGCCGCGACTTCGACATCGAGACGGTCATGGAGATACCTCGTCGTGGGGTGCTGGAATGCGCCGATGATTCGCGCGTTTCAGGGGGCGTACAAGTCTTGCGCCACGCGCAAAAGCGCCAAGGAAGAGGGGGCATGCGGTCTCATCGGTCGCCGATGGACGCTGTTGCATGGCATGCAATTCCTGTCAGGGATGAAACGCTGCGGCCGCCCTTGGACCAATGTCGGCGGGCGATCCTCGCGGGCTCGTATCTCCGCGTGAAGCGCTCAGGGCGCCATCGAAGACAGAATCTCCGGATGCCCCGTCGAGGGCATCCGTCCATCTCCCGCACCGAGGGTTTCCTGATGAGTGAAGTACAACGCCTGCGCCTGCCCGACAACGATCCCGTGTTCGGCGGCAACAAGGTCTTCGACCTGTTCCAGTATTCACCCGCCGTGAAAGCCGGCGGGCTGGTCTTCATCGCGGGCCAGGTCGGCATCCACGCCGACGGCACCGTGCCGCAGAGCGCGGAGGAGCAGATCGAACTCGCGTTCAAGCGCCTCGGTGCGATCCTCGCGCATGAAGGACTGGGCTTCGAAGACCTGGTCGAACTCGTGTCGTATCACGTGCGCATCGACGAGCAGCTGAGCGCTTTCCGCGCGATCAAGGAACGCCACATCACGAGCGACTTCCCGGCCTGGACCATCCTCGGCGTGGCCGCGCTGGCACGGCCGAACCTGCTCGTCGAGATCAAGGCCGTGGCGGCCGCCAGGCCGGCGTAGCAGCGCGCGGCCTCGAGGCCGCTTCAGAGCCCCATCAACGCCTGCAACAGCATCCGGCTCGCCGGTGCCGGCTCGGCCAGCGCGTGCACGGCCAGATAGCTGATCCGATGCGCCCAGGGCTCGTCGAGCGGCACGAAGGCCAGGTTCGGAAACTTCGCCTGCTGCTCGAGGCTGGCCTGGGGCAGCAGCCCGATGCCGAGGCCGCACTGCACCATGCGGCTGGCCGAATCCATGCCTTTGACCTGGATGCGCGTGCGCAGCCGAACGCCGTGCCGCAGCGCTTCCTTGGCGACGCGGCTCGCGAGCGCGGTGCCGGGCGGCAGCTCCACCCACTCCTCCTTCAGCAATTGCTCGAAGCGCAGGCGCTTGCGCTTCGCGAGCCGGTGGTGCACGGGCAGGATCACGACCAGTTGCTCGGTGCGGTAGGGCTGCAGCTTGAGGCCGGGGATGTCGCCCTCGGCGACGAACACGCCGACGTCGGCCTTGCGCTGCAGCAGCAGCTCGACGATCTCCGCGCTCGTGTGTTCGGCCAGCTCGATCTTGATGCCCGGGTGCTGCTGCAGGAACACCGCGAGGTCCTGCGGCAGGTGCTGCACGATGGCCGAGATCGAGGCGACGAGCTGGATGCGGCCCGACACGCCGGCCTGCAGGTTCTGCAGCTCGGCATCGAGGGTGTCGACGTCCTCCATCATCGCGCGCGCATAGCGCGCGATCGACAGGCCCGCCGCGGTCAGGCCGGCACCGCGCGCGGTGCGGTGCAGCAGCTCGACGCCCATGGCGGTCTCGAGTTGCGTGATGCGGCGGCTCGCGGCCGAGGGCACGATGTGCAGGGTGGCGGCCGCGCGCGACAGGCTGCCTTCGTGCTCGATCGCCGCGACGAGCTTCAGGGTGGCGAGGTTCAGGTGATCGAGCAGGGGGCGTCGGGGTTTCATGGTGCGCGGGGCAGCGTTGCCGCAATGGCAACGCTGCCGTGAATTAATGTCGCTGGGCTTGTGGCGGGGACTGCGTCAGCATGCGGGCCATTCCAACACGCAGACGAGTTCTTCCATGCAGCAGATTCTGAACCTGCGCGATCTCACGATGATCGAGCGCACCCATGCCCGCGGCGGCAAGTTCCGCTACCACCCGCTGCTGTCCGGCCGCGACGGCAGCGCGGGCAACTTCTTCCTCCAGCTCTCGAACACCTTCAACGACTTCGACTCGCCGCGCCATCGCCACAACTTCGACCAGGTGCGCGTGCAGCTCGAGGGCGACGCCGACTTCGCGCGCGACGGCGTCATGAAGCCGGGAATGATCGGCTACTTTCCCGAGGGCGTGTTCTACGGTCCGCAGAGCATCGCGGGCGAATCGCTCACGCTGGTGCTGCAGTTCGGCGGCGCGAGCCGCAGCGGCTACGTGTCGGAGGCGGCGTTCCAGCGCGGCATCGCCGAGCTCAAGAAGAACGGCCGCTTCGAGGCCGGCGTCTACAAGGTCGACAAGCCCGAGGGCGGCACGCGCAACCAGGATGCCTACGAAGCCGTCTGGGAGCACATCAACGGCCGCGAGCTGCGCTACCCCGAGAGCCGCTACGACAAGCCGATCTTCATCCGCCCCTCGGCCGCGCAATGGCTGAGCGATGCGCAGCGGCCCGGCGTGGCGCGCAAGCACCTGGGCAGCTTCTCCGAGGCGCGAACCGTGCTGTCGCTGATCGCGCTCGAGGCGGGCCGGGGCATCGAGGTGCCGCCGAACAGCATCGTGTTCGTGCTGGCCGGCAGGGGCCACGCGGGTGACGGCCGGCGCGATTGGGAGGCGCGGTCTTCGCTGTACAGCGGCGAGGCGGCCAGCGCGATGACGGCCGATGCCGCGAGCGAACTGCTACAGATCGAGCTGCCGAGGCTGTGAGCATGCGCGACCTTCAGTCCGGCGGCCGGCGCCGTCGCATCGTGCTGGGACTCGGTGCGGCCCTGGTCGGGTCGCCGCTGCCGCGCGCCTGGGCCGTGGAGGAATTTCCCTCGCGCCCGATCTCGATGGTGGTTCCGTTTCCGCCGGGCGGCGGCTTCGACACCATCGCGCGGCCGTTCGCGGAGCGGCTCGGCCAGTTGCTCGGACGTGCGGTCGTCGTGGACAACCGCGCGGGCAGCGGCGGCAACATGGGCACCGATTTCGTCGCGCGCGCGCCGGCCGACGGCCACACGCTGCTGTTCGCCAACGACTACCTCGCGACCAACCCGAGCGTGAACCGCAACACGCGCTTCGACCCGCTCAAGGACTTCGCGCCCGTGAGCATGGTCGGCAGCACGCAGGTGGTGATGGCGGTACGGCCCGACTTCCCCGCGAAGAATTTCGAGGAGCTGGTCGCGCTGTCGAAAAAGCGCTCGCTGAGCTACGGCACGCCGGGCGCGGGCACCTCGCCGCACCTGGTGGGCGAGTACCTCTCGACCATCTCGCCGCTGCAATCGCTGCACGTGCCCTACAAGGGCACGGCGCCGGCGGTCAACGATGCGATGGGCGGGCAGATCGACATGGTCTATGCCACCTCGCCCTCGGTCGCGAGCCAGATCGCGGCCGGGCGGCTGCGCGGCATCGCGGTGTTCGGCGCGCAGCGCAGCACGCAGTTGCCCGAGGTGCCCACGCTCAAGGAGATCGGCGGGCCCTCGGTCGACTACGAGGTCTGGTACTGCCTGCTGGCGCCGGCCGGCGTGCCGGCCTCCGTGCTCGCGACGATCCGCGCCGCCACGCGCAAGGCCCTCGATGCCGACCTGGCCGCGCGGCTGGCGCGCCTGGGCTATGCGGTGAGATCGAGCGAGCCCGAGGCGGTCACGCAGGCGATCCGGCAGGGGCTGGAGCGCTGGAAGGACGTGGTTGCGCGCGCGAAGATCGCGATCGATTAAGGCGCGGCGTTATCGTCGCTCGACGCCCTCGTACTCCCAGAAGAACTTGGTGCGCAGGCAGTCGAGCGACTCGGCCCAGGTGGATCGTTCGCAGGCCGCCACGCGCTGGCGCAGCGCCTCGCGCAACGTGTCCCAGTCGTAAGGGTCGACGATCAGCAGCGCGTCGATGTCGAAGCCCTTGGCGCGCCGGCGCATCGAGGTGTAGGCCTGCAGCGCCCGGCCGTCGTGGTGGGCTCTCACGCCCTCGGGCGTTGCCGCGAGCAGCTGGAACACGTGCGCGCCGGACACGCCCGCCTCGCCGATCTCGAGCTCGAGGGTGAGGTAGACATCCTCGGGGGCCTCCGGACGCCATGCGCTCAGCCTGTCGACATCGAGGGAACGCAGGTCGACGATTTCGAGACGGATTGTCATTTCAGGGCTCCACATCCACGTGAACGTTGGAATCGTAAGGGCCCTTGGGCACGGCACGCTGCTGGAAGTTCATCTGCGTGCCGGTCATGGAGAAGGGTTGGCCCGACACCGGGTGGACGTTGCGCCCCGCGTCGGTCGGCTTCTTGCTGGGCCCGCGCACCGTGCGCAGTCCATCCTCGGACCTCAGCATCCATCCGCCCTTGTCCGTGAGTTCCTGCGTGAAGCCGGGACCGACGAACTCCTCGGCCAGTTCCCGCGCCTCGGCCTGCGTCAGGCGCGCGGTGATCTGCGTGTTGCCGGGCTTGTTCGACAGGCCCAGGATGCGGCGCAGCCGCGTGCGCTGCCGCTTCGTCTTGCAGCGCAGCCCCAGGGGATCGATCCAGCCCAGCGCATTCGGCGCGAAGCCGTAGGGGTTCTCGCCACCGTCGAGGCCGATCGGGTCCTGGCTCACGAAGGCGCCGATGTGCGGATCGAAGTAGCGGTTCCGGTTGTAGTGCAGGCCCGATTCCTCGTCGAAGTACTGCCCCTGCAAGCGCAGGGGGTTGTCGATCGCCGCGGCGCGCGAGGCGAGCGCGCTGCCCCAGG
Organism: Variovorax paradoxus; assembly: GCA_016806145.1. NCBI lineage: Bacteria > Pseudomonadati > Pseudomonadota > Betaproteobacteria > Burkholderiales > Comamonadaceae > Variovorax > Variovorax paradoxus. The sequence goes on from CP063167.1 coordinate 1,807,201, forward strand.
CGGTGGAGGTCGCGGACCAGAGGATCTCGCCGGCGCCGTCGGTCAGCCGCGAGGGCATCCCGTTCGGCTCGACATGGAAGTGGGCGACCCTTTTCGTGCCCGGCGACGACGCATCCGGCAGCGGGTCGACCAGCGCCAGCGGAATGCAGGTCTGCGGGTAGTACACGTACTCGCGCGCGCGTTCCCAGGCCACCACCGGCTGCTGGCGGCCGCGTATCGCGCGCCGCTGCGCGAGCGCGGCGGGGTTGAGCGACGCGGGCGCGACCTGTTCGTCGTGGGCCTGGCGCACCTCGCCCAGCAGCGCATCGCCGTCCCAGAAGAACCAGGTGGTATGGGTGGCGCCGCGCTTGAAGACGCGCCGGCCCACGGCGTCGTAGCCGTAGCGCGTGCGCGCCGTGCCGCGCCGGCTCTCGATCAAGCGGTGGTGGGCGTCCCAGGCCAGCTCGAGCTCGTCGCCCGTGTCGGTCGCGCCGTGCGCCGCGGGTCCTCTGCGCACCAGATCGCCCGCGCGGTCGAACACGTAGTGCACGCCGTCGCAGCTGCCTTCGCGCGTCCAGTGCACCGGTGCGTCGTCGTCGCCGCCGGCCACCTTCTGCATCCGTGTCTGCTCGATGGTGGTGCGAAGGCGGTCGCCCGCCGGATCGTGCAGCAGCCGCGTGACCTTGCCTTCGGGATCGATGTGCTGCAGGACGCGTCCCATCAGGTCGTAGCCGTACTGGTCGCTGCCATGGAGGCTGTCGTGCCGGTGCACCAGCTGGCCCTTGCGGTCGTAGTCGTAGCGGGTGCTGAACAGCGGCGAGGCGTCCCGCAGCACGGCCTGGGCCGTGAGCTGGTGGTTCGCGTCGTAGCGGGCGTGGCGCACGACGCTCGCGCTCAGCTGTTCGCGCACGATCCGGCCGAGGGCATCGCGCTCGATGCCGATCGGTGCCTCGTCGTCGATGCCCAGGCTCGCGAGCTGGTCGCAGGCGTCGAATTCCATCCGCACGCGATGGCCGGCCGAGCTCTCGCGCAGCGTGCGGTTGCCCACCGCGTCGTACTGCGACGCGACGCGAAACCCGTTCTGCCATTCCTCGAGCACGCGGCCGGCCGCGTCGAAGCGGCGCTTCACGTGGGCCGCGCCGTTGCGCATCTCCACCAGCTGGCCGCGCCGGTCGTAGACCAGCAGCTCGTCCTGCGGGTGCCCGGGCCGCAGCGGATCGGCCGCCGTCTTGCGCGTGATGCGGCCGAGCTTGTCGCAGGCGAAGGCGACGTGCTGGCCCAGCGGGTCGGTCATCTGCTTCAGGTGGCCGGCCTCGTCGTAGGCGTAGTGCCGCGACTGGCCCCAGAAATCGATCTCCTCGACGATGCGGCCCAGGGCATCGCGCCGCAGCACGAGCCGCTCGCCGCGCTGGTTCGTCACGCCGACGAGCTGCTCCTCGGTGTCGTAGTGGTACTGAAGGACCTGGCCGTCGGGCTGGATGCGCCGGCCGATCTCGCCGAGGCCCACGTAGGCCAGCCGCGTCTCGGCGCGCGCTGCGTCCACGTGCCGCACCAGCCGGTCCTCGGCGTCGTAGCCGCAGAGGATCTGCGCGCCATCGGGATGGTCGATGCGCACCAGCCGGCCCTTCCGGTCGCAGTGGTAGCGCGTCGTCTCGCCCAGGGCGTTGGTGCGGCCGAGCAGGCGCCCCAGCGCGTCGTGCGTGAAGCGGTCGACGCGCCCGAGCGGATCGACCAGCGCTTCCAGCTGCCCGTGCCGGTCGTAGTGCAACTGCGTGGCCGCGCCGCGCGCGTTGACGTGGCGCACCAGCTGCCCATGCGCGTCGTGCTCGAAGCGGGCGGAAGCGCCCAGCGGGTCGGTCTGGCGCGTCGGCAGGCCGCGCGCGTCGCTTTCGAGCTGCCAGCGATGGCCCAGCGGATCGACGATCGCGCACAGCCGGTCTTCCGTGTCGTAGTCGCAGCCGACGCTGCTGCCGTCGGGGCGCTGCACGGCCAGCAGGTTGCCCCGCGCGTCGTAGACGAAGCCGGTGCGCAGCCCGCCCGGTGCGGTCACGGCCACGGTGCGGCCGGCATCGTCGTAGGCGAAGGTGGTCACGCCGTCGTGCGGATCGATCTCCGCCAGCGGCAGGCCGGACTCGTCGAAGCGCACCACCGTCAGGTGTCCCAGCGAGTTGCTGATCTCGGTCCGGCCCAGCGCCTCGTCGTAGGCGAAGAGGTAGTCGTGCAGCCCGCCGTCGCCCCAGGCATGCACCACGCGCCAGCGGTCGTCGTAGGCGTAGTGGAACGACAGGCCCGTGCGGTCGGTGTGGCGCGCCATGCGATGCTGCAGATAGGCGAACTCGTACGCGGCGCCCAGCGCATCGATGGCCGCGAGCAGGTCGCCGTCGGCCTGGCGGTAACGCACCAGCGGATGCTCCTGCTGCGTGGCCGGATCGCGCAGCGCCATGGCCTCGATGCATCCCTGCCGGGATTGCACCTCGATGCTGCGCCCGGGCAGTCCGTTCACGCCGTTCTCGACGATGCGCGCCAGTTCGCCGCGCTGCCGCACGAAGTCCCAGCGGTTGCCGCAGGCATCCTCCAGGCGCGTCACGAAGGGGGACGGTGCGCGCAGCGCTCCCTCGGGCGAGAGCGCTTCCTCGAAGCGATAGCGCAGGCCGCTCTTGAGGCGCACCACCAGCGCGTCGCCCTGGCGCGTGAGCCGGGCGCCGTCCACCACGTCGAGCATCTGCTGCGCCTCGGTGCGCGGCAGTTCGGTGAACAGCGCGAACTCGTCCGGTCCGCGCAGGCTCACGATGCCGTCCTCCTCGGCCACCAGGCGCACATCGGCCGGCGTCTGCCAGCCCAGGCCGCAGTGGCCGGCGAAGTCGTGGTCGCGCGATGCGTAGACGCGGCTCCACGTGAGCGGCAGGCGTCCGGGAACGTGGAAGTCCTCGTGCGCCACCGAGACGCTGCCGTCGCGGATGTCGACCGGTTCGGCGCGCAGCACCTGGCACTTGAGGAAGCCGGGCGGCATGTCCTTGAGCGCGCGCCGCGCGATGCGCGTGTAGGCGCGGCCCAGCGCCTTGAACAGGCCGCGCTGGATCATCGCGCCCCAGGAGATGGTGGGCGGTCCGCCGACGAACACCTGCGGCGGGATCGCCACGTTGAAGGTGGTCGGCAGCATCAGGCTCAGGCGCACGGGCTTGGCCAGCTTGCGCGGGCGAAACGGCGGCACCAGGCCGACGATGTTGCAGCCGAGCACCGGCATCGCGATGCGCGAGAACGGATCGCCATCGGCCAGCACGGTGCGGCTGCCCATGAACAGCTCGTCGTCGAACTGCGGGCCGCCCGGCCCCTTGACGATCGGCATCGGCGCGCCGACCAGGATGTGGAAGTCGACGCCGCCGGTGCCGGCGTTGGCGCGTCGCACGCCGGCCACCTCGACGGTGGCGCCGAGCGGCAGCGGGATGCTCTCGGGCATCGCGCCATCGCCCGGTGGCGCGCCGGGCGGCGCCGGTATCTGCGGCGATGCCGTGCCTTCGCCGATGGCGTTCTTGGCGGCCTCGGTCGCGGTGCCAAGCGCGCCCAGTCCCTTGACGATCGGGTTGTCGGGCGACACCTCGATGGTCGGCAGGTAGTCGAACGGGTCCATCACGATGCCGATGTGCACCGTGGGCCATACGCCGGGCGGTGCCAGGTAGGTGTGGGCATCGATGCCCAGCTGCGGGTCGAAATGCTTGGCCGCGAAGAACAAGTGCTTTCCTTGTGGCGTGTAGGAACCGGCGCGCCTCAGGCGGCCTCGACGAAGGGCTGCGGATCGGGCAGGCGCGCGAACGCGGGCGGCTCGCGCCATTCGCCGGGCGCGAGGTCCAGCGGATGCTTCACGTGCGGCAACCCGCTCCAGGCCGGGTCGAGCCACTGGCGCCCCATGGCGACGACGGTGCGGAACACCTCCTCGCCGCCTTGCACCAGCTGCTCGCGCTCGCGCAGCTGGCCCTGGAACAGCTGCTCGTAGCGCTGCACCAATTGCGTCTCGATCGCGGCGATGGCGCTAGTCGGTGGATGAGTGCCGAGCCGATGGCCCGCGAGATCCGCCTCGACCAGGGCCGCGCGCGCCTCGCGCTCGTAGGCCGTGGCGGATTGCGCGATGCGCTCGCAGCGCCGGGGATCCTGCATCGCGAGCATGTCCTGCAGCAGTTGCGGCACCGTGCTGTTCGGCCGGTCGGCGTCGGCCATGGCGCGCGCCTCGCGCACGCCGGCCAGCGCCGCGGCCCAGGCCCGGTCGCGTTCGCCGGCACCGAGCCAGGCCTGGGCCGCGGCGCGCTGGCCCTCGACCGCGAACAGGCTGTTGGGCACGCGGCGGGCCGCCTCGGCCGCCTGCTCGAAGGCATGGGCCGACTGCTTCATGTCGCCGGCCGCGGCCCATGCCCCGCCCTCGGCCATCCAGCCCTGCATCAGCAGCATCGGCCCCATCGGGTTGCCGGCCTGCGTGGCCTCCACCGCCGCGGCACGGGCCTGGCGGTAGCGCGCGACCGCGCGCGCGACGTCGCGCGCCTGCAGCCAGGCGCCGCCCACCATCACGTCGAGCACCGCGCGCTGGTCGGACCAGCCGTTGCGCGTGGCCAGTCGCGCGGCGCGTTCGGCCGTTGCCTCCACGGCGGGCGCGTCGCCGCGGCGCAGCAGCACCAGCATGTCGGCATAGAGCTGGCGAAACAGCGCAGCCCCGCCACTGCCGCCGCCCGCCTGGGCCGCGATCTCGCGCGCGGCCTCCAGGATGTCGAGCGGCGCATCGACCACGCGCACGACGCCCGCATGCCGCTCCACGAGCGGCTGCCAGGCGCGCGAGTCGCTGTCGTCGACCAGCACCAGCCGCAGCAGCCCGGCATCCTCTGGCGGCACGGGCGCCTGCAGCGCCGCGTCGAGCCAGCGCTCGAAGCACGCCGCGTCGCTCACGCCGCCCGGTTGCAGCACGACCGACAGCCGCTGGCGGCGCAGGTGGCGCGCCAGCGACAGGCCGGTGTCGACGAAGCCGGCGGCGCTGTCGCGGCCGCTCTCGTGTTCCTCTGCCCAGGGATCGCTCACGCCCTGCTTCGCGAGCTGCGGCCGGTTGTGGAGGTAGGTCTCGATCAGGGCCTGTCGCAGTTCGCGGCTGTAGCGGTAGCCGGTCTCGTAGGCCGCGTCCAGCCGCACGAAGAGGTCGGGCGTGGCGTAGTCGCTGTCCACCATCTGCAAGGTGAAGAAGGCATCGAGCATGCGCTGCGAGTCGGGCGGCAGCCGCAGCACGACCGCGCGCAGCGACGCATCGTCGGTGCGCTCCCACCACAGGTCGTGGAGCCGCGCCATGCGTTTTTCGACCGGGTTGCGCACCGGTGCCGCGGAGGACATCGATGCGGCCCTCAGCAGTTCAGGAAGATCTTGGTGCCGTTGACCGTGACGCCCGAGGCATCGAGCATCAGCGTCGCGCTGCCCGCGCGCAGCACGATGCGCCCCGGCGTGACCTCCACCGCCGTGCCGTCGACATCGAGCACCACGCTGGTCGGGCTCGCATGCCTCATGGCGCCCGAGGCGAAAGTGTCGAGCGTGCCGCTCTCGGCGCTCACGCCCACGCTGCCCGAGGCCACGGCCGAGAAATCGCCGCCCTGCGCCAGCAGGCCCATGTTGAGGGCGGCCGTTCCGTACAGGTTGGCGGCCGAGCTGGTCAACGAAACGTCGCCCTGCGCGGTGGCCGAGGCCGGGCCGGCCGGCACGTTGAGCGACATCGCGTCGTTGTAGGTCGCGGCATGCGAACGCGCCGAGACCTGGTAGGCCTGCCCGATGGTGGTGGTCTGGCCCAGCGTGACGTTCCACAGGTCGTTGTCCTGCGCCGTGACGGTGCGGGCCTTCGTGACCGTCAGCGAATCCGTTCCCGTGACCGAGGTGGTCTGGTTGCCCGTGACGCTGGCGGTGCGGTGCGCCTTGGCGATGTGCGTCTGGTCGCCCGTGACCGTCAGCGTCTCGGTGCCGGTGACGGCATGGCTGCGGTTCGACTTGACGCTGACCGCCTCGTCGCCGTCCACGGTCTCGGCGCGCTGGCCGTGGATCGTGATCGTCTCGTTGCGGTCGACGGTCCGGGTGCGGTCGTTCTTGACGTGGTGGGTCTCGTCGCGCTCGATGGTCTTGTTGCGGTCGCGGCCCACGGTGTGGACCTCGTCGTTCTCGACCTCGAGCAACTGGTCGCGCTCCGCGTGCAGCCACAGCTGCTCCTCGCCGAGCTTGTCCTCGAAGCGCAGCGCGTTCGCGTTCGCGGCATTGCCGCCTTCGGAGCTGCGCGAGAGCAGGCCGCTCTGGGTCGCGTTGGCGGGCAGGTCCCAGGGCGGCATGTTGTCCGCGTTGTAGACCCGGCCCGTGATCAGCGGGCGGTCGGGGTCGCCGTATTCGAAGTCGACCACCACCTCCTGGCCCACGCGCGGGATCTGCATGCCGCCGAAGTTGCTGCCGGCCCAGGGCGAGGACACCCGCACCCAGCACGAGCTGCTCTCGTCCTTGCTGCAGTAGCGGTTCCAGTGAAAGCCGAGCTTCACGCGCCCGTACTGGTCGGTCCAGATCTCGCGGCCCGCGGGGCCGGTGACCACCGCCGTCTGCGGGCCCGTGGTGCGCGGTTTGATCGCGTCGGGCGTGGGGCGGAAGATGTTGTTCGCCGGCAGTACCTCGAACTCGACCCGGCAGCGGAACTCCTCCAGCCCCGTCGCGTCGCCCGCTTCCTGCAGCGACAGGCGCGCGGCGGTCACGAGGTAGTCGGCATTCGCGCTGTCCTGCGGATGGTCGGTCAGCGTGAAGCGGTAGCCGGCCGCCAGGCCGCGCAGGTTGCCCGCGCCGCTGGCGACCTGGCCGGGCGCGCCAGCCTCTTCCATCCGAGCGCGCGCGATCTGCTCGCCGTCGGCCTCGGCCGCGTAGTTGCCGGGCCAGGCGAACACCTCGCGCGTTGCATGCCGGGTGCGCCGCGGCATCGCCTTGGTGCGCAGCAGGTCGGCCTTGGGGCGCGTGAAGTCGAAGTCGCCCGTCGCCCACTGGCCGCTTTGCAGCGCCTCGGCCAGTTGGAAGTGATGGCAGTGCTCCTCGTTGGACGAGGCCTCGGCGGCGCTGAACGGAATGCGCTCGTAGCCCCCGGCGGGGAAGGGGCCGTGCGCCTGCATGTCGTCGACGATCACCAGCGTGTGGCTGTTGGCCGCGTGCTCGAAGTAGTAGTAGAGGCCCCACTCGTGCAGCAGGCGGCTCGCGAAGTCGTAGTCGGTCTCGCCGTACTGCACCACGAACTCGCGCGGCGGATAGCTGCCCGTGGCGCGGATAGAGAGCGCGAAGCCGTAGGCCCCGAGCACCTCGTCGACGATGTCGAGCACGTTCCTGTTCTGGAAGATCCGGAAGTCCTGCGAGCGCTGGGCCAGGCTCAGCCACGACTCGATGACCACCTCGTAGAGCGCGCGCCGCTGCTCCAGGCGCAGGAAGCGCGCCCGCGTCACCAGCCCCGAGAGATGGCGCTGCTGCTGCGCGCCGCCGGGCCGGCCGTCGAGCAGGATGTGCACGCCGAACTCCTCGCCGATCAGCGGCTTGAGCTTGATGTTCGCGGCCGAGTGCGCATCGACGGCGCCCGACGCCGGCGTGGTCAGCGTGAGGGTGTAGCGATAGGGGCGGCTCAATGCTTCCTCGCCCTCGATCAGGACGGGTTCGAGGGCGGCCACCCCATCGAGCATGGGCATGGCATCGGAGGTCGCGGTGATCTTGCGGCCCCGGCTGGAGGCGGGCGTGGGCATGAAACTCCCTGAAGCGAAACTTGGAAAGGCGACGACCGGAGCGGACCGCCTCCCACGAGCAAACCGAGCACTGTAGGGAAGCTCGTGCCGCTAGACCGTAAGAAGCTGCAACCAAATTGCAATGGCGACGCATCCATTCCACTACCTTCGGTGACGGATATCAGTCGAAGGTATGAAGAATGGCCTTCGTCGGCCACACGGCGTCGAATCCGTGGTGCAAACGTTTCCGTTCTCGGCGGCACTCTACTGCCGTTTTGGCTGGCCGAGGGCGTGACTACTAGGATTCGTAGTCGCGCGCCGATGCGCCATCGGCGCCGCGAAATTCAGGCCCTCGGCCTCGCGCCGAAGCTCTGCCGGTACACGCTCGGACTCACGCCCGCCACGCGCTGGAACTGCGCCCTGAAGTTCGCCGCCGAGCCCAGCCCGACCTTGACGACGATCTGCTCGATGCCCAGGCGCGTGCGTTCCAGCAGCTCCTGCGCGCGGCGCACGCGCGCGCGGATCAGCCATTGCGCGGGCGAGACGCCGAACTGGTGCTGGAAGCGCCGGTTCAGCGTGCGCTGGCTGCTGCAGGCCTGGCGCGCGAGGTCGTCGAGCGACAGCGGCCGGTGCAGGTTGCGCTCCACCCATGCGAGCAGCGGCTGCAGGTCGCGGTCGGCGGGCAGGTCGAGCGGCTGGATGAACTGGGCCTGGCCGCCCTCGCGGTGCAGCGGCACCACCGACAGCCGCGCCACCCGCGCCGCGACGGCCGCGCCGAAGTCCTTGCGCACCATGTGCAGGCACAGGTCCAGCCCCGCCGCCGCGCCCGCGGAGCTCAGGATGTTGCCGTGGTCGATGTAGAGCACCTTGGCATCGACCTCCACACGCGGATGAAGCTCGGCCAGCAGCGGCGCCGCGACCCAGTGCGTGGTGGTGCTCAGGCCATCGAGCAGCCCGGCCTGCGCCAGCACGAAGGCGCCCGAGCAGATGGAGGCGATGCGCGCACCGCGCGCCGAGGCCGCGCGCAGCGCCTGCAGCACGGCGCGGCCGATCGGTGCGTCGGGACGGGCGACGCCGGGCACGACGATGGTCTGCGCCTCATCGAGCACCGAGAGTCCGTGCCGGACCGTGAGCGTGAAGCTGCCGTTGTCGAAGGACTTCTGTTCGCCGCAGACCGCGACGCGGTAGCAGGGCTGGCCGGGCGCGAGCTCCGCATGACCGAAAACCTCGCAGGCGCACGCGAGATCGAAGGCGATGAGGCCGGGGAGGGCGAGCACCGCGAGCCGGTGCGGCGGGGTGTTCGGGTCACGGGGTGTCATGAAAGCGGATTCTTCCATGGTTGGCGAGAAACAGTCGAAGCTTGTCAATCCGGCCACTTTCGCTTCAGGCATTGCATGGGGAGACTACGGAGGTTCCCGTCATGGAGTTGCTCTTGCCGTCCCGAGCCCCGCGCCTTTCCCGCCTCAAACGCTTCTGCGTGCTCGAAGCCGCCACGCTGCTGATCCTGCTGCTGATCGCGGTGCCGATGAAACACCTCGCCGGCCTGCCCTGGGCCGTGAGCCTCATGGGGCCGCTGCACGGCCTCGTCTTCCTGGGCTTCTGCTGGAAGGTCGCGAACGCGGCGGCGCTCGAGGACGTCTCCGCGCGCATGGGCTTCAAGCTCGTGCTCTTCGCCTGCCTGCCGGGCGGTGGCTTCTACAGCTGGAAGATGCTCGATAGCGAGCCGGCCTCCTCATGACCTACCTGTGGCTCAAGGCGTTGCACCTGGCCGCGGTGCTCGCCTGGACCGGCGGCCTGCTGCTGCTCGGCGTGGCGGCCACCGCGTTCGGCCGTTCGGGCGGCGTGCTGCTGCCGCACGAGAAGCGCATGGGGCAGGCCTTCCTGCGCTGGGACCGCCGCGTCACCGTGCCGGCGATGGTGGCGGTATGGGGCCTGGGCATCGCGCTCGCGAGCCTGGGCGGCTGGTTCGGCGCGGGCTGGCTCCACGCGAAGCTGGTGCTGGTGTTCGCGCTGTCGGGGCTGCACGGCGTGCTGTCGGCCTTCCTCCGAAGGCAGCTCGAGGGCATGAGCGTCCGCGAGCGCGCATGGGTCCGGATCGCGCCGGCGCTGTGCGTCGCGGCGTTCGGCGCCATCGCGCTGCTCGTCGTGCTCAAGCCCTGAAGCCCAACCTGTTGCGCCGGCTCACACCTTGTCAGCGGGCGATTCGCCCGACGAACTCCTCGCTCGTCATCACGTGCGCGGTCGAGAAGGCCAGGATGGTCAGCGTGGCCTGGTGCACCGCCTCGGCCGGCATCGCGCCCTGGCCCACGTCGGGGTAGTCGAAGGTGCCGGTCGCATCCGACAGGAAGGCCACCTTGTAGTTGCGGAACATCGCGTCGCGCGCCGTCGCATGGCAGCAGTTCTCGGTCGTGGTGCCGGTGATCGCCACGGTGTCGATGCCCCATTCGCGCAGGATCAGGTCGAGGTCGGTCGCGAAGAAGCCGCTGTAGCGGTGCTTCTTGACCACGTGCTCGCCCGCGGCCGGCGCGAGCGCCGCGAAGATCTCGCTGCCGGGCGTCTCGTCGACCAGCGCGGTGCGATCGGCGATCGGGCCGTAGAGGTCGTCGTACAGGCCCATGTCGCAGCCGTCGCGCCGATGCACGTGGGCGGTGTAGATCACGCGGATGCCGCGCTCGCGGCAGGTGGCCAGCGTGCGCGCCAGCGTCGGCACCATGGCCGCGGCCTGGGCCGAGCGCAGCTGGGCGCCCTCGGCGACGAAGTCGTTCTGCATGTCGACGACGATGACGGCGGTGGTCGCCGGATTGATGCGATCGATCTGATAAGGCATATTGGCCCCTCGGTGGGTGAGTCGGATGGTGGCGGGTGCGGCGATCTTGGGTCGCGCCGCGCGTCGGCGCTGGCCCCGGCTTGCCAAGCTCTGTTCTCCACCTGCCATCTGTTCCATGAAAACCCTGGTCGAACCCGGCGACAGCTTCGAGAAGTGGCACCAGGTCACGTGCCGCAGCTACTCGGTCACGCAGTGCGCGAATGCGCCGGGTGGCGCGGCGTTCCGCGCCAGGGTGTCGCAGCGCGGGCTCGGTGCGCTGGCGTTCAACGAGATCGAATCGAAGCTGCCCGGCGCGGCGACCCTCCGCGTCACGCGCGGCGCCACCGACATCCGGCGCGATCCGCGCGACGACTTCTTCCTCTGGTTCGCGCTCGGCGGCAACACGCGCTTCAGCCAGGACGAGCGGCGCGTGAGCATGCGCCCCGGCGACATGGTGCTGCACGACCAAGCGCGGCCCTTCAGCCTCGAATTCGGCGAGTGGTCGCATGCGGTCATGGTCGCGATCCCGCGCGCCTTGCTGACCAGCCGCATCGGCACGGCCGACGAACTCGTGGCCCGGCCCGTCGGGCGCGATGCGAAGCTTTCCGCGCTCGCGGGATCGGTGCTGCAGCAGCTGATGGCGCTGCACGACGATGCGCCGCCGGCGCTCGCGCAGGCCGCGATGGACATCTGGTCGACGGCGCTCGAAACGGAGCTCGCGCCCTCGCGGACCGAGGCCGGCGCGCGCGACGCGCGGCTGGTCGCGGTGAAGCGCTACCTCCGCGCCCGGCTCGGCGACCCGGCGCTCGACGGCGAGACCATCGCGCGCGACTGCCACCTGTCGCTGCGCACGCTGATGCGGCTGTTCGCCGCCGAGGGCACCACGCCCGCGCGCTGGCTCTGGCAGCAGCGGCTCGAGGCCAGCTACCGGGCGCTGGCTGAAGGGCGCGTGCGGCAGGTGTCGCAGGCCGCGCTCGAGTTCGGTTTCACCGACCTCAGCCATTTCAGCCGCGCCTTCAAGGCGAGGTTCGGCCGGTCGCCGAAGGACGTGCAAGGCAAGGGCGGTTGAGTCCGCGGCAGGGGAACCCAATGGCCAGCAAGGCGCCCGCCACGATCGACGACTACATCGCCGCGGCCCCGCCCGAGGCCCATGCGCACCTGCGGCGCCTGCGCGCGCTGCTGCGGCGCGTGGCACCCGAGGCCCGGGAGGCCATCAAGTGGGGCACGCCTTTCTTCATCGAGCCGCGCTTCCTGTTCGCCTTCTCGGCGCACAAGGCGCACCTGGGCTTCGCGCCCTCGGCCGAGGCGCTCGAGGCGTTCCGCAATGAACTGGCGGGACATCAGACCACCAAGGAACTGCTCAAGGTCCGCTACGACGAACCGCTGCCCGAGGACCTGATCCGCCGCATCGCCGAGCACCGTCTGCGCGTGGTGAAGGCACGCGAGGACGATTCGTTCTGGTGAACCGCAAGCCGGCAGGCCGGCGGCGAGAATGAAGCGCAGAGCCCCAGCCAGGACACCAGATTGCACGACATCGATCGCCCGGACCCTTCGCCTCGCTTCGCCAACCTTGCCACCGCCGCATCGGCCCTCGCGGAGGCCGAAGCGCTCGTCGCGCGGCTGCTGCCGCTGAGCACGCCCGCCGACAGCGCGTCGACCGACCTGCAGGAGCATCTGGCCTCGGCCTGGTTCCGGCAGATCGAGGCGCTGGACTCGCTCGGGCGCACGCCCGAGGTCGTGGCGGTGGCCGACGCCCTGTGCGCGCATTTCGAGCCCGGTGCGCGCGATGTGCTGGCGCCGGTGTTCGCACCGGTCGCGGCCTGGCCGTGGATCGCGCGCGCGCAGTGCGAGAAGGCCCGCGCGCTGACGGCAACCGGCCGGCCCGAGCCCGCGCTGGCGCTGCTGCAGGAGGTGCAGCGGCGCTTCGAACAGGCGCAGTCGCCGGCGCTGCGCGAATGGATCGTCGCCGCGGGGCTCGAGGAGGCGAAGCTGCGCGCCGCCGGTGGCGCGACCTTCGCGCGGGTCGACATGGTGCGGCATTGCGAGGACCTGGCGCGGCGCTTCGGCGGCGACGACTGGCCAGCGACCCGCGTGCTCGTGGCCCGTGTGCGCGCCACCCAGGCCCGGATGCTGGCGGAACTCGACTACCACGACGAGGCGCTGAAGAAATACGCGGCCCTGCATGAGGACCTGCAAGCCGCCATCGAACCCGCGCTGCAGGCACAGGCCGCCGCCGCGCAGCATGCCCATGCCCGCCTGCTCGAGACGTTGGGCCGCAACGAGCAAGCCCGTGCGCTGCTGCGCACCCTGATCGCCACGCACGCCGATGCCGTCGAGCCCGAGCGGCGCCTGACGCTCGCGCTGGCGCGCAGCGACCTCGCGCTCGCCTTGCAGCGCGATCTGCTGCGCGGCGCGCAGGACGAGGATCTGGAGGAACACCTGCTCGCGGCCTGCGACGCCGTGCTCGACCCGCATGCGGACAGCGAAGACGCCACCGTGTTGCGCGGCGTGAACCGCATCCTGCGCGTCAAGGCGCAGCTGCTGCGCGACCGCGATGCCGAGCCCGACGACGAGGACCGCGCCGACGAACTGGCCGAATGGCAGTGGTCGCGCTATGCCGGGCATGCCGATGGGCAGGTCCGCCAGGAGCTGCTGCTCGCGATGCTCGACCAGCTGGTGCCGCTCGACGACCCGGCACGCGAGCTGGCCGGCTACCGCCGCCTGCTCGATCGTTTCGGCGACGACCGCAGCGCGTTGCTGCAGCCGCAGCTGGCGCGTACGCGGCTGCTCGAGGCCTGGGCGCTGCGTGCGCTCGACCGGGGCGACGAGGCGCTGGCGGCGCTCTCGGAGCTCGATGCGTTGCATGCCGAGTCCGCCGATGCCTACACGCGCCTGCAGTGCGTGCACGGCCGCATCGAGCGCGCGAGGATTCTCTGGGCCCGCGGCGACGTCGAGGCCGCGCTGCGCGCGCTCGAAGGCTGGACCGAAGCCCGCGGCGCCGAGGACACCGCGCTGCGCCGCGCCATCGCACGCGCCATGGACCTGCGCTGCGACATCCTCCAGGCGCAGGCCCCCGCCGCGCATCCGCGTCCCGACGGCAAGGACGAGGAGGGCCGGGCGATCGAGGTCGCCGTGACCGAGGTCGAGGAGCGCTATGCCACGGCGGTCGATGCGCTCGTCGCGCGCTTCGCGAAGGACCCGGTCGACGACCTGCGCACGATCGCGGTGAAGGCGCAGTACGCGCTCGCGGCCCATTGGCGCGGGCGCCTGCAGTTCCAGCGCGCGGTCGATGCCTATGCGGCGCTGGTGCAGGCCTTCGCGGCCGACACCTGCGCCGAGGTCGAGGGTGTGGTCGCCAGCGCCTACCTCAACCAGGCCTATGCACTGATGATGCTGCTGGGCCGCGAGGCCGACGCCCTGCCGGTCTACGACGCGCTGCTCGCGCGCTTCCCGAATGCCACCAGCGCATCGATGCGCGACACGCTGGCCAAGGCCGCGGCCAGCCGGCTGACCTGCCTCAACCGGCTGCAGCGCCAGGGCGCGGCGGTGAGCTATGGCGACCAGTACGAGGACCTGACGCTGGCGCAGCGCGATGCGATCGACGCCACCATCGAGCGCGGCCGCGTGCTGGCGGTGGAGGGCAAGCACCGCGAGGCCATCGCCTGCTACGACGAGGTGCTGCAGGCGCATGTCGAATCGCTGCATCCCGAGTTGCGGCGCCATTGCCTCGACGCGATGGTGCGCAAGGGCTACAGCCTCGGCTGCCTGTCGCAGCGCGAGGCCGCGCTGGCGGTCAACGACGAGGTCATCGCGCGTTACGGCAACGAGCTCTCGACCTCGGCCGAGAAGGACGTCGCGCTCGCGATGTCGAACCGCGCCGTGCAGCTCGACAAGCTCGGCCGCCGCGCCGAGGAGCTGCAGACCTACGACGCGATCATCGTGCGCTGGGCCCGCTCCGACGTCGCCTACCTGCGCGAGCGCGTCGCCAATGCGCGCTTCTGCAAGGCCATCACCATCGCCGACACCGATCTGGATGCCGCGCTCGCGCTCTACGGCCATGTGATCGACACCTGCCTGCACGCGCCCGAGGTCGCGCTGCGTACCTATGCCGCGAAGTCCAGCGTCAACCGCGCCGTGCGGCTGCGCAAGGCCGGCCGCTACGAGGAGGCTGTGGCCTGCTGCGAGGCGCTGGTCAAGGCCTGCGGCGCGGAGACCGACAAGGACATCGCGGCGCAGGTCGTGAAGGCGCGCATCGGGCTCGCGCGCAGCTATGGCCACGTGGGGCAGGTGGCGCGGCAGGTCGAGACGCTGGAACTGCTGCTGGCCTTGCCCGCCGGGAAGATCGACGAGGGCTTGCGCACCGAGCTGCGCGCGGAGTACCAGCAGCTGCGGCCGTCGCCGCTGGTCAAGGCGGCACGGGCGCTCGGCGCATTGTTCGCCCCGAAGAAATGAACCCCCACCGTTCGGGCGTCTGAGATGAAACACGAACAGCCGGACGCAGAGGACGCGAAGGTTTCGCGAAGAGCGCGAAAAAGCAATTCAAAATTTTTCTTGCATTCCTTTTGCGTCCTTCGCGAAACCTTCGCGTCCTCTGCGTCCGGAAGTCCGCTCCCGTCTTCGGAGGCTCCCCGTCTCGCTACTGCCGGATCTTGCCGGCGTTGCTGAGGATCGTGAGTTCGACGAAGCGCGTGCCGTTGCCGCCGGCGTTGGGGCCGAGGTCGACCACGTAGCCGCCGAAGTCGAAGTTCACCAGCGAGGCCAGCGCCGCGGCCATGCCCTCGCGCGTGGGCGTGCGTCCCTGCCGGCGCACGGCCTCGGCGATCACGCGGCCCGTGATGTAGCCCTCGAACATCGAGTAGCTGACCGGCACCTCCAGCGTCTGCCCGGCCGTGGATTCGATGAACTCGCGCGTCAGCTTGCTCGAGATGCGGAACGGGCTCGGCGTGACCTGCGCGATCACGATGCCCTGCATGTGCTGCTCCGACAGCCGCTGCGAGAGCTGCTCCACGTCGACGCCCGAATGCGCGACCAGTTGCGCCGTGCCCTTGGGCGCCATGCGGTAGCGCTCGATGAAGGCCGCGGCGGCGCCGGTGCTGGTCAGCATCACGATGGCCTGCGGCGGTTCCTTGAGGAAGGCCTCGGCGGCGTCGCCCACCTTGGTGGTGCCCGCCGGGTACGAGGCCCGCACCACGATGCGCGACGACGATGCCGCCGCGAGCTCGTCCATCAGCTTGAGCAGTTCGCCGGAGGCGGGCACGTCCTCGTAGAAGACACCGAGCCGGTGGATGCCGATGGTGGCGAGGTGGCGCGTGATCTTGGTCAGCTCCTCGCGCAGGTCGGCATGCATGTTGAACAGCAGCGGCGGCGGCGCGCGCAGCTCCGATGATCGGTAGCCCACCAGCGCGAGCTTCTCCTTCTCGAGCGTGCCCGAGGCCACGAGTGCCGCGATGTTGCGCGTGCCGAAGTAGCCCGCGAGCACCATCGGCCGGTTCTCCGCGACCAGGGCCTTGGTCAGCGCCACGGTCTGCTCGGGCTGGCCGAGATCGTCCTTGCGCACCAGGCTCAGCGTGTGGCCGTTGATGCCGCCGGCCTTGTTGACCGCATCGAAGCTCAGCTTGAGCCCGACCCCGAAGGCCCGTCCCTGCCGCGCCTCGAGCCCGGACATCGGGGCCACCTGCCCGACCACCACCTGCACCGCAGCGGCGGGCAGGGCTGCAACCGCCATCGTGGCGGCCGCGAGCAGCGGACGCCAGAACGCCATCGATTTCATTCGTCTCTCTCCGTCTCCGGGCGGTCAACGCCCCTTCTTGCAAGGGCCGGATCTTGGGTGTCCGGGCGGGGCGGAGGATAACGGAAAACTGTGTGCTTGCGCGCGGGCGCGCCGTCAGTCCTCGCGCGCCGCCATCCGACCCGCTTCGCGGTCGAGGGCCTCGTACTGCGCGTCGCAGAACAGTTCGCACAGCCGGTCGAGCTAGCCGCGGTCGCGGGTCTCGAACACCGCGACGTCCTGTTCGAGCTTGCCCTTGCCGAAGAAACTCTTGCGCGGGCGCATCGCCACCGACTGCAATTGGTATTCACCGCGCCGGTCGGTGCCGTCGCCCAGCAGCGTGACCCACAGCTCGCGCTGGTCGGCCTCGTTGCGCAGCACCAGCGCGGGCAGCGGGCCGTCCTGCTGCTCGTTCCATTCGCGGTGCTGCTGCTCCCAAGGATGGGCATCGATCGCGGCCATGAAGCCGAGGAGGGTGGTCTCGCCCTGTGGGTGGGTCTGCTGGAAGTCGTCGCCGACCTTCTGGATTGCGTAGCTCAGCATGCGGTGGAGCGTGCGGTGCGCCCTTGTGATGACGATCACCGAGTGTGCCCAGATGCGCGGTGCGGGCGTGTCGGTCGCCGCCCCGTTTTCCTCAAGTCGCGGCGGGGCGGGACAGCGGCCTTGGTGCGCGCGTCGCGCGGTGCTCCTGCAGCAGGGTCAGCATCACGGTCAGCACCATGAAGACCACCGCGGCCCAGAAGATGCCGCTGAAATGCCCGCGGTCGAGCAGCCAGCCGAACAGCATCGGGCCGACCGCGCCGCCGATGTTGAAGCCCGTGGAGACGATGCCGAAGGCACGGCCCTCGGCGCCGGGCGGTGCGGCGGCGCGCACGAGCATGTCGCGCGAGGGCGTGATCACGCCGGTCAGGAAACCGGTGGCGCCCAGGCACAGCACGAGCGCGAGATCGGGCAGCCGGCCCCAGGCGGCGAGTGCCGCGAGCACGGCCGCGCCCGCGAACGCGACCGCCGCCACCAGGCCGTGGCGGCGCGTGCGGTCGGCCAACGCGCCGCCGGCCAGCACGCCGAAGGCGCTGGCGAACAGGAAGGCCGTGACGGCCGCATTGGCCCAGGTGAGGTTCACGCCGTAGCCGCCGACCAGCGCCGACACCGAGAAGCTGCCGATCGAGTTCGTGCTGAGGCTCAGCAGCACGTAGAGCAACGTGAGCGTGAGGATCGCGGGCGTGAGGATGCGCACGCCAGCCCCGCTGCCGCCAGCGGTCTTCGGCTTGCCCGCGGGCCGTGCCGCAAGCGCCGGCTTCTCGCCCGCGAACAGGAAGGCCCAGGCCAGCAGTCCGGCGAGGCCGGTGGCGGCGAAGGCCCAGCGCACGCCCAGCGTGCTGGCGATGCCCATCAGCAGGGCCGGCGCGATGGCGCCGCCGACGAAGCCCGCGAAGGTGTGGACCGAGAAGGCCTTGCCCATGCGCGCGCTGTCGATGCCGGCCGAGAGCATCGCGTAGTCGGCCGGGTGGTAGACGCCGTTGGCGATGCCCGCCAGCGCCATCGCGGCGAGCAGCCAGGCGTAGTGGCCCGAGAACGCGAGCGAGCCGAAGGCCGCGCCGCCCAGCAGCAGGCCGGCCATCAGCAGGCGCCGCGCGCCGAAGCGGTCGACCGCGAAGCCCAGCGGCGCCTGCACCAGCGCCGAGACCACGTTGAACACGCTGAGCGCGAGGCCGAGCTCGACGAAGCTCAGGCCCCACGCGCCGGGCAACACCGGCAGCAGCGCGGGCAGCGCCATGATGTGCAGGTGGCTGACGAGGTGGGCGGCGGAGACCTGCGCGAGCAGGCCGGTCTTGGGAAGGGGCATGGCCGGGGGCGTCGAAAGGACCGCGCATTGTGCGGCAAGCCCGCCATCCGCGCTCGCGGCGCCCCGCCCAGGCGATCACTGCACCGCCACGAACTCCCCGCCCTTCACCTGCAGCAGCACGCCGCCGTAGCTCGGGTTGCGTCCCGCGTCCACGCTCCAGGTGCCGTTGCCCAGCACCATCGGCACCTTGTTGAGCTTCGCGAGCTCGTCGCGAATCTTGGTGCGGTCGGGGTTCGGGCCGGCGTTCTTCACCGCCTGCACCGCGACCTGGCCCAGCGCATAGCCCATGCCGGCCCAGTTGTCGGGCGCGGCCTTGTACTTGGCCTGGTAGGCCTTCACGAAGGCCTGGTTCATCGGCGAGGGATTGTTGGGCGAATAGTCCGACACGAAGTAGGTGCCCTCGACCGCCTTGCCGCCGGCCTTGATGAAGCCGGCCGAGCCCAGCGTCGAGGGGCCGATGAACTTGACCTTCGACTCGAGCCCGGCCTGGCGGATCTGCAGGATCAGGTTGGCCGAGACCTCGGCCGGCGCGGCGATGAAGATGGCGTCGGTGGGGGTGGTCGCGATCTTGGTCGCGAGCGCGAGGAAGTTCGAGTCGGAGGAGATGAACTTCTCGTCGGCCGCGATGGTGACGCCGGCCTTGGTGAAGTAGTCGGCCAGCGCATTCTTCTGGCCGATGTAGCCGTCGCTGCTCTGGTCGTGCAGCAGCACCACGCGCTTCACGCCGAGCTTCTCCGAAGCCAGCTTGCCGAGGAAGCCCATGATGTCGGTCGGCGTGGCCTGGATCTTGAAGGCCCAGGGGCCGGTGGCGAGGATGCCGGGCGAGCTGCCGATGGCGAGGATCGGCAGCTTGAGATCGTTGGCCACCGGCGCGCCGGCCAGGGCCTCGGCGCTGACCGTGGGGCCGAGGATCAGCATCACGTTGTCGCGCTTGCCGAACTGGTTGACGAGGTTGATGACCTGGCCCTTGTCGCCCGCGGTGTCGCCCTCGACGATCCTGAACTTGTTGCCGCCGGGCAGCCCCTGCGCGTTGGCTTCCTCCAGCGCGAGCTTCATGGCGTTCTGGATCGGCACGCCGCCGAAGGCGTAGGTGCCGGTCATTGCGTTGAACACGCCGACGGGGATCTCCTTGCCCTGCCCGAAGGCGAGGCCGCTGAAGGCGAGAAGCAGCGCGCCGGCGACGGCGGCTCTGCGATGCATGGTCATGGTGTGTCTCCAAGGGCGCGCGAAGGTGCGCGGTTTTTCTCAGGGGGCCATGGCAGTGTCTTCATGCATCCGGGTTGCGTCAGTCCCCATCACAGGGGACGGACCGACCCGATGCTATTCGGCCACCAACTCCAGCGGCAGTACGTCGAGCGTGCGCAGCGTGTTCACCGGCCGCCAGCGCGATGCGCCCGCGGGCTCGATGCGCTGCACGCGGCGCACCAGCGCGCCGAGGATGCTCTCGGCCTCGAGCCGCGAGATCATCTGGCCGATGCACACGTGCGCGCCCACGCCGAAGGCGCGGTGCACGCCCGCGGTCTGGCGCGTGACGTCGAAGCGCGCCGGATCGGGCCACTGGCGCGGGTCGCGGTTGGCCGCACCCATGTGGTAGCCGACCTTGGTGTCGGCGCGCAGTCGCACGCCGCCGAGCTCGACCTCGCCCGTGGTGGTGCGGAACATCACCTGCGCCGGCGACTCCAGCCGCAGCGCCTCCTCGAACGCACCCTTGATGAGCGCCGGGTTGGCCTTCACGAGCGCGAACTGGTCGGGGTGCTCGGCCAGCAGCTTGAGCGTCGATCCGATGCCGGCGATGGTGGTGTCGACGCCGGCGCGGAAGAAGGAGCGCACATGCAGCGGCGCCGTCCCCTTGTCGAAATGGCCCGCGTCCTCGGCCTCGTAGATCTTCTCGGCGAAGCCGCCGGGCAGCGTGTGCTCGCGTTGCAGCACCTGCTGGTACCAGTCCATGATCGGCGCGGCGCGCTCGAGCGCCTGCGCCACGCGCTCGTTGTTCGGCCCGAGCTGGTTGAAGTTGAGCTCGCCCGTGAGCTTGATGCGCTCGGGCGGCACCGCGATGCCGAGCACGGCCGGGAACACCTCGAGCACGTAGGCCTCGGTGATGTCGGCCACGCCGTCGACGCGGCCGCGCGCCACCGCGGCCTCGGCGATCTCCTCGGCGCGCTGCGCGAACTTCTCCTTCCAGCTCTTGACCACCAGCGGCGACAGGATGCGCTGCAGCGCGGCGCGAACGCGCGTGTGCTCGGGCGGGTCGATCTCCGAGATCGGGCTGCGCGTGCGCCAGGCGCCGGGCTTGCGGATGTCGCTCATGCCCACGCCGCCCTCGACGGTGAAGCGCTCGAAGTCGCTCGCGACGATGCCGGCCTCGGCATGGCGCGTGACGGCGTAGTAGCCGTGCGGCGCGACGTAGACCGCGGGGGCCATCTCGCGCATGCGGTCGAACAGCGGGTAGGGATCGGCGATGTTCGCGTCGGAGAACGGATCCTCGTCGAGGACCGGTGCGTCGGGGATCGACAGGGTGGCGGTGGCGTTCATGGTTCGGTCCTTTTCAATCCGCGCTCGGCAGCACGCGCACGGTCATGTCGGCGATGCGCCAGCCCTCGCCGGTGCGCCGGAAGCGCAGGTCGTAGGTGCCGAACATCGCGATCTTGCCGGGGCCGTCGCGCCAGTCGGTGATGAGCGCGCGCGCATGGCCGTGGGCCTCGTCGGCGCCTGCGCCGGGCACGGCGTAGAAGTCGGTCATCTGGTGGTGCATGCGCTGCCTGAACTTCTTCTTCATCACCTCTTCCATCAGCGCGAGCAGATGGTCGCGGCCATGGATGGTTTCGGGCGGAAGGCCGCTGCCGCCCTGCGAGGCGGGTGGCGAGTTGGCGCGGGTCCAGCTGGCGTCCTCGGTGAACAGCTGGGCGAAGTCGGGGTCGCCGGCATCGGCCAGGTGGCCGTAGCGGGCGAACAGGGAACGGATCTCGAGCTCGTCCTCGACGGGCAGTTGCGGAAAGCGCATGGGGTCTCCAGGGTCGGCACAGTGCTTCGCCCAGTGTCCGCAGGCCCGCCGCGCGCGTCTGTCCCCATGCGGGGGACGGCGGCCCCGGGCGCACCCGTACCGTCGCAAGGGGACATACAACCAAGGGCCGCATTCCGATGATCGCCGCCATGCTGATGCAACAACTACTCAATGGCGTGGTCGTGGGCAGCGTCTATGCGCTGTTCGCGCTCGGGTTTACCCTTCTGTTCGGGGTCAACCACATCATGAACATGGCCCATGGCTCGGTGTTCATGTGGGGCGCGTTCGCGGGCCTGTACGCGGTCACGGTGCTCGACGCGCCGATCTATGTCGCCCTGCTGATCGGCATGCTCGCGGGCGGGCTGGTCTCGGTGGCGCTGGACCTGTTCGCGTTCCGCCCGCTGCGCCGCCGCGGCGCGCCGGAGTTCTCGGCCATCGTGTCATCGATCGGCGCCGACCTGGTGCTGCTCGCGCTGGCGCAGAAGCTGTCGAACACGGCCGTGATGCGCTTTCCCTTCGATGCCTTCCCGGTGGTCATCTACACCATCGGCGGGGTGCGCGTGCAGCTGCTGCAGCTGGTGATCGTGGCGCTGGTGGTGGCGATGGTGTTCGGCCTGGTCTGGTACCTCTACCGCACCGGTTTCGGCCAGCGCATCCGCTGCGTGGCCTATTCGGAGCAGACCTCGCGATTGCTGGGCATCAACCCCGGGCCGGTGAACATGCAGGTGTTCCTGATCTCGGGCGCGCTCGCGGGCATGGCCGGCGTGCTGATCGGGCTGGTCTTCAACTCGGTGCACTTCGCGATGGGCGAGCCGCTGCTGCTGCGCGCCTTCGTGATCATCATCCTCGGCGGGCTCGGCAGCATTCCGGGCGCGCTGATCGCGGGGCTCGCGATCGGCATCGTGCAGACGCTCGCGGTGGCCTATGTCTCCTCGGGCGTGGCGGAGGCGATCGTCTTCACCGCGCTGTTCGTCGTCATCCTGGTCCGGCCCACCGGCCTGTTCGGTCAATCGTCCGCCGCCATGCGGGTGCAACGCGCATGATGAACTTCTTCTACACCTACCAGTCGTTGTTCGACCACATCCTGGTCTACGCGATGCTCGCGATGAGCCAGTACGTGGTGCTGCGCGCGGGCGTGTTCTCGCTCGGCAGCGCGGGTTTCGCCGCCATCGGCGCCTATGGCTGCGCGCTGCTGGTGGTCAAGGCCGGCTGGCCGCCGCTGGCGGCGATCGCCGCGGGCACCGCGCTCGGCGGCGCGGCGAGCGCCGTGCTAGCCTTTCCGCTGTCGCGGCTGCGCGGCGTGTTCCAGGCGGTCGCCACCCTGGCCATGGTGCAGATCGTGCTGTCGGCCACGCAGAACTGGACCAGCGTGACCAACGGCGCGATCGGCATCAGCGGCATTCCGAAGGTGGCCGGCACCGGCGAGCTGCTGCTGATCGTGGTCGCGGTGGTGGTGCTGCTGGCCGCGATGGGCCGCCACAGCATCGGCCGCGCGATGGACGTGATCCGCGAGGACGAGACCGTGGCCGTGTCGCTCGGCATCTCGGTGCCCTACCACCAGCGCATCGCCTTCATCCTCTCGGGCCTGCTCGCGGGCCTGGGCGGCGCGCTGCAGGCCTCGAGCAGCTATGCCATCACGCCCGGCGAGTTCGGCTTCGGCATGCTGGTGGCGGTGCTCGCGATGGTGGTGCTCGGCGGGCGAACTTCTGTGTGGGGCGCGCTCGTGGGCGCGGCGATTCTCACCACCTTGCCCGAGCTGTTCCGCGTGTTCGCCGACTACCGCAACGTGGTGCAGGGCATCCTGCTGATGCTGGTGATCGTCTACCTGCCGCGCGGCGTGGCCGACACCGCGATCGCGCTGCTGCACGACCGCCGTTTGCGGCGCCAGGCGGGCCATGCGCCGCGCGCGCCCGCGGCACCGGCGGTGCCCAAGGCACCCATCGTCAAGACATCGATCGAAGGAGGCCTGCGCCCATGACCGCGACCCTGGTTCTCGAAGGCGTGGCCCGCCATTTCGGCGGCGTGCCGGCCGTCGACGGCCTGAGCCTGCAGGTGCCGGCCGGGCAGATCACCGGCCTGATCGGCCCTAACGGCGCGGGCAAGACCACGGTGGTCAACCTGATCACCGGGCTGCTGCACCTGACGGCGGGCCGGGTGCTTCTCGAGGGCCGCGACGTCTCGCGCGACGAGGCGCCCGCGCTCGCGCGTGCCGGCGTGGCGCGCACCTTCCAGAACATCCGCCTGGTGCCCGACGCGAGCGTGCGCGAGAACGTGGTGGCGGGCTTCCATCGGCACGAGAAGTCCGGCCTGTGGGCCAACCTGCTGGGCCTGCCGTCGGCGCGCGCCGAGGCGCGCGAGCTCGATGCGCGCGCGATGGAACTGCTCGAGCGCTTCGGCATGACCGCGCTGGCCGAGCACCGCGCGGGCAGCCTCTCGTACGGCCACCAGCGGCGCATCGAGATGATGCGCGCGCTGGCCACCAGCCCGAAGCTGCTGCTGCTCGACGAGCCCGTGGCCGGCATGAACGACGCCGAGGCCGAGAGCCTCGCCGGCATCTTCCGCAACGTGGCCGCCAGTGGCGTGGCGGTGCTGCTGATCGAGCACAACATGCGCTTCGTCATGTCGCTGTGCTCGCACCTGTACGTGCTGGCCTCGGGCCGGCTGATCGCCGACGGCCTGCCCGAGGCGGTGGGTCGCGACCCGAAGGTCGTCGAAGCCTATCTGGGAGCCTGAACCATGCTCGAGATCCGAAACCTCGACGTCCACTACCGCGGCATCCAGGCGTTGCGCGGCGTGAGCCTCCATGTGAAGCAGGGCGAGATCTTCGCGCTGATCGGCCCCAACGGCGCCGGCAAGTCGAGCCTGGTGAACGCGCTCTCGGGCCTCGTGCCCACGGGCGGCGAAATCCGTTTCGAAGGCCAGCCGCTGGGGCGCATGCCCGCGCACCTGCGTTCGCGCGCCGGCATCATCCAAGTGCCCGAGGGCCGGCGCGTGATCGCGCCCTTGTCGGTGGCGGAGAACCTCGAGCTCGGCCGTCAGGCGGCGGGCGTGCGCGGCAGCGATGCGAAGGACCTGGAGCGCGTGCATGCGCTGTTCCCAGTGCTCAAGGACCGGCGCCATCAGCTCTCGGGTTCGCTGTCGGGCGGCCAGCAGCAGATGCTTGCGATCGGTCGCGCGCTGATGGCGCGCCCGCGCGTGCTGATGCTCGACGAGCCCAGCCTCGGGCTCGCGCCCGTGATCATCAAGGAGGTGTTCCGCGCGCTGGTGCAGCTCAATCGCGAGGGCATGACCATCCTGCTGGTGGAGCAGAACGCGCGCCTCGCGCTGCAGACCGCGCACCGCGCCGCGGTGCTCGAGCAGGGGCGCATCGTGCACGAGGGCAAGGCGAGCGAACTGGCGAACGATCCGGTTATTGCGGACCACTACTTCGGGCGGGCCGGCCTGATCGCGTGATCGGCACGGGCACGCTCAGGCGGTGGTGATCGTCTTCGGCTCGAGGAACGCCTCGAGCCCGAACATCCCGAACTCCCGCCCGATCCCTGACTGCTTGACCCCGCCAAAGGGCGCGAGCAGGTCGGGCGCGATGCGGTTGACGAGCACCGTGCCGGCCTCGAGGCGCGCGGCGACGCGGCCGGCGTGTTGCGCATCCGACGAGAACACGTAGGCCTGCAGTCCGTAGGGCGTGTCGTTCGCGATCGCGACGGCCTCATCCTTGCCTTCGTAGCCGAGCACCGACAGCACCGGCCCGAAGATCTCTTCGCGCGCGATGTCCATGTCGTTGCGCACGTCGGCAAACACCGTGGGCCTGACATACCAGCCGCGCGACAGTCCCTCGGGCCGGCCCTCGCCGCCGGCCACGAGCGTCGCGCCCTGTTCCTTGCCGCGCCGGATGAAGCGCTGGATGCGCTCGAACTGGGCCGCGTTCAACAGCGGCCCGATGGCCGTGGCCGGATCGCGCGGATCGCCCACTCGCAGCGCGGTTGCGATGGCGGCGATGCGCTCGATCGCTTCGGGCATGCGCGCACGCGGGATCAGGAGCCGTGTGCCCGCGACGCAGGCCTGGCCGTTGTTCATGAACGCCGCGTTGAGTGCCAGCGGCAGCGCGCGCGCGAAGTCGGCGTCGTCGAGCACGATCGAGGCCGACTTGCCGGTGAGCGCGAGGCTCACGCGCTTCATGGTGTCGAGCGCGGCGCGTGCGATCAGCTTGCCGGTGGGCGTCGAGCCCGTGAACGACAGCTTCGCGATGCCGGGATGGGTGGCGATCTCGTCGCCCACGTCGGCGCCGCGGCCGAGCAGCACATTGAACGCGCCCGCGGGCAGGCCCGCGTCGTGCAATGCCTCGGTCACCACCTGGGCCTGGATCGGTCCCAGCTCGCTGGGCTTGATGACCGACGCGCAGCCGGCCGCGATCGCCGAGGCGAGCTTGCTGCAGACCGAGCCGGCGACGCTGTTCCAGGGCGCGATCAGCCCGGCCACGCCGACCGGCGCCAGCGTCACCGTCGAATCGCCGACGCGGCGTGTGAACTCGAAGGCCTCGAGCGTGCGTGCCGCATTGGCGAAGCATTGCGAGGCGTAGTCGCTGACCCACTGCGCGCGCGCGAGCGGGCCGCCGTACTCCTCGATGGTCGCGTCGCGGATCGCGTCGGTGCGCGCGAGCACGGCGGTGCGCAGCCGCTCGAGCATCTCGATGCGCTCGGCCTTGCCGGTGGCGGCCAGCGCGGGCTGGGCGCGCTGCGCGGCCGCGATCGCGCGCTTCGCGTCGTCGCGGTTGGCGAGCGTCGCGGTGCCGATGCGCTGTTCGGTCGCGGGGTTGGCGATCTCCACGACCTCGGTGCCCTGCACGGCCACGAAGGCGCCGTCGATGTAGGCCTTGTCGATGTTCCACATGGTGCTGACTCCTGGCTTGTTGCCGCCGGTTGGCGGGGTTGAAGGCAGTCTAGGAAGCCGACATCGTTTTGAGAATCCGATCAAAATGAGATGACTCATCCAGAAAATCGGAACAATGCACAAGAGCGGCCTGATCGAACTCGAGGTGGTGCTGGCCGTCGCGCGGCGGCAGGGCTTTCGCGCCGCGGCGGTGGAGCTGGAGATGTCGACCACCGCCGTCAGCAACGCCGTGTCGAGCCTCGAGGCCCGGCTCGGCGCGCGGCTGTTCCATCGCACCACGCGCAGCGTCTCGCTGACCGAGGCCGGTCGTCAGTTCGTCGAGCAGATCGGCCCGGCCGTCACGAGCATCCGCGATGCGATGGACAGCGTCGGTGAGCGCCGGGCCACCTTGGGCGGCACCCTGCGCATCAACAGCGCGCTGGGCGCGGCGCTCATGGTGTTCCGGCCGCTCGTGGTGGAGTTCCTGCGCCGTCACCCGGGCGTGACCGTCGACATCGTCACCGAGGGCCGCATGGTCGACATCGTCGCCGAGGGCTTCGACGCCGGCCTGCGCCTCGCGCCATTGGTGCCGCGCGACATGGTGCGCGTGCCGCTCGGCGGCAGCCTGCGCATGGCCGTGGTGGCGTCGGCCGACTACTTCACGAACCGTCCCCGGCCCGAGGTGCCCACCGACCTGATGCAACACGCCTGCATCCGCGCGCGCCTGCCGAGCGGCGTGCCTTCGCCGTGGGAGTTCGCGCAAGGCGGCGAGCCGTTCACTGTGGATGTGCCGGGGCCGCTGGTGCTCGATGCGCCGATGCTGATGCTCGAGGCGGTGCGGCAAGGCGTGGGGGTGGCGCAGCTGGCCGAGTGGTATGTGGCGGAGGATTTAGCAGGCGGGCGGCTGGTGCGAGTGCTCGACGAGTGGACGGTGCCTGTGCCTGGGTTGTGCCTCTACTACGCGGGGCATCGGCATCTGCCTGCGGCGTTGCGGGCGTTGGTGGATTTGGTGCATGAGCTGCGGGTGGGTGAGGAGAAACGAAGTGGCGGGGCCGGCGTTGCGAAAGGAAAGCGCGGGAGCGGCAAGGCGAGATCGAAACACGGTTGATTCTTTCGGCTGGCCGGTGTGCGACTGCGCGCCCGCACCTTGCTTGCACTTCTGCCAAGTTTCTGCCGCGCCGAGGTTCCATCTGAGCGTGGCGCGCCTTCAGACGGAGGTCCGTCGGGGTAGTCTTCACCTCACAGAAGCAAGCGTGAGGGAGTAGGCGAAAGATGGCGAGTCGATGCGGCCCTGCATCGACGGGTTGACATTATTCGTCGATAAACGAAAATGAATGCCTACAGCGTCGAACACTATCTGACGGCGGGCGAGCACCGCGATCCCTACCTGGACTGGTTGCAGCGTCTTCGTGACAACCAGGCGAAGGTGTCGGTGATTCGTCGTGTAGCCCGGATCGAGCTGGGCAATTTCGGCGATCACAAGTTTTGCCGCGATGGTGTCTGGGAATTGCGTATCGACCTGGGGCCGGGCTACCGGGTGTACTACGCCCTGTCCGGCCATCGCGTGGTGCTGCTGCTGTGCGGTGGCGACAAGCGGACTCAGGAGACGGACATCGCCAAAGCGGTGATTCACTGGCAGGACTGGCAACGGAGAGCGGACGATGAGAAGCAAGCCCCATGACGAAGCGATGGCCGAGCTGTATCGCAGCGATCCGGCCCTCGCGCTCGAGGTCATCAACACCATCCTGGCCGACGGCGACCAGGCCGAGCTGCTGATCGTGCTGCGCCAGATGACGCAGGCATTCGGCGGGGTGCAGGCCGTGGCCGAGCAGGCGCAGCTGAATCCGACCCAGCTCTATCGCACGTTGTCGCCGAAGGGCAACCCTGCGCTCAGCAGCCTGTCTGCCATTCTCAGGGCCATGGGGCTGCGATTGGCGGTGCAGCCGCTGGTGGTATCTACGCAGGCCAGCTGAACCCGCACGGTCGGAGCGTCGTGGACGGCCCCATGGACGGGAAGTCGATGACCGGCCGAATGTTCAGTGCGGCCCATCCCCTTTCGACGCCAACGCCCGCTCGACAGCAGGTTTGGCATGCGCCACGAACGCCGCCACCTCACCCTGCCGCGCCGCCAGATCGTCCACCGCCTGCCCCAGATAGGCCTCCCTAGCCCGCGCCATCAACGGCCGCAACTCGTCGGGCAGCCGTTCGATCACCCAAGCCGCAGCCGCATCCTTCGAAGCAATGCCACCGGTCGCGGCACTGAACCAGATGCGTGCCAGCGCGAGCACCACGTTGCGCTCGTCGCCATCCCAGTCCGCGGGTTCGTTCCAGATGCCGATGGTGTCGTGCAGCGCCTGTGCGAAGTCGCTCGCGGGCACCGGATCGAACAGGGTCTCGGCGGCGGGGCCGATCAGCGCGACGCTGTGCTGCCTGGCCTTGGTCAGCAGGATCGCGAGGTCGCGGTCGAGCTCGGGCGCGTCGAAGACGCCGGCCTTCAACTCGTCGCGCAGCCATTCGCCGAACTGCAGTTCGCGCCGCGCCGGGTAGCGCCAGGGAAGCACCTCGTCGTGCACGACGATCGTCACCTCGAGCGGGCGCAGCGCCGCGTCGGTACCTGGCGGGGCCGACACCGAGAGCAGGTCGGTCATCAGCGCCTGCCGGGTCGCGGGCGTCAGCGGCGTGGTCACGCAGACCAGCAGGTCGATGTCGCTTTCGGGCTGGAGGCCGCCGTCGACGGCCGAGCCGAACAGGTGGAGGGATTCGAGGGTACTGGCCAGGTGGCGTTCGAGCACGACGCGGGCGAGCGAGAGTTGCGGAGCGATATCGATGGGAAGCCATGCGGTCATCGGGCTATTCGAACGTCGACGCATCTCGGTTGCAATCGTGCACCTGTTGGCCCAAGGGGTTTTCGCCCCTCAGCGCAGCGCGATCATCAGCAAGCCTGTAGCCGCCAGCGCCGCGGTCCACCCGCGCTTCAGCGCCTGCCCTTCGAGCCACCGCGGGTGCCGCGCGATGCCGCGGCACACGCCGGTCGCGATCAGCCCCGTGGCCAGCAGCATCGCCGCCGTGTGCACCGCAACCGGCGAGCGCCAGCGCCATCGAGCCCGATGCGGTGATGGCCCGCGCGGGATCGCCGGTGAGGCACAGCGGCACGAGCGCGGGCACCAGCATGAGCCCGGCGCCGTGCGCGGTCGCCATCACGAAGGACCAGCCCGCGAGGCCCGCATGGCTCGCTCGCGATCCAATGGTGAAACGGCCACCACGCAGCAGCCGGTAGACCGCCGCGAAGAGAAGCAGCGCGCCAGCCAGCACCTGCACCAGCGCACGTTCCAGCCACAGCCCCTGCGCGACGACGAAGGCCACGATTGCGACCGATGCGAAATGCCCGACGGCGATCGGCAGCAGCGCGCGCCGTGCCCTTCCAGCGTCACGCGCCCGCACGCCCCAGGCCGCGGCGAACATCCAGCCATTGGCCGGACTCAGCCCATGGAAGGCGCCGAGCCCCGCGACAGCCAGCCAGGGCCAGAACGCGGTCATGGAAGGTCTCAGCCGCGCGATCCGCAGCACGCATGCGCCGCGGGCCGCGATTCGTAGCGGTCGTGATGCCGCACCCATGCCATCGTGTGCTCGAGCCCTTCCTCGTCGCGCCCCTTGGGCACGAGGTCGATCAGCGGATAGGCACCCATCATCACCTCCACGCCGCGGCCATAGCGCGAGTAGGTGTGGAACACCTGGCCCGCCGCGTCCTTGAAGAACACGCTGATGCCCGGCGCCTCGGCCTGCGGAAAGGGCTGCATGCCGAAGTTGTAGTAGACCGAGCCGCTCGCGAATTCCTCGGGCGTGAAGCTGACGTGGAAGTCGTGGTTGAAGTCGCTGCGTGCCGACGACACCCACTTGAACTTCCAGCCCATGCGTTCGCGAAAGCGCTCGATCTCGGGCAGCGCATTGCGCGAGACCACGAGCAGCGTGACATCGCGCGCAGCCAGGTGCGGGGCGGCGCCGTCGTTGTGGTCGGCCATGTACGAGCAGCTCGGGCAGCCTTGCTCCCAGCCGGGCGCGAACATGAAGTGCTGCACCAGCAGCTGGCTGCGGCCCTCGAACAGATCGGCCAGCGCGCGCGGGCCGTCGGGCGTGTCGAAGACGTAATCCTTCTCGACGCGCACCCAGGGCAGCGCGCGGCGTTCGCGCGCGATCTGGTCGCCCAGTCGCGTGAGTTCCTTCTCGCGTTCCAGCAGGATGCGGCGCGCCTCGGTCCATTGGTCCCTGGAGACGACGGCGTGGTGCGCCGTGCCTGCTTCGGTGGTCGTTGCATTCATCGGATGCTCCTTGCGTGAGGCTCGGTGGATCAGTGCGCGGGCCGGCGCACCGCGCGGACCTTGCCGCTCGGGCCGCCGCCGCAGTAGAAGAGGCCGGCGCCGTCGGACTCGAGCCCGCTGACGCCGGTGCCGCGCGGCATCGCGAGCCGCTCGAGCACCTCGCCGCTGCGCGGGTCGATGCGGCGGATGTCGCTCTCCTCGGCCTCCCAGGTGCCGTGCCACAGCTCGCCGTCGACCCAGGTCACGCCGGTCACGAAGCGGTTGCACTCGATGGTGCGGCGCACGGCGCCGGTCGCGGGATCGATCTCGTGGATCTTGCGGTCGCGGTACTGGCCCACCCACAGGCTGCCCTCGGCCCAGGTCAGGCCCGAGTCGCTGCCCTGGCCGGGCGCGGGGATCGAGGCCAGCACCTGGCCGGTGGCGGGGTCGATCTTGTCGATGCGGGCTTCGGCGATCTGGTAGAGATGGGTGCCGTCGAAGGCCGTGCCGGCATCGCAGGCGCGGTCCAGCGCCTTCGTGGTCTCGCCGCTGTCGGGGTCGAAGGCCACCAGCTTCTCGCCGGTGGCGGCCCAGACGCGCTGGCCGTCGTGGGTCACGCCGTGCACCTGGGTGGCGCCCGCGAAGGGCCCGTACTCGCGCACGATCTCGGCCGCCCGGGCGCTGGAACTGTCGTGGATGGTCTTGGCTGTCATGGTTGGCTCCTTGGGAGGGCACCGGACATCGGCGCCTTGGAGACAACTCTATGCAATCGCGAGCGTGGAGGGGAGTAACAAGATCGTCGTGAAACCGGCCAGCGGCGGCGCCAGCCAGCGGCGCGCGCGGGTCTGGCCGATGGCGCGCACGCGGCCCTCGGCCTCGAGATCGGCCAGCGCGCGCTGCACGGTGCGCTGGCTGGCGTCGAGCGCGAGCGCCAGCGCCGAGGTCGACCAGGCGGCGCCGTCGGACAGCAGCGCGAGCAGCGCGGCCTGCTCGCCGGCGATCGGCGGCGCCAGCACCGAGACGGGCCGCTCGTCGTGCGGACGCAGCACGAAGCCGCGCGCGCTGGCCTCGATGCGCGCCAGCGGCTTGACCAGCGCGCGCAGCCGGCCGATCTCGACGCGCAGGCGCGCGCGGTGCGTTTCGTCGGGGTCGCGCGTGCGGAACACCTGCGCGATCAGCGCCTCGCGTTCCACGTCGCCGGGCCAGGCCTCGGCCAGCGCGAGGGCGAGCGCGAACAGCACCGGGCGGCGTGCCAGCGCGCGCCATGTCGTGCCCGCGCCCACGGCGCGGCGGCAGGCATCGACCACCAGCGTGCCCGAATCGAGCAGCGCCTCGACCTCGTCGAGCCGCAGCATCCGTTCGCCGCCGGGAAAGCGTTGCCGCGCGGCGGGACGGTCGAGCGCGGCGCGCGTGTCGACCACCTCGGCCAGCAGGGCCGGCACGCCCGCGTGTTCGGCGGCGATGCGCGCACGGGCCAGGGCTTCGCGCGCCAGTGCGGTGCGCAGGGAACGCAGCGCCAGTTCGGCGGTGGCGAGTTCGGCCACGGCCGCGAGCGAGGCCGGCAGGCCCTGGCCATCGAGATGGGCCAGCGCGTCGCGCGCCTCGTCGAGCCGCCCGAGCAGCAGCGATCGCCGCGCCGCGATCAGCCAGGCCTGCAGCGCATTGGCGGGATCGGCATGCGCCTCGAGCGTGGCGGCCGCCGCCAGCAGCGCGCGCGGCGAGCCGCCGAGGTCGCGCATCGCCAGCGCCACCTCGGCCTCGGCGACCACGCAGCGCGCGCGTGCCAGCGCTTCGTGCGCGCTGAAGCCGCGCGCGGCGCGGCGCAGCAGTTCGCGGGCGCGTGCATGGTCGCCGAGCTGGGCCATGGCGATGCCGCGCAGCGCCAGCGCCGGCGGATCGTCGCGCAGCGCGACCCGCTTGAGCGCGCCGAGCGCATCGCCCGCGGCCAGCGCGCGTGCGGCGGCGGCGATCAGGGAGTCCATCGACGCGGCGCCGCTATTCGATCCAGGTCCGCGCGCCCACGCCCTGGTACTGGCGCCGGTAGGCCGAGGGCGTGGTGCCCACCACCTGCCGGAACCGGCGCGCGAAATGGGCCGGCTCGGCGAAGCCCGTGCTCTCGCCGATCTCGGCCGCCGAGGCCGAGGTGAAGACCAGCAGCGTCTTGGCGCGATCGATGCGCCGCTCGGTCACGATCTCGAGGAAGGTCTTGCCGGTCTCGCTCTTGAGCAGGTGCGCCAGGTGGGTGGCCGACACGTGGCTGGCCTGCGCCGCGTCGCCCAGAGTCAGTTCCTGCGCCAGGTTCTGCGTGATGTAGCGGATGCAGCGCAGCACCGCCTGCTTGTACGACTGCAGCACCATGCCCTGCGCCTCGCAGTGGCGGAAGTCCTCGCCGTAGCGCCGCCACACCATGCCGATCAGGTTCAACAGGTGGCCGCGGATCAGCAGGTGGCTGGCCGTGTCCTCGCCCGAGGGCCGCTGCGCCTCCTGCGTCATGCGCTCGCACAGCGCCTGCAGCGCTTCGGTCTCGGCCGCGTCGAAGCGGAAGTCCAGGCAGTGCTGGAAGCGGAACGGCGCGAGCTCGGGCGCGCGCGCCAGCGGCACCTCCGACAGCTCGAACACGTCGAGGTCGAGCGAGGGCAGCAGGTAGTCCTTGCTGATGTTGATGATGTGGAACACGCCGTCGGCCGCGTTCGGGATGTAGTGGACCAGGAAGGGCAGCACGAAGCTCACCGTGCCCGGCCCGATCGGGCGCTGGCCGCCGCCGATGAAGTGCGTGGTCTCGCCGCGCGTGTTGACGTAGATCTGGAAGTACTCGTGCCGGTGCGGCACCGGGTTCGGCAGGATGTTGGTCTGGTCGTGGATGCCGAAGTAGGCGCGCTGCGCCCGCGTGGCCATGGTGTAGTTGCCGATGGCGGGGCGCGCGGCGCGGGCGGGGCCAGGGTGCGGCGGAAGCGGGTCGATGAGGGAGGGCGCTGGTTGCATGGCGGGCCTGGCACGAGGAATCGCAAGGATTGCATATCTTTGCGCAAGCCTGTGCGTTGAGGCCGAAGGGCCTCGTTCCTAGACTCTAGCCACTCCTTCCACAACCTTCCAGAGAGACAACACGCAATGTCCCCCAGCCCCGCGCCCGGCGCCGCCGACGCCCTCCAGGTCGCCCCCATCTCCATCGACATCGTCGGCAGCGACCGACAGTTCCCCGTGCGCCGCGTCTACTGCGTGGGCCGCAACTACCTGGCCCACATCCGCGAGATGAAGGAGGGCGACGAGCGCGATCCGCCGTTCTTCTTCCAGAAGCCGGCCGATGCGGTGGTGACCGACGGGCGCGTGCCCTATCCGGCGCTGACCGAGGACTTCCAGTTCGAGTTCGAGCTGGTGGTGGCGATCGGCAGCGAGGCCTCCAATGTCTCGCCCGACACCGCGCTCGACCATGTGTTCGGCTACGCGGCCGGCCTCGACATGACGCGCCGCGATCGCCAGCGCGAGTGCAACAAGCGCGGCCTGCCATGGGAGCAGGGCAAGTCCTTCGACCATTCGGCGCCCTGCGGTCCGATCCACCCGGTGGCGCGCGTCGGCCATATCCGCTCGGGCGTGCTGAACCTCGCGGTCAACGGCAGCGTGCGGCAGGATTCGGTGCTCGAGAAGATGATCTGGAACGTGCACGAGATCGTCAGCGAGCTGTCGAAGCAGTACCGCCTGCTGCCCGGCGACCTGATCTTCACCGGCACGCCCGAGGGCGTGGGCCCGGTGCAGCGCGGCGACCGGCTCACGGGCCGCATCGAGGGGCTCGCGCCGCTGCAGGTCGAGATCGTCTGAACGCACAAGGCCAAGGAGACACCGCATGAAACCGCTCGAACGCATCGCCTATTCGGCCATCGCCGACCGTCCCGCCCGCCGGCTGCCCGGCGGCAAGCGGCTCGCCGTCTGGGTCATCGTCAACGTCGAGGAATGGAACATCGACGAGACCATGCCGCGTACCGTGCTCACGCCGCCGGCCGGCGGCTCGCCCATGCCCGACATCCCGAACTGGGCCTGGCACGAATACGGCAACCGTGTCGGCTTCTGGCGCATGCTCGAGGCGATCGACGCGCTCGGCATTCCCGCCACGCTCGCCATCAACGGCTCGGCCATCGGGGCTTACGAGCCGATCGCCAAGGCGGCGAAGGCGCGCGATTGGGAATTCATCGGCCACGGCTTCGGCCAGCGCAACATGCAGAAGGTGCCCGACGAGGCCGAGGACATCGCCAGGACCACCGAGGCGATCCGCGCCTACACCGGCAAGCGGCCGCGCGGCTGGCTCGGCCCGGGCCTCACCGAGACCTGGCACACGCCCGACATCCTGGCCGAGCAGGGCTACGAGTACGTCTGCGACTGGGTGCTCGACGACCAGCCGGTGGAACTGAAGACGCGCAACGGCGGCCACATCGTCAACGTGCCCTACACGCAGGAATGCAACGACGTGGCGATGATGCTGATCCAGCACCACAAGGCCAGCGAGTACCGCGACCGTGCCATCGACCAGTTCGAGCAGCTGTACGCCGACGCCAGGGATTCGGCGCGCGTGATGGCGCTGGTGGTGCATCCGTACATCATGGGCGCACCGCACCGGCTGCGCTATTTCCGCGAGGCGCTGGCGCACATCCGCGAGCACGAGGACGTCGGCTTCTTCACCGGCGAGCAGATCCTCGACTGGCATCTCGCGACGCGCGACGCCGCTTGAGACTTGCCCCCGGCGCGCGCCGCCGGGGCTCCCTTTCCCAGAACAAGAGTCTCGCCCCGGCGAGAAGGAGACAGATCGTGCATTCCACCACCTCGGCCCTGCCGCTGGCCGGCGACGCGCGCCGCCAGGCGCCCATCAGCGGCCTCGAGATCGCCATGTTCCTGGTGCTGCTCGCGTCCTACGCGCTCAATGCGATGGACCGGCAGATCTTTCCGCTGATCGCGGCCGACGTGCGCCGCGAGTTCGGCTTCGGGCTGGCCGACACCGGCCTCTTGTCGACCATCTTCACGCTCGGCATGGCGGTGGCCGGCGTGCCCACCGGCTACCTGCTGGCGCGGCTGTCGCGCAAGACCGTGCTGCAGATCGGCATCGCCATCTTCTCGCTGGGCACGCTGCTCACGGCCTACTCGCACGGCTTCGCCGACATGATCGCCTACCGCGCCGCCACCGGCATCGGCGAGGCGATGCAGCTCACGGTGGTGATCGCCATCGCGGCCAGCCACTTCGCGCGCTACCGTGCCACGGCCGTGGGCGCGATCAACTTCTCGTTCGGCATCGGCGCGATCGTGGGGCCGCTGCTCGGCGGCCACCTGATCGGTACAGAGCGCGACTGGCGGCTGCCGCTGGTGGTGTTCGGCGTGGCGGGCTTCGCGGCCATGGCGCTGATCGCGCTCACGGTGGGCCGGCGCATGACCGAGAACGTGGCCGCGGCCGACACGCGCGCCGACCAGCGCGGCGCCGAGCGCATGTGGAACCGCAACACCGTGCTGCGGACCGCGATGAGCGTGATCGGCGGCCTGTGCATCTACGGCTACCTCGGCATGTACCCGACCTTCCTGCGCGAGCACCTGCACTACACGCCGGCCGACACCGGCCGCGTCATGAGCATCTTCGGCTTCGGCGTGTTCGCCTCCATCTTCGGCGGCTGGCTCGGCGACCGCTTCCATCCCAAGCTGGTGCTGTCGCTGAGCTTCGTCGGCACCGGGCTGCTGGGCTTCCTGCTGTTCTCCGGGCCCACCGGCATCTGGGTGCAGTCCGCGCTGTCCTTCGCCTGGGGCCTGGTGGTCAGCGGCGTGCTCTACGTGAACCTGGCCGGCTACCACATCAAGGCGGTGCGTGCCTCGCTCACCAACCGCGCCACCGGCGTGTTCGTCACCACGCTCTACGGCGCGGGCGCCTTCGCGGGCTACATCATCGGCGCCATCGCCGCGCGCCTGGGCTGGGGCTCGGCCGGGCTGCTGCAGATCACGCTGCTGGCGGCCGTGGGCGTGGCGCTGACGGCGCTGCTGCGCACCGACCGCATGTCGCTGCCGGCGCGCAAGCCGTGACCGCGGCCTTCGAATGGGCGCTGCTCGGCGGCGCCGCGGCGCTGGCCGGCGCGCTCAACGCCGTGGCGGGCGGCGGCAGCTTCCTCACCCTGCCGGCGCTGGCGCTGGTCGGCGTGCCGCTGGTGTCGGCCAATGCCACCGGCACCGCCGCGTTGCTGCCGGGCTACCTGGCCGGGGCCTGGGCGCTGCGGCGCGAACTCGCGGGGCCGATGTCGCCCTCGCTGCTTCGGCTG
This sequence comes from Variovorax paradoxus, assembly GCA_016806145.1. NCBI lineage: Bacteria > Pseudomonadati > Pseudomonadota > Betaproteobacteria > Burkholderiales > Comamonadaceae > Variovorax > Variovorax paradoxus. The sequence continues at coordinate 1,843,781 of CP063167.1, forward strand.
GGCGTGCTCTCGGTACTCGGTGGCGCGGCCGGCGCGGCGCTGCTGCTGTCGACCTCGAACCAGGCCTTCGGCCGCATCGTGCCCTGGCTGCTGCTGGCCGCGACGCTGCTGTTCGCGATCGGGCCGGCGCTGGTGCGCCGCCGGGCCGAGGCCGCCGCATCGGAGCGCGCCTGGCTCGCCGACCTGGGCATCGTGGCGGTCGCGGTCTACGGCGGCTACTTCAACGGCGGCCTCGGCATCCTGCTGCTCGCGGTGCTCGGCGCGCTCGGGCATGCGGACATGGGCCGCATGAACGGCATCAAGAACTTCGTCTCGGCCATCCTCACGCTGATGGCGGTCGCGATCTACGCGGCCAGCGGCGCGATCGTCTGGAGCCATGCGCTGTGGATGGCGCTCGGCGCCACGGCCGGCGGCTACGCGGGCGGCACGGCCGCGCGGCGGCTGCGGCCGGAGCTGGTGCGCGGCTTCGTGGTGCTGACGGGGCTCGCGATGACGGGCGCTTTCTTTCTCAATGCGCGCTGAGGCACGCAATTTTTTTCACTTCCTCACCGGGACAGCCCATGCAGACCAGCAAGAGAAACTTCATCCGCCTGGCCGGTGCCCTGGCCGTGGCCGCCACCGGCGCGCCAGCGCTCGCCACTTCGGCCCGGACCAGCCGCGGCAGCTACCTGATCCGCAACGGCGCGGTGATCACGGTCGACCGCGCCACCGGCACCCTGCCGCGCGCCGACGTGCTGGTGCGCGACGGCACCATCGAGAAGGTGGGCCGCGGCCTGCGCGCGCCGGGCGTCGAGGTGATCGACGCCACCGACCGCATCGTGATGCCGGGCTTCGTCAATTCCCACTACCACCTGTGGAGCGCGATCGGCCGCAGCTTCACGGCGCGCGAGGGCTTCTCCTACTACCCGGCCAAGGGCGCGACCTCGACCCTCTACACGCCCGAGGACTTCTACAACAGCGTGCTGCTGGGCTGCGCCGAGCTGGCCCAGGGCGGCACCACCACCGTGCACAACTGGTCGCACAACACGCGCTCGCCGGCCCATGCCGACGCCGAGCTGCGCGCGCACCGGCAGTCGCTGCTGCGCGCGCGCTATTCCTACGGCCACGTCGACCAGATACCGGCCGACGAACTCAACCGCTACGAGGACCTGGCGCGCGTGCGGCGCGACTGGTTCGGCGAACGCTCGCCGCTGGCCGGCCTGGTGCACCTGGGGCTGAACCTGCGCGGCCCGCAGCAGAGCACCGAGGCCGTCTTCCACGAGGAGATGAAGTTCGCCAGGGCCAGCGGGCTGCCGGTCGCGATCCATGCGCCGCAGGAGGCGCCCAACAACGTCGATGCGCTCGACTACGAGCGGCGCGGCTACCTCGGGCCCAATTTCATGATCGCCCACTACGTGCCCGCGAGCCCGGCCGACCTCGCGGCGCTCGCGCGCACGAGGACGCCGCTGAGCTTCGCCACCCATTCCGAGCTGCGCCTGAGCGGCACCGGCGACGCGCGCGCCGCGCTGTTCGCGATGCGCGCGGCGGGCCTCGCGGTCTCGCTGTCGAGCGACGCCACCTCGATCGCGCCGCCCGACATGTTCGAGGCAATGCGCTTCACCTGGAACCTCGGCGTGCCCTGGGCCGGCACGCCGAGCGCGGGCGCCAGGCCGGTGGGCGTGCACGAGGTGATCGAGATGGCGACGATCAACGGCGCCATGGCGCTGGGGCTCGGCGAGGTCACGGGCTCGATCGTCGAGGGCAAGCGCGCCGACATCATCCTGGTGCGCACCGATGACCTCAACATCGGCCCGGTAGGCAACGCCGAGACCGCGATCGTGCAGAGCGGCAGCGCCGCCAACGTCGAGACCGTGATGGTCGACGGCCGCATTCTCAAGCGCGGCGGCCGCCTGGTGGCCTACGACACCCCGGCCATCATGCGCCGCGCCCGCCAGTCGGCCGAGCGGATCCGCGCCGCGGCGGGGGCGGCCTTGCAGTCCTGAATACAGCGCCCGCATACAAGCGCCGGGCTTCGGCGCTGAGGGTATGGGTCGTTTGCAGCACACTTGTGCTACATTGGCTCGCGGCCGCTGGCCGAGAGAAGGACCTGAATGTCTACCACCACCATCCGAATCGAAGACGCTCTGAAGGCAAGGATTGCAGCGGCCGCGGAGCGTGCAGGGAAGACGTCTCATGGATTCATCCTCGACACGCTCGCGGAGACCGTCGAGCGCAGCGAGATGGATGAGGAACTGCACCGCGTGGCGGAGGAGCGCTGGGCCTTGCTGCTGCAAACCCGGCAGACGGTCTCCTGGACGGATGCCAAGGCGTATCTCGAGGCCCGCGCCAAGGGAGAAAAGCCGCGCCGCCCGCGCGCCCGTGTAGGGGCGCGCTGAACCTGTGGCGCATATCGAGCTCGCCCTAGCCGTCCTCGAGGACATCGATCGTTTCGTGGAGCACATGGCGCGTCACCAGGCGGCGGACATGCCCGAACGGGTCGACGAGATCATCCAGGCGATTCAAGTCCTGGCCCACAGTCCGCTGATCGGAAGGCCGGTGCGGCAAGGCAAACGAGAGCTGGTGATCGGCAAGGGCGTTCGTGGATACGTCGCGCTCTACCGCTACCTGGCCGAGATCGATACCGTCTTCATCCTTGCGCTTCGCGCGCAACGCGAATCAGGGTTCAAACACTAGCGCGGCCCCGCAGCCCTGAATACAGCGCCCGCCTACAAGCGCCGTGCTCCGGCACTGACGGGTCCCCACCCGTCCGGCCCCCACCATCGGTCCCCATGCGTCGGGCCTGTTGCCCGGCAAGCACCAGGAGCCGCACATGACGAAAAAAATTGGATCGCTGGCAGCCGGTGCTGCCCTGTTGGGATCGTTCTTCCTCGCGATCCTCGCGCCCATGGCCTGGGCAGTGGAGAAGGACGATGCCGCCACCGCCACGGTCATCCAGACCGCCGCGCCGGCCTGCGAGGCCACGGCCGCGCACGACGGCGTCTTCACCAAGACCTGCCTCAAGTAGCCGTCATTCGGCCTTGATGCCGCGCTCGCGCACCACGCGGCCCCACTTGACGGTCTCCGACTGGATGTACTGGGTGAACTGCTCGGGCGTGCCACCCACCGGGTCGATGCCCGCCTCGCCGAGCTTGCGCCGGATCTCGGCCGGCGCAATGGCCTTGAGATAGGCCGCCTGCAGCGCCTGCACCACGGCATCGGGCGTGCCGGTGCGCACGCTGAAGCCCTGCCATCCTTCGACCTCGAATCCCTTCACGCCCTGCTCGGCCACGGTCGGCACCTCGGGATAGGCCGCGATGCGTTTCGCGCCGGCCGCGGCGATCGGGCGCAGCCGGCCCGACTCGATGTGCGGCCGCGCGGTGGCGCGGTCGAGGAACATCAGGCCCACCTGGCCGCCCAGCAGGTCCTGCACCGCGGGGCCGCCGCCCTTGTAGGTGATGGCGACCAGCTTCATGCCGGTCTCGCGCGCGAGCAGCTCGGTGGCGAGGTGGTGCGTGGTGCCCACGCTCGGCGAGCCGTAGTTCAGGCCCTCGGGCGTGCGCGCGGCCAGCGCGATCAGCTCCTGCAGATTGCGCACCGGCAGGGTGTTCGGATTGACCACCAGCAGGAAGTCGAACTTCGCCGTCATGGTCACGGTGCGCAAGTCCTTGAGCGGGTCGTACGACAGCTTGTCGAACATGGCGGGGTTGACCGCGTAGGTGGTCATGTCGCCGAGCAGGAAGGTGTGGCCGTCGGGTGCGAGCTGCTTGGCCACGGCGGTCGCGCCGATGATGCCGGAGGCGCCGGGGCGGTTGTCCACGATCACCGGCTGGCCCAGCACCTCGCCCATGCCGGGCGCGACGAGGCGCGCGAAGAAGTCGGTGCCGCCGCCGGCCGGGTAGGGCACGATCAGGCGGATCGGCTGGCTGGGCCAGTTGCCTTGGGCCGCCGCGCCGAAGGCCGCGGGGGCCAGGGCGCCGGTGGCCAGGAGCGAAAGCAGGGTGCGTCGTTGCATGGTGGCTGTCTCCTCGTTCGTTGGAATGTCAGGCCGCGAGATCGCGCTGCAGGATCTTCGCAAAGGCCGCCGCGAGCTGCCCGCGCGCGCTGTCGCCGCGGCCCATCGCGCGCCAGGCCACGTGCTGGTCGGGCCGCACCAGGATCGCGCCATCCGACGACACACCGCGCAGGCAGCGCCAGGTTCCTTCGACGTCGCGCACCGTGGCCGTGTCGTGGATCTCGACGATGTCCACCGGCAGGCCGGCGCCATGCGCCAGCGTGGCCGCGGCATCGGCCCAGGCCGAGCCCTGGCGGCCGGTCAGCAGCGTGAAGCGGCCCGGGCGCACCAGGTCGAGCGTGGAGATCTGCTTGCCGTCGCGCTCGAGCCAGGCATGCGGCAGCCGGTGGCCGGGCCGGGTGGTGGGCACGTAGGTCTGGCCCAGCGGATCGCGCTCGGGCGTGGGCGTGCCGTCGGGCATGACGGCGCCAAGCTCGTAGTGGTAGCCCAGTTCGATGTCGTGCGCCTGCCATTCCATGCGCTGCACTTCCATGATCTGTGCCAGCCGCGCGCGCCGCGTGCGGCCCTCGGCGTCGTCGGCGAAGTAGCGGCGGAAGTTCGCCTGGCTCAGCTCGGCGTTGCCGCGCACCAGGCCGATGCCGGCATCGGTGAGCTGGTGGTTCTGGAAGGTCATCAGCGCCCACTGGATGTTGAACGCGGCCACCGGGCGGCGCTCGGCCTCGTAGCTGTCGAGCAGGCTGTCGTGCGCCTCGCCCTTCAGCACGGCCGCGAGCTTCCAGGCCAGGTTGTGCGCGTCCTGGATCGCCGAGTTCAGGCCCAGGCCGGTGGTCGGCGGATGGCGGTGCGCGGCATCGCCCGCGAGCAGCGCGCGGCCCCAGCGGTAGCGGTCGACCAGCACGCCCTCGACCGTCCAGTGGCCGATGCCGATGATGTCGGGATGCAGGTCGGGGATCTTGAGCAGTTCGCGCATGCGCGGCAGCAGCGACGACTCCTCGAAGCGCGAAGGGTCGTCGGGCCGGAAGCTGAAGTGGAACATCCACTCCTCGGAATACCGGCCGAAGCGCGTGGGCCCGAGCTGGCCCAGCACGCCGCTGGCCCAGGAGCCGCCCTCGGGATTGACGAACCAGGTGGTCATCGAATGGTCGTCGTCCCAGTACTTCGAGAGGTCGGCGCGGAAGTAGACCGTGACCATGTGCGCGAGGTCGGTCGCGCCGCTCATCACCGCGCCCAGCGTCGGGCCCACGGTCTTGCCGCCGTCGGCGCCGATCAGGTACTTCGCGCGCACGCGGTATTCCTCGCCGCTGTCGCGGTCGAGCACGCGCGCGGTCACGCCGTTTTCGTCCTGCTCGAAGGACTGCAGCTGGTGGTGGTAGCGCACCTGCGCGTTCGCCTCGGCCGAGGCCAGCTCGCGCAGCAGCGGCTCCATGCGCACCTGTGGGTAGAGCGTCGATTCGCAGGGGCTGTCCTTCGCATAGTGCTGCGCGAGCGAGCCGCCGCCGAAGGACTCGATGCGGTAGAAGGTGCGGCGGTCGAGTTCGCCGTCGCCGGCCAGCGTGGTGCACCAGCGGATGTGCGAGATGTGGGCCAGCGGCATCGAGCGTTCGTAGACCCGCTCGGCCACTTCGAACTGGCGCAGCAGCTCCATGGTGCGCTGGCTGATGTAGCGCGCCTTGGGCAGCCGGCCCGGTGCCGGATGGCGTTCGATCAGCAGGCTCGCGATGCCCTGGCGCGAGAGGAACAGCGAGGCCGCGAGGCCGCAGCCTCCGCCGCCGACGATGAGAACGGGAACGTCGATGTCTTGCATGGTCATTTCTGGAGCGTGGGATCGGGGCAGGAGGTGCGGGCGGTGATGCGCGCGAACAGCGCGCGGTGGCCCTGCGTCATCGCGGCATCGGTGTCGCCGCGCTGGCGCGCCAGCGCCTCGGCGAGTTCGCGCCAGTCGGCGGGCGAGAGGTAGTCGGCGGCCACCGGCAGCACATAGCTTTCCTCGACCTCCATGTGGCCGAGGTAGACGGTCGAGTGCGTGTGCAGCAGCAGCTGGAAGGATTCGCGGTGCACCTCGCCCATCAGCTCCCAGGCGGTCAGCGCATGCTCGAGCTCGCGCACCGAGGATTCGCCGCGCTCGTGCTCGGCCTCGAGCCGGGCCAGCACCGGGCGCAGCGCCGGGCAACGCTCGCGGATCTTCGGGAACAGCAGCTCGCTCTCGCTCGCGTGGTGCATGCGCGCGGGCATCTCGTCGAGGTAGAACAGCATGGCGCGCAGCTCGTCGAAATCGGGCCGGCGGGCCGAGCGGCGCGCCTGCTCGACGCTGTCGCCCAGTGCCCGCAGCACCGTCGCGAGGGCCTGGTGATCCTCGAGGATCAGCTGGACGGCGGAGGGTTGGAGCAGGGGCGGCATCGGTGCGACTCGGGCATGGCCTCATTGGGGCACAGCCGGGCGCCGGGGTCAGTCCCGCTGCAGGGGACGCTCGATGGGGCTAGTGCAGCGCGCGCGAGGCCATCGTCTGGAAGCGCTCCGCGCTCCAGCGGCCCCAGCGCGCGAGGTACCAGGTCAGCAGCTCGCGTTCGCTGCCGATCACCAGCCGCTGGTAGGCGCGCTTGCGGTAGGTCTTCACGGTCTCCTCGCTCACCGCGAGGTCGAGCGCGATGCCGACCGACGACAGCCCGTAGAGGATGCGCGCGCAGACCTCGGCCTCGCGGCGCGGCAGCGGGCTGGTCGCCACGATGCAGTTCTCGATCTCCTCGAGCGTGGTCAGCGCCTGCGACACGTCGGGCCGGCTCTGGCAGACGTCGGCGTGCTTCGAGAGCATCGCCAGCAGCAGTTCGGCCGCCTGCGCGAGGCGCTCGATGCCGTCGTGCGCGAACGGCGTGTGCGGGTCGGCGCGCAGCACGCTGAGGCCGAAGGCGCCGTTGGTGCCGCGGCCGCACAGCAGGATGCGGTCGCGCACGTGCGGGTAGACGCGCGGGCGCAGGTCGTCGTATTCGTGGTCGCTGAAGTCGACGTGGATGATGGTGGCGGCCGCGCCGTCGACGCGGCGCTGCGCTTCCGTCATGGCCGGGTCGTGCTTCCACAGGCCCTGCTTGACGTAGCTCTCGACGCGGTCGCGCGCGGTGCGCTCGGGCTGCACGCAGCAGGCCGCCACTTCGCGCAGCTCGTCCTGGCCGAGGCGGAAGGCCGCGAAGTGATCGGCGCCGCACAGCGCATGCAGGTAGTTCGCGAGCGCGGGCGCGAAGCGTTCGCTGCCCATGCCGTCGACCAGGCGCGCGAGCTGCGCTTCCGAGGAGGAGGCGGCCGCGGGCCGGTCCTGGATCATCACCGTCATCATCGTTGTCTCCTGGGGTACCGCCAGGCGCCTTCGGGGCGCCAACTGCCCGGACTTCTGTGTTCCGGGCAGGTTTCAAATTCCGTAATCAGATTACGCTCATCGAAATCCTGACTGTGTGAGGAGAAACCCTCCGCTGCGCTGCGGCAGGCGCTTTCAGCCCCAGCCCATGCGGCGCGAAACGTCCTCGGCGCGCGCCGACAGCACGGTCGCCACGTGGCCGTCGAGGCGGGTGTCGATCAGGCCGGCCGAGCCCATCACGGTCATCACGCCGGCCACCGCGCCCGCGTGGTCGAAGATCGGTGCCGACACGCCGTGCAGCCCCGGATTGAGGTCGCCCTGGATGCGCGCGAGCTTGCGCTTGCGCACCGACTCGAACAGCGTCTCGACGTCGGCACGCGTCATCCTGCCGGCGGCCGGGTTGGGCGTCGCGCCCGGATGCGGCACGCCCGACAGCTCGCGGTCGATTAGCGGTGCCGTCACCGAGGCCGGCAGGTAGGCGCCGAAGATGCGGCCGGTGGAGGAGGTCAGCATCGGCATCACCGAGCCGGGGCGGCCGCTGATGATCAGCGCGTCGTTGGTCTCCTCGAAGCGCACGAAGGTCGGCCCGGCCGCGCCCCAGACCGCGAGGCCGACGGTGAAGCCGAGTTCGTCGCGCAGTTCGCCCAGCGTGGGCGAGGCCACCTGCACCACGTTGAGCCGGCGCAGCGCAGCGAGGCCCAGCCGCACCGCCAGCGGCCCGAGCCGGTAGCCGCCGCTGGCGGCATCGCGCTCGGCCAGCCCGCTGCGGCAGAAGCTCACGAGGTAGCGGTGCGCCTTCGGCGGCTGCATCTCGGCGCGCTCGGCCACGGTCTTGAGCATCAGCGGCGCGCCGGTGTCGATCAGCGCGGACAGCACGCGCACCGCGGTGTCGACCGCCTGCACGCCGCCCGCGTCCTCGTCGCCGGCACCGTGGCCCGTGCCGTTCGTCTCGTCGGCGCCATGGCCGGACTTCGCATCTTTCATGGGGGAGGGCGGGACCATCCGCACGAGACTAGCACGGGCATGGTCGCCGCCTGCCTCAGCCGGCGGCCTGTGCGCGGGCCGCCGCCAGCACGCCCGCGAAGCGCGCGAGCCGCTCGCCCTGGAAGCGCGCGGCATCGAGCTTCTCCGCGGGCAGGCCCTGGCCGCGGCCGTCGCTGAAGCTGCTGCCGTAGGGGTTGCCGCCGGCCGCCGAGATCCGCTTGTCGGTGTAGCCCACCGGCACGATGACCGAACCCCAGTGATAGAAGACGTTGTGCAGCGCGAGCAGCGTCGATTCCTGCCCGCCGTGTAGGTGCCCGGCACCCGTGAAGGCGCCCGCCACCTTGTCCTGCAGCCCGCCCGCGGCCCACAGCGGGCCCAGCGTGTCGATGAACTGCTTGAGCTGCGCGGCCGGCAGGCCGAAGCGCGTGGGCGTGCCGAACACGAAGCCGTCGGCCCAGGCGAGGTCGTCGGGCGTGGCCTCGGGCACCTCGCGCGTGGCCTGCAGGTGTTCCTTCCAGGCCGGCTTGGCATCGATGGTCTCGGGGCCCGCGAGTTCGCGCACCTTGCGCAGGCGCGTTTCGGCGCCCATGGCGCGCGCGCCTTCCTCGATGGCCTGGGCGATGCGCCAGGTGTGGCCGGTGCTGCTGTAGTAGACGATGGTGAGCTTGGCCATGGTGCGCGGGTCGGGTTGTTGTTGTCGCGGGTACGGTGCCCGCCGCCGGCCAGCATAGGCAGCGCCCCGCGCGCGGTATGCCCCCCTGCGGCGGGACAGACAGCCGCCGCGCCATGGCTATGGTGGCGGCCATGATCCACGAACTGCGTCTCTACGCGGTGGCACCGGGCCGCATGGCCGACGTGCACGACCGCTTCAACCACCATTTCCCGGCCTTGTTCGAGAAGCACGGCGTCGACTGCGTCGCGCGCTGGCAGGCCGTGGCCGGCCCCGACGCGCCGCGCTTCGTCTACCTGATGGCCTACCGCGACTACGCGCACCGCGAGGCCGTGTGGGCCAGCTTCTATGCCGACGCCGAGTGGTGGCGCGTGCGCGCCGAGACCAATGCGGGCCACGAGATGGTGGAACGCCACGACCTGTTCTTCCTGAAGCCGAACGCCGCCTGGCCGGCGCTCGCGGCGGCCGACGCGGCCGAGTCGGTGGGCGGCCTGCACGAGCTGGTGCAGCAGCAGATCGCGCCCGGGCAGAACGCCAATGCCAATGCGTTCCTGCACGACACCTGGCTGCCGCGCGTGCGCGAGGCTGGCGCGCGCGTGCTCGCCGTGTGGGACATGGCGGCCGGCGCCGGCATGCAGAAGGTCGTGCTGCTCTACGCCTGGCCCGATGCCGCGGCCTGGCGTGCCGGCCGCCAGCGACTGGACCGCGATGCCGCGCTGCAGGCCGAGTTCGCGGCGCAGCGCGCGCGCCATGGCACGGCGCTGTTCCAGCGCGCCGAGGTCAACCTGCTCGAGCCCGCGCCGGGCGCGACCATTCGCGCCGGGCTGGGCCGCATCGCCTGATGCCGCCGCTGAAGATCGCGCTGGTCGGCGGCACCGGGCGCGTGGGACGCCACGTCGCGCTCGAGGCCGCGCGCCGCGGCCACCTGGTGCGGCCCTTGTCGCGCGCCGAGTTCGACGTGTTCGATGCGGAGGCGCTCGCGCGCGGGCTGCAGGGGCAGGACGTGCTGGTCAGCGCCTATGGCGCGCCGGCCGAGCTGGCGCCCTTGCTGGTGCGTGCCACGGCTTCGATGCTGCAGGCGGTGCGCACGGCGGGCGTCGCGCGCATCGTCACCGTCGGCGGTGCGGGCGGCCTCGCGGTGGCGCCGGGCCGGCGACTGGCCGACACGGCGGACTTTCCGGCCGAGCTGCTGCCCAAGGTCAGGGCGCACGAGGAAGCGGTGGCCCTGCTCGCCGCCTCGGGGCTCGACTGGACCTGCCTCGCGCCCGCCGCGCGCATCGCGCCGGGCGAGCGCAGCGGCCGCTACCGCTGCGCGGTCGGCGCGCTGGTCAGCGATGTGCAGGGCCGCAGCGGCATCTCGTATGCGGACTTCGCCTGCGCACTGGTCGACGAGCTCGAGGGCCGACGGTATCCGCGGCAGCTGGTGGGCATCGGCGACTGAGCTTTCGTCCGCGGCGGGCTATGCCGGGCGCTTCGCCTTCGCCGCCTTCTTCGTCACGTTGAACGCCACCGCTTCCTGGATCAGCGCCTTGAAGGCCTGCGCATCGACCGTCTCGCCTTCGCCGATGTCGATCGCGCGCCGCGCATTGCCCTCGAGGCTCGCGTTGAACAGGCCGGCCGCATCCGCGAGCGAGGCGCCCTTGGCGAAGGTCAGCTTCACCTTCCCCTTGTACGACTCGCCGGTGCAGACGATGCCGTCGTGCGACCAGGTCGGCGTGCCCATCCACTTGAGTTCCTCGACGATCTCCGGATCGGCCTCCTTGATCAGCTGCCGCATGCGGCCCAGCGTCTGGGTGCGCCAGTCGCCGAGCTCGGCGATCTTCTGGTCGATCTGCGCGGAGATCGCGGGGTCGGTGCCCGACTCGGATTTCTTCATGGGTGCTCCTGGCTTTTTCCATGAGGCCCGGCGGATCCGGTGCCCCTGCGTGGGAACGCATTCTGCATACGCGCAGCGCATGCCGGAAAAAAGCGCCGCAGGCGCGCGACTTCAGCCGGCCGGACGCGGATTCGCCGCCGCCCGCTGCCGCAGGCTCAGCGCGAAGCCCGCGCCGATCGCCAGCAGCGCCGCCGCGCAGGCCAGGAACACCGGTCGCGTGCCGATGCGGTCCACCGCCGCCGAGGCCACGGCCACGCCGAGCGCGATGCCGAGGAACATGGTGGACGCGAACAGGCTCACCGCGGTGCCGCGCAGCGCCGGCACCATCTGCGTGGCATGGGTCTGCAAGGTGCCGTGCAGCGCGTAGAACCCCAGGCCCGCCACCAGGCAGGCCGGCAGCGCCAGCGCCCAGTGCTGGCCGAGCGCGAGCGCCAGCCAGCCCAGGCCCAGCGCGATGCCGCCGCCCAGCACCAGCCCGCCTTCGCCGAACATGGCCAGCAGCCGGCGCGCCGCGAAGGCATAGAAGAAACCGCCCACGCCGTAGAGCGCCACCACGCCCGCCGCGCTCGAGAGCCCGAGACCGTATTCGCGCACCAGGAAGGCCGGCAGGAAGGCCAGGCCCGAGAAGGCGAAGGCGCCCTCGGCCATTACCACCAGCAGCATCCAGCGCGCCCAGGGTTCGGCCAGCACGCGCAGGATGTCGCGCAGATGCCCATGGCCGTGGCTCGAAGGCGCGCGCACCGGCTCGGCGCGCACCTCGCGGTTCAGGCTGATCGCAAGCCCGCCGACGCAGAACACCACGGCCAGCAGCGCGAACACCGCGCGCCAGCCCAGCCATTCGGTGAGCACGCCCGACACCCACTGCCCGGCGATCATGCCGCCCAGCGACAGCATCAGGAAGCGCGCCAGCACCGGCTGCCGCTCGGCGTAGGGCACGGTGTCGCCGACCCAGGCCAGCACCAGCGCGATGATGCCGGCCGCCGCGGCGCCGGCGAGGAAGCGCGCCACCACCAGCATCTCGAGGCTCATCGCTGCCAGCGCGAGCAGGTTGCCGGCCACGCAGCCCAGCGCCGCGAAACCGATGGTGCGGCGCTTGCCGAAGCGGTCGCCGAGCGGGCCGAACAGCAGCTGCAGCAGCCCATAGGCCACCGCATAGACCGACACCGTGAGCGCCGCGCGGCCGGTGGTGACACCGAAGTTCTGCGCCAGCGCGGGCAGCATCGGATCGCAGACGCGCATCATCGCGCTGCTGCAGCAATGCACCGTGGCCAGCGCCGCCAGGCCACCGGGCCGCACGCGGGTCATCGGGCCTGCGCGTCCTGCTTCTCGAAACCGGGGCGCGGAATCAGCGACAGCCAGGCGGTGCTGAGGCCGCCGTCGACCAGCAGGTCCTGCCCGTTCACGTAGCCCGAGCGCGGGCTGGCCAGGAAGGCCACCACCTCGGCGATGTCCTTCGGCCCGCTGATGCGTCCGGCCGGCACGATGGCCTCGCGCTTCGCGAGCACCTCGGGCTGGGTGTAGATGCCTTCGGTGAGCGGCGTGCGCACCATCGCCGGGCTCACCACGTTGCTGCGGATGCGGTGCTCGCCGAGCTCCACCGCCAGCAGCTGCGACAGCATCTTCACGCCCGCCTTGCTGATGCTGTAGGGGCCGCTGTAGGGCTGCGGCACGCGGCCCGAGATCGAGGCCACGTGCACCATGCTGCCGCCGCCCGCGGCGATCATCTGGCGGCCGAAGGCCTGCGCGCACAGCAGGAAGCCGTCGAGGTTCACCGCCATCAGCCGGTGCCAGCGCTCGATGTCGATGTCCATCAGCGCCGCGGCGTAGATCGTGGCCGCGTTGTTCACCAGCACGTCGCAGCGACCGAGCTCGCGCTCGACCGCGGCCGCGGCGCGTTCCACGTCGGCCTTGTCGGTGATGTCGCAGCCCAGCGCGATCGCGCGCGCGCCGCTTTCCGCGATGTCGGCCGCGGCGCGGGCCGCGCCCGCTTCGTCGCGGTCGAGCAGCGCCACCCTGGCGCCCACCGACGCGAGCTCGCGCGCGATCTCGATGCCGATGCCGCCGGCCGCGCCGGTGACCACGCAGACCTTGTCTTCCAGTTGCAGCCAGTTCGCGGTCATGGCGTCAGACCTGCGGGTTGGCGATGCGCAGCACCAGGCCGTCGAGCGCCGCGCTCATCACGAGCTGGCACGAGAGCCGGCTCGTGGCCTGGCGCGGCGCGGCCGTGTAGTCGAGCATCTGGTCCTCGGTCGAGGCCATGGCGGGCAGTGCGTCCGCGGGGCCGTCTTCCACGAAGACATGGCAGGTGGCGCAACTGAGCGAGCCGCCGCAATCGCCGACGATCTCGTCGATGCCGTGGTCGCAGGCGGCGCGCATGAGGTTGGTGCCGACGGGAACGTCGACGTCGCGGCGGGCGCCGTCGGCGCAGATGAAGGTGGCCTTTGTCATGGCGCCACTGTCGGGCGCGGGCGGCCCGGTGTCAGTCCCCTCGGAGGGGACGGGCGCGGCGCGGCACTCCTGCGCACACTCGCGGCATGCAATCCATCGCCATCCATCGCCACGGCGGGCCCGAGGTCCTCGAAGCCCTGAACCTCGAACTGCCGCCGCCCGCGCCGCGCCAGGTGCGCGTGCGCCACACCGCCATCGGCCTCAACTTCTCCGACATCAACGTGCGCAACGGCGGCTTCTACCTCGGCCGCGGCCCGCGCTTCCCCGTCATCCTCGGCAACGAGGCCGCCGGCGTGGTAGAGGCCGTGGGCACCGAGGTCACCGAATGGCGCGCGGGCGACCGCGTCGCCTATGCCGGCACCGGCGGCCTGTTCTTCCAGGACACCGGCGCCTACGCCGAGGCGCGCAACCTGCCGGCCGACTGCCTGGTGCGGCTGCCCGACGACATCGACGACCGCCAAGCCGCCGCCATGCTGCTCAAGGGGCTGACCGCTTCGGTGGTCATCCACCGCTGTTACCGGCCGCAACCCGGCGACACCATCCTCGTGCACGCCGCCGCGAGCGGCGTCGGCAGCCTGCTCGCGCAATGGAGCCGGCACCTGGGCGCCACCGTGATTGGCACCGTCGGCTCGCAGGCCAAGGCCGAGTTCGCGCGGGCACACGGCTGCGACCACACCATCCTCTACCGCCAGGAGGATTTCGTGGCCGCCACGAAGCAACTCGCGCCGCAGGGCCTGGCGGCCGTGTTCGACGGCGTCGGCAAGGACACCTTCATTCCTTCCTTCGACTGCATGCGGCCCTTCGGTGCCGTCGTGAACTACGGCAACGCCTCGGGCCCCGTGCCGCCCTTCGACCTGATGCTGCTGGCACAGAAGGGCTGCCTCGCGCTGCACCGGCCGGGCTTCGGCTTCCACGCCATCACGCCGGAGACGCGTGCCGAGGCTTGCGGAGAGCTGTTCGACCTGGTGCGCAGCGGCGCGCTGAAGGTCGAGGTGAGCCGGACCTATGCGCTGGCCGATGCGGCGCTGGCGCATGCGGATGTGGAGCAGGGGAGGACGGTGGGGTCGGTGTTGTTGATTCCGTGAAGGGAGCGGCGCGCGCCCGCTGCTGACGATGTTGCTTGCGCTCGGCCGTTCGGGCTGAGCTTGTCGAAGCCTCGCGCCGCGATTCGCGCCATCGACGCGTCGGTATTCTCCTTTCATGAACTACAAGGTTTCGACCGATCGAACGGTGACGTGGCAGGAGTTTGGTGCCCTGATGGAATCGGTGGGTTGGGGCTCGGGGTACGACGAAGCGGCCTTTGCCCGTACGAGCCGGGCCTATCCGTTGATTGCCCATGCACGTTCCGACGAGGGGATGCTTCTCGGCTATGTCTCGGCGTTCAGCGATGGCGCATTCAGCACCATGCTGGGTGAACTGCTCGTGCATCCTTCGGCACGGAGCTCCGGCATCGGACGATCCCTGCTGCATACGGTCGAGGCCGAGTTTCCCGGCATTCCGATCTACGTGAAGGCGCTGGGCGACGCCAAGCGGTTTTTCGAGGCATGCGGCTATCGCAGGCCCCGGACCGAGATGACGGTTTTGTTCAAGGTGCCGGGTTCATCTCGATAGTTCCTGGCGGCGTCGCGTCAAGCATCGCTGGTGAGCTGATTTGAGTCGGTTCCCGTAGTGAAGCTCGATCGGCTTGCCGCAGTCGACGCACGCGTCTAGCATGCCGTGCGACCGCAACCACACAGCCCCGGGGAGGCACCATGGAACTTCACACAGCGCGCATCTTCGTCCAGGACCTCGGCGATGCCGCCCGTTTCTACGAACAGACACTGGGCCTGCCATTGAAGGCCGATGGGCGCGAGCATGGCTATTGCGTGTTCGGCTCGGGGCCGCTGAGCCTGGTGGTCGAGCGTGTCGACGCGGACGCCCCGACGGAAGACCAGGTGCTCGTCGGGCGCTTCACGGGGCTGTCCTTCGACGTGAAGGACATCGACGCGAAGTACAGGGAACTCTCGTCGCTCGGCGTCGCGTTCAGCGGGCTTCCCGAGCGGCAGCAGTGGGGCGGGATTCTTGCGACGCTGCGCGACCCGGCCGGCAACGAGATCCAGATCGTGCAGCAGCCCTGACGGCCCCACTCAAGGAAAGAAAACGTGCCGAAGAAATTCTTCAACCTGCGCTTCGACAGCGAATCTCCTCAGGACTCCGTGGGCGGTGCCTACCTGGCGCCCGAGGGCCAAGGGCTGCCGTGTTGCACCCAGTGCGATCGGCAGATGATTCCCTTCCTCCAGTTCACGCTCCCTCGCGCGGCCGAGCTGCCGTTGGTCGAGGGAAGCCGGCTGTCGGTGCTGATGTGCCCCGAGCACAACGAGATCCCGAGCTTCGAGTCCTTCGAGGCGTTGCCGCCGGCGTATTGGGACCAGGGCGAAGGCCACTGGTTCGCATCGCTCGAGAAGCCCCGGGCCATGCATCGCGTGCCCAGTCCCCCCGTTCTGCAGACCGCCGAACTCGTGGTGGCCGATGCGCCCGACGACGAGTACTACCGCATCGCGGTGGGTGGCGAGCCCGAGTGGGTGCAGGACGAAGAACGCTTCACCTGTTCGTGCGGCTCACCGATGGAGTTCGTGTGCCAGGTCAGCGACAGCTTCCAGTTTCTCAAGCTGCCCGACGCACCCGAACAGCCCGACGGCTCTTCGGCCCGAGGCTATGTGCTTTTTCTGGGCAACGAGGTCTACGTGTTCGCGTGCGCGCGGCAGTGCGATCCGCGGGCCGTGTGGGTCACCGTGCAGAACTGACCACGCCCTCTTTGCGCTTGCGCGCGGCCATGGCCTCTGCCTAGCCTCCCGAGCGCCGTCGTCCTACTCGCCCGCCGCCCTCGTCTTCCTAGAGTGCATTCACTGCAGTCGCACAGGGCGGCTCGGTGACAAAGACACTCAACTCGACAGGGGCCTCTCATGAAAAAACATCTTCTCGTTCTCGCCATCGCATCGTCCTTCTTCGCCATGGGCGCAGCCAACGCGGCCGACGGCATGACCAAGGACCAATACAAGGTGGCCAAGGAAAAGGTCGAGGCCGACTACAAGGTCGCCAAGGCCCAGTGCGACACCATGAAGGACAACGCCAAGGACGTCTGCGAGAAGCAGGCCAAGGGCACGGAGAACGTGGCCAAGGCCGAACTCGAACAGCAATACAAGCCGACCGCCGGCCACGCCAAGAAGGTCGCGGAAGAGAAGGCCACGGCCACCTACGAAGTCGCCAAGGAAAAGTGCGACGACCAGTCGGGCGACGCCAAGAGCGCTTGCGTGAACCAGGCCAAGGCCGATCACGACAAGGCCAAGGCTGACATCAAGGCCATGAAGGGCTGATGAACGCCGCTTGACGCGGGCCAGCGCCCTCGTGTCCCCGCAATCCGTTCGGTCGGATGCGGGTTGACACCGAGGTAGTTGGGAATACGCTGGCAACAAGGCGCTCCGTGCAACGGGGCGCCTTGTTGCTTTTGGGCGCATGAAGTTTCGAGGTGTCGCCTCACCGGCTGTATGGCACGATGCACGCAGGGAAGCATGAACACGAGGAGATCACCCATGCAACTGCTGCAACGCCTGCGCGGAGAGCCCGCATTCACGATGCCGTGCCTCGGCCGAACCTTGACGCTGTATCGGCAAGGCTCACGGCTCGGATTGGTCACCGGTTTGGGGGCCATCGCTGTGTTCAACCTGCCCTGGCATCTGGTGCCAGGAGGCGCGGAAGTGGCTCGGCCCTTGGTGGCGGTTGTCGGGGCCTACTTCGCCGCGACGCTCATCGCGTCGCGTGCTCCGGCCGGTACGGACGCGTCGGACGCCGCTTCGCGGTGGCTTTGATCGTCGTCGCCGGTCGGAAGCCGTTGTCGGCCCATGAGCAACTTCGAGATCTACACCCCTACGGCCGAAGAAGTCCACTCGGGCGAGTTGGGTCGCCGCATGCGCCAGTTCAACTACCGCTTTGTCGGTGAGTACGGGCAGGCGCAGCCGGTCTGGGTCAGCGCCAAGGACGACACGGGTGGGCTCGTGGGTGGCCTGCGCGGATTCGTTCTTCTCCAATGGCTGAACGTGGAGCTGCTGTTCGTGGATGACGCGGCTCGGCATCGAGGCCTGGGCGGAAGGCTGCTCGCGACGGCGGAAGAGAAAGCCCGCGAGTTGGGTGCTCGTAATGCGACGTTGAATACCTTCGAATGGCAAGCGCGTGAGTTCTATCTCAAGCAGGGCTACGAAGAGTTTGGGCGCATCGATGATTACATCCAGGGCTTCTACGTGGCGTACATGAAGAAGGCGCTGTAGCCATAGTGTTTGCTGACCGTGGCAGAAATCAATGGATGAGCGAGCGTGAAGAACGCAGGGCAGATCGAAGGGCGGGTTCCGTTTCGATGACGTGGACTTCAATGCGAAGGAAGTGGCTGCTTTGACGGCCTTGACCGGCCGCAGACAGCTTCCAAGTTGCTGTGACCGATGTCCGCTTTAGGACTGGTTGCTGTCCTCCGATCGGGCGGATCGAATCGGTACTATCGGCCAAAACCTGACGGTCGACATCGCCTCTCAATCACTTCATTCCGCCCATTCGCGGACCAAAACACATGCATGGCCGCCTGGCATAAGGCGCAAGCGCTTCCCTTGATGAAATGTCAGTATCAAATGACGGCGCCGCTCGGGCACGCGCTCAATCATCGCGGTTCATCTCGCGCTTGCGGGCGTCTCTGGGGGGCAAAGGAAGTTCTGAGGTGTCGCCGCCGAACTTCAACACTACGTTGTCTCCCTCAACAAAAATAGAGTCTTGGCGGTTATCAAAGCCGCTCTGGCTGTAGAAGCCTTTGAACAGCCCATTGGTAGTTGCAAATCTCATGTTTTCGTTGAGGACATACCCATAGTTCGAGAGACCCGCGTCATACAGCCCGTCTTCGCCCTTTGGGTAGTTCTTGAACTTGGTTATGTTGTATTCGGGGTCTAGCAACTTCACGAAAGCCTTTTCGGCATCCGCAACTATTCTGTTCTGCTCCACGCCACGAAAGAGGGTGAAATCATTGTCTTCGACGCCGATTTGCTGGAAGCTGAGTGGTTCCAAGTCAAAAAGGAACAGAACAATTTCGTCAGAGGGGTGTGCTCCTGGCTTGCGCGCTTGCTCCTCCGACAGAATCCTCAGCCGCCCGTGGTGGGCTTTAGCGATAAGGCGTTGGTAACTGTCTTGTTTAGTTGCGATGCCTACATACAGCAGGTCGTAACTACATACCTGCTCGTGCCTACTAAAACCCTCAAGATAGTCACTTCCCCGAGCTACTTGCCAGTAGACAGAGTCAGGGGTGAGCCAAATCTTTGCGTGTGTACCCTTCTTAGTGCCCCCCAGCAACACCGCTTCCGGAGTTATCTGTATTTCGGGGTCACGAGAAATACCCTCGAACTTTCCGACGTGGACAACGCCAGAGTCGACCACTTGTGTGCCGACTTCCACGTCTAGGTATATAAGCGCCTTTTCCTTGTCCACTCGAGGGTTCACAAAGCTCGCTTGAGCACGTGCGCCAATCATGTAGAACTTGCTCTGCTTAAGGCGCTGCGCAATATGCTGATTCGCTTTACTGACTAGCAAAGCTACATTGCGGTTCGTAAAGGGCGGAAAGATGGTTTGCAGGAAATTAATTTGTGATATTCGACTCAAGGGTACTCTCCATTCGAACCATTTTTCAATGCTCGGGGCCCGAAGCGCCTGGCGGCCAACAGGCTACAGTCGGCCAGAAGCGGTCCCAGAATTCGGCCTAAAAATGAGTTTCACGTTGTTCCCCCGATGTAGGTTAAATCCTCGCAGGCAAGATCATGTCACTGGTCGAAAGCTAATGAGAAACAGCTTGGACAACCCCGTGGGTCAGGGAGTATTCTTGCCTGCCAAGATCTTCTTACCCAGGTGCGCAGAACATTTACAAACGTTTTTCAACAGTGCTGACAAGCCGATGGTTACCAAGTCGACGATGCTTTAGGCCTTCGCGAATGACCGTAGGACCGGCTATCTCATGGCGGTGCATGGGGTTCCCCAGAGGTGCGAGTTCGGTGGTCAAAGTCTACTGCCAGCCATCGATGCGATGCCCTCGCTGCTGCCTACTCTCGCCAACCTCAGAACTTGTCCGTTGCCTGCAGCAGCTTACGCGGACCTCCACCGCTTCCCGCACGTTAAAACTGCGTGATAACGAAGACCTTCGTCGCTGACGCACAACGATGCCGTACGGAGCGTGTGCGCACTGACCATATGGCGGGCAACAATCGACCAAGTGATTACCTCTTAACCAAGCACGACTTTGATGAGTTGACCAACCTCCTGCGAAGTCGTCAAAACTCGGCTCCGACTGCACACAACGCGCAACTAAAGAATGGGACGTTCAAAAAACAGAAAACGCGCTGCAAAGACCGTGAAGGTTTCGGTCGCACCAGCAAGTCCAACTCACAAAAGAAAAATATCCTTTCGACATTTTGCGAGCGTTGGCACGATTGCAGTCGCGACAGTTGGCTTTCTGTCAGCGTTGCTGTCGTTTCAAACTAAGTTGTCTGTATCGCTAGGGGAGGCTATGTCTCCTGACAACTTCGAAACAGTTCCATTTGAATTTCTAAACGACAGCCCTTACGCTATCGATTGGATTGGTCACAACTGCATCATCCATGCGGCGAGACTAAGGGATGGAACGCGAATGGACGGATACCAAAGTTTCCCCGCCTTTCATCGAAAGCAACGAATAGAAAGCGGTCAAGGTCGTACCGTATTTTGTGTCGTTACAGGCAAGGACGGAACGAAGGTCGAAGCGGCCGATATTGGTCTTCTGATTGCATACAAAACTTGGTTCTTCCCAATACAACAGACCAAAGAATTCAGGTTTGATTTTTCTCCGGACAGCACTGGAAAAATTCGGGGATTACGCAAGCCAACATCAGACTATGAGCTGAAAGGTTAGGGTAAAACGCATTCGAAACGCGGTTTTCCCGTAAATTTGCTAGAAGAGAGAAATCAATAGGCCTTAAGGAACCCTCGGTGTATCCCGTCCAAGGGCTGCCATTAGCGGCGGATTGAACCGGTCGACGCAACACATTCGCTGAACATCTCAGCGGGTGTGTGGAAGCCGAGTGTCTTGCGCGGCTTATCGTTCAATTGTCGCGCGATCGCGTTGAGTTGGCACTGTGAGTAGCCCGAAATGTCGATGCCCTTCGGCATGTACTGCCGCAGCAGCCCATTCGTGTTCTCGTTGCTGCCGCGTTGCCAGGGGCCCTGTGGATCACAGAAGTAGACCTGGATGTCGGTGGCCATCGTGAATCGCTTGTGACCGTGCATCTCCGTGCCTCGATCCCAAGTCAATGACTTGTAGAGCTCCTGCGGCAACTTGCGTGCGTTCTTGATCAGCGCGTTGACGACCGACTGCGAGTCCTTGCCTTCGAGTTTGACCAGCATCACGTATCGCGTCTGTCGCTCGACCAACGTGGCGATCTGGCTGTTGCCGCTCCCGAAGACTAGGTCTCCCTCCCAATGGCCAGGCACCGCTCAATCTTCGACAGATGCAGGGCGCTCCCTGATCGACACGGCATCAGCAATCTGCCCATGGATCGCCGTCTTCTGTGTGTAGGAACGAGAGCGTCGCATGCCGCGTGTGCGTTTGAGATGCTCCAGCAGTTCCTTCTTCAACGCGCCACGTGCTTGAATGAACAGGCTGCGGTAGATGGTCTCGTGTGACACATGAAGGCCCGGGTCGCTCGGATAAGTATGCTTGAGCCAACCGCCGATCTGCTCCGGCGACCACCGCATTCGAAGCAGGTCCGCCACGACGCCAGCCAGCGCCCGATTCTTGACCAGTTTGCAGCGCTTCGGCCGCAGGGCACGATTCCAGGCAGCTTCGTCGGCGACGCTCGCCCGATAGCAGTCTTGCCCTGCGTTGCGCCCGATCTCGCGGCTGATGGTCGACGGTGCCCTGCCAAGTCGGGCGGCCACCGAGCGCATCGATTCACCGATCACTAGAGCACGAGAGATCTCTTCTCGCTCCGCCAGGGTCAGCGCCTTCGCGCTGCGCCGCCGGTCCGGTGGTCGAATGCCACCGGTCTTCGACAGGATGGTGTGGATCGAGGTGTGAGGTCGGTCGAACAGATGGCCGATCTGATGCAGAGTCCAGCCTTCCTTCCAGCGCTCCCACATCGATGCCTTCTGAGCGTCCGTGTAGCGGGTTCGCGTCCGATACTTCATCTGCAACAATCCTTCTACCTCAGCAGTGGTTATTGTGTTGCGTCGACCGGTTGAATCCGCTGCTGATCTAAGTCATTCACAGTTCTGGGCCTGACCGACGGCTTTCGCCAACACCGGTCATCTAGTACCGCGACTTTGCGGACAGGCGCCCGGTGGAAGTCCGGCTTTTATCGTCCTGCCGCCACTGCTGTTACGCTTGTTTAACAACAACATATTTGCGCAATAAGGGGTAAACATGGCAGGAGCAAATCGATCCAGGCTTGTACGCATCACCGTGCGCAACATCGGATGCATCGGCGACGACGGCGTAGAGATCGAACTAGACAATGTTGTTTGCCTGGTCGGCAAGAACAACGCAGGCAAGTCCACCATTCTGCGCGCCTACGAATTGGCCAAAGGTTCAGCCCAGTTTGATGAGAACAAGGACCGCTGCCTGCATGCGCCGTCGGACAAGCCCTCCGAAGTGCTTCTGGAGGTTCACATCCCAGACGGCATTGGTAACGTCGACTCGGGGTGGAAGGAGGCGAAGGACGGGTTGCTAATCGTCAAGAGCCGCTGGCAATGGGCACCTGACAAGTATCAGAAGGTCCGCACAACGTGGGATCCGTCGGGAGGTGCCGACGGAAAGGGGGCGTGGGCTGAGGACGGCAAGGCCGGAGGCGCGGATCCAGTTTTCAATTCCAGGTTGCCCCGCCCGCTTCGCATCGGTTCGTTGGATGACGCAGCGAAGACCGAGGAGATGCTGCTCACCCTAGCGCTGGGTCCGCTGTTGGCCGGCCTTGAGAAGGAGCGGATCGATCCGGCGTCCGCGCTTTCCCTTGCTCTCGCAAGCGTCACGACGCGAGTCAAATCACTCAGCGGAGTGCACGAGAAGCACTTCAACGGCATATCAGGCCGAGTGGCACAAGGGTTCAAGCGGGTGTTCCCGCGCCTGGACGTGAAGCTGAACGTCGCGGCGAGTCCGATCGTGCCCAAGCTCGCCGACCTACTCAAAACGGGCTCAAGTCTCATCGTCCAGGATGGAAAGACGCAGACGTCGCTCCACCAGCAGGGAACCGGCGCACGGCGCGCGCTCTTCTGGTCCATGCTCCAGGTCCACAACGAGTTGTCACGCGACAACGAGGTCCGGCAGGAGTACAGGAAGCGGCTGGAGAAGGAACTGGAAGCAGCCCGGGTGAAGCGCAAGAAGGAGGCGGACAAGGGACCGGGGAAAGCTAAGGAAGCTGATCTGCAGGCCTACGACAAGATCATCGCGGAATCTACCTCACGCCTGAAAGCTCACGACGAAGACGGCAACATTCCCGACAGCGAGGACGACCCGGCGTTTCCGGGCTACTTACTGCTGATCGATGAGCCGGAGAACGCGTTGCACCCAATGGCCGCACGGGCTGCGCAACGACACCTGTACGAACTGGCGAAGCATCCCGACTGGCAAGTCATCATGACCACCCATTCGCCCCACTTCGTCAACCCGTTCGAGGATCACACGACCATCGTTCGCCTCGAACGCGAGAGTGAAGATGACGACGCGCCGATGGCGCCTAAGACCTATCGTTCGGACGAGATTGAATTCGAGTTCCAAGACGACGACAAGCAGCGCCTGCAGGCCCTCCAGCACATCGACCCGAGCTTTTCCGAAGTGTTCTTCGGCTCCTACCCCGTGCTCGTCGAGGGTGACACGGAGCATGCCGCCTTCATGTCGTCCATCATTGAGCGTGGGCACGGACTCATGGACGAGGTGACAGTCATCCGCGCTAGGGGCAAAGCCATCCTGGTGCCGCTTATAAAGGTCATGACCCACTTCAAGATTGACTTCGGCATCGTGCACGATGTAGACCCGCCATACAAATCGAACGGGCATCGCAACGGCATGTGGACCGAGAACGGCAAAATCCGCGAGGCAGTACTCAAGGCCCGAAAGGCTGGCTTGGCCGCCCGGCACAGGATCAGCGTGCCCGACTTCGAGCGCTTCCTCGGCGGTGAGGAGGAGTCCAAGGACAAGCCGCTGAACACCTATCTGACGGTGGCCAAGGACGATGCCATGGCGCTGCGAGTCCAGACCCTAATGGCGGACTTGCAGGACTCAGACCAGCACGAGCCATTCGCTGACGGCGCGCTGGGTACCGGCGACTACCTGACCTGGTTGGGCATCAAGATCAAGGATTGGGCCGAGGCGAACGGACAGGCAAACCATATCCGCTTCAAAGGACCTGCTGCAGCACCGGCAACAGGAGCCGCTTCCCCCACCTCTGACTCAGCGCTACCGGAGGGAGGCTGATTGACCTTCTCGAGTCTCCGATACCCGGCATATCTGGTAGCCTGCAGCGCGTGATCTCGCGCAACCTGCGCTCGTTCTTGACGCAGTCCCGCGACTTCGTAGACGCGCAGGTCTGAACCGTGGCTCAAGAATAGGGAATAGGTGTGAAAGTCAGAAAGTCGATCGCTGTACCGGAACTGCCTGCAAATATGAGCGACATGGCACGAGCGGCACTCCAAGAGCTGGAGCCCGCCGGGCCTCCGCGTTTGCCTGAGGAAGGACACGGGCTGATGTTGTCGGCGCGAACAGAGGCCGGTCGAGGCCTTCCGCCCTACTACCTTGTCTATTTTCTTCTCGTTGATCTACTCAAGTTCCCGAGTCTTGGTCAATGGGAAAAGAGCGCGTGGACGGTACCGGTCAGGTTCCGCGGTCGCCTGTACGGCATAGAGCATCGAAAGATGGGGCTCGGCGTCTTCGAACCCAATCTCGACCCCAACGCGAGAATGAGCGGTCGGCCAAGTCAGCAAGGCGAGAAGGACGCGACCGCTATTGTCGAAGCGATCAAGAAGGCCGTCTCAGTTGCGGCCCCATACTTCCAGTGGCGTGCACAGCAAGCAATTGCGACATCTGATCTGAACGTCGTCAACAAAAACTCGGATCTGTTCGAACGCTACGAGTATTTTCGCGACCAGTTCAACGCACAGGTCGTTGAAAGCAAAGAGCTGGAAAGTAAGGCGAAGGACAAAGGAAGCGAATCCTTTGTGACGTTCAACTTCGAGCTCATCTCATCGTGGTTGTCAGTTAACAAGCAAGTGAACTGGTATGCGCTGGCTGCCATCGAAGCTTTCTTCAGTTGGACTGAGCACGCGTTTATCCATCTCGCGATACTTCAGGGAAAGCTAACTGTGGGTACGCAAGTTGCGGAGCTTGCCGAGGACAACTGGAACGCGAAATTCAAGGCCGCACTCGACATCTCGGATAAGGACACCAAAGCGCACTACGACAAGCTCTTGGATCTTCGTGCACAGGTAAGAAACTTCGTGGCTCACGGGGCGTTCGGCAAAGAGGGCCAAGCGTTTCGTTTCCACTCGGGGGCGGGCTCCGTCCCCGTTCTGCTGACCAACGACCGAGACCATCAAGTTAGCTTCACAGGTCGCGTCGCCTTCGATGAGGCATCGGCGATGATGGAGATCGGTTCGTTTCTTGACCACCTATGGGCGGGAGCACTGGCGCCCGCGAGGCACTATCTCTTCAGTGTCCTTCCTAGCATTCTGTCGCACGCGACTGATGGTACCTACACACGCGCTATGCAGTCCGAGGAGGACATGCTCAGTTTCGTCGACGGCCTGACTCGTCGGTTCGAGCAGGCTGCGGACATGGCTTGGTAGGCCTACGGAGATGCAAAAACGGACGGTAGTACCGGCGCAAGAGACCATCAAGACGCCTACGCCATAGGGCGGCTTGAGCATGTCGGCCCGTTGATTTCGCGAGCAGAGATATTGCTTGACCTCGACGGCTGGCGTCCGCTTTGCAGCGTCACCCGCCGGCCGTCTGAACAACTGGAAGGCCGCAATCGCTGCATAGCCGCCATCATCAAACCAACGTCAAACGCCCGCAACGTGTCGGCTGCGTAATTCACAGCCCAACGCAGCAGACATTTGGTCAGCGTTGACCATGCGCCAAGCAAATCAAGGCAGATAGAGCCTCCATCCACAGTCACCCGAAATCGCGCAGCCACGAAAGCTCTAGTTGCTATCGAGCCGCAGTGGCTCGAGTCGCTGAACTTCTATCTGTCTTGAGTTAGTAGGCACCCATGTAGTCGCGCTTACCGACCTCAACACCGTTGTGGCGCAAGATGGCATAGGTGGTGGTCACGTGGAAGAAGAACTGCGGCAATCCATAGTGCAGAAGATATGCACCTGCGGTCAGCTTCTTTTCCTTGGGGGTGCCGGGGCGCAATACGATCTCGCGGCTTTCGCTTGAATCAAATTGCTCAGGCTTGAAGGAGCCGATATGGGCCAAAGCTTTGGCGATCAACGCTTGCAGGTCGGCGAAGCTGACTTCGGTGTCGGGCCAGGACGGCACCTGGGCACCAGCCAGGCGGGAGGCAATGCCCTTGGAGAAGTCCGCGGCGATCTGTACCTGACGTACCAGCGGAAACATGTCAGGGAACAGCCGCGCCTGCAGCAGCGCATTCGGGTCGATTTTTTTCTGCGTCGCGTGGTCTTCGGCCTTCTTGAGCACGTCGGACATGGCGCGCAGCATCTGCTGCATGACGGGAATGGAGGCGTTGTAGAGCGGGCTGGTCATAGTGAGGTCAGTTCTGAAATTGGGCGCGATGGCCGGAGTTGGCGTGGCAGAGGTCCTGCCGACCATGTGAGGCTAACAGCACAGGATGAACTGAATCGGCCCGGCTTTGGGGGCCAGCTTTTCTTCCGGCGTTCACGCCGATCGGGACCGGCCCGCCACGGCCTCTTCGAGGTCCGTGCCCCGCGCATCGCAGAAGCTGCATTTATTGGCGCTTACCGCAACTTCGTGCCAAACGGCACGTCAACCCGCCCACTTCTTCCCTAGAGTGGATGCCCCTCTCACTCACCACCCCACCTAGGGGAGAAGAAAGGCACAACCCACCAATCCACCGAGATGCTCGAAGACTGCCCGCCTCGCGGCAGGTCGTCATTGCTAAGGCAACGACGCAAATGCGAGGTATCAAAAGGCGACGGCCAGGGCGTTAGCACCACCCCAGCCGTCTAACCAAGTTCGTGCACACCCCTCTAAAGGAACCGCACAAAAATGGCTACCAAGACTATAGCCCGGCGTCGCACGCCGGTATCCCCCAGAGAAAACGCCCAAGCCCCGGCGGATCTCCTCGAAAACACCCTCTCCCAGCTCGAAGCGCTTCTGTGGGCTTCCCACGGAAGAGACATCGATTGGTGTAGCGGTGACGGGCCACGCCAACTGGACAACCTGCTCTGGCTCGCGGCGGACCTCGCTCGCAAGGCCGGGGAGCTGTTTCAATTGAGCGAGATGCCGCGACGTGGAGCGCTTGAGACTGGCGGGTAAGTGTCGGTCTGCGGGCCGCGGTTTC
Source organism: Variovorax paradoxus (assembly GCA_016806145.1). NCBI lineage: Bacteria > Pseudomonadati > Pseudomonadota > Betaproteobacteria > Burkholderiales > Comamonadaceae > Variovorax > Variovorax paradoxus. The sequence goes on from CP063167.1 coordinate 1,870,658, forward strand.
GCGGCCCGCTTGAGGGACAGGTCCTTGGTTGAACGTTTTCGGTTGCGGGGGGATCGACTGGCGTCTTGCGCGCTCGCGACATTGCTCTGGCTGGGGAAAGACCCCCCGTCCTCGCTATTCGCAATGGCTACTAACTGATCGCACCAGTCAGAGCGCAATGGCCCCCACGATGTGACCCGCCAAGAACCCAGCCGCCCGCGACAGACCCGCCGCCCGATGCAGCCGTATATCCGCCCCAGGCAACCGCGGCATGCCATCGCGTTCCGACAGCGCCCGCAGCCTCGGCGGAAAGGTGCCCGACTTCACCACTGTCACCGCCAGTCCCTGCGCCGCAATGGACTCCACGGCCGCGAGGCTGTGGCTCACGAAGGCCAGTCGCCATGGCCGCCCCGACGCATCGAGTGCCTCGGTCGCCCATTGGCGAAACAGGCAGCCCTGCGGATAGAGCGCGACCGGCAGCGGGTCCTGCGATTCCACCGATTGCGAAACGGCCGTGGCCCAGACCGCCTGCTCGCGCCGCAGCAGCTCGCCGCCGCCCTGGCCTTCGGGATGCATCGCGATCACGAGGTCGAAGTCCTCGCCCAGGCGCTCGGGCATGCGCGCGGTCAGGCCGGTCTCCATCTCGATGTGGATGCGCGGGTACGCGGCCACGAAGCTGGCGAGCACCGGCGGCACGACGAAGCTGCCGTAGTCGTCCATGACGCCGAGCCGCACGCGGCCCTCGACCTTGTGCTGTTGCAAATGGCCCACCGCCTCGTCGTTGAGCAGCAGGATGCGGCGCGCATAGCCCAGCAGCCCCTCGCCCGCGAGGCTCAGGTCGACGTTGACCTTGGTGCGGTGAAAGAGCTCGGTGCCCAGCCGCTCCTCGAGCCGCTTGATCTGCATGCTCACGGCCGACTGCGTGCGGTTCAGCGCGGTTGCCGCGCGGGTGAACGAACGGTGGTCGGCCACGGCCACGAAGGCCTTCAGCAGCTCGGGGTCGAGCGTCGGGATGCTCATTCGATTCGTTGATCAGGGTGACCAAATAAATTCCATTGATTGATGATAGAGGGCTGCCTACGCTGCTGTCACTTCATCGATCAGGGAGCACGGGCGTGGGAGAACTCTTGGGCATCGCGGCCGCGATGCTGTCCAGCGCGCTGGGCGGCGCGGCGGTGGGCGCAACGCGCTATGTCGCGGGCGTCATCGATCCGGTGGCACTCGGTGCCTTTCGATTCGGCATCGGCTTCTGCCTGTTGCTGCCGATGGCGCTGCTGCGTTCCGGCGAGTCATGGCCCGCGCCGCGCGACTGGCCCGCGGCGGCCGGGCTGGGGCTGCTGTTCTTCGGTCTGTTCCCGCTGCTCTTCAATGCCTCGCTGCACCACACGACCGCCGCGCGCGGCGCGCTGGCGCTGTCGGCGCTGCCGCTGCTCACCATGGCCGTGGCGGGCCTGCTGCGCGTCGAGCCCTTCACGCGGCGCAAGACGATCGGCGTGCTGATCGCGATGGCGGGCGTGGGGCTGGCGCTGCTGTCGGGACTGCGCACCGCGCCGCCCGATGCCTGGCGCGGCGACCTGCTGATGCTCGCGGCCGCGCTGTGCATGGCGTTCTACAGCGTGGGCTCGCGTCCGCTGATCCGTCGTTCGGGACCATTGACCTTCACCGCCGTGGCGATGGCGGTCGGCGCGCTGTGCCTCACCGGCATCGCCTGGCAGGGCGGCAGTTTCGCGCCCGTGGTGTCCTTCGGTACGGCCCAGTGGCTGGCCATCGCCTACCTCGGCGTGTTCGGTGGCGCGATCGTCTTCTTCCTCTGGGCTTTCGCGCTCGGCCGCACCACGCCAACGCGCGTGGCGATCTCGGTGACGGTCAATCCGGTGGCGGCGGGCCTGGTGGGTGCCTGGCTGCTGGCGGAGCCGCTGCGGTGGAATCTCGTCGCGGGGCTGCTGGCCGTGCTGGCGGGGATCGTGATTGCGGCGACTGGAGCGGCGCGCGAGCAGATCGGTAGCTCGGAGCGCGACGGTGTGTGAAGGCCGGGAGGTCTTCTGGGCGGTGGTTGATGAGCCGCAAGGATCGAAAGGTTTGGAGAACGCGTGGCGAGGATGTCGTCAATCGCGTTCACATGGAGTACGTTCGAGCTTTCGCATCGTTACTGGGAGGACGTCGCCATGGTCGGCAAAGCAGTCGTGCAGAACCGCATCGATGTAGACACCGAGGACCGTGCATTGCCCGCAGAACCCGTCGTCGACGCCGCTGCGCACCACGCTTGGTTTCGAGCGAAGGTGCAGGAGGCACTGGACGAATCGCGCCCTGCCGTTGCGCACGATGAGGTGGAGGCATATTTCGCCAAGCGGCGTGCAGCCGCGCTTCTCAAGGCAGAAAAGGGCGGGAAGTGAGCATCGAGCGATCGCCCCGCGATGGGAGGACCGGCCTCTGCTGTACCTCCACCGGGGGACTGCCATCCCCCCCGCCCGGTCCTACATTCCCCTCATGACCGAGTCCTTCACCGTCCAGACCGAGTGGGTGCACCTCCAGTACGACGAGCACGCCGCCTTCACCGAGACCTACGGCTTCTCCGGCAACCAGGGCGCGGTGAACCTCGAGGCGATCCGCTTCCGGCCCGAGGGCCAGGCGTCCGACACGCTGATGGTCTTCATGCATCCCGCGTCGACGCTGCAGCTGCTGCCGGTGCCGCGCGCGATGGCGGCCACCGGCGCGCACGTGCTGTGCGCGGGCAGCCGCTACCAGCGCAACGACACGGCGCTGATCATGGAAAAAGTGTTCCTCGACCTGAGCGCCTACATCCGCCATGCGAAGCAGGTCTGGGGCTATCGCCACGTGGTGCTGGTGGGCTGGTCGGGCGGCGGGGCGCTGGCGGTGAGCTACCAGGCCGAGGCCGAGGATCCGCGCATCACGCACACGCCGGCCGGCGACGCTGTCGATCTCAAGGGAAAAGGGCTGATCCCGGCCGACGCGGTGATCTACCAGGCCGCGCACCTCTCGCGCGCGCACCTGCTGGCCGAGACCATCGACCCCTCGGTGAAGGACGAGCTGAATCCCGACGACCGCGAGGTCGAGCTCGACATCTACGACCCGCGCAACCCGAACCAGCCGCCGTATTCGCCGGCCTACATCCAGCGCTACCGCGTGGCGCAGCTCGACCGCATGCGCCGCATCACGGCTTGGGCTAGGGCAAAGCTGGCCGAGCTCCAGGCGCGCAACACCGGCGAGATGGAGCGGCCCTTCCTCGTGCACCGCACGCTGGCCGATCCGCGTTTCCTCGATTCCACGCTCGATCCCAACGACCGCCGGCCGCGCTGGTGCTACATGGGCAATCCCGAGACGGTGAACTCCGGGCCGGTCGGGCTCGCGCGCTTCACCACCTTGCGCAGCTGGCTGTCGCAATGGTCGCTCGACGACTCCTGCGGCAACGGGCTCGAAGGCGCGCGCCGCATCCGCGTGCCGCTGCTGGTGATCGAGAACAGCGCCGACGACGCGGTGCCGACCACGCATCCCAAGATGCTGTTCGAGGCCGCGGCCTCGCCCGACAAGCTCTTTCGCGTGGTGAAGGGCGCGACCCACTATTACGCCGGCCAGCCCGAGCTGCTGCAGGAAGCCACGGCGCTGATCCGCGGCTGGCTGCAGGAGCGCGACCTGCTCGAGCGCTGAGTCCGTGAAGACCGGCGCTGTCGCCGCAGTCGCTGCGATGGGGCCGGCGCTGGTCGTCGGCGTGGTCACGCTCTCGACCGCGGTCCAGCCGCTGGGCACCGACCTCTACCTCGCGGCGCTGCCCGCGATCCGCAACGAGTACGCGGCGCGCGTGGGCGTGGTGCAGCTCACGCTGGCGGTGCTGGTGTTCAGCTTCGGATTGAGCCAGCTGCTGTGGGGCCCGGCCTCCGACCGCTTCGGCCGCCGGCCGGTGCTGGTGGCGGGCTTCCTGCTGTACGCGGTGGGCGCCGCGGTGGGCGCGATGGCGCCGAACATCGAAGTGCTGATTGCCGCGCGCGCGGCGCAGGGCCTGGGCATCGCGGCCTGCATGGTTTGCGGGCGCGCGATCGTGCGCGACCTGTTCGAGCAGCAGCACGGCACGCATGTGATGACGGTCGCGATGTCGGTGCTGGCCTGCCTGACGATGCTGATCCCCGTGACGGGCGCGCTGCTGGCCCAGACCCTGGGCTGGCGCGCCACGCTGTGGTCGATGGCGTTGTGCGGCCTGGCCGGCGCGCTGCTGGTGATCGCACGCGTGCCCGAGACCGCGCGCTCGCTCAAGCCCGATGCCTTGCGCCTCGGCCCGCTGCTCGCGGGGTATGCGCGCATCGCGCGCGATCCGGCCTTCCAGTCGTGGACCCTGCTCAACGCCTTCGGCTATGCGGCCAACTTCGGCTTCTTCTCGAGCTCGGCCTATCTCTTCATCGAGACCTTCGGCGTCTCGCGCGTGGGCTTCGGCCTGGTGATCGGCGGCGCCTCGGTCACCTACCTCGCGGGCACCATGCTGTGCCGGCGCTGGATCGCGGCGCACGGCATCGTGACCTCGGTGCGGCGCGCCGGTTTCCTGTCGCTGCTGGCGGCGCTGCTGCTGGTGGTGCCGCAGCTCGCCGGCGCGCACACGGCCGCCACGCTCACGGCGGGCCTGTGGCTGATGCTGCTGGCCTACGGCATCCACCAGCCCTGCGGCCATGTCGGCATGGCCACGCCGTTCCCGTTGCAGGCCGGCGCGGCCTCGGCGCTCGGCGGCTTCATCTTCGCGGGCGCGGCCTTCCTCTGCGGCGGCTGGATGGGCCTGATGTACCGCAGCGGCAGCGCCGCCGTGCTCTCGCTCACCACGGGCGTGCTCGCGGCCGCGGCCGGCACGATCGCGCTGACCTTGGTACAACGTCATGGCCGGCCCGTGCCCGCGCGGCCCGCCGTGCCCTGAATCCCGCTTCTCACCCCTTCCAGGAGACATCATGCGCAACGACAACGCCTACATCGTCGGCTGGGGCCACACGCCCTTCGGCAAGCTCGACAACGCCGAGCTCGAGCAGCTCATCCGCGACGCGGTGCAACCCGCGCTCGACAGCGCGGGCGTGGCGGCCGAGGACATCGACGGCATCTTCGTGGGTCACTTCAATGCCGGCTTCGTCGGCCAGGACTTCACGGCCTCGCTGCCCGCGGTGGCCATGCCCGAGTTCCGCCACACGCCGGCCGTGCGCTGCGAGAACGCCTGCGCCACCGGCTCGGCCGCGATCTGGGCCGCGCTCGACGCCATGGCCGCGGGCCGCATGAAGCGCACGCTGGTGATCGGCATGGAACGCATGAACGGCCTGCGCACGCCCGAGGTGGCGGCCACGCTGATCAAGTGCTCGTACGTGAAGGAGGAGGGCGCCGACCCGGCCGGCTTCGCGGGCATCTTCGGCGGCATCGCGAGCAATTACTTCGAGCGCTTCGGCGACCAGTCGGACGCGCTCGCGGCCATCGCGGCCAAGAACCACGCCAACGGCATGCACAACCCCTATGCCCACATGCGGCGCGACTTCGGCTTCGACTTCTGCCGCACGCCCTCGGACAAGAACCCCTTCGTGTCGGGTCCGCTCAAGCGTTCCGACTGCTCGCTGGTGTCGGACGGCGCGGCCGCGCTGGTGCTGTCGACCGAGCCGCTCGCGGGCGCGAAGGTGCCCGCGGTGCGCTGGCGCTCGCGCACGCACGTCAACGACTTCCTGCCGATGTCGCGCCGCGACCCGACGAAGTTCGAGGGCGCGGCCATGGCCTGGAAGAAGGGCCTGGCCTCGGCCGGCGCCTCGCTCGACGACCTGGGCTTCGTCGAGACGCACGACTGCTTCACCATCGCCGAGCTGCTCGAGTACGAGGCCATGGGGCTCGCGCCGCACGGCGAGGGCGCGCGCGTGATCCTCGACGGCGTGACGCGCAAGGACGGCCGGCTGCCGGTCAACCCTTCGGGCGGGCTCAAGTCCAAGGGCCATCCGATCGGCGCCACCGGCGTGTCGCAGCACGTGATGGCCGCGATGCAGCTCTCGGGCACGGCCGGCGGCATGCAGGTCGAGCGCACGCGCATGGGCGCGGTGTTCAACATGGGCGGCTCGGCGGTGGCCAGCTACCTCAGCATCCTGGAGCCAGCCTCGTGAGTGCGGCGCAGGCGATGAACCTGGGCCGGCTGCTCACGCAGACGGCCGCGCTCTTTGCCGATCGGCCGGGCCTCATCCAGGAGGGCGGCCGCAGCTGGACCTGGGGCGAGATCGAGGCGCGCGTGGCCGCGATGACCGCGGCGCTGCGCGCGCTCGGATTGAAGAAGGGCGACCGCATCCTGGTGCAGTCGCGCAACAACCTGCAGATGTTCGAGAGCTGCTGGGTCGCGTTCCGCCTCGGCTGCGTCTGGGTGCCGACCAATTTCCGGCTCACGCCTCCCGAGGTGGCCTACCTCGGTGCGTCGAGCGGCGCGGTCGCGATGATCGTGGAGGACATCTTCCCCGGCCACACCGACGCAGTGCGCGCGGCCTCGCCGGCGCTCGCGCACGTGGTCGCGATCGGCCGCGCGCGCGAGGGCGAGCATTCGTACGAGGACCTGCTGCGCGCGCACGAAGCGCACGACGCGGCTCGGGCCGAGCACGAGACCGTCGACCGCGACGACCCGCTGTGGTTCTTCTACACCTCGGGCACCACTGGCCGGCCCAAGGCCGGCGTGCTCACGCACGGGCAGATGGCCTTCGTGGTCGCCAACCACCTGGCCGACCTGATCCCGGGCACGACCGAACACGACCGCTCGATCGCGGTCGCGCCGCTGTCGCATGGCGCGGGCATCCATGCGCTGCTCAACGTGGCGCGCGGCGCGGCCACCGTGCTGCCGGCCAGCGAGAAGCTCGACCCCGAGGCCTTCTGGGCCTCGGTGCAGGCGCACCGCGTCAGCAACCTCTTCACCGTGCCGACCATCGTCAAGATGCTGGTCGAGCATCCGGCGGTCGACCGCTACGACCACAGCTCGCTGCGCCACGTGATCTACGCGGGCGCGCCGATGTACCGCGCCGACCAGAAGCTCGCGCTGAAGAAGCTCGGCAAGGTGCTGGTGCAGTACTTCGGCCTCGGCGAGGTCACCGGCAACATCACGGTGCTGCCGGCCGCCATGCATTCGGCCGACGACGAGGACCCGAACGCCAACATCGGTTCGTGCGGCCGCGCGCGCACCGGCATGGAGGTGGCGATCCTCGATGCCGACTTGCGGCGCCTGCCCACGGGCGAGGTCGGCGAGATCTGCGTGCGCGGCCCCGCCGTGTTCGCGGGCTACCACGGCAACGAGGAGGCCACGCGCAAGGCGCTGCGCGGCGGCTGGTTCCATACCGGCGACCTCGGCCGGCTCGATGCGCGCGGCCTGCTCTACATCACCGGTCGCGAGTCCGACATGTACATCTCGGGCGGCTCTAACGTCTACCCGCGCGAGGTCGAGGAGGTGCTGCTCACGCATCCCGCGGTGGCCGAGGTGGCGGTGCTCGGCGTGCCCGATCCCAAGTGGGGCGAGGTCGGCGTGGCCGTGGTGGTGCGGCGCGAGGGCGCGCAGGTCGATTGCGATGCGCTGATCGCGCACCTCGACGGGCGCTGTGCGCGCTACCGCTGGCCGCACCACGTGTTCTTCTGGGAGGCCTTGCCGAAGTCGGGCTACGGGAAGATCGCGAAGAAGGACATCCGGCAACTGCTGGTGGAGCGCGGCGAGATCGCGGGTTCGTAGCACCGCCCGTGGATTGGCCGGTGCGGTTCAGGTGGCTTGCCGCCGTGCCGAGGCGCGAGACGCCGACGCCCGCTATATTGAAAGCTTTGGCAACTACAGAGCAATCAACATGGCAAAAGCCTACTGGGTCAGTGCATACCGTGCCGTCAAGGACGCCGACAAACTCGCCGCCTACGCAAAGCTGGCCGGTCCGGCCATCGCCGCGGGCGGCGGGCGTTTCCTGGCACGCGGCCTGCCCGCCAAGACCTACGAATACGGCCTGGCCGAACGCACCGTGCTGATCGAGTTCGACAGCGTGGCGCAGGCCACGGCCACCCACGACAGCCCCGACTACCAGGCCGCGCTGGTCGCACTGGGCGACGGCGCCGAGCGCGATCTGCGGATCATCGAAGGCACCTGAGCGAAGCGGGAGCGGGCCGGACCGGGGCTCGCTTCAGTCCAGCGTGATCCCCGTGCGCCTGGACAGCGCCGCGTACTTGTCCACCTGCTGGCGCAGGAAGGCGGCGAAGGCCGCCGGCGGCGCGACCGAGACCACCACCCCGCCGGCCGCCAGCCGGTCATGCACCTGCGGGGTCTGCAGGGTCCGTGCGAGTGCGCTGCTCAGCGCCTCGACCTGTACCGCCGGCGTGTGCGCCGGTGCCACGAAACCATAGAAACCGATCAGCTCGAAGCCGGGCAGCGACTCCGCGATGGCGGGCAGCTGCGGATAGGACGCGGCCCGCCGCGCGCTGGTGATGCCCAGCGCGCGCAGGCGCTGCGACTGCAGGTGCGGCAGCGCGCTCTCCAGGGTGACGAAGGCCAGCGGCAGATCGCCGTTGAGCAGCGCGCGGTAGATCTGCGCGCTGCCGTTGTAGGGCACGTGCTCGAGCGTCACGTCGGCCTCGATGGCGAGCAGCTCGCCGGCCAGGTGCGACACCGAGCCGATGCCCAGCGACGCGTACTGCAGCGGCGGATCGGTGCGCCTTGCCAGCGCGATCAACTGGGCCACGTCGCGCGCGGCGAAGCCCGGCTGCGTGACCAGCACCACGATCGAATGGCCGCCGAGGCACAGGGGCTCGAAATCGTCGAGCGCGTCGTAGGGCATCTGCTGGCGCATCGCCTCGTTGGCGGCATGCGGCGAGAACACCATGCCGAAGGTGTTGCCGTCGGGCGCGGCCATGGCCACGGCCTGCGTGCCGACGATCATGCCGCCGCCCGCGCGGTTGTCGACCACCACCGGCCGGTCGAGCACCTGCGCCAGTTCGCGGGCGATCAGGCGCGCCATGAAGTCGGCGGCACCGCCGGGCGCCTGCGGCACGACCATGCGCAAGGGCCGTCCCGTGTCGTTGGCGGCCAGCGCGTGGCGGCCGCACAGGCCGGCACACGCCATGGCGGCGAGCATCGCGCGCCGCGTCGCGAGCGTGTTGCCGCTCACCGCCGCAGCCTGCGCGAGGCGCGCCGGAACTCGTCGGCCAGCGCCGCGGCCGAAGGCGTCAGCGGCCGCTTCGTCGGCGTCACCAGATGCTGCACGGCCGGCGGCAGATCGAGCTTGATGGGCAGGACCTTGAGCAGTCCGCGTTCGCGCAGCGGTTCCAGCCCGCCCAGGCTGTTGAGCGTGACCAGGTCGCTCTGCAGCAGCATCGACACCAGCGCGCTCGACGAATCGCAATGCGCCACCAGCGTCGGTGCCGGCAGGCCCTGGCTGGTCATCAGCGTGACGATCATCGGCCCGCCCGACTGCTGCACGCTGTAGAGCCAGCCATAGGGCACCAGCGCGGCCAGGTCGCGCGCATCGGCGGCCGGGTGGCCCGCGCGCACGACGATGCCCATGTCGGAACTGCACAGCTGCTCGGTGTGCAGGTCGGACAGGCTCTGGTCGGTGGGCAGCGGGCCGACCGCGAAATCGATCCGGGCTTCGCGCAGCGCTGCGATGGTCGACGACGAGCGACCGCCGAGCACGCTGATCAATGCATTGGGCGTGTGCTCTCGAAAGCGCGCCACGGCGGTGGGCAGCAGCATGGCCTCGGCCGTGGCCGACAGGCCCACCGTGATCAGCTTGCGGCCCTCGCCGCCGGCGCTCTCGAGTTCCTCCTGCAGATGGCGCAGTTCGGCATCGATCACGCGCGCGCGGCGCAGCACGATGCGGCCGAACTCGGTGGGTTCCACGCCGCGCGCGGAACGCACCAGCAGCGGCACGCCCAGCGATTTCTCGAGCGCGGTGAGGTTCTTGCTGACGGCCGCCTGCGCAAGGCCGAGCTTGCGCGCGGCGGATCGAACGCTGCCGGTCTCGATGACGGCTATCAGATCTCGGAGGTGGGCCTCGCGCACTTTGTCTCGTGTCTCGTTGTCGTTGTGGTCGCGAATTATCCGGCAAGCGTCCTTGAGGCGCAGCGCCATCGCGAGCGTGTGCGGCAGGCGCTGCAACGCGCGAAACGCCAGCATCCATGCGGGTTTGCGGCGTTCGCGGTGCATGGAAAGCCGCTCGCATGCGCCTACCTTTGGTGAACGAGTTAACCGCCGATGTGCTTCCGGGCCGCCACGGGCCGCGACTACGCTCTGCCGCCTTTGCGCCGCGGCGCCGGCGAATCCGAACAAGAACAGAGAGACATGCGACTTCCCGTTGCAGATCGCGCCAGGCCTTCATGAACAGGTCCCTCCTGTCGCTTGCGCTCGTCGCGGCCTTTCCCTGCGTCGCGACCGATGCCATGGCCCAGGACGCGCCCGAGCGCGCCAAGTCGCTCGGCATCGTCACGGTGACCGGTGCCCGGCCGAGTTCGCTGCCCACGCAGATCCCCACCACCATCGAGGGCGTGACGCGCGCCGAGATCGAGACGCGCGTGAACGCCACCGACAGCGAGGACGCGCTCAAGTACCTGCCGAGCCTGCTGGTGCGCAAGCGCTACATCGGCGACTACAACCACGCGATCCTTTCCACGCGCGCCTCGGGCACCGGCAACAGCGCGCGCTCGGCCGTCTATGCCGACGGCATCCTGCTGTCGAACTACCTGGGCAACGGCATCGCCAACGGCACCAACTTCGCGCCGCGCTGGGGCCTGGTCACGGCCGAGGAGATCGAGCGGGTCGACGTGATGTACGGCCCGTTCTCGGCCGCGTACCCGGGCAACTTGGCGGGCGCGGTGGTCGACTACGTGACGCGCATGCCCGACAAGCTCGAGGCCCATGTGAAGGCGGGCTTCTCCTCGCAGCCCAACGAGCTCTACCGCACGAAGAAGAGCTTCAACGGCTGGCAGACCAGCGCCTCGCTGGGCAGCCGCAGCGGCGACTGGTCCTGGTGGATCGACGTCAACCGCACCGACAGCCAGGGGCAGCCGCTGACCTTCACCACGGCGACGTTGGCGTCCACCGTGGCCGGCGCGGCGGGAACGCCGGTGTTCGGCGCGGTGCCCGGCCTCAACACCACCAACGCCCCGTGGCTGATCCTCGGCGCGGGCACGCAGTACCGCACCGTGCAGGACCACGCCAAGCTCAAGCTGGCCTACGACATCTCGCCCACGCTGCGCGCGAGCTACACGCTCGGCTGGTGGCAGAACGCGGGCAGCGGGCAGAGCGAGAGCTACCTCGTCGATGCACGCGGCCAGCCGGTCTACAGCGGGCCGGTCAACATCGGCGGGCGCAGCTTCACGCTCGCGCCCACGGCCTTTCCGTGGACCGAGGACCGCGCCACGCACTTCATGCACGGGCTGTCCGTCAAGAGCAACACCCAGGGTGCCTTCGACTGGGAGGTGGCCGCCAGCCTCTACGACTACGCCAAGGACACGCAGCGCTCGCCCACGGTCGCGCTGCCGCTGGCGGCCCTCGGCGGTGCCGGCACCTTGCAGGACCAGGGCGGCACCGGCTGGAACACGCTCGCGGCCAAGGGCACCTGGCGCCCGCAGGGCGTGGGCGGCGCGCATGTGGTCGACTTCGGTGTCGGCCGCGATGCCTACAAGCTCGTCATCGCCAAGACCAACGTGCTCGGCGACTGGCAGGACGGCCCCGCGTTCACGCCCGTGAGCCAGGTGGGAGGGCGCAGCCAGACGCTCAGTGCCTGGGCGCAGGACGCGTGGTCCTTCGCGCCGCGATGGAAGACCGTGCTCGGGCTTCGCTACGAGAAGTGGAAGGCCACGGACGGCTTCACCGCCACGGCCACGAGCGCACAGCCTTACGCCGCGCGCAGCGAGTCCGACCTCTCGCCCAAGGCCGCGCTGGCCTACCAGCTCGCGCCTTCGACAGTGATCAAGGCCTCGGTGGGCCGCGCGGTGCGCTATCCGACGGTGGGCGAACTCTATGGCGCGACCTCGGGCGGCGCGCTCTCGTTCGTCAACGACCCGAACCTCGAGCCCGAGAAGTCATGGACCGGCGAACTCACGGCCGAACAGGACCTGGGCAACGGCCTGCTGCGCGCCACGCTGTTCCATGAGACCACGAAGAACGCGCTCTACAGCCAGTTGATCCCGAACTCGACCGTCTCGCGCGTGCAGAACGTCGACCGGATGCGCACCACCGGCGTGGAGCTTGCCTACACCGGGCAGGACGTCGGCATCCAGGGCCTCGATCTCGGCGGCAGCTTGACCTATGCCGATTCGAAGACGGTGGCCGACGCGGCCTTTCCGGCGGCGGTGGGCAAGTGGCAGCCGCGCGTGCCGCGCTGGCGCGCCACGGCCTACGCCACCTACAAGCCCGATGCGCGCTGGGCCTTCACGGTGGCCGCGCGCTACAGCGGCCGGCAGTACTCGAACCTCGACAACAGCGACGTCAATGCCTTCGCCTACTTCGGGGCGAGCCGCTACTTCACGGTGGACCTGCGCGTCCGCTACCAGATCGACAAGCAGTGGTCGGCGGCCTTCGGCATCGACAACGCGAACAACGACCGCTACTGGAACTTCCACCCGTACCCGCAACGCACCTACACGGCCGAACTGCGCTTCGACCTGTGAGGGGCCGCGCTGCGCTCAAGGCGCGGCGGGCCGCGGCGGTTGCGCCCAGAGCTTGTCGCTCGACCAGTGCAGGTGGACGATGCGGAAGCTGTCGCCCGCGCGGCGCACGATCGCCGTTTCCTGCATCACCTGGTCGATGGGCTTGCCGTCGGGCAGCTTGCCTGTGACGTGGTAGGTGCTGAGCACCCAGCGCTCGTTGCCGCTGCCGCCGAGGCGGCGTGCCTGCAGGGTCCAGGTGGACACGGCCGCCATGTCGATGTCGCCCGGCAGGTGGCTCAGCGCATAGGCCTCGATCGTCGGGTCGGTGACGCCGAACTCGAACACCACCAATGAACGGTCGAGGTAGGAGAGCGCACCGCCCGTGTCCTTGCGCTTGAGTGCCGCGTGGAAGCCGTCGACCGCGTCGGCCGGCAGCTTCACGGTCTGCGCTCCCGCCGCGGCGGCCAGGACCAGGCTCGCGGCGGCGAGCAGCAGCCTACGCATGGGGGTCGACCAGCTTGGGGTCGATCAATTCGATGATGACGATGTCGCCGGCGTTCACGCCTTCCATCGAGGGATCGGTGGCGCGCACCGTGAGCTCGTCGGGCGTATTGCTCTTGAGCCACAGGGTGCGGCCGAACATCTTGCCGCGGAGGAAGGTGAGCCGCCAGCCGCGCATCTCGTTGCGCTGGGGCGCCACCATGCCCGGGCCGATCGGTTCGAAGCGCAAGGTGGCGATGCGGCCCGCCTTGCCGGCCTGGCCCACGCCGGTCACCTTGGCCGTGAAGCGCCGCAGCGCGGGGTCGACCGCGTCGTGGCCGGCCACCGCGTGCTGTGCGAGCAGCAGGGCCGCGGCCATGGCCGAGGCCCGCGCGCCGGCGAGGATCCATGTCGTCAGCAACATCGCTGTCCCTTGCCTCCATTCAAAGAAGCCGGCGATGTTATCGACGCGGCGCGCGCGCGCAAGGGATCACGATGCATCGCGATCGACGTCCGCATGCGATGAAAACACGCGGCTTTCGTGCCGCGACGCCAGTGTCGGCGAGGGTCCCGGGCAGGGCCCGCGATGCGATTCATGCGCTCACCTGCGACGAACGTTTTAACCGTTGGTCGTCTTCTGACGCAGGGCTTTCACAACTAATCTCTGCGCCCACTCCACAACCACATCGACATCCATGCAGGCTTCCGTGACGCATCGCATCCGCTGGCCCTGGTGGCTCGTGGCGGTGTTCGCCGTCGCGCTGTCGGCCATGTGGTGGTGGCCGTCGTCCGATGAGGCCATCGTGCCGATGCCGCCGGTCGCTGTGGCTCCCGCACCTGCGATGGCACCGGCACCGAAGCCCGTGCCGGTGGCCGCGAAGCCGATCGATGCCGCGTTGTCGGTCTCGGCCTTCAAGCTCGTCGGCACGGTCGTGGCGGCCGATGGCGTGGACAGCTTCGCGCTGATGCGCCGCGCCGGCGATTCGCAGCTGTTGCAACTGCGTGTCGGTGGCCACGTCGAGGGCCTGACCGTCAGCGCGATCCAGCCCGACAGCGTCGTGCTCGCGGGCGCGGGGCAGTCGGTGGTGATCGAGACCGACCGCACCGTCGCATCGCCGCTGCCTTCCCGCCCGGCCCACCCGCCGGAGCCGGACGTGGAACCGGCATTCGCGGGAGACCCCGCCCCCTTCGGACATTGACGCGAAGACTTTCCCCTGGCCCCGTGTTTTTTGACAGAGAAAGAAGAACCATGAAGAGAAGACAAGCCCCCAGAGCCAACCTGCTGTTGGTTGGCGCCCTCGCCAGCGCCTTGCTGCTCGCCGCGTGCGGCGGCAGCAACGACAGCGCGCCGCTCATCGTCGGCTCCGCACCGCCACCCGCGGGATCCACCGACCAGCCGCCCACCGACACCGGGCCTGTTGCCCAGGACTACGTGACACCGCCGCGGCTGTGCGAGCCCGGCCCCGGGGACCAGGGAGAGCCGGGCGTCAATGGCCACATCCCCAAGTCGGCGATGTACGACGCCACCGCCAATCCCGATGGCTTCCAGGGCTACTGGTGCGGCGCGCGCAAGGTCGCGCAGAACACGCTGTTCGGCCGCGGCGCCTTCGGCGACCTGCAGATCAAGGCCAAGGGCTCGACGCGCTGCGCCTATGCCTCCAACCGCGATGGCGCGGCCGGCGGCGATGCCGCGCTGACCACCGGCATCATCGTGTTCGACATGAAGACGCCGACGAAGATGCAGGTCGTGCCCGCGAGCGGCGACACCACGGTCGTCGGCACCGCGCCGTCGGCCAGCGTCAAGGCCACGAGCACCAACAAGTGGGGCGAGGAAACCACCGCCGCCACGCCGGTCAATCCGAACGGCAAGATCCTGCGCACCCCGGCCGCGCTCGAAGCCTACTCGGGCCTCGAGCTGTCGGGCGACCTGCTGGTGGCCGGCTACAAGGACAACAAGATGGTGGACGTCTACGACGTCAGCGACTGCCTGCACCCGGTGCCGCTGAACGCGAGCTACCAGTCCTCGGGCGGCCACCACGACGGCTGGCTCTCGCCCGACGGCAAGACCTGGTACGGCGTGCCCTTCGGCACCACGGCCAAGGACGGCGGCACCACGCTCATCACCGGCGGCACCTCGCCCACGGACGACAACTTCGCCAACTACACCATCGACAACAAGCGCGTCGACCTGCATATCACCAACCTCGACGATCCGAAGAACCCGAAGCTGCTGCTGAGCTGGAACCGCTCGCAGCTGCCCGACGAGGTGAAGAACAACAAGAACTGGCGCATCATGGCGGCGACCAACATCCATGACGTCAGCACCAACCCCGACGGCACGCGGCTCTATCTCGCGGTGTACGGCGGCGGCGGCCAGGTGGCCGGCAACCTGCCGACGCCCACCACCACCTTCTGGCGCGATCAGACCTGTGCCAACGGCCTGCTGATCATGGACTCGAGCGACATCGTCAAGCGCGCGGCCGATCCGAAGCTGAAGTACATCAGCTTCCTCTCGTGGTGCGACCAGCAGCCCAATCCCGAGTTCGAGCAGGGCGGCTATGCGCGCATGACCTCGACGGCAGCGACGCATGCCACCGAATGGGTGCGGCACGTCAACGGCAAGGAGTACATCGTCTCGACCGACGAGTCGTACGCCCTGACGACCAGCGACACCAACGGCCTGCCGAACCAGTGCAAGCAGCAGAGCTTCGGCCGCATGATCGACATCTCGGACGAGAAACATCCGAAGATCGTCGGCACCTATGAGCAGGATGCCAACAAGGCCAGCGTCTGCCCGACGCTGGTGGCCGAGGGCGGCAACGTCCCGATGGTCCACTACCTGAACTTCGACGACCGCAACCACATGCGCGTGGCCGTCTACGCGGCCGCATCGGGCGGCATCCGCTTCGCCGACTGGACCGATCCGACCAGCCCGAAGGAGATCGGCTACTACGTCGCGCGGCGCAACACGCCGAGCAAGATGGACTTCACGCGTCCCGATCCGCGCTACGACGCCGAGAACTGCCTCTACTACACCGGCTGGAACCAGGGCGGCCTGGTCTCGCTCGAGCTGACCAACCCGCAGTACAACCCGTGCATGAGCCGCAGCGCGAACGTCAGCGGCAAGGTGGCGACGGCGCAGGGCGACCTCACGGTGGCGCTGAAGGCGGGCCGCGACAGCAAGGGCCCGAGCGTCAGCCTGAGCATCGAGGGCCTGGGCAACAAGGTGCAGCTGGGTGCGGTGACGCGCCTCGGCTCTGCCATCGACGCGGATGGCGCGCAGGTCACGGCCACCAGCAACTCGGTGCAGATCGACGCCGACGGCAGCTTCGACGGCCAGCCCGCGAAGTTCCGCCTGCAGGTGACCGACAACGGCGGCAACAAGGGCTTCTTCTCGCTGAGCTGCACCGAGGGCTGCTCGTTCACGACCAATGGCTACCTGCAGAGCGGCGGCAAGCTGGCGGTGGCGAACCTCAAGAGCTGAAGATGCCAAGGACCGCGCATGCCTGTTGACCTTCGCTCGCGCGGTCGATAGCATCGCGGCACTTTCAAAACGCCCTCCCGGTTCGCCGGGGGGCGTTTTCTTTTTGTTCCGCAACTTCCATGGAACCCGGAGATGAAAGCACCCCTCGAGATTCGCCCCGCATCGCACGCCGGCCTCGGATACGTCCGGCATGGCCACGGGCCGATCCCCGTGCTGGTCCTGCACGACTGGCTCGGCGACCACGCGAACTACGACGCGCTCCTGCCCTGGCTCGACGGCCAGGCGTTCACCCATGTCTTCGCCGACCTGCGCGGCTATGGGCTGTCGATCGCACTGCCGGGCGAGTTCACGGTGAAGGAGATCGCCGCCGACTGCCTCGCGCTCGCCGACCGCCTCGGCTGGCGGCGCTTCCACGTCCTCGGTCACTCGATGACCGGGATGGTCACGCAACGCCTCGCGGCGGACGCGCCTTCGCGCATCGCGAGCGCGATCGCCGTGTGCCCGGTTTCAGCCGCCGGCAACAGGCTGGATCCGGAGGCCTTGGCCTTCTTTGCCAGCACGGCCGACGACGATGACGCGCTTCGGCGGCTGTTCAAGTTCGTCGGCGGGAGCTTGCCCGACGAATGGGTCGAGCAGAAGGTGCGGCGCCACCGCGAGGCGGTGGCGCCCGCATGCCGCAGGCGCTACCTCGACATGCTGGTCACGGCCGATTTCGCCGACGAGGTGCGAGGGCTCGACACGCCGTTCCTGGTGGTCGTCGGCGACAGGGATCCGGGGCTCGATGCGGAGGCGATGAAGCACACCTTGCTCGCGTGGCATCCGAACGCGGAGCTGCGGGTGGTGCCCGATTGCGGGCACTATCCGATGCAGCAGCATCCGTCGTACTTCGCGGGCGTGGTCGAGGGGTTTCTGAAGCGCCAAGGCGCGACACCCTGATATCGCTCGGCGTGGATGACAGGAAAGCCACGCAGCTGCGGCGCGGAAGCTGAAGAGCGACCGGATGTCGGCGATGGTGACAGCATTTGAATATAATTGCTGTCATTGACGGCATTCAAGGGGATTTGAATCATGGCAATCCTGACGGTAAGAAATGTGCCCGACGACGTGCACCGCGCCTTGCGCGTGCGGGCTGCCCAGCATGGCCGCAGTACGGAAGCGGAGGTGCGCGAGATTCTGGCGTCCGTGGTCAAGCCGGAGAAGCGCGTGCTCGTGGGAGACGCCTTGGCTGCCATCGGTCGCAAGATCGGCCTGACCAATGAGGATTTCGCGGTCTTCGAGAATGTGCGCGACAAGACGCCGGCCAAACCGCTGAGCTTCGACTGAATGATCGTCCTCGACACCAACGTCGTCTCCGAGGCGATGAAACCGGAGCCGGATGCGGCCGTAAGGGCGTGGTTGAACGACCAGGCGGCAGAGAGTCTTTACCTGTCCAGCGTCACGCTGGCCGAGTTGCTGTTCGGGATCCGGGCGTTGCCCGCGGGCAAGCGCAAGAATCTGCTCGACCGAGCCCTGCGTGAGTTGCTGGAGCTGTTCAAGGATCGTGTTCTTCCGTTCGACACGGATGCAGCGCGCCACTATGCAGACCTGGCCGTAACCGCCAGGAGCGGCGGTCGCGGCTTCCCGACGCCGGATGGCTATATCGCGGCCATTGCGGCATCGCGTGGCTTCATCGTGGCATCGCGCGACACGTCGCCCTATGAAGCGGCGGGCCTGACGGTCATCAACCCCTGGACAGAGGCGTAGGGCCGCAGGCGCCGCTCACCCCACGATCGGCTGCGCCATGATCCAGAGGCTCAGGCTCGTATAGGCCACCATCAGCACGAGCATCGGCAGCTGGCTCAGCATCGCCGCGCGGTGGTTCGCGAAGCGGCGCGTGGCCTCGACATGGACGACGACGACCGCGAGCACATGGCCGACGACGATCAGCGTCAAG
This sequence comes from Variovorax paradoxus, assembly GCA_016806145.1. NCBI lineage: Bacteria > Pseudomonadati > Pseudomonadota > Betaproteobacteria > Burkholderiales > Comamonadaceae > Variovorax > Variovorax paradoxus. The sequence goes on from CP063167.1 coordinate 1,889,140, forward strand.
GCCGTGTACCAGTAGACGGCCGGGCTCACGATGCCGAGGTCGACCGTGCGGCCGCGCGTGCCGAACAGGTTCCAGCCCCAGCCGAAGGGATCGGAGGCGAGCGGAACGATGAACTGCCCTGTCGTCAGCAGCAGCGAGGCGTAATGCGCGAGGTGGTAGGCCACGGCGATCGGCACCAGGCTCCAGACCATCGCATTCACGGCCGCGCGTTCGGTGCTGCCGGCCAGGCGCAGCATCCACGCGCCCACGGCGCGAAAGATCAGCACGAAGGCCACGGGGAACAGCATCAGCATGACGCTGTTGAGCCACTGGGTCTCGTCCATGCCGGTCGCGGAAGACAGCGTGAACAGCGTCTCGGCGACCGTGCGCGATGTCTGCGCGGCGGTGCCGATGCGATCCATCAGCGGGGTTTCGTGGAAGCCGTCGAAGGTGACGGTCGCGAGCATCAGCAGCACGAAGGTCGCTACCGAATTCGGCACCGGCTCGGTCGTCAGCAGGCCGGCGCCGTAGGGCCGCAGGCGCAGGCGCGCGGGCTCGGTCGGCGTCGAGCCGCGCAACTCGAGCGGCGCGAAGCGGCCCAGCACGCGGAAGGCCATCGCGAAGGCATCGGCCCGGTGGCGCCAGGCCTCCACGCCGAACAGCAGCATGCCGGCCCAGCTCAGCAGCGCATAGCCCAGCAGGGCGCCGGCGAGGGCGGAGGGCAGATCCTTGTCCTGCCAAACCAGTTCGGTCCAGGCGAAGGCGAAGAACAGCGCGACCGCCGGCCAGGCGCCCAGCCATTTCGGCCAGCGCAGGCCCAGCGATTCGTGGCCGCCGCCGACCAGGCGCGCGGCGGCGCGGTACAGCGTGGGCAGCGGGTTGACGATCTCCCACAGGTCGCCGACCAGCGCGCAGAAGAAGGCCATGCCGACCCACCACAGCACCCAGACCATCGTGACGATCAGGTTCGCATAGGCGTCGGAATTGCCGAGGAAGCCGGTGGCCAGCGTCAGCACGAACAGCGCGCAGCCCAGCGTTCGCAGCACGACCGCGAGCGGACGCGCGATGCGGCGCAGCGGCGCGAAGCGCAGCAGGTCGGTGTCGCGCAGGAAGGAGGAGCCGAAGTCGTGGCGCCGCGCGAACAGCGCGAGCGCCGCGAAGGTCAGCACGAGGGTCGCGCCGGCCCCCGTGAGCCACAGCCACAGCGGCAGCGGCAGGTCGAAGCGCTGGCCGAAGCCGTGCGCCCGCGCGCCGGCCGAGGCGCACGCGATCGCGAGACCGGTCCCGAAGCGAAGCGTTTTCAGGGCGCGCCTAGGGATGGACTTCGATGAACATCACGGCGCGGTGGTTGCCCGGGCCGTGGCGATGCTCGTGCACCGGGAAGCGGCCCGCGAGGCTGGCCTTGAAGCTCAGCAGCGCGGGCGCGGGCGGCGTCACCTGGGTCTCGATGTCGTAGCCGTGCAGGTGCAGCACCAGGGGCTGGTCGCTGAGCACGCTGATCTGCACCTGGTCGCCCTGGCGCACCTTCAGCGTGTCGTCGCCCTTGATGCGGCCGCCCACGAGCTCGACCGAGAACTTCGGCGAGGCGGCCGCGGCGGCGCCCGCGAGCGGCGCCAGCGCCGCGAGGGCGATCAGCCGCAGGCGCAGGCGGTTCGGATTCGTCGTCATGGCGCGGTCCATGCTCAGTCCGCGTACTGGCCGGCCGCCTTGATGACCGCGCCCCACTTCTCGATCTCGGTCTCGACGAACTTCTTGTGCTCCGGGCCGTTGACGCGGGCGTCGGTGATGATGACCGCGCCGAGCCCTTCCTGGCTCTTGATGAAGGCCGGGTCCTTGAGCGCCACCTTCAGCGCCGCATTGAGCTTGTCGGTGACCGCCTTGGGCGTGCCCGCGGGCGCGAACAGGCCATGCCAGATGCTGACATTGAAGCCCTTGAGGCCGCTCTCGTCGAGCGTGGGCAGCGCGGCCAGCACCGGCGTCTTCAGGCGCTGCTGCGTGGTCACGGCATAGGCCCTGACCATGTTGCCCTCGATCTGCGCGGTGGTGTTGGTGGTCTGGTCGCACATGATGTCGACCTGGCCGCCGATCAGGTCGGTCATGGCCGGTGCCGTGCCCTTGTAGGGGATGGTCTGCGGCGCGATCTTCAGCGCGCTCTGCAGCATCAGGCCGCACAGGTGCGAGGCCGAGCCGATGCCGGCGTTGGCGAGGTTGGTCTTGCTGCCGTTGGTCTCGAGCCACTTGCGCAGCTCGGTGAAGTTGTTCGCGGGCACCGACTTCGAGCTGATGAGCGTCATCGGCACTTCGTTGATCAGGCCCAGGTATTCGAAGCCCTCGAGGGTCTTGTAGGGCAGCTTGCGGTACAGCGAAGGCGAGGTCGCCATGCTCACGTGGTGCAGCATCAGCGTGTAGCCGTCGTTGGCCGCGCGCGCGGCCTTGGCGGCACCGAGCGTGCCGCCGGCGCCGCCGGTGTTGTCGATGGTGATCGCCACATTGCCCAGCGGCTTGCGCAGCGCCTCGGCGAAGTCGCGCGCCACCTTGTCGGTGGGGCCGCCGGCCGCGAAGGGCACCACGATCATGATCGGTTTGTCGGGATACTCGGCGAACGCAGGAAGGGCGGCGAGGGCCGCGATCGCGATCGTGAACAGGCGCTTCATTGATGTCTCGTTGTGGGTGAAGCCGAAAATGCTATAGCCCACCCACGCCGCGCAGAAGACGCCCGGTTGTTAAGGCGGTCACCTTAGGTGAACACCGAAAGCCTCGGTATCGGTGGCCCCGATGCCCGGCCGTTCCGCTTCAGAGACTCGCGAGCGGCAGCCGCGACCGATAGCGCGAGCGCCCCTGCGGATAGAGGCCGACCGAGCACTGCACCAGCTTGCCAGCGGCATCGAACCAGTGGCGCGTGACCTGCAGGCAGGGCGAGCCGGGCACCGCATCCAGGCGCTCGGCCAGGCGCGATTCGAGCGGTGCGGCGTCGATCTCCTGTTCCACCACCGCGACGCCCACGCCGTAGAGCCGCTCGATCAGCTTGAAGACCGGGCCGTTCCATCCTTCCAGTCGCTCGGCCACGCCCGCGAACTCGGGCCGCATGTAGAGCCACAGCGCGCCGGTGGGTCGCGCCTCGCCGCGCAGGTAGCGCAGCGTGTCGAGGAAGAACCATTGGCTGCCCGGCGCGGCCTGGAGCAGGCCGGCCAGTTGTTCGTCGGCGGCGACGAGACCGGCGCGCTCCAGCTTGAGCTGCGTGGTGCGCGCGGCTTCCATGATGCTTTCGAGCGTCTGCTGCGAATGCACGAAGAAGGGCGTGGGATTGCGCGCCAGCACGTGGGTGCCGATGCCGGCGCGCGAATCGATCACGCCGAGCTTGCGCAGCGCGCTCATGGCCTCGCGCAGGCGGTAGCGCGTGGCACCGAACTGCGCCTGCAGCTGGGCTTCGGAAGGCAGCAGGCTGCCGACGGGATAACGGCCTTCGTCGATCTCGCGGACGATGGCGTCGACGATGTCCTGGATGGACAAAGCCGCGCCGGCACTTGTTGGATGCGCCATGAAGAGATAATATTCGAATATTCGACTAATTAGGCGAAACAGACGCCACTGGAGACAAACGCATGCATCGTAGAGACTTTATCCGCGCGCTGTCCGCGGGCGCCGCACTGCCGCTGGCCGGCGTGGCACCGCTGGCGCTGGCCGACACCTATCCGAGCAAGCCGATCCGGCTGGTGGTGACGCAGGGCACGGGCTCGGGCAGCGACGTGATCGGGCGCCTGCTCGCGAGCAAGCTCGGCGAGCGGCTCAAGCAGAGCGTGTACGTGGAGAACAAGGCCGGTGGCGGCGGAATCATCGGCCACCAGTTCGTGCTCGACCAGCCGGCCGATGGCTACACCTTGCTGCTGAGCACCACCGCGCCGCTGGTGGTGGTGCCGGCGATGAACCGCAACGCGAAGTTCCACCTGCGCGACTTCACCGCGGTGGCCGCGGCGCTGCGCAGTCCCTACATGGTGCTGGTCGGCACCCAGCCCGACAGCCCGCGCAGCCTGCAGGAACTGACGAAGCGGCTGGCGGCCGCGCCATCGAGCTACTCGTCCTCCGGCACCGGCACCCTCACGCACCTCGCGACCGAGATGTACCTGCAGCAGGTCAATGCCAAGGCCACCCACGTGCCCTACAAGGGCAGCGGCCAGTCGCTGGCCGACCTCGCGGGCGGGCAGGTGCTGTTCTCCACCGACTCGCCGATCGCAGCGGGCGCGCTGATCCGCGGCGGGCGGCTGCGGGCCCTGGCCGTGACCTCGGCGCAGCGCCTGGCCACCTACCCCGACGTGCCGACGATGGCCGAACTCGGCTATCCCGGCCTCACGCTCAACACCATGGGCGGGCTGTTCGGCCCGTCGAAACTGCCCGCGCCCATCGTCGAGCGCATCAGCACCGAGATGGCGGCCGTGATGTCCTCGCCCGAGGTCAAGGCCCAGTTCGCGAGCATGGAGACCGAACCGCTGGTGATGCCGGTCGAGAGCTTCCGCACCCAGATGCTCAAGGACGCGCCGGTGTGGGAAGGCGTGGTGGCCCGCCTGGGCATCACCGCCGATTGAGGAACGGCCGATGGACGCCCACCGCATCCGCTGCGCGCTGTTCGTGCCGGTGCTCGAGCCGCGCTTCTTCGCGCGCGCGGGTGAGCGCGGCGCGCAGGCGCTGATCCTCGATCTCGAGGATGCGATCGCGCCGCAGCGCAAGGCCGAGGCGCGGCTCGCGCTGGCGCATGCGGCCGGCGCGCTGCGCGGCACCGGCCTGCCGCTGATGGCGCGCGTGAATGCCGAGGCCGAGCTGCTCGATGCCGACCTCGAGGCCTGCGTGGCTGCGGGCGTCGATGCCGTCATGCTGCCCAAGGTCGAATCGCCGAGCGAGGTGCGTGCGGCCTTCGTGCAGCTGGAGCGACATGCGCGCGAGCGCGGTTCGACCGGCCCGCGCTCGCTGGTCGCGCTGATCGAAACACCGCGCGGCGTGCTGCGTGCCGATGCGATCGCGGCCGCCCATCCCGCCCTGCGCGCGCTGGGTTTCGGCGCCGAGGACTACGCGGCCGCGATCGGCCGCCCTCCGCATGCCGACCTGCTGGTGCCCGCGGCGGCGCGCGTCGCGATGTGCGCCGCAGCCGAGGGCCTCGCCTGCTGGGGGCTGGCCGCCTCCATCGCCGAGCTCGACGACATGGACGCGCTCGAAGGCGCGGCGCGCCTGTCGCACCGGCTGGGCTTCAGCGGTACGCCCGCCGTGCACCCGGCGCAGGTGCAGGTCTTCAACCGCGTGTTCGCGCCCACCGAGGCCGAGATCGCGCAGGCCCGCAGGGTGCTCGAGGCGCATGCCCGCGCCGACGCCGAGGGCCTGGGCGCGCTGCGGCTGGACGGCCGCATGATCGATCGCCCCATGGTCGATCGCGCGCGCCGCCTGCTCGCCTAGTTCTTCATCACACCCCCACGACCCGAAACGACGACATCGATGGCGCAACAGATACTCGACGGCATCCAGGTGCTGGACTTCACCACCTACATCGCGGGCCCCTACGGCGCGAGCCTGCTGGGCGACCTGGGCGCCGACGTGATCAAGATCGAGGCGCCCGAGGGCGACCCGATGCGCTACTACCCGTCGACCCTGCCCGGCGAGAGCCGCGCCTTCATCGGCGTGAACCGCAACAAGCGCAGCATCGTGCTCGACCTCAAGCAGCCCGCGGACCGCGAGGCCTGCCACCGGCTCGTGGCCCAGGCCGACGTGGTGCTGCACAACTTCCGCCCCGGCGTGGCCGAGCGGCTGGCGCTGGATTGCGAGACGTTGACCGCGATCCAGCCGCGCCTGATCTATTGCAGCTTCACCGGCTATGGCCCCGACGGCCCGCAGGCGCAGCGCCCCGGTTTCGACCAGGTGCTGCAATGCCGCACCGGCATCGCCAAGGCGCAGGGCTATCCGGGCGACGAGCCGCGCGTGGTGTGGGGTTCGGCCGTCGATTTCTACGGCGCGAGCCTGATCGCCACCGGCATCTGCGCCGCCTTGTTCCAGCGCGAACGTACCGGCCTGCCGCAGCGCGTCGATACGTCGCTGCTGCAGGCCGCACTCGCCATGCAGGCGGGCCGCATGGTGTGGGCCGAAGGCGAGGGCCCCGGCGTCGACCGCGATCTGCGCGGCGGCGCGCTCTCGGGCATCCACCCCACGCGCGAAGGCTACGTCTACCTGCAGGCCCAGACCCAGCCGTTCTGGGAGGCACTGTGCGAACTCACGGGCCTCGCGCACCTCGCGCGCGATCCGCGCTTTGCCGACATGCGCCTGCGCAAGGCCAACGAGGCCGAGCTGGTGCCGCAACTGCGCGCCGCGCTGATGCGACACGACGCCCGCGAATGGGAAGCGATCTTCGGCACGCGCGTGCCATGCACCGTGGTGCGCGGCATCGAGGAGGTGTTCGACGACGATCAGGTCGCCCACCAGGGGCTGCTGGCGACGCATGCGCATCCCACGCTGGGCAGCTACCGCGCGGTGGTGGAGCCGATCCGCTTCAATGGCGAGCGCGGGGTGAAGCGGGAGGCGAGGGCGCCGATGCTGGGGGAGCATACGGCGCAGGTCGTGGGTGGGCGGGGCGAGCGCACCTGACGCGGAGAGTGCTTCGGCGGTTGCTAGACTGAGATCGACGCACGTTCTCTCCCTCGTACGACATGACCGCCGACCCCGACCTCAACATCGCCGAGATCCCCTACGAATCGGGAGCCATCCGATTCCGTTACACGAGGGTGATGTCGCCCGACAGGACGCGATGGATCCGGCATGGCCTGTTCGTGGCCTATCACGAGAACGGCACGGTGGTATCGGAAGGCCACTACGTCGACGGCAAGGAAGACGGGCTCTGGCGCGACTTCCATCCCGATGGCCGGCCGGCCTCCGAGGGGCACTATCGCGACGGGCGCGAAGTCGGCGTGTGGCGCTTCTGGAATGCCGACGGGACTGAAGAGCCGAGCGAGAGCCACGACGCTTGAGGGCAGAGGCCGCGCCGAGGCCGTCGATCCCTGCGAGAAGACGACGGTGGCGTGCTGCGTCATGAGCTTCCCTGTCCCGACCGGCGCTCCCTGCCGCAGCAGGTGATCCCGGCAAAAGCATCCGCCCCATTGGAACCTCTTCCACCCTCCAACCCATTGGAAGATCCTTCCAGCCCCGATCCCCGCCGATCTCGTTGACCCTGCCTGGCGCATCCGTTCGAATGCCTCACGTTTCGAACCCGCACCAACCAGCGCAAGGAGTCACACCAATGCAAACCCAACGCACCCGCATGACGCGGGACAACACCGCCGTTCTGCTCATCGATCACCAGGTCGGCCTGATGACCGGCGTGCGCGACATGACGGTCAGCGATCTCAAGCACAACGTGGTCGGCCTCGCGAAGGCGGCCAAGGTCCTGGGCCTGCCGATCGTCGCGGTGACGACGGCGCGCGACAGCATGTGGGGGCCGACGGCCTCCGAGCTCAAGGAAGCCCTGGGCGGCGGCGAGATCATGGACCGCTCGACCGTCAACGCCTGGGACTACCCGCCGTTCGTGGAGGCCGTGAAAGCGACGAAGCGCGATCACCTGATCATCGCGGGGCTGTCGTTCGAGGTCTGCGCCTCGCTGCCGGCGATCTCGGCGCGCGAGGAGGGCTACCAGCCGATCATCGCCATCGACGCCTGCGGCACCTTCTCGGCCGCCAAGCGCGAGGCAGGCATCGCGCGCCTGACGACGCTCGGCATCGAGATCTCCGACTACGCGACCCTGATGGTCGAGATCATGGGCGACAACGCCGATCCGAAGGCGCTCGACGTGTATGCCGCGCTCGACATGCCGTTCGCGGTGCTGATGGGCCAGGTGGCCGGAGCGCTGTCGCGATGAGCGCTGCCTTCGACGTCATCGTCGTCGGCGGTGGGTCGGCGGGCGCGGTGCTCGCGCATCGGCTCAGCGCCGATCCGGCGCGCCAGGTGCTGCTGCTCGAGGCCGGCGAAGCCTACCGGCCGAACGTGTTTCCACGCGACCTCGCCGATGCCGACACGGCCGGCGGGCCCGATGGCCACGACTGGGGCTACCAGGCCGAGACCGGTCTCGCGGGCCGCAGCATCCACGCGCCACGCGGCAAGACGCTGGGCGGCAGCTCGGCCGTCAACGCGGCGGTGGCGATGCGCTCGCGGCCCGAGGACTTCGCGAAGTGGCGCGCACTCGGCATCGAGGGTTGGCAATGGCCCGAGCTGCTCGAAGCCTTCAAGGCGATCGAGAACACGCCCGACGGCGACGACGCGTTGCGCGGCCGCGCGGGTCCGCTGCCGATCCGCAACCGGCGGCGCGACGAGCTGACGCCGGCGCTCAATGGCTTCGTCGATGCGACGGCCGCGCTCGGCTTCGCGCGCGTCGCGGACTTCAACGGCGAGCAGCAGGCCGGCGTCGCGCCCTATCCGCTCAACGTGATCTCGGGGCGGCGCATCAACACCGGCATCGCCTTCCTCGGCGAGGACGTGCGCGCGCGGCCCAACCTCACGATCCGTGGCGGCGTGGAGATCGATCGCGTGCTGTTCGAGCAAGGGCGCGCCGTGGGCGTGGTCGATGCCGAGGGCCGGAGCCATCGCGCGGGCCAGGTGATCCTCAGCGCGGGCGCCTTCGGCAGCCCGGCGATCCTCCTGCGATCGGGCATCGGTCCCGCGCCGCACCTGGCGTCGCTGGGCATTCCGCTGGTGGCGGACCTGCCGGTGGGGCAGGGGCTGCAGGAGCATCCGTTCTATTACAACGTCTACGCGCTGACGCCCGAGGCGGCCGGCATGCATCCCGCGGCGGGCGCGATCCTCTGGGCCGCGTCCTCGCAGGCCGAGCCCGGCGACCTCGACCTGCACATCTCGGCCACCCATCTGTTCGATCCGGCGCTGAGCCCCACGGGCGGCGCGATCGTGCTGGCGGTGTCGGTGACGCAGCCCGAAGCGACCGGCAGCCTCGAGCTGGCCGACCGCGATCCGCGCAGCGCACCGCGCATCCGCTACAACCTGCTGGGCACGCCGCGCGACATGGCGCGCATGCTCGAGGCCGTGCGGCTGTCGCGCGCGATCGGGCGGCAGTCGCCGTTCGCGCAGATGGTCGCGGCCGAGATGGCACCGGGGCCGGAGTTCTCGGATGGCGACGACCTGCAGCGTGCGATCGAGCAGCAGCTCGACGGCTACGCGCACCCGACCTCGACCTGCCGCATGGGACCGCCCGGCCAGGGCGTGGTCGATGGCGGCGGGCGCGTCCACGGCGTGCCGGGCCTGTTCGTGATCGACGCGTCGATCATGCCCAGGGCACCGAGCGCGCCGCCCAACATCACCACCATGATGATGGCCTGGCATCTCGCGGGCCACGGTTTCGGAGTTCGCTGATGGCCCTCGTTCCCATCGATCCCCAGGACATCGCCGCGGCGCGCGCGCTGCGCCTCGAGTTCGGCCGTTTCTGGTCCACCGCGCCCGGCACGCCGCGCGACATCTACGACCGCTTCATCGCGCGGACGCCCACCGCTTCCGAAGTCGCGGCGCGCGAGGCCGTCGACGAAGCCGCTTCCGGCTGGTGGGTGGAGCCCGCGCAGGCCGTGACCGGGCGCGCGCTGCTGTTCATCCATGGCGGCGGCTACGGCCTGGGCCATGCGAGTGCCTATGTGGGGCTGGCCAGCCAGCTCGCGGCGCGTACGCGCGTGCCGGTCTTCGTGCTCGAGTACCCGCTGGCGCCCGAGGCCGTGTTGCCTGCCGCACGCGACCTCGCGTTGCGCACGCTCGCGGGGCTCGCTGCGCGTTTCGGCGCCGTGGCGGTGGCGGGCGACTCGGCCGGCGGCGGCCTGTCGCTCGCGACCGTGCTCGAGGCCGTGCGGCGGGGCATCGCCGTGTCTTCGCTGGTCGCGTTCTCGCCCTGGGCCGACCTGAGCCTGAGCGGCGCGAGCGCGCAGGAACTGGCCGTCGGCGATCCGCTGCTCGATGTCGGCTACCTGCGTGCTTCGGCCGCGGCCTATCTGGGCGGCGCGCCGGCCAGCGATCCGCGCGGCTCGCCGCTGTTCGATGCCGACCTGGGACGACTGCCGCCCACGCTGGTCCAGGTCGGCTCGGACGAGGTGCTGCGCGACGATTCGCGCCGTCTCGTGGAGGCGGCCGGCCAGGCCGGCGCGCAGGTCGAACTCGAGGAATGGCAGGGCATGCACCATGTGTTCCAGCTCAACACCCGCGAGCTGGCCAGCGCGCGCAAGGCGCTCGACCGCGCGGCCGAGTTCGTGTCGCGCCACTGGAGCATCTGACCCGTCGCGGAACGTGCTAAGTTGCCGCGGCTTCGAAGACTTCATCGGCGAAGGACACGCGTGCTCGACCTCAACGACTTTCGGTACTTCGTGGAAGTGATCGACCGGGGCAGCCTCTCGGCCGCGGCGCGCGCGCTGCAGCGGCCGGTCTCGACGATCAGCTACCGCATCCAGCAGCTCGAGGCCGAGCTCGGCCTGACGCTGCTGGCGCGCAGCTCGCGGCGCATCACCTTGACCGAATCGGGCGAGGCCTTCTACGGCCACGCGGTCGCCACCATCGCGCGCGCCAACGAGGCCGAAGCCGCGATGCGCAGCCGCAGCACCGAGCCGACGGGCACCGTGCGCTACACGGTGTCGGTCGCGACCTCGCAGTTCGCGATGACCGAGATGGTCGCGAGCTTTCTCGCGAAGTACCCGAAGGTCAACCTGCTGCAGGACGCGAGCGATGCCAATGTCGACATCGTGGCCGACCGCTACGACTTCGCGATCCGCGCCTACTCGGGCGCGCTGCCCGATTCGAACCTGGTGCAGCGCCCGCTCGCGGAAGCGCCCTGGCACCTGTTCGCGGCGCCCGAGTTCCTCGAGGCCGCCGGCCCCATCGAGAAGCCCGACGACCTGCGCGGCTGCGCCACCCTGATCATGAAACGCGGGTCGCTCACGCCCGCGTGGCTGCTCAAGCGCGAGGACGACCGCGCGCAGACCGCGCAGGTCGCGATCCGTCCGCGCATGGAGGGCACCTGCATGGTGACCCTGAAGCGCGCGGCCGAGGCGCGCATGGGCGTGGTCGCGTTGCCGGCCTACATCTGCCGCGACGAGCTGCGCGCCGGCCGCCTGCGGCGCGTGCTGCCCGACTGGGTGGCGGCGGACTCGACCATCTCGGCCCTGATGCCGAGCCGGCGCGGCATGAGTGCCGCGGCGCGCGCCTTCATCGAGCACCTCGTCGAGGCCTTCCCCGCCGCCGTCCGGCTCGACTGAGCGCAAGCAACTCCCCGTGATCCGACCCGCCGCGCCGATGCGGCGGCGCGGTCGCGCGCGCCATCAGGGTTTACGCAAAGACGGGGCCTCGGCATCGATGTCTACAATATGGACATACATCCACAATATGGACAAGCGACATGCCCCTCGATGATTCGGACCCGACCCCGAAGATGCCCTACCAGTACCCGAATCCTCCGGACGCGTTGCCCGAGATCGTGGTGCAGCACGCGATCCCGACCGACGAGCGCCTGTGGGTGCCGCAGGCCGAGAACGTGTGGTTCCGCCCGCTGTGCCTGAACGCGAGTCAGGGCTACTGGATGAACCTGCTGAAGGTGCGCAAGTCGGGCGTGCTGAGCCGCCACCGCCATCCGCAGGCGGTGCACGGCTTCGTGCTCAAGGGGCGCTGGCGCTATCTCGAGCACGACTGGGAAGCCACCGAGGGCAGCTACGTGTTCGAGCCGCCGGGCGAGACGCACACGCTGTACGTGCCCGAGGACGTCGAGGAAATGATCACCTACTTCCAGGTCAACGGTGTCATGTACTACACCGACCCCTGGGGCAAGGGCATGGGCTACGAGGACGTGTTCACCAAGATCGACATGTGCCGCAAGCATTTCGAGAACGTCGGCCTCGGCGCGGACTACGTCAAGCAGTTCATCCGATGAGCACGACGGCCTACGGCCGCGCGGGCTACGACTTCGCGGGCGCGGTGGCGGTGGTCACCGGCGGTGCCAGCGGCATCGGCGCGGAAGTCGCGGCGCAGCTGCGGCGCAGCGGCGCGCGCGTGGTGGTGTGGGACATGGCCGAGGCCGGCGCGAGCGACGACGCCTGGCAGGTCGACGTGAGCGATCTCGCCACGGTCGAGCGCGCCGCCGCCGCGGTGGTGGCGCGCTTCGGCCGCATCGACTTCGTCATCAACAGCGCGGGCTTCGCGGGGCCCACGATGCCGCTCGATGCCTACGACCCCGCCACGTGGCGCCGCATCGTCGACGTGAACCTGGTCGGCACCTTCAACGTGTGCCGCGCCGTGGTGCCGCACCTGCGTGCCGCGGGCGCGGGCCGCATCGTCAACATCGCCTCGCTGGCCGGCAAGGAGGGCACGCCCAATGCCTCGGCCTACAGCGCGGCCAAGGCCGGCGTGATCGCGCTGACCAAGTCGCTCGGCAAAGAGCTCGCGACCACGGGCATCCTGGTGAACGCGATCGCGCCGGCCGCGGTGCGCACGCCGATCCTCGAGCAGATGTCGGCCGAGCACGTGCAGACCATGATCGGCAAGAGCCCGATGCAGCGCCTGGGCGAGAGCGCCGAGGTGGCCGAGATGGTCGCGTGGCTGTGCTCGGGCTCGTGCAGCTTCAGCACCGGCGCCACCTTCGATCTCTCGGGCGGTCGAGCCACGTACTGAAGCGCCGCCAAGTTTTTTTCGGTCCCATTCATTTTCAAACCACGGAGACAAACCCCATGATTCGCTTCGCCTCGAAACTGCAACGCCTCGCGGCGCTGTCGCTGCTGCCGGTGGCGGCGCTGCTGGCCGCCGCGCCCGCCTCGGCGCAATCGCGCGACTATCCCAACAAGCCGGTCGAGCTGGTGGTGCCGTTCCAGCCCGGCGGCGGCACCGACGCGCTGGCGCGCGCCTTCGCCGATGCCACGCGCAAGCACCTGCCGCAGAGCATGATCATCGTCAACAAGCCCGGCGCCAGCGGCGCCATCGGCTGGCAGGACGTGATCAATGCCAAGCCCGACGGCTACCGCCTCGCGGTGGTCACGGTGGAACTCACGACGCTGCCGCACATGGGCCTCGCGAAGTTCACCTATGAAGACCTCGCGCCCATCGCGCGCCTCAACGCCGACCAGGCCGCGATCACCGTGCGCGCCGATGCGCCGTGGAACACCATCGAGGAATTCCTGGCCGCCGCGAAGAAGGACAGCGGCAAGCTCAGCGTGGGCAATGCCGGCAACGGCTCGATCTGGCACCTGGCGGCCGCCGCGCTCGAGGACAAGACTAGCGTGAAGTTCAACCACACGCCGTTCCAGGGCGCCGGCCCCGCGGTGCTCGCGCTGATGGGCGGCCACATCGACGCGGTGGCGGTGAGCCCGGCCGAGGTCACGACCTACGTGCAGGCCGGCAAGCTCAAGACGCTGGCCGTGATGGCCGAGCAGCGCGTGAAGGGCTTCGAGAAGGTGCCCACGCTCAAGGAACGCAACATCGACCTGGTGATCGGCACCTGGCGCGGCATCGCGGCGCCCAAGAACACGCCGCCCGAGGTCATCGCCTACCTGAAGACCGTGAGCCAGCAGGCCGCCAACGAGCCGGCCTTCCGCGAGGTGCTCGACAAGCAGAACCTGGGCTTCGCCTATGCCGACGACGTCGCCTTCAAGGCCACGATGGCCAAGGACAGCGCCTACTTCAAGACGCTGATGGGCAAGCTCGACATCAAGAACTGATCCACGCAAAGGCAACTCCCTTTTCATGACTTACGAGGCAGCACTCTTCAAGGGCAAGCGGGCACTGGTGTCCGGTGCCACCCAGGGCATCGGCGCCGTGATCGCCAACCACCTGGCCGCGCTCGGCGCGCAGGTCACGGCCATCGGCCTGGGCAACGGCGACGGCACGCTCGATGCCGCGGTCGAGGTCCGGCAGGCCGACGTGACCTCGGACGCGAGCCTCGAGGCCGCGATCGGCGGCATCGAGCGCCTGGACATCGTCTTCAACTGCGCCGGCATCATCCTGCGCGGCGCGGAGCACGACCTCGCGGTGTTCGAGAAGGTGCTGGCCGTGAACCTCACCGGCACGATGCGCGTGTGCGGCATGACGCGCGAGCGCCTCAAGGCGAGCGGCGGCTGCATCGTCAACACGGCCTCGATGCTGAGCTTCTTCGGCGGCGGGCTGGTGCCCGGCTATGCCTCGAGCAAGGGCGGCGTGGCCCAGCTCACCAAGTCGCTGGCGATCGCCTACGCGGCCGACGGCATCCGCGTGAACGCGATCGCGCCGGGCTGGATCGCGACGCCGCTGACGAAGCCGCTGCAGGACGATCCCGCGCGCGCGGGCCCGATCCTCGCGCGCACGCCGCTGGGCCGCTGGGGCACGCCCGACGACGTGGCGCGCGCCGCGATGTTCCTCTGCACGCCGGCCGCGTCGTTCATGACCGGCGTGGTGCTGCCGGTCGACGGCGGCTACATGGTGAGCTGAGGGCGCGCCCGATGCGCATGGACTGGATGGAGGGTATGGATAATGGCCCGGCCCTCGTTCCCGCCGGTGCCCGCACCGGCCTCGTCCCTTCGTCCATGCCCGCTTCCCGGTCTTCCTCCGCCGCTCCCGCACCTTCCGCCGCTTCCGCGAACCAGGTCGCGGGCACCGCGTCGTTCTCCAAGTTCATGCACGTGCTGCAACTGGTGGCCGATGCGCAGGAGCCGGTCAATGTCGCGGCGCTGATGCGCGCGAGCGGCTATCCGCGGCCCACGGTGCATCGCATCGTGGCGGCGCTGATCGCCGAGCGCCTGCTGGTCGAGCACCCGCACAGCGCGACCCTGGGGCTGGGCCCGCGGCTGATCCAGCTCGCGAGCCGCAGCTGGGGCCGTTCCGAACTGCGGCTGGCGGCCGTCGACGAGCTCAAGCGGCTGCGCGACCTCACGGGCGAGACCGTGCACCTGGCCGTGCCCAACGACACGACCATGGTCTACATCGAGAAGCTCGAGAGCCCGAGCGCGGTGCGCATGGCCTCGCGCATCGGCACCAGCGTGTCGCTGCATGCCACCGCGGTCGGCAAGGCCTACATGGCGGCGCTCGACGATGGCGCGCTCAAGGCGCTGGTCCAGCGCCTGCCGATGCCGCGCTACACGCCCAACACCACCGTCGATGCCGCCGCGCTGCGCGCCGAGGTGAAGAAGACGCGCGAGCGCGGCTGGTCGGTCGACAACGAGGAGAACGAGGCCGGCATCTTCTGCTTCGGCGCGGTGATCCGCGGCGTGGGCGGCGTGCCGGTGGCGGCGATCAGCGTGAGCACGCTGGTGTTCCGCCAGAAGGAAGATCCGGCCCAGGCCTATGTCGCGCCGCTGCTCGAGGCCTGCCGCGTCATCTCGGAGCGCATCGCGCAGACGCCTTCGCTGTCCGGCAGCGACGTGCTCTGACGCACGTGCGGCTCAGGCCAGCGCCTTGAGCTGGAAGCCCGGCGCCCGCGCTTCTTCCTCGCTCAGTGCCACGCCCTTGGCCAGCAGCCGGCGCGCCAGCATGTGATCGCCCGCGCGGTTGAGCGTCTCGACCGCCGCGAGGCGTCCGTCGCGAAGGCACAGCACGGTGGCGGCCGACGAGGCCGCATCGCGCAGCACCACGTGTGCATCGTCGGCCGCGCGCAGCCCGGCGATCTGCAGCTTGAGCTCGCCCTGGTCGCTCCAGAACCACGGCACCGGACCATGGGCCACCGTCTTGCCCGCGAGCCGCGCCGCCACGCTGCGCGCCTGGTCGCCGGCGTTCTGCACCGACTCGAGCCGGATGTGGCGCCCGCTGACCGGATCGGGAAAAGCCGCCACGTCGCCGATGGCCGAGATCGCCGGATCGGAGCTCAGCAGCTGCGCATCGACGCGGATGCCGTTGTCGACCGCGAGCCCGGCCTGCGCCGCGAGCTGCGTGCGCGGCTCGGCACCGATGCCGACCACCACGAGGTCGGCCGGCAGCGTCTCGCCGTCGGCGGTGCGCACCGCAGCGATCCGGCCTTCATGGCCTTCCAGCGCCGTCACGCCGCAGCCGAAGCGCAGCCGCGTGCCGCGGCCCTCGTGCGAGGCCGCCACGGCCTGCGCGCTGTGCGGCGAGGCGGCCCGCGCCAGCGCGCGATCGGCCACGTCGAGCACCGTCACCTCCAGACCGAGGGCACGCGCCACCGAAGCGAACTCGAGCCCGATGAAGCCCGCGCCGATCACCACCGCGCGCCGGCTGTCGGCCAGCCGCTCGCGCAGCCGGTCGGCATCGGCCAGCGTCTGCAGGCTCATCACGCCCTCGAGCTCCGCGCCCTCGACGCGCATGCGGCGTGGGCTCGATCCCGTGGCGATCACGAGATGGTCGTAGGCGATCGCCTGGCCCGATGTCAGCACCACGCGCTGCGCGGCGCGATCGATCAGCTCGACGCGGCCCTGCACGCGCTGCACGCGCTGTTCCTCGAAGAAGCGCTCGGGGCGGAAATGCAGGTCGCTCGCGCTCGCCTTCGCGAGCAGGTAGGCCTTCGACAGCGGCGGCCGCTGGTAGGGCAGGCTGGCCTCGTCGCCGACCAGCACGATGGCGCCCTCGAAACCTTCCTGGCGCAGCGAGGCGCAGCACTGGAAGCCCGCATGGCCCGCGCCGACGATCACGACCTGCTGCATGGCGGGCGCATCGGTGTGGGGAGGAAGAGGGCGCGCAGGCGCGTCCATGCGGTGCGGCGCTGTGCGGCGACCGGTTCCGGCGCGCGCGGCGCCTGGAGCGAGGGCCGGCCGCCGTCGGGCGCGTCGGTGTCGAGCTTGTAAGGGATCAGCCATTCCATCTGCGTGTCTCCTGCAGCGCGATGGTCGGGCCGCGGGGGCGGCTTGTCTGTCCCCGCCGTAGGGGACGGGTGCGGCGCATGCCAAGGATCTACTTGATTCGAAGGATGCCAAGGAACGGGTCCGTCTCAATACTTCCGCCGCGGAGCACCCGGAGGAGGGGCTTCAACTCACGCCTTGAGGCGGATAGGAGATCGAAAGCATGAGAACCCTGCAACATATCCGTCGCTGCGCATTCACAGCGGCTGTGCTCGGGATCGCTCTGCCGGCGGCGCTGGCCCAGTCGGCCGCGCCGGAATTTCCGGCGGAGGCCGTGGCACTGACGCCCGAGACGCTCAAGGGTCTCAACGGCAGGAAGTTCGTGGGCACGCGAATGGATGGCACGGGCTGGACGATGGACTTCGGCCCCGACGATTACTTCCGGCTGGCGTACCGGCGCGGCGGCACCGGTGCCGGGCCCGGCGGCGGCATCTTCGACGGCACGGTCCGGCTCGATGGCACGAAGCTCTGCCAGGACATGCGCAAGGCCCTGGAAAGCCGTTGCAACGAGGTGCGGCTGAAAGGCAACGAGCTGTTCTATCAGCGTGGGTCCAACGGCGAGATCGTGGTCCTCACTGCACAGTGAGACTTGTCACGCAGGCCGGCGATACCGCGCGCCATCGTGCCGCTACTGCGTCACCAGGCGAATCAGGTCGGCCTGCCGACGCAGCCCGGTCTTGCCGAAGATGTTGCTCAAATGGGTACGAACCGTATGGACCGAGATGGCCTGGTGCTCCGCAATCCCGCCGGGTGTCTCGCCGTCGGCCAGGGCATTCAGCAGTCGCGCCTCGGCGGCGGTCAGCTTGAATTGCATCGCGATCTGCGCGATGCGTCGCGACTGGTGGTCGTCGTGGCCCAGGTCGATGGTGAGAAGGGTCGCAGCGCGCGGCCAGGCCCAGCGGGCAGGGTTGTCGATGCCCAGTGGAACGAATCGGGCCGTCGCGGAGATACGCAGGCTGTCGGTCCGCATCCGGAGCAGCGAATGCGTCTGAATCTGTCCCAACTGCGCGCGCGCCAGGGAGGCCGACACTTCCGCCGCTTCGAGCTGACCCAGTCGCGCGAGCTTTCCCGACCGCGCATCGATCCATTCCCCTCGAGCCAGCAGCGCCTGGCCGGCCGGATTCGCGTACAGGAGTTCGCCCGTCTGCGAGAGAACGAAGAGCGGCTGAGGATTCACGTCGACGAGCGCGGTCGAGATTCGTTCGGTTTCGAGGTTGCGGCGAAGCGACCAATGGGTGTGAAGGGCGAGTTGCAGGGGCGCATGCACCGATTCGAAGACACGCTTGTCCTGGTAGCTGAATTCCTCCAGCCCCGGACGGCGATACAGCCCGATCACCGTCATCGGCGCCACCGAGGGCGCCGACCCGTCATCCACGATCATTCCCAGCAGTCCCTTGACACCGGTGGGTGCGGCGTATTCGTGGAAATAGTCCATCCGTTCCAATTCGTCCCAATCGCACAGCTCCCTGCCGATGCCGCATTCGCCCGTGCGCACGCAGATCTCCCTGGACGCCGCACCGGCCATCCACGGATCGCGTGCCGACCAGTGTTCGATGTAGTCCGGCACGGTATGTCTGGGGAGGCCGACGTCGGAGAACAGCGACCACTTTCCCACGGGATCCCTTGGCGTGTGGATGCAAGCCGCGGTGGCGTCGAAGCGATCGCACAGCGCCGACAGGAAACTGCCCCAGTGCGACGAATCCGATGCCGCGCGCGACGCAGCGACCACTGCCTTCATCAAACCGGAATCCGAGCTACCCATAAACCCTCCGTGCAAATGTTCGACGCTGTCGGATGCGAGGAGGGGCGCGTGACGGTAGCGTCACCATCGAGCACACCGGGCAGCTTGCGCGAACGATAGGTGCCGATGGGGAAAAGAAAATGATGCAAATGCACTATTCACGAGATCTGCGAAGGTGAATCCGTCACTTGCTTGATGTTGGCCAAGAAGCTTCGTCGCCTGGACCACGGAAACATGTGGGGCCGACATCTGCTTGCCAATGGAAGACTCGACCCATGACCGCACTGGCACTGCACGACTTCAGCGACTTCCTGTTGCGGCTCTATCGGCTCGCTTACGAATCGTCGATCGAGACGTTTCAGGACGCAGCGCTCGGACTGGTCAAGCCACTCATAGCTTTCGACGCATCGATGTGGGGAACTGCCACGACCGACCGCGATGGTATCGACGTCCGTACGCTGCATCTCCACCAGAAGACGCCCGAGATGATGCGGGCAACGCCTGCTGTTCCTGAGCGTGCGCAAACGGTGTCGCGCGGACGACCTCACGCCGCGTGAGCGCACCGTCGCGGAGTTGCTGGCCCGCGGCGACAGCTACAAGGACTTCGCTTCCTTGCTGGCGCGCTCGCCCGCGACCGTTCGCAATCACATCCAGTCGATCTACGACAAGCTGCAGGTCAGCAATGTGGCTGGCCTGATGCAGGAATTGCGGCTCGCCGGCTGACGCGGGCACAGGACGGATTAGTTGGGGTCGCCCTTGCGCGATGGGCGTGGGCTTGCAACGACGGATGGCCGGCGACGACACTGAATCAGAACTGAGCCGTGGGAGCCGGATGCTTTTTCGATGCGCCCTTGGCGACCGCATCGACATACACATTTCCACCGCTGGAGATGTGCATCGACATGGCGCGGTCGGCGCCGTCTTCGTCCCCATTCAGGATCGCCTGCACGATCGCTCGGTGTTCGACCATCGAGTTGCGCACCCGGTTGGGCCGGTCGAACAGCGAGCGCTGCGGATGCCGCATGCGCAGGCGCATGAGCCGCAACTGGCGCGCGAGCACCTCGTTGAGGCTGCCGTCGTAGACGGTCTCGTGGAACCAACGGTTGGCGCGCTCGTAGGCAACCGGGTCGTCCTGGGCCGCGGCCTCCTCGCAGGCCCGGATCGAGGCCTCGAGGTCCTTGCGCAGCGCCGCGGGCATGCGGCGCGCCGACAGGCGGGCGGCCAGGCCTTCCAGCTCGGTGAGCATCTCGAGCATCGCGACGTACTCCGTGAGCGAGAGCGTCGCGACCACGGCGCCGTGCCGCGGCACGATGTCGACCAGGCCAGCGGTCGCCAGCTGCTGCAGCGCTTCGCGCGCGGGCGTGCGCGAGACGTTGAAGCGCTCCATCAGTTCCTGTTCGTCGAGGCGGCAGCCGGCGTAGAGCTTGCCGGAAACGATCTCGTCCTCGAGGGCTTCGCGAATCTTGTCGCTGAGGTTGACGCGGGAAGTGGTGGCCATGTTGTGTCGCCCGGATGATAGTACGCGGGCCTGGTGCGTCGGTCTCGCTTCAGTGGCCGGCCGCGCTGGCGTGTTCGCGTTGCTTGAGCACCTCGCCGAAGGACTGCAGCCGCGCGGCCGCGAAGGCCGGTCGTTGCCGCACGGCCTCCCACCAGGCATGCACGCGCGGGCTGGCTGACGCATCGAGCGCCTCGGGTGCGATCTCGGCGATGCGGGCGATGAAGGGCACGGCGGCGATGTCGGCCAGCGAGTAGTGCTCGCCGATCAGCCAGGCCGAAGGTGCGAGCGACGCCGAGCCGGCGAGCATGGCCTCCATCTTGTCGACGAGCAGCAGCAGCTTGCGCCGGGCCTCGGCCTTCTCCTCGTCGGAATAGGGCTGGCGCGCGATCCGGACCCAGGCCTCGCGCCGCTCGGCCGTCGGGATGCGGGCGATCTTCTGCTGCAGTTCCTCATCGCTCCACTGCCGGGCCATCGGCTGCAGCATCAGGCTCCAGTTGAGGATCAGCAGGTTGGGCAGCGCTTTCTCGTCGGTCCAGCGCACGAAGTTGCGCAACTGGGCGAGCGCGTAGGGGTCGACGGGACGCAGGGGCGGCATGGGCTGGATGTCGTCGAGGAACTCGCAGATGGTCGAGCTCTCGTGAAGAAAGCGACCGGGCGCGATCTCCAGCGCGGGCACCACGCCGTTCGGGTTCATCGCGAGAAATGCGGGCGCGTGCTGCTCCTGCTTGCCGAGGTCGACGGCAACGCTTTCATAGTCGATCTGCTTCTCGGCCAGGCACAGGCGCACGCGGCGCGAGGCGCTGGACAGCCAGGCATGAAAAAGTCGCATGGCGGTCGTCCTCTCCTTCAGGGAATGAGCACGGTCGCGCCGGTGGTGGCGCGGCCTTCGAGTTCGCGGTGGGCGCGCCGCACGTCGGCCAGCGCATAGCGGTGACCGACCTCCAGCCGCACCTGCCCCTCGGTCAGGGCGCCGAAAAAGGCCCGCGCCGCATCGCGCAGTTCCTGGGGATCGGCGATGAAGCTGCGCAGGGTCGGACGGCATACGCTCAGCGACTTCGCGTGGAGCAACTGCAGGTCGAAGGCCTCGACGTCGCCCGAGGCGGTGCCGTAGCTGATCACGATGCCGCGCGGACGCGTGCACTGCAGCGAGGGCAGGAAGACGTCCTTGCCGACCGCGTCGTAGACCACGTCGACGCCCGCGCCACCGGTGAGCGCCAGGGTGCGTGCCGCGAAGTCTTCGCGGCGGTAGTCGATCGCATGGTGGCAGCCGTGCGAAAGCGCGACGCGCGCCTTCTCGGGCGAGCCCACGGTGCCGATCACGGTCGCGCCGAGCGCGCGCGCCCATTGCGACAGGATCACGCCCATGCCGCCGGCGGCCGCATGCACGAGCACGGTCTGGCCGGGTCGCACCACGTGCAGCCGTCTCAGCAGGTACTCGGCGGTGAGACCGCGCAGCAAGGTGGCGCCGGCCAGTTCCTGCGACACGGTGTCTGGCAGCGGCACCACGCGGTGCGCCGGGAGGTTGCGCGTCACCTGGTAGGCGCCGGCATGGACGTACGCCACCGCCTGCCCGCGCGCGAAACCCGTCACGCCCGCGCCGATCGCCTCGACCACGCCCGCGCCCTGCGCGCCCAGCGTGATCGGGAACGGGGTCGCCGCGTGCGGGCCGTGCGAACCGCGGCGCTGGTAGATGTCGGCGAAGTTCAGCCCGATGGCGCTCTGGCGGATCTGCAGCTCGCCCGCGGCGGGCGACGGCACAACGACCGTCGTGTCTGACAGAACCTCGGCATCGCCGTGGCGATGGATGTGGATGGCGACGCTTTGTGTCATAGGCCGTGATTAGACGGTCGTGATTGCCATCAATGGATTCATACAAACACCTAGTGTATTTATTGTTTGATGTTGTGCATACTTTGTTGGCCGACGCCGATCGGTCCCGATTCAAGGAGACATCCATGCAGTTGCGCAGACGAGAGTTCGGCCTCCTGGCCGCCGGTGCCCTGGCCGCCCCCTATGTCGTGCGAGCCCAGCCCATCAACCTGGCCGCGCTGCACGAGGCGGCGCGCAAGGAGGGCGAACTCACCTGGTACACGGTGCCGCAGACCTCCGAGGTGGCCGAGAAGATGGGGCGAACCTTCAGCACCCGCTATCCGGGCGTGAAGGTCAATGTCGTGCGTACCACCGCCCAGGTGGCGTTCCAGCGCCTGAACCAGGACTTGAAGGCCGGCACGCCCAACTGCGACGTGTTCACCTCCACCGATCTCGCGCACTACGTCGACCTCAAGGGCCGCAACCTGCTGCTGAAGTACCTGCCGGCCGCGGTCGCGCAGCAGGACAAGCGGGTGCAGAACATGGACCCGGATGCGTACTTCCACGCTTCCAGCTGTTTCATGATGGGACTGATCTACAACACGCAGAAGGTGCAGGCCGCAGCCGCGCCCAAGAGCTGGAACGACCTGCTCGATGCGAAGTGGAGCGGTGCCGCGCTGGTGGCGCACCCGGCCTACAGCGGCGCGGCAGGTGCCTGGTGCATCGAGATGCGCAAACTCTTCGGCGAGGGCTGGTTCGCCAAGCTCGCGGCCGCCAAGGCGCACGTGAGCCGCTCCACCATCGATGCGGTGACCACCGTGATCTCCGGCGAGGCGTCGATCTCGGCCGGCCCGATGAGCCTGGCCGCGCGCTCGGCCTCGCGCGGCAACCCCGTGGCCACGCTTGCGCCGAAAGAGGGCCCGGTGCTGATCCTTTCGCCGTCGGCGATCATGGCCAACACCCGGCGGCCGAACGCCTCGCGGCTGTTCATGGAATGGCTGCTCGGCAGCGAGGACACGGAGCGCATCTCGGTCGAGGAATTCAGCGTGCCGCTGCGCGCCAATGCCAAGCCCGCGCCCGGCGTGCTCGGCCTGAGTTACGCGAGCCCGCTGCTGGCGCCCACGCCGCCGCAGATGGTGGCGCAGATTCCCAAGGTGATCGAGCTCTGGCGGGATGCCTTCGGTGTCTAAGGCCGCCGTCCTCGCGCTGCCGCTGGCGCGCCGCACGCCGCATCGCCTGGGCGACCCGGCGATCTGGTTCTTCGCCGTGCTGATCGCGGTGCTGTTGCTGCTGGTGGCCAACCCGATCCTGCGGCTGGTGTGGGACAGCTTCCATACCGCCGAGGGCCAATGGTCGCTGCAGAGCTACGCCCAGGCACTCGGCCGCAGCCGCAACCTGCAGGCGCTGCTCAATTCGCTCTATCTCGGCGCGGCGGTCACCGCGCTGGCGTTGCTGCTGGGCGTGCCGCTGGCGCTCGCGGTCTCGCGCACCAACATGCCGGGCCGAGGCTTCACGCACCTGAGCGTGCTCGCGGCCTTCGTGATGCCCAACTTCCTCGGCGCCATCGCCTGGATCCTGCTCGCGGGCCCGAACGCGGGTTGGCTCAACCGACTGGTGGTCGAGCTCCTGGGCACCGCCAAGGGGCCGTTCAACATCTTCAGCTTCTGGGGTCTGGCTTTCGTCATCGCGCTGTACACCTACCCGCTGATCTACGTGTTCACGAAGTCGGCGCTCGACCTGGTGTCGACCGAGCTCGAGGATGCGGCATCGATCCATGGCGCCGGCAAGTTCCAGACCATGGCGCGGGTGACGCTGCCGCTGGTGCTGCCCTCGATCGTGGGCGCGGCGATCCTGATCTTTCTCGAGGCGATCGCGCTCTACGGAACGCCGGCGCTGATCGCCATCCCCGCGCGCATCAACCTCGCGACGACGCAGATCGTCTCGTTCTTCCAGTATCCGCTGCAGGTCGAGCGCGCCGCGGCCTTCTCGATGCCGATCCTGCTGTTGACCATCGTGCTGCTGATGCTGCAGCGCAGGCTGCTCGCGCGTCGCGGCTACGTGTCGGTGTCGGGCAAGGGCGGCGAGCGCCGGCCCTTCGACATCGGCTTGTGGAAGTGGCTGCTGCTGGGCTATTCGGTGCTGGTCGCGCTGCTCACGGTGATCCTGCCGCTGGCCATCCTGATCCTGGCGTCGCTGTCCAAGGCCTGGGGCCGCGGGCTGTCGCTGGACAACCTGACGCTGGCGAACTTCCACAGCATCTTCTTCGAGCAGCTGACCGTGCGCGCGGCCATCCTCAACACCGTGCTGTACTCCGGCGCCACCGCGCTGGTGTGCGTGGGCATGGGCATCTGCATCGCCTACGCCACGCAGCGGCGCATCACGCCTTTTCCCACCTTCGTGCAGTTCATGGCGCTGGCACCGGTGGCCGTGCCGGGGTTGATCCTGGCCATCGGTCTCTATGCGGCTTACGCCGGGCCACCGTTCAGCCTCTATGGCATGGGCGTGCTGATCGTGATCGCCTTCACCACGCGCTTCCTGCCGATCTCGGTGGCGGCGAGTTCGGCCGGCGTGCGCGCACTCAACCCGGAGCTCGAGGAGGCGGTGCGCATCCTCGGTGGCGGGCGCCTCACGGTGCTCACGCAGGTGGTGGCGCCGCTGCTGAAGAAGACGCTGGTGGGAGCCTTCATCCTGGTGTTCGTCATCTGCACGAAGGAGTTGTCGACCGCGGTCTTCCTCACCGGTCCCGAATCGCGCGTGGTATCGGTGCTGACGCTCGACCTCAGCGAACAGGGCAACTACGAGACCCTCGCCGCGATGGGCGTGGTGCTGGTGGTGATCGTGACCATCGTCGTGGGGATCGGCATGAAGCTCGCGGGGCGCGACTTCATGCTGCGCCGCTCCTGAACCCGCATGCACCCAAGAGAGAAGCAACGCATGTCCAAACTCGAACTCAGGAACCTCAGCAAGCGCTACGGCGCGACGCCGGTGGTCGATGCGGTCTCGCTGCAGCTGCAGCGCGGCGAACTGGTCACGCTGCTGGGCCCCTCGGGCTGCGGCAAGACCACCACGCTGCGCATGATCGCGGGCTTCATCGAGCCGTCGGACGGCACGATCGTGGTCGACGGTGCCGAGATCTCGTCGCCCGCGCGCTCGGTGTCGCCCGAGCACCGCGGCATGTCGATGATCTTCCAGAGCTATGCGATCTGGCCGAACATGACGGTGGCGCAGAACGTGGGTTTCGGCCTGCGGGTGCGCAAGACAGCCGATGCGGAGATCGCGCGGCGCGTGGCGGAGATGCTCGACGTGGTCAAGCTCGGCGCCCTCGCGCAGCGTTATCCGGCCGAGCTCTCGGGTGGACAGCAGCAGCGCGTGGCGCTGGCGCGCGCGATGATCGTGCGGCCCGAAGTGCTGCTGCTCGACGAGCCGCTGTCCAATCTCGACGCCAATCTGCGCGAAGAGATGGCCACGGAGATCCGCCGGCTGCACGACCAGTTCCACTTCACCACGGTCTACGTGACACACGACCAGGCCGAGGCGATGGCGATCTCCGACCGCATCGCGGTGCTGCACCAGGGCCGGCTCGAGCAGATCGACACCCCGTGGAACCTCTACAACCGCCCGCGAACGCCCTTCGTCGCGGGTTTCATCGGCAAGACCAACCTGGTCGAGGGCGAACTCGACGGCGACCGCCTGCGGCTCGACGGGCTGGCGGCGGGCTTCGCGCTGCCCGGGGGCGCGGCCGGCGGCGCCCGCCTGCTGGCCTCGATCCGGCCCCAGTCGCTGTACCTCGATGCCGCGCCCGCGGGCGCGGTGGCGCTGGGCGACGTCTCGGTCGTCGGACGCACCTACCTCGGTGAGTACTGGAACTACCTGGTGCGACCCAGCGGAGGCGGGGCGTCGCTCAAGGTGCACGCAGCGCCGTCCACGGTGCTCGAGATCGGCCAGCGCTCGACGATCTATGTCGACCCCGGCGCCGTGGCCGCCATCCAGTGATGCATCCAGCGCACGAGTCCACCATGCCCCATTCCATCGATTCCGACCTGCCGCTCACGGGCTGCCGCGTGCTCGACCTCACCATCGCGCGCGCGGGCCCGGTCGCGGTGCGCCTGCTGGCCGACTGGGGCGCCGACGTGGTGCGCATCGACCCGCCCGACCGCAAGCCCACGCTCGGGCCGCGCCGCGGCTCCGACGAACAGAACCTGCACCGCAACAAGCGCAGCCTGAGCGTCAACCTCAAGACCCCCGAAGGCATGCGCGTGCTGCGCCAGCTCGTCGAGCGCAGCGACGTGGTGGTCGAGAATTTCCGCGCCTCGGTCAAGGAGCGCCTGGGCCTGAGCTACGAGGCGTTGCGCGCGATCAATCCGCGGATCATCCTGGCCAGCATCTCGGGTTTCGGCCAGACCGGCCCGTACGCGGGACGCCCGGGCCTCGACCAGATCGTGCAGGGCATGAGCGGGCTGAGTTCGGTCACGGGAGAACCCGGGCGCGGTCCCTACCGCACCGGCATCGCGATCTCCGACACCACCTCGGGCATGTTCCTGGGTCAGGGCATCCTGCTGGCCCTGCTGCACCGCCAACGCACAGGCCGCGGCCAGTGGGTGCATACCTCGCTGCTGGAGGCCATGCTCAACAAGCTCGACTTCCAGGGCGCGCGCTACACGGTCGAGGGGGAGGTGCCGCGGCAGGAGGGCAATTCGCATCCCACGCTGGTGCCGATGGGCACGTTCGATGCCCGCGACGGAAAGGTCAACATCTGCGGGCCTGGCGCCGCGATGTGGGCCCGGCTGTGCGAGGTGCTCGGCGCCCCGCATCTGGCGCAGGACGAGCGCTACAAGGACCAGCCCTCGCGTCTCGCGCACCGGCGCGAGCTCGAAGAGGCCATCGGCGCCATCACGCGCGGCTTCGGCGTGCGCGAACTGGTGGAGCGGCTGAACGATGCGGGCGTGCCCTGCGGCCCCGTCTACGACATCGGCCAGGCCTTCGAGGATGCGCAGGCCCGGCACCTGCGCATGACGCGTCCGGCGCCCCATGCGGCGCTGGGTACGCTGGAACTGCTGCGCTCGCCGATCAACCTGTCGGACTGCCCGCACGCCGAGGCCTTCCATCGCGCGGCGCCCGATGCGGGCGAGCACACCGATGAAGTGCTGCGCGAGCTCGGCTACGGCGACGAGTCCGTCGCGTCGCTGCGCAAGGAAGGGGTGGTGGCATGAAGGCGCAAGACCGAGTCCTGCAGTCGCTGGGCACGGGCCGCATCCTCGGCGAAGTGCGCGAGGGCATCGGCTGGATCACCTTCAACCATCCCGAGCGCCGCAACGCGATGTCGCTGGACATGTGGCAGGGACTGGGCGCGGTGGCGGAGGCCTTCGAGCGCGATCCGGGCGTGCGGGTGGTCGTGATGAAGGGCGCGGGCGGCAAGGCCTTCGTCTCGGGCGCCGACATCTCCGAGTTCGAGCAGCACCGCGCCGACGCGGCGCAGAAGAAGAGCTACGACGAGGTCGCCGCTCGCGGCCATGCCGGCCTGGGCGCGTTGAGCAAGCCGCTGGTCGCGATGATCCAGGGCTACTGCGTGGGCGGCGGCCTGGCCATCGCGCTGGCTGCCGACATCCGGATCGCGGCGTCGTCCTCGCGCTTCGCCATTCCGGCCGCCAGGCTCGGCCTGGGCTACGACTACCGTGGCGTGGCCGCGCTGGCGCGGCTGGTCGGGCCGTCGGCCGCGAAGGACATCCTCTTCAGCGCGCGCTTCCTCGAAGCCCCCGAGGCCTTGCGGCTCGGTCTGGTCAACACGGTGGTCGAGGATGTCGCGCTCGATGAAGCCGTGAGCGCCTATGCGCAGAGGATCGCCGCGAATGCGCCGCTCACGGTGCACGCCGCCAAGAAAGCCATCCAGGCGTTCGAAGGCTATTCGGACAGCGCCGCGGCCGACGAGATCGCGTCGCTCGTGCTGCAATGCTTCGACAGCGAAGACTATCGGGAGGGCCGCCGCGCCTTCCTCGCCAAACGTCCTCCCAATTTCCAAGGCCGATGAACGCGATCACCGAACCCACCGATTCCTCCGACCTGCCCGAGCTTCGCATCGAGGGCGCGGTCGCGACCATTCGCCTGCGCCGACCCGCTCAGGCCAACCGCCTGAGCGCCGACGACCTCGAGCGGCTGGCTGCGCTGATCGCCGAGGTCGACGCGCGGCCGGAAGTGCTGGTGCTGCTGTTGCGCGGCAGCGGCAAGTATTTTTGCAGCGGCTACGACATCGGCAGCATCGGCGCAGAGCGCAAGGTCGACTTCGAGGGGGTGGTCGATGCGCTGGAGATGGCGCGTGCAGTCACGGTGGCGGTGCTGCATGGCGGCGTGTATGGCGGCGCGACCGATCTCGCGCTCGCCTGCGATTTCCGTGTCGGGGCCACGGGCATCGACATGTTCATGCCGGCCGCGCGCCTCGGCTTGCACTACTACCGCTCGGGCCTGGAGCGCTACGTGAGCCGCCTCGGCCTGGACAACGCCAAGCTGCTGTTCCTGACGGCGCGCAGGATCGATGCCGTCGAGATGAAGCGCATCGGCTACCTGACGCAGCTCGTCGAGCCCGATCGGCTGGAGGAGGAGATCAGTGCCCTGGTGCGCGACTGCGCATCGATGGCGCCGATCGCGCTGACCGGCATGAAGCATCACCTCAACCGCATCGCGCGCGGCACGCTCGACCCGCAGGCGCTCGACGCGAGCATTCGCAGGGCCTACCTCTCGGAAGATTTGCGCGAGGGGCAATCGGCCTGGGCGCAGAAGCGGGCGGCGAAGTTCCAGGGGAAGTAGGGACGGGTTACCGGTGGGAGCCTGGGCCTACCGGAACCGGTGGTCCCAGCAGGATGGCCGACCGCAACTGTCGGCGACGTCCCACGGATCGGGCCGCCGGGCGGGGGAATACTCCTCGGTCCAGCCGAGGGGGAACCGGCACGAACCCACTGTCCGAGAGAACAAAACACATGCCAGATCCCGCCGCCGAGTGGCTGTCCATCGCCAACCTGTCGGACACCGATCACCGGCAGATGATCGATGCCGTCACCGACTACGCGATCTTCTTCCTCGATCCCGACGGCATGGTGCTGAGCTGGAATGCCGGCGCGCGGCTCGTGTGTGGCTACGAAGACGCCGAGATCCTCGGCCACCATGTGTCGACGCTCTATCCGGCCGAGGCGCAGCAGCGCGACGGCCCGCGCCAGGAGCTCGCGCAGGCGCGCGAAACCGGCCATTTCGAGGACGAGGGCTGGCGCGTGCGCAAGGACGGCAGCCGCTTCTGGGCCAGCGTGGTCATCACGCGGCTTACCGGGCCCGACGGCGGCGTGCGCGGCTTCTCCAAGATCACGCGCGACCTCAGCGAGCGGCGCCAGCAGGACGAGCTGCTGCGCGCGAGCGAGGAGCGCTTCCGGTTGCTGGTCGAGGGCGTGAAGGACTATGCGATCTTCATGCTCGACCCCGCGGGCCACGTGATCAGCTGGAACGCGGGCGCGCAGAAGAACAAGGGCTACGCGGCGGCCGAGATCATCGGCCGGCACTTCTCGACCTTCTATCCGCCCGACGTGGCCGCCAGCGGCTGGCCCGCGCAGGAGCTGCGCAATGCGCTGCGCGACGGCCGCTTCGAGGACGAGGGCTGGCGCGTGCGCAAGGACGGCAGCCGCTTCTGGGCCAGCGTGGTCATCACGGCGCTGTACGACGCGGCGGGTCACCACAAGGGCTTCGCCAAGGTCACGCGCGACCTCAGCGAGCGCCGGCGCATCACCGCGCTGGAGGACGAGGGGCGGCGCATGGCCACCTTCCTCGCGATGCTCGGGCACGAGCTGCGCAATCCGCTCGCACCGATCTCGAATGCGCTCGAGCTGCTCAAGCGCGAGAAGATCGAGTCGCGCATCTTCAACAGCACGCGCGACATCATCGACCGGCAGCTGCGGCAGATGACCCGGCTGATCGACGACCTGCTCGACGTGGGCCGCATCACCAGCGGCAAGATCCACCTCGAGGCCAAGCCCGTGCGGCTGCGCGACGTGATCCACGACGCGGTCGAGACGGTGCGCCCGCTGGTGGCGCTGAAGTCGCAGCAACTCGACCTTCAGGTCGACGGCGCCGACCCCTGGGTCACCGGCGACCGCGCGCGGCTGGTGCAGGTGGTCAGCAACCTCGTGCACAACGCCGCCAAGTTCACCGACAGCGGCGGGCGCATCGAGCTGCGGCTCGGCGCCGGCCCCGCCGCGCCCGGCGTCGCGGGCGCCAGTGCGATCGAGGCCGAGATCGCGGTGCGCGACACCGGCCCGGGCATCGCGCCGCAGGACATCCACCGCATCTTCGACCTGTTCGTGCAGGGCGAGCAGGATGCCGCGCGTTCCAAGGGCGGGCTCGGCCTCGGGCTGAGCCTGGTGCAGCAGCTGGTGGCGCTGCATGGCGGCCGGGTCAGCGTGTTCAGCAGCGGACGCGCGGGCGAGGGCAGCGAATTCATCGTCAACCTCGCGGCCGTGGCCGAGCCGCTCGCGGGCGAGGGCGCCTCGGGCCGGGCGCCCGGCGAACGGCTGGTGCTGGTGGTCGACGACAACCAGGACGCCGCCGAGACCATGGCGCTGCTGATGGACGCGCTGGGCTACGCCAGCGCGGTCGTGCACGACGGCTTCGCGGCCATCGAGGCGGTCAAGACCGGCCGGCCCGACGTCGTGCTGCTCGACATCGGCCTGCCCGGCATCGATGGCCACGAGGTCGCGCGCCGGCTGCGCGCCGAGCTGGTCGACCCGCCCGCGCTGATCGCCGTGACCGGCTACGGCCAGCCCAGCGACCGCGACACCAGCTTCGAGACCGGCTTCCTCGGCCACCTGACCAAGCCGGTGGACGTGGACCGGCTGGCGCGGATGCTGGAGCGGCTGTTCCAGGACCAGCAAGCCGGCGCTGCGGCGGGTTGAGAGCGCGGCGGGCCCTGCCCGCACCGAGAATCCCCGCATGGACCTGCTCAAGACCTTCGCCCTCTTCGTCGCCACCGCGCTGGCCGAGATCGTGGGCTGCTACCTGCCCTACCTCTGGTTGCGCCAGGGCCATTCGGCCTGGCTGCTGCTGCCCGCGGCGCTCTCGCTGGCGCTGTTCGCCTGGCTGCTGACCCTGCATCCGACCGCGGCGGGCCGGGTGTACGCGGCCTACGGCGGGGTCTACATCGGCGTGGCGGTGCTGTGGCTCTGGGCGGTCGACAAGGTGCAGCCGAGCGTGACCGACTGGGTGGGCGTGGGGGTCAGCCTGCTCGGCATGTTCATCGTCATGGCCGGGCCGCGGCTGGCGCGCTGAGCGGCGCGAGACGCTCTCTGCGGACGTGTTGCCGGCTGCCCCCACAATAGGCCCCAAGATTCAGGACAGGAGTTCCCCATGAAAAACGTGATCATCCCCCCCGGCATCGGCGTGCGCAACGACGGCCCCTTCGTGCTGTTCGGCGGCGTCAACGTGCTCGAGTCGAAGGACCTGGCACTGCGCAGCGCCGAGGAGTTCGTGCGCGTCACCGGCAAGCTCGGCATTCCCTACGTGTTCAAGGGCAGCTTCGACAAGGCCAACCGCTCGTCGATCCACTCGTACCGCGGCCCCGGCCTCGACGAAGGCCTGCGCATCCTGC
This sequence comes from Variovorax paradoxus, assembly GCA_016806145.1. Classification (NCBI taxonomy): domain Bacteria; kingdom Pseudomonadati; phylum Pseudomonadota; class Betaproteobacteria; order Burkholderiales; family Comamonadaceae; genus Variovorax; species Variovorax paradoxus. Next base: position 1,920,588 of record CP063167.1, read on the forward strand.
AGGAGGTGAAGTCGGCCTTCGGCGTGCCGGTGCTGACCGACGTCCACGAGCCGGCCCAGGCCGCGCCGGTGGCCGAGGTGGTCGACGTGCTGCAGCTGCCCGCCTTCCTCGCGCGCCAGACCGACCTGGTGGTGGCGCTCGCCAAGACCGGCCGCGTCATCAACATCAAGAAGCCGCAGTTCCTGAGCCCGAGCCAGATGTTCAACATCGTCGAGAAGTTCAGGGAAGCAGGCAACGAGCAGATCATCCTGTGCGACCGCGGCACCTGCTTCGGCTACGACAACCTCGTGGTCGACATGCTGGGCTTCGGCGTGATGAAGAAGACCACGGGCGACCTGCCGGTGATCTTCGACGTGACCCATGCGCTGCAGCAGCGCGAGGCCGGCGCCGCCGCCTCGGGCGGCCGTCGCGAGCAACTGGTGGACCTGGCGCGCGCCGGCATGGCGCTGGGCCTCGCGGGCCTGTTCATCGAGGCGCATCCCGATCCGGCCCAGGCCAAGTGCGACGGACCGAGCGCGCTGCCGCTGCATCAGCTCGAACCCTTGATGACCCAGCTCAAGGCGCTCGACGACCTGGTGAAGTCGTTCCCCGTCCTGAAGATCTAGCTTTCTTCAGACCGTCATGCGGGGCTGCGAGCATCCCCGCATGTTCGGCCCTCTCATTTCCATCGCGCTGACGGTGGAACAGCACGACACGAGCGAGTACTACTGGGTGCTGCTCGAGTCGTTCGACGGTTCGCCCGAGTACGAGCGCCTGCTCGAAGCCGCGGCGGGATTCTCCACCTACCTCGATGCGCTCCAGGCCGGCTTCGCCGTGCTCAAGGGGCTGTCGGAGGATCTCGCGGTCGGTCCGCGTGACGAGAGGCGCTCGCGCTTTCTCTGAGGGCCGCGGATGCGTTCGGGGACAATTGACCGGCCCCGACATTCATCCACGACCATGCCCCGCCTCGACGACCCCCTCCACGACGCCGAAATCGGCTCCCGCGACAGCACGCTCGAGACCACCCGCATCGACGACGTGCGCATCGGCGCCGTGCGCCCGCTCATGACCCCCGCACTGCTGCAGGAGCGCGTGCCCGTGCGCGACAACACCCTGGCGCTGGTCGAGGGCGCCCGCGCCGCGATCGCCGACGTGCTGCACGGCCGCGACGACCGGCTGGTGGTGGTGGTCGGCCCGTGCTCGATCCACGACCACGACCAGGCCATCGAGTACGCGCAGCGCCTGAAGAAGGTGGCCGATTCGCTGCAGGACGACCTGCTGATCGTGATGCGCGCCTACTTCGAGAAGCCGCGCACCACGGTGGGCTGGAAGGGCTACATCAACGACCCGCACCTCGACGGCAGCTTCGCCATCAACGAAGGCCTGGAGCGCGCGCGGCGCCTGCTGCTCGAGCTCACCACGCTGGGCCTTCCGACCGGCACCGAGTTCCTCGACCTCCTGAGCCCGCAGTTCATCGCCGACCTGATCGCCTGGGGCGCCATCGGCGCGCGCACCACCGAGAGCCAGAGCCACCGGCAGCTGGCCTCGGGCCTGAGCTGCCCGGTCGGCTTCAAGAACGGCACCGACGGCAGCGTCAAGGTCGCGGCCGGCGCCATCCTCGCGGCCCGCGCGCCGCATGCCTTCATGGGCATGACCAAGATGGGCATGGCGGCGATCTTCGAGACCCGCGGCAACGACGACTGCCACGTGATCCTGCGCGGCGGCAAGGCGCCCAACTATTCGGCCGCCGACGTCGAGTCCAGCTGCCAGGCGCTGCTGGCCAACGGCCTGAGGCCGCAGGTCATGATCGACGTCTCGCACGGCAACAGCAGCAAGCAGCACCAGCGGCAGATCGTGGTGGCCGAGGACGTCGCGGCGCAGATCGCGGGTGGCGAGCGGCGCATCACCGGCCTCATGATCGAGAGCCATCTCGAGGAAGGGCGGCAGGACCTCCAGCCCGGCGTGGCGCTCAAGCGCGGCGTGTCGATCACCGATGCCTGCATCGGGTTCGCGCAGACGGTGCCGGTGCTCGAGGGGCTGGCGTCTGCGGTGAAGGCGCGGCGGCGGTTGGCGAAGGGCTGAGGTCGGGGCGTTCAGGAAAGCGGGATCGGGCAGCCGAACGCAGAAGAAATACAAAAGCTACGCAGAGGTCGCAGAAGGAAGAAGAACAATCGAATTCTCTTCTGCGACTTCTGCGTTCGGCTGCCCGATCCCGCATTCATTCCGCTTCAGCCTGCGAACTCGGTAGCCGCTCGCTGCGGCGCTTCCTTCGCGAACGCGTTGCTACCAAGCCCCCGCGCGGTGACCAAGTGCGCGGCCCCGCCCTGCCCATTCACATCGACCAGGAACTCCGAGGTCCGCACCGGCGCGCCGCAGAAATCGAAGATGCCGTGGTCGATCTGCGTGCGCATCGCCTTGTCGTAGCCGTGCCGCGCATAGGTGCCGCCGTCCGCGCCGCCGATGCCGATCAGGTGGATCGGGAGGTGGCCCAGCCGCTTGCCGAGCGAGCCGTCGGGCCGCTCGTCGTAGGCCCAGCCATTGGAGAACACGCGGTCGATCCAGCCCTTGAGCTGGCCCGGGAACGACCACCAGTAGACGGGATAGACGAGCACCAGCGCGTCGGCGCGATCGATGCGCTGCTGCTCGCGCAGCACGTCGGCTGGCAGCGGCGCCTGCAGCAGGTAGGCGGTGGCGTCGGCCTGGTTGAAGGCCGGCTGGAAGCCCTCCGCGGCGAGGTCGGCGATCTCGGTGCTGTGCTCGCCGGAGGCCGCCACGCCCTCGGCATAGGCACGCGCGACGGCATGCGTGAGCGACTGCGGGGAGGGATGGCTGACGACGATGAGGGCATGCATGGGGGTGGTTCCTTTGAGGTTGGGTGTAAACTACTTTTAGTAGTCTACGCTTCGTAGGTTACCTTTGGTAGTTTAAGGATGTCAAGCAACCCGACGAAACCGGCCGTGCCCGCCGCGGCGAAGAAGCGCCTGCCCAAGGAGGAGCGCAACCGCCAGCTCATGGACGTGGCCTGGTCCATCGTGCGCGGCGAAGGCACCGATGCACTCACGCTGGGCTACCTGGCCGAGCGCGCGGGCGTGACCAAGCCCGTCGTCTACGACCACTTCGGCACGCGCACCGGGCTGCTCGGCGTGCTCTACGAGGAGTACGACGGCCGGCAGCACGCGCTGATGGACGCGGCCCTGCAGGCCGCGGGCCGATCGCTTCCGGCCGTGGCGAAGGTGATCGCCGCCACCTACGTCAACTGCGTGATGGAGATGGGCCGCGAGATGCCGGGCGTGAGCGCCGCGCTGGCCGGCTCGCCCGAGCTCGATGCGCTCAAGAAGGAGCACGAGGCGCTGTTCCTCGCCAAGTGCCGCGATGCGCTGCATCCCTTCGCCAGGCAGCCGCTCGCGCTGGCGGGCATGCGCGCGATGCTGGGCACGGCGGAAGCGGTGTCGTTCGCGGCGGCCGCGGGCGAGATCGAGCCGGCGGACGCGGAGCACGAGATCTACGACGCCATCCTGCGGATCGCGCGCAGGACCTGAGCTACCCGCGCCTGCGCGCGCTCAGTCTCCTTCGAGCACCGACGAGGACTCGAGCCAGAAGCCCCCGATCATGCCGACCGTGAGCGCCCCGATGGCGCCCCACAGGCTCAGGAAGGTGTGGATGTTGTAGTGCCCGGGACGCTGCGCCAGCGCGGCCGACAGCTCGGGCTCGACGATCCCGCCGAGGCCTCGCGCGGCCGCGAAATCGAAGCCGGCCGCGCCGAGGAAATGGACCGCCACCAGCAGCGGCAGCATCGTCATGAACGGCAGCCAGGCGCCGCGCACCTTGCGCCAGGCCAGCAGGTAGGCCGCCAGCAGCAGCACCGCGCCCACCACGATCGTGCCCAGCACCACCGGCCGTCGGGTCAGCGGCAGCAACAGGGGCCAGAGCCATTGCAGCGGATAGAGCGGCCATTCCGCGTTCGGCGCCAGTCCACCCGGCCGCGCGAAGGCCTGCCAGCCCAGCGCGAGCGTCACGCGTCCCACCAGCGCGGAGGCGCAGGCCACCGCCGCGATGCTCAGGCAGGCGATGCGCAGCGGCGAGCTGCGCGGCTGCGGCCACACATGCGGGGGCAGGGCCGGCATCGGCGGATCGCCCACGCGCCACGTACGCGTCGTGACGATCACGGAAGCACGCGGGGTGGCCAGCTCGCCGCGCACCAGCCAGTCGGTCGCCAGCACCGCGAGCGCGAAGGCCATCGCGGCCGTGAGCCAGGCGCAGGCGCCGGGCATCTCGACGAAGCCGAACGGCGTGAGCATCGGCAGCTCGCCATAGACGAGCCCGGCGCAGCCGTAGGCCAGCATGATCGGAACGTAGAGGATCAGGGCGGCGCGCGTCAGCAGCACGTCGCTGCGGGCCGGCTCGTCGCGCAGTGACTGGAGGCGCGACCATGCGCGGGTCAGACTCATCGATCCAATCTTCGTGGTGTGGGCAGGGTCTCGAGGGAGGCCCGGAGGGCGCTGACATTAGCACGTCGTTTCGCGGGTGCTGCGGCAGCTGGCGCGCGGTCGATCCACGCCCTCAAGACGGCGCGTCGAACACCGGCGGATCGAAAGCCGTGATCGCCGGCACCTCGCCGCGCCACAACGCCACCTCCACCCGCGCGCTCTGCGCCGCGCACCCTTGCGCCAGCCGCGAGCTGCCGACATCGGGCGTCACCACGTTCGGATTGCCGTGCTTCTCAAGGCTGCCCGGTGCCTGCGCGTCGAGCGGGTCGTACCAGGCACCGGTGGCGATCTGCGCCACGCCGGGCCGCACGTCGTCGGACAGCACGGCGCCCGCGAGGAAGGCGCCGCGTGCATTGAAGACGCGCACCACGTCGCCGGCCGCGATGCCGCGCTCGCGCGCATCGTGTGCATTGAGCGTGATCGGCTCGCGGCCCTCGATCTTCGAGGCACGGCTCAGCGCGCCATGGTCGTACTGGCTGTGCAGGCGCGTCGCGGGCTGGTTCGACAGCAGCTGGATCGGCCCCTCCGGCGCCTCGGGCTCGAACCAGCGGGCATGGCCCGGGCAATCGTCGTAGCCGAAACCCGCGATGCGCTCGGAGTAGAGCTCGATGCGGCCCGAGGGCGTGGGCAGGGCATGCGCGACGGGATCGGCGCGAAAGGGCGCGAGCAGCACCACCGGTTCGTGCGCCACCGCGTTCGTGCGGCCGATGTCGAGGCGGCCGAGTTCCCAGAAGGCATCGAACGAGGGCAGCACCAGGCCGGCGGCCTCGGCACGCGGCCGCGCGACTTCGTACAGATGCCGCAGCCATTCGCTTGCATCGCGGCCCTCGGTGTAGGCCGGCGCGATGTCCAGCCGCTCGGCGAGCTGCGAGAGGATCGTGTAGTCGTCGCGCGCCTCTCCCACGGGCGCGATCGCCGCATGCATCGCGACCATGAAGCGCTCGCTGCCCGCGCTGCCGATGTCGTCGCGCTCCAGCGTGGTGGTGGCGGGCAGCACGATGTCGGAATGCCGGGCCTGCGCGGTCCAGTATTGCTCGTGCGTGATCACGGTCTCGGGACGGCGCCAGGCCTCGAGGGTGCGGTTGAGGTCCTGGTGATGGTGGAACACGTTGCCGCCGGCCCAGTACACGAGGCGGATGTCGGGGTAGTGGTGCCGGCCGCCGTTGTAGTCGAAGGGCGCGCCGGGGTTCAGCAGCATGTCGGCGATGCGCGCGACCGGAATGAAGTCGGCCACCGGGTTCACGCCCTGCGGCAGGCGCGCGCCCGAGAAGCTGCCGTGGCCGCTGCCGATGTAGTTCATGCAGCCGTAGCCCAGGCCGAAGCCGCCGCCCGGCAGGCCGATCTGCCCGAGCAGGGTGGCGAGGGTGACGGTCATCCAGAACGGCTGCTCGCCGTGCCGCGCGCGCTGCAGCGAGTAGGTGCAGTTCACCAGCGTGCGGCTGCGGGCCATGCGGCGCGCGAGCGTGGCGATGGCTTCGGCCGCGATACCGCAGCGCTCGGCGGCCCAGGCCGGTGTCTTGGGCACGCCGTCGGCGCGGCCCAGGATGTAGTCGCGCGCTTGGTCGAAGCCGACCGCGTGGCTGCGGCAGAAGGCCTCGTCGTGCAGGCCCTCGTCGATCAGCACGAAGGCCAGGCCCAGCATCAGCGCGGTGTCGGTGCCGGGGCGCAGCGGCAGCCATTCGGCATCGGGCACGGCATCGAGGTCGGCACGCACAGGGCTGACGTTGACGAAGCGCGTGCGGCCAGATGCCGCCATGCGCCGCAGCGCGGGCGCCACGCCATGGTCGCTCGCGCCGCCGGGGCTGACCTGCGTGTTGCGCAGCGGCAGGCCGCCGAAGGCCACGAACAGTTCGCAGTGCCGTTCGAGCACGTCCCAGCTCGTGTGGTTCTGCAGCAGCGCGTCCATGCCGTCGACGATGTGCGGCAGCAGCACGCGGCCGGCGCCGAGGCTGTAGCTGTCCTTGCTGTACACGTAGCCGCCGAAGGCGTTGAGGAAGCGGTGCAGCTGGCTCTGCGCATGGTGGAAGCGGCCCGCGCTCGACCAGCCGTAGCTGCCGCCGTAGATCGCCCGGTTGCCATGCGCCTGCTTCACGCGCCGCAGCTCCTGGGCCACGAGGTCGAGCGCCTCGTCCCACGGCAGCTCGACGAAGGCCTCGCGCCCGCGCCGGTCGCCGCTGCGGTGCCGCGTGGCGGCATCGAGAAAACCGCGGCGCACCGCGGGGCGCCGCACGCGCGTGGGCGAATCGACCGCGCCGACCATCGAGGCGCCGATGGGCGAGGGCGCCGCGTCCCATTCGGCGGGACGCATGGCCACGAGGCGGCCGTTCTCGACCACGGGGCGATACACGCCCCAGTGGGTGGATGTCAGCGGCATGGGCCGGAACTCCGCGCGTTCCTCACAGCCGCGCGAGGTAGTCCGTGACCTTGGCCTTCTGCGGCAGGATCTTGCGCTCCGACAACCAGTCGGAGGCCTTCTGGAATTCCTGCAGGAACTTCGCGTCCTGCACGCCGCGCACGTCCCAGCGGCGCTTGAGCTTGACCAGCGTGTCGCGCACCGCGTCGCTGTAGCCGGCGTCCTGCTGGTTCAGCGTCTCGGCTTCCACCGGATGCTCGCTGATCCACTTCGCCTCGGCCGCGTAGGCCGCGTTCACGGCGCGCACGATGGCCACGTTCTCCTCGGCGAACTTGCGGTGCGTGACGTAGGAGTTGAAGTCGATCAGGAAGTCGAGGTCGCGGCCCTCGAAGAAGACGTCGTGCGCCTTGTACTCGGTGCGCGCGATGTCCACGCCCGGGCTCCACATCGACCAGGCGTCGATCTTGCCCTGCGCGAAGGCCGGGCCGGCGTCGGGCGGATTGAGGTAGACGAACTTGACCTTGCTGCGGTCGATGTTGTGCTTCTCGAGCGCGGCCACCAGCAGGAACTCGCCGAGGCCCGAGCGGTTGACCGCGACCGACTTGCCCACCAGGTCCTGCACCTTGTCGATGCCCGAGCCGTCCTTGGCGATGATCGCGGTGCTGCGCGGCTCGACGATGGCGAACTGCGTGAACACCAGCGGCGAGCCCGCGAGCATGGCGGCCAGCGCGGGCGTGGTGCTGCCGCCGAAGCCGAAGTCGGCGCTGCCGCCGGTCACGGCCTGCAGCGAGGGTGCATGGTTGGGGAAGGGGCCGATCCACTGCACCTTGATGCCGTCCTTGGCGAGCAGCTTCTCGAACTCGCCGCGGTTCTTGGCCAGCGCGGGCAGGCCGCCGCGGCCCCAGGTGAGTCGCACGGTGTCGGTGTTGCGCGTGGCCTTGGCCGGGCCGGCGGCCTGCGCATGGGCCAGGCCCGTGGCGAGGGCGCCGGCGCCGACGACGGCGGTCTGCAGGAAGCTGCGGCGCGAGGCCGGGGAGAACGAGGAGGTCATGAAGAGAGAAGGCCGGTGAAGAAAGGAAAACGAAAAGAGGGTCAGGCGGGCACGCTGTCGGCCGCCACGCCGAGCTCGGCCAGCAGCGCCTCGCGCAGCGCCGTGGCATCGGGATGCGTGCGCCTGGCATTGGCCTCGGGCGACACGGCGTATTCGCTCGCGATCGCGCCGTCGCGCATCACGAGCACGCGGTCGGCCAGCGCCACCGCCTCGTCGACGTCGTGCGTGACCAGCAGCACGCCGGGCCGGTGGCGGCGCACCAGCTCCTTCACCAGGCCATGCATGCGGATGCGCGTGAGCGCGTCGAGCGCGGCGAAGGGCTCGTCGAGCAGCAGCAGCCGGGGCTCGCGCACCAGCGCGCGCGCCAGCGCCACGCGCTGCGCCTGGCCGCCCGAGAGATTGCGCGGCCAGTCGTCGAGCCGGTCGCCGAGGCCGACCTCGGCCAGCGCGGCCTGCGCCAGTGCCTTGCCGGTGGCTTCGTCGAGGCCCAGCGAGACATTGCGCCAGAGCGAATCCCACGGCAGCAGCCGGTGTTCCTGGAACACCACCGCGGGCTGGCGCGGTCCGTCGATGCGACCGCCGTCGATGGCATCGAGGCCGGCGAGCGCGCGCAGCAGCGTGGTCTTGCCGCAGCCGCTCTCGCCGAGCAGCGCGACGAATTCGCCGCGCGCGATGCGCAGGTCGAGGCCGCCGATCACGGTGCGCTCACCATAGCGGCGCTGCAGGCCATGCACGACGACGGCGGGGGCCTCGGGTTGCGATGCCGGAGCGCTCATCGACGTTCTCCGGCGGCGTAGTTGGGATGCCAGGCCAGCAGCCGGCGTTCGAGCAGCCGCGCCACCGCATCCGAAGCCACGCCGATGGTGGCGTAGACCACGATGGTCAGCACGATCACGTCGGTGCGCAGGAACTCGCGCGCATCCATCGCGAGGTAGCCGATGCCCGAGCTGGTGGCGATGGTCTCGGCGATCACCAGCGCGAGCCAGGCCACCGCGAGCGCATAGCGCACGCCCGCGAGGATCGAGGGCAGGGCACCCGGCAGCACGATGCGGCGGATCAGCGTCGCGTTGCTCAGGCCGGTCACGCGGCCGAGCTCGAGCAGCTTGGGGTCGACCTGCCGGATGCCCAGCACGGTGTTGATGTAGATCGGGAACATCACGCCCAGCGACACCAGGAAGATCTTGCCGCCCTCGTCCACGCCGAACCAGACGATCACCAGCGGCAGCATCGCGAGGAAGGGAATGGCACGGATCATCTGGATGCTGCGGTCGAACAGCGCCTCGGCCAGCCGCGAGAAGCCCACCACCGTGCCGAGCGCGAAGCCGATCGAGCCGCCGATCACGAAGCCGGTGGCCGCGCGCAGCAGGCTGGTGCCCATGTCGCTGATCAGCCGTCCTTCCTGGATCAGGCCCCAGGCCGTGGCCGCCACCTTGCTGGGCGCGGGCAGCACGTGGATCGAGAGATAGCCGGCCCGCGCCGCCAGCTCCCACACCACCAGCACCAGGGCCGGCACCAGCCAGGAGATCAGCAGCAGCTGGTTGCGCGACAGCAGGCGCGGCGCGCGGCGCGGCGGCAACGGCTTGGCGGCCGGCTCGACGGCAGCGGGTGCCGTGGGCAGCGGGAGGTTGTCGAAGACATGAGACATCGAGGCGAGGCTTTCCATGAGGGTCCCCGTGAGTCGGGAGCCGGCGCAGGCTAGCGTGCGCCCACCTGCGGGCCAAAGAACAAAAACGGATCAACGTATGCGGATTCCGTGCTTGCATTGCGCGCCCGAGGGCCAAGACTGGGGGCGCCCGTCCCCGGGGCAGCGTGTCTGCCCGTTGGTAACCCCACGCCGCGAGGCGGTTTATTCTTCCCGCCATGACCCTGCTGCTCGACACCACCTTTCCCCGCACGCTGGTGCAACTGGTCGAACGCTTCGGCGCCCACCCGGCCACGCGCATCGAAGCCTGGCTGTTCGAGGACGCGCCCATGCGTCGCGCCGCCGAGCAGGCGCTCGCCGCGGCGGGCGTGCAGGCCGTGCTGCGCAGCGCCTACAAGCCGCTGGTGCACTTCTTTCTCGAGGAGTTCGAGGGCGATGGGGCGACGGCGATCGAGGTCCGCACGCCCGCGGGCCAGGGCCAGCGCTTTCGCCTCGAGGCCTATCCGCTGGCCGGCCTGCTCGGCGAGGGCGTCGCGCTGCGTTTCGCCGAAGGCGAGCTGCCCGGCGAGCACCTCGTGACGGCCGGCGCGCGGCAGTGGCGCGTGTTCGCGCCCAACGACGCCACCGCCTCGCCCTGCGGCTGGCTGCGCGTCTGGGACGGCGATGCGCTGGTGCACGACGCCGCGCTGCCCACCGAGTTCGAGGCCGCCTGCGCGGCCGCGCTCGATGCGGTGCGCGGCCATGCCTGGAGCTACACGCTGCCGCTGTTCGACACGCTCGAGATCGCGATCGCCACCACCGGCATCGAACGCCGGCTGCCCTTCGGCGAGGAGACGATCGACACCTTCGAGGCGCTGCACGAGGACTGCTACTACGGCGCGCTCGAGTTCTTCAAGGCGCGCGCCGGCCTCGACGATGCCGACCGCACGCTGCAGCCCGGCCACATCGTGCCGCTGATCTCGCGCAGCGAGGACGACACGCGGGTCACGGTGCGGCTGGCCGCGCATCGGCGGGTCGACCCGCCCGTCGACACCGCCCTGGTGCTCGACAGCGCCGACCGCTCGCTGGCCCCGGTCGAGGTCGAGGCCGCGATGGAACGCCTGCCCGGCGAGCGTTTCGGCGTCACCTCGTTCCAGGGCCGCCCGGTCGCGGGCCTGCATGTGCGCGGCACGCTGCCGGGCCTGGTGGTCACGGCCGGCCAGCATGCGAACGAGAGCTCGGGCGTGGTCGGTGCCCTGCGCGCGGCACCGCTGCTCAACGCGCTGCCCGGCGCGCACTATGCGCTGGTCGCGCTCGAGAACCCCGACGGCGCGGCGCTGCATCACCGGCTTCAAGAGACGGACCCCACGCACATGGCGCATGCCGCGCGCTACACCGCGCTGGGCGACGACCTCGAGGCGCGCACGAAGCCGCCCTTCGGCGAGAAGGCGCCGCGGCTCGAGGCGATCGCGCGCACCGGCGCACGCCTGCACCTGAGCCTGCATGGCTACCCGGCGCACGAATGGACGCGCCCGCGCGCCGGCTACGTGCCGCGCGGTAGCGAGCTGTGGACGGTGCCCAAGGGCTTCTTCCTGGTCCTGCGCCAGCACCGGGGCCACGACGGCCTGCGCTTCCTCGATGCGCTCACGAAGGAACTGCTCGCGGGCTCGGCCGAGCTGGCCGCGTTCAATGCGCTCCAGCAGCGCATGTGGCACGCCCACGTCGGCGAGCTGCCGTTCGCGCCCATCAACGGCATTCCCTGCATGGTGATCACCGACGAGCGCTCGACCGTGCCGTTCACGCTGATCAGCGAGTTCCCCGACGAGACGGTGCGCGGCGCGGCCTTCCGGCTCGCGCACACGACGCAGATGCGGACCGTGCTGGCGGCGGCGCGTCTCTACTGGGACGGACTGCTGGATTGAGCGGATGAAGGGAGCAGAGGCGCTCCATGCGCGCTGAGCGAGATAGCTTCTGCGAAAACTTTCGTTAGCCGCGAAGCCCTGAGCTTCGAAGATCGGCGCTGCCCGTGCACGGGCGTTCGCCCGGGCCTGCACGGCCGGCGCCGCGCGCGCCGACTCCTTGTCCTTTCTTCCAGGCGCGGACTCGTCCGCGCGGCTTTCCCACGTTCCTTTCCGTCGTCATGAAGATCTCCCTTGCCCTTGCTTCCCCGCGGCGCGCGCTGCCGCGCATCCTCCAGGCCGGCCTGCTCGCCGCCTGCGGCATGAACCTCGCGCTGGCCGCCGACACGCCGCGCCAGGGCGGCGAGGTGGTCTTCGGCGTCACCACCGATCCGATCTGCTTCAACCCGCACCGCTCGACGCAGCAGAACTCCTACATCCTGATCCGCAACTACATCGACTCGCTGGTCGCCAAGGGCAAGGGCGGCAAGTTCCTGCCCTGGCTGGCGCAGGAGTGGAGCGTCTCGCCCGATGGCAAGACCTACGCCTTCAAGCTCAAGCCGGGCCTGCAGTTCCATGACGGCACGCCGCTCGACGCGGCGGCCGTGAAGTTCAACTTCGACTTCGTGCGCGACACGAAGAACACCAATGCCGCGGGCGAACTGCTCAAGGCGGTGGAGCGCGTGCAGGTGGTGTCGGCCAGCGAAGTGCGGCTGCAGCTGGCCCGGCCCGACTCGGGCCTGCTCGAATCGATCGCCAGCGTGCGGCTGGGCCTGATCTCGCCGAAGTCGCTGCAGTCGGGCGACGACCTGTGCGGCGGCGGCCCCGCCATCGCGGGCAGCGGCCCGTTCCTGTTCCAGAACTACGTGCGCGGCCAGTCGGCCGGCTTCGCGCGCAACCCGCGCTACCAGTGGGCGCCCGGCTATGCGGCGCACCAGGGACCGGCCTGGCTGGACCGCGTGACGGTGCGCTTCCTGCCCGAGTACGCGGTGCGCGCGGGCGCGCTGAGCTCGGGCCAGGTCGACGTGATCGAGGGCGTGCAGCCCACCGACGTGGGCCTGTTCAAGGACCAGCCGGGCTTCCAGTTCCTGGTCGGCCCGGCGGGCGCGCAGACCTCGTTCACGCTCAACATCAATTACACGATCCCGCCGGCCACCGACGTGCGCGTGCGCCGCGCGCTGCGCGACGGCGCCGACATCGACGCGCTGGTCAAGAGCGTCTACCGCGGCACCTACCGCCGCGCCTGGTCGAACATCGGCCCCGACAGCTTCTTCTACAACAAGGCGCTCGAAGGCAGCTGGGGCAACAACCCGGCCGCGGCCAACAAGCTGCTCGACGAAGCGGGCTGGACCGGCCGCGACGCCGAGGGCTTCCGCACCAAGGACGGCCAGCGCCTGACCATCGAGGTCGGCTATCCGCAGCCCTTCGTGCGCGACAACCGCGACGTGCTGATCCAGGGCCTGCAGGCGCAGCTGCGCAAGAACCTGGGCTTCGACCTGCGGCTGCGCTTCGTCACCGGCGGCGAGTGGGCGCAGCAACTGCAGAAGGGCTCGTGGAGCATCTATCCCAACACCTACCTGCCGGCCGACGCGGCGCAGGAGCTGCAGGGCAACATCGGCGAGAGCGGATTCATCCGCGCGGTGGCCGACAAGGGCGACAAGACGCTGTTCGGCTACATCAACGACGCGCTGGCTTCGACCAACCTCGACGAGAAGAAGAAGCTGGTCGACGCCGCGCAGCGCCACGCGGTGGACCAGGGCATCATCGTGCCGCTGTTCTCGGCCAACTACCAGCTCGCGGCCAAGAGCCGGGTGCGCGGCCTGTCGTTCGAGACGCAGCTGGACTCGCCGTCGAACTTCCACGACGTGTGGCTGTCGGAGCGCTGAGCCCGTCATGTGGCGACTGGTGATCTCGCGGCTGGGTGCCGGCCTGCTGGTGGCGTGGGGCAGCGCCACCGCGGCCTTCCTGGCCCTGCATGCGCTGCCGGGCCGGGTCGAGGACATCCTGGCCGGCGACCTCGACTACCCGGGCCTGCGCGAGGCCATCGCGGCCGAGTGGGGGCTCGACCGCCCGCTGTGGGAGCAGTACCTGGGCTTCCTGGCGCGCATCGCCAGCGGCGACTTCGGCACCTCGTACGAACTGCGCCAGCCGGTGGCGCGCGTGGTGATGGCGCAGCTGTGGCCCACGGTCGAGCTCGCGCTCGCGGCCGGCGTGCTGGCGCTGCTGTTCGCGGTGGTGGTGGCCACGCTGACCTCGGGCCGCGGGCGCGTCGCGCGCGCGGCGGCCTCCACGCTGGAGCTGGTGTTCGCCTCCACGCCGGTGTTCTGGCTCGGCATCCTGCTGCTGATGGCTTTCTCGTTCACGCTGCGCTGGTTCCCGGTCTCGGGCGCGGCCGACTGGCGCGCGCTGGTGCTGCCGGCGACCGCGCTGGCGCTGCCGACCGCGGGCCTGCTGGCGCAGGTGCTGCGCGAGGCGATGGAGCGCGCGCTCGAACAGCCCTTCGTTGTCACGGTGCGCGCGCGCGGCCTGGGCGAGCTGCGGCTGCGCCTGCGGCACGTGCTGCGCCATGCGGCGCTGCCGGTGGTCACGCTCGGCGGCTGGATCATCGGCGGCCTGCTCGGCGGCGCCGTCATCACCGAGAAGGTGTTCGGCCGTCCCGGCCTGGGCACGGTCACGCTCAACGCGGTGCTGAGCCAGGACGCGCCCGTGGTGCTCGCGGTGGTGCTGCTGGCGGCCTTCATCCATGTCGCGGCGTCCACCCTGCTGGACCTGCTCTATGCACTGATCGACCCGAGGCTCAAGGCATCATGACTTCCGCATCCGATACCGTCGCGCTGCCCGCGGGCAGCGCTCCCGCGTCGAGCGCGCCGCGCCGGCGCCTGCCGCCGCTCGCGGTGCTGCTGTCGGCGCTGTTCGTCGCGCTGCTGGTGATCGCCACCGTCGCGCCGCGCTGGCTGGCACCGCTCGATCCGCTCGAGGGCGACTTCCTTGCGGTGCTGCAGCCGCCGGGCGCCGAGCATCCCTTCGGCACCGACCGGCTCGGCCGCGACGTGCTGTCGCGCACCGTGCATGGCGCGCGCTACTCGCTGTTCATCGGCATCGGCGGCACCGCGATCTCGGTGCTGGCTGGCGTGCTGCTGGGCCTGGTGGCGGGTCAGAAGCAATGGCTGCTCGACGAGGGGCTGTCGCGGCTGTTCGACGTGATCTCGTCCTTTCCGGGCGTGCTGCTGGCGATGCTGGTGGTGGTGTTCCTGGGCCCGGGGCTGGCCAACATCGCGCTCGCGGTCGGCATCGCGGGCATTCCGAAGTTCGCGCGCGTGGTGCGCGCGCAGACGCGCATCGTGCGCCAGGCCGACTACGTGACCCATGCCTACATCTACGGCCGCAGCCGCGCCCAGGTGTTCTTCGGCCACCTGCTGCCCAACGTGCTGGTGGCGGTGCCGGTGACCGCCACCGTCTACGTGGGATCGACCGTGCTCGCGGCCTCGGGCCTGAGCTTCCTGGGCCTCGGCCCGCAGCCGCCCACGCCCGAGTGGGGCGTGATGCTGGCCGAGAGCCGCGACGTGCTGCGCGTGGCCTGGTGGCCCGGCGTGTTCCCGGGCGCGGCCATCACGCTCACGGTGATCTCGTTCACCGTGCTCGGCCACCATCTGCAGCGGCGCTTCGAGGGGAGGCTGGCATGAGCGATGTTCCGCTGGTCGATGTGGAAGGCCTCACGGTCCGCTTCGACACGCCCGCGGGCGAGCGCACCGTGGTCGAGGCGCTCGACCTGCGCATCGCGCGCGGCGAATGCGTGGCGCTGGTCGGCGAGTCGGGCTCGGGCAAGAGCGTGACCGCGCGCAGCCTGCTCGCGCTCGCGGGCCCGGGCGCGCGCGTGCATGCGCGCAAATTCCTGATCGACGGGCGCGACGCGAACCGCTTCGACGCCACCGACTGGCGCCGCCTGCGCGGCACCTTCGCGGGGCTGGTGATGCAGGACGCGCTGGTGTCGCTCGATCCGCTGCGCCCCATCGGCCGCGAGGTCGGCGAGGTGCTCGAGCACCACGGCCTGCTGCGCGGCCGCACGGCGGTGCGCCAGCGCGTGCTGGAAACGCTCGCGCGCGTGGGCATGCCCGATCCCGAACGCCGCATCGGCCAGTACGCGCACCAGCTCTCGGGCGGCTTGCGCCAGCGCGCGCTGATCGCGGCGGCCATTGCGGGCCTGCCGCCGCTGATCGTGGCCGACGAGCCCACCACCGCGCTCGACGCGGCGCTGCAGAAGCAGGTGATCGAGGTGCTGGCGCGGCGCGTGCGCGACGAAGGCAGCGGCCTGCTGCTGATCAGCCACGACCTGTCGGCGGTGGCGGGCATCGCCGACCGCGTGCTCGTGATGCGCCATGGCCGCGTGCTCGAGCAAGGCCCGGTGCGCGACGTGCTGTCGAGCCCGCGCCATGGCTACACCCGGCAGCTGATCGCGGCCGTGCCCTCGACCTCCTCGCGCGGCAGCCGGCTGTCGTCTGCGCGCTTCGAGGCGGCAGGCGAGGGCCCCGAGGCGCGGCTGCGCATCGTGCGCGAGCCGCTGCCGCCGCGCGCACCGGTGCCGGCCGCGCAGGCGCCGGTGCTCGAGGTCCAGGGCATCGGCAAGCGCTTCGCGGTGCGGCGCGGGCTGGGTCCGCGCGAGGACTTCGTGGCGCTCGAGGACCTGTCGTTCTCGATCGCGGCCGGCGAGGTGCTCGGCCTGGTCGGCGAATCGGGCTCGGGCAAGTCCACCTGCGCCAAGATCGTGCTCGGCCTGCTCGAGCCCGACGCGGGCGCGGTGCGGCTGCTGGGCCAGCCGTGGTCGGGCATCTCCGAGGCCGCGCGGCGGCCGCTGCGGCCGCGGCTGCAGTACATCCCGCAGGATCCGCTGAGCAGCTTCGATCCGCGCTACCGCGTGTCGCAGGTGATCGCCGAGAACCTGCAGGGCCTGCCGCGCGCCGAGGTGGGCGCGCGCATCGCGGCGCTGCTGCAGCAGGTGGGTTTGGCGCCCGAGCTGGCCGAGCGCTTCCCGCGTTCGCTCTCGGGCGGCCAGCGCCAGCGCGTGGCGATCGCGCGCGCGCTCGCGGCGCAGCCCGCGCTGATCGTCTGCGACGAACCGGTGTCGGCGCTCGACGTCTCGGTGCAGGCCCAGGTCATCGACCTGATCGCCGAGCTGCAGTCGCGGCTGGGCACGGCGCTGCTGTTCATCTCGCACGACATCAACCTCGTGCGCCACGTGGCCGACCGCGTGCTGGTGCTCAACCGCGGCCGGCTGGTCGAGCAGGGACCGGTGGAGGAGGTGCTGTCGCGGCCCGCGCACGACTACACGCGCTCGCTGCTGGCCGCGGTGCCGGAGCCGCTTGCCGCCTGACACTGGAGTGCGTCCAACAAACCGTTCACGCTGAGCTTGTCGAAGCGCCGCGCAAGGCTTCGATCCTTCGACAAGCTCAGGACAGGCCAAGCTCAGCCCGAACGGCTCTTGGAGACGTACCCCTCACCTGCTCAGGCCAGCACATCCACCGTCAGGAATTTCGCGAAGCGCGCCGGATCGGTGCTCTTCTTGAGCACCCCCACCTGCTTGAGGTCGACCGCATAGCTCTCGATCTCCTTCGCGAGGTCGAAGCGCCTGGCGTGGTGCGTGTAGCCGATGGTCGAGAGGATGCTGCCGAGGTCCTGCTGCGCCACCTTCGGGAACAGCTTGCTCACCGCGCGCCCGGCCTCGTTGGGGTTCTCGGCGATGAAATCCGCCGCCTGGTGCAGCGAGCGAACCACGGCCGCCACCTGCTGCGGATTGCGCTTCACCAGTTCGCCGCGCGCCGCGACGATGCAGCACAGCCGGTCCTTGAAGTCGCCCTTGAGGATGTTGGCGATCTCGAGGTAGGCGCCGGGGTTGCGCTTCTCGATCAGGTAGAGGTTCGGGTCCGAGTCGGCGATGACGTCGATCTCGCCCTTCTTCTGCGCGATGTCGAGCTGGTCGGCCGGGAACACGCGCCACTGCACGTCCTGGTCGGGGTTCACGCCGCGCCGCGCCAGCGCGGTTGAGAAGAACTGGCGCCCATAGCCCGCGGGACTCGAGACGCCGATGGTCTTGCCCTTCACGGCCTCGATGCTCGCGATGCCCGAGGTTTTTGGCGCGAGCACGCGGATGCAGCCCGCGTGCGCGGTGCCCACCACCTTCACGTCGAAGCCCGCTTCCAGCGGCTTGAGCCAGGCATGGATCAGGCCCAGCGAGATGTCGGCCTTGCCGGTGGCGATCGATTCGAGCACCTGGTCGACCGCGCCCGCGAAATTGATGATCTCGACCTTCACGTTGTTCTTTGCGAAATAACCGAGTTCGTTGGCGACCACGATCGGGCTCAGGCACAGGCCGGTGCCGGTCCACGACAGCGTGATCGGCTTGTCGTTGTCGGCGCCCCAGGCGCGGCGGCCCAGCAGGCCGAGGCCGGCGGCGCCGAGCGCAGCGGCGGCACCGCGCACCAGCGTGCGGCGGCTCGGCGGAAGCGGGAGGGAAGGCAGCGAAGCGGTCATCGAAGGAACTCCAGGCAGGGTGACATGCGAAGCCGTCGACCGTATCGGCGGGCTTGCGCCACGACAACTTCGGAATGCGCATGTGCAAGCGCGCCGGTGGTGCGCGGCGCGGATCGATCCGCGTCTTCGTCGCGCAGCGAGATTGCTTGTGCGAAAACTTTCCTTTTCCGCCATGGCGCGGCCTTCGAAGATCGGCCGCAGCAAAAAACCGGTAACCGAAAAGAGAAAGTCATGCACACACGCAGTGTTCTTCGCGCCCTCGGCGCACTCGTCCTCGCCTCGACCGCGCTCTGGGCGCAGACCGCGGCCCTCGCGCAATCGCCGACCCTGCGCGTGGGCGTGCGCGGCGGCGTCGACGAGGAGATCTGGGAAGTGGTCACCAAGGTCGCCAAGCGCAACGGCCTCGAGGTCAAGCCGGTGGTCATCACCGGCTCGGCCAGCCCCAACGAGGCACTCAACAACGGCGACCTCGAGGCCAACTCGTTCCAGCACATCCCCTTCCTCAATGACCAGGTCAAGCAGCGCGGCTACAAGCTGGTCAGCGTGGGCAACACCTACATCTCGCCGATCGCCTTCTATTCGAAGAAGCACAAGGCCTTCAAGGACCTGCCCGACGGCGCCAAGCTCGGCATCCCCGACGACCCGAGCAACCAGACGCGCGCGCTGGTCGTGCTGCGCGACCAGGGCGTGCTCACCTTGCGCGAGGGCTTCGATCCCTTCAAGGGCACCGCCACGCTGGCCGACGTGACCGGCTACAAGAAGAAGGTGCAGCTGGTGGAGGCCGCCTCGGTGGTGCTCGCGCGTTCGCTCGAGGACGTGGACGCCTCGGCCATCGTCAACACCTTCGCCTACCAGGCCGGCCTGATCGCCACGCGCGACGGCCTCGCGGTCGAGAAGAAGGAGAACAACCCCTACGTCAACATCATCGTGGTGCGCGAGAAGGACAAGAACGCGGCCTGGGTCAAGCCGCTGGTCCAGGCCTACCAGTCGGAGGAAGTGCGCCAGTTCATCCAGACGCGGTACCAGGGT
This sequence comes from Variovorax paradoxus, assembly GCA_016806145.1. Lineage (NCBI taxonomy): Bacteria > Pseudomonadati > Pseudomonadota > Betaproteobacteria > Burkholderiales > Comamonadaceae > Variovorax > Variovorax paradoxus. The sequence continues at coordinate 1,939,531 of CP063167.1, forward strand.
TCGGTACTGCCCGTCTTCTGAACGCCGCGACGACGCCGACATCGGTGCGTGCACCGGCGCCGGCCCACATCGTCTTCGAGCAGGTCTCCAAGCGCTACGCGGGCGCGGCCGGCACGGTGGCGGCGCTCGAGGCGGTCTCGTTCGCCGTCGAGCGCGGCGAGGTCTTCGGCATCATCGGACGCAGCGGCGCGGGCAAGTCCACGCTGCTGCGCACCATCAATGCGCTCGAGGCCGCGAGCGGCGGCACGGTGCGTGTCGACGGCGTGGACGTGGGCGGCCTCGACGAGGACGGCCTGGTCGCGCTGCGCCGGCGCATCGGCATGATCTTCCAGCACTTCAACCTGCTGTCGGCCAAGACCGTGCGCGACAACGTCGCGCTGCCGCTCAAGGTGGCGGGCGTGGAACCGCGGCGCATCCGCGAGCGCGTGGACGAGCTGCTCGAGCTCGTGGGCCTGGCCGACAAGGCCGATGCCTGGCCGGCGCAGCTCTCGGGCGGGCAGAAGCAGCGCGTGGGCATCGCGCGCGCGCTGGTGCACCGGCCGCAGATCCTGCTGTGCGACGAGGCGACCTCGGCGCTCGATCCCGAGACCACGCAATCGATCCTCGCGCTGCTGCGCGACATCAACCGGCGCTTCGGCCTCACGGTGGTGTTGATCACGCACGACATGGCGGTGATCCGCGAGGTCTGCGACCGCGTGCTGGTGCTCGACCGCGGCCGCCTCGTCGAGCTCGGCGAGGTGTGGCGCGTGTTCGGCAAGCCGCGGGCCGAGGCCACGCGCGCGCTGCTGCAACCGCTGCTGCACGACCTGCCGGGCGACCTCGCGGCGGCGCTGGTGCCGGACCTCGAAAACCTCGAAGGCATCCCTGGCCGGCCGGCCCTGCGCGTGCTGAGCCTGGGCTTCGACGGCGCCGCGCGGCCGCGGGGCCTGCCCTTCGAGGCGCTGGCCGCGCTGGGCCCGGGCGCGACCTGGCTGCACGGCGGTCTCGACCGCATCCGCGGCCATGCGCAGGGCCGGCTGCTGGTGGCCGTGCCGGTGGGCGCGGACCCTTCATTCGACATCGAAGCCGCGCGCCAGGTGCTCGCGGCCGACCGCATCGAGGTCCTGGGCTATGTCCACGCCGCTGATTGACAAGTACGTCCAGGCCTTCTTCCAGACGCTGCTGATGGTGGGCGTCTCGGCCTTCATCGCGATCGCGCTGGGGCTGGTGCTGGCGGTGGTGCTCACGGTGACGGCGCCGCGCAACCTCTATCCGCGGCCGCGCTTCCACAAGGCGCTGTCGATCGCGGTGAACGTCTGCCGCGCGATCCCGTTCATCATCCTTTTGATCGCGCTGCTGCCGGTCACGCGCTTTCTGGTCGGCACCACGCTCGGCACCTGGGCCGCGGTGGTGCCGCTGGCGGCCAACCTGATCCCGTTCTATGCGCGCATCGCGCAGGTCAGCCTCAACGACGTCGACGCCGGCTTGGTCGAGGCCGCGCGCGCCATGGGCTGCCGCCGCTGGCACATCGTGCGCCACGTGCTGCTGCCCGAGGCGCTGCCCGGGATCATCGGCGGCATGACGGTCAGCGTGATCGCGATGGTCAATGCCTCGGCCATGGCGGGCGCGGTGGGCGCGGGCGGCCTCGGCGACCTGGCGATTCGCTACGGCTACGAGCGCTACGAGACGCGCGTGATGTTCGAGGTGATCGTGATCCTGATCGCGCTGGTGTCGGCGATCCAGTTCGTCGGCGAGTGGCTGGCGCGGCGCGTCGACCACCGGCGCTGAACGCGCGCCGCATATCCATGCTCCGGAATGTTCTAAGCGAACGGGGGTCCGGCTCGGCATCATGCGTGCAGCCGCCGCGGCAGGCGTCGCCGTTCTCCGATCCCGCGTTCCGGCCCGCCCCCGCTCTCCGCTTCCTCTTCTCCACCGCAGGCCGCCATCCCGTGTCCTCTTCTTCCGCTCCCCAGGGCACGCCATCGGCGGCCGATCCCTTCGCCGAGGACTTCGGCGTCTTCACCGAGCCGGTGCTCGCGCTCGCCAACACCCTGGCCGCCAGCGCCGCCGAGCGCGACCGCGCGGGCGGCACGGCACTGGCCGAACGCGCGCTGCTGCGCCGCAGCGGCCTGCTCACGCTCGCGATCCCCGCGGCCCATGGCGGCCAGCAGGCGGCCTGGCCGCTGATCTTCCGCATCCTGCGCCGGCTCGCGCAGGCCGACAGCTCGCTCGCGCACCTGTTCGGCTTCCAGCACCTGCAGGTGGCGAGTGTGCTGCTGTTCGGTTCCGAGGCGCAGCAGGCGCGTTTCCTCGGCGAGGCGGTGGAGAAGCGCTGGTTCTGGGGCAATGCGGTGAATGCGCGCGACACCCGGCTGCAGGCGGCGCGCACCGACGACGGCATCGAGATCGACGGCGTGAAGGGCTTCTGCTCGGGCGCCCCGGACTCCGACGTGCTCAACGTCTCGGTGGTGCTCGGCCCCGAGCCGACGGACCGGCTGTTCGCCGTGGTGCCGACCTCGCGCGCGGGCATCACGGTGCTCGGAGACTGGGACAACATGGGCCAGCGCCAGACCGACAGCGGCAACGTCGAGTTCCGGCGCGTACGCATCGCGCACGACGAGATCCTCGGCCCGCCCGGCGTGGCCTCGAGCCCGCGCGCCACGCTGCGCAACCTGATCGGCCAGATCGTGCTGACCGAGATCTACCTCGGCAATGCCTTCGGTGCGTTGCGCGCGGCCATCGAGCACCTGCGCGCCCACACCCAGCCCTGGCCTATGGCCGGCGTGGAGCGCGCCGAGGACGACCGGCTGCTGCAGTTGCGCGCGGGCGAGATGTGGTCCGCGCTGCAGGCCGCCACCGCGCTGTCGAACCAGACCAACGAGCGCTTCCAGCAGGCCTGGGAGCAGGGCTTCGCGCTCACGGCCGACAGCCGCGGGGCGCTCGCGATCGACGTGGCCGCGGCGCGCACGCAGGCCGCGCGCACGGCGCTGCACGTCACCTCGCAGATCTTCGAGCTGGTGGGCGCGCGCGGCACCGCCTCGAAGCACAACCTCGACCGCTACTGGCGCAACGTGCGCGTGCACACGCTGCACGACCCGCTCGACTACCGGCACCAGGGCATCGGCGCCTGGCTGCTCGCGGGCGACGTGCCGAATCCCTATGGCTATGGCTGAGCCCTCGCGTTCCGTATTCTTTTTCCTCCCTCCGACCCCATGAGCTCCTCGCATTCCATCGACCGCCGCCGCTTCGGCCTCGGTCTCGCCGCCCTCGCCGGTACCGCCGGCCTGTCCCTGCCGCTGCGCGCGCAATCAGTCGAGAAGATCGTGGTCGCCGAGAGCCAGGGCTTCAGCTGGGCCATTCCCTACCTGGTGTCCAGCCGCAACCTCTGGAAGAACCACGGCATCGAGGCCACCACGCTGCAGTTCACCTCGGGCCGGCTGGCCTTCGACGCGGCCGTGGCCGGCAAGGCCCAGTTCGCGACCGCCACCGACAGCGTGATCGGCCTGGCCGGCGCGAACGGCGTGCGCGCGGTGATCGTGGCCGAGTTCAGCCGGCTGTCGAGCGGCATGGTGGTGGCGGCGCGCAGCGACCGCGGCATCGCGAGCGGCGCGCAGCTCAAGGGCAAGCGCGTGGCGACCACGGTCGGCACCAGCGGCCACTACTTCCTGAGCCGCTTCCTCTCGCTGCACGGCCTCGCGCTCAAGGACGTGACGCTGGTCAACCTGCGCGGCCCCGATGCCGTGACCGCCATCGCCAAGGGCGACATCGATGCCTTCGCCTGGGGCTGGGACGCGGGCCAGAAGGCCATCGCCGACAGCGGCGGCAAGGTCAGGGTGCTCGACGACACGGGGCTGGAGAAGGTGTTCCTGAGCCACTACGTGCTGACCGCGAGCGAATCGCTGGTGCAGTCGCGGCCCAGGCTGGTGGAGGCCGCGGTGCGCAGCCTGCTCGATGCCGAGGCCTTCTACCGCGCCCACACCGCCGAGGCGATCGCGCTCGTGGCCGAGCGCACCAAGGCCACGGTCGAGACGACGAAGGCCGGGCTCGAGACCGTCTCGGTCGGCGTGCGGCTCGACGAGCGGCTGCTCGACGACCTGGTGCTCAACGCGCAGTGGGCCGTCGAGGCCGGCCTCGCGACGCCGCCGAAGGAAGACCTGCGCGCGCTCTACCGCAAGCTGATCTACGCCGATGCGCTGAAGGCCGCGGCGCCCGATCGCGTGCGCCTGGGCTGAGGCCATGGGCGCGAACGACCCGGCCCCGCGCGCGATCGTCAGCGTGCGCGATGCGTCCAAGCTCTATGCCTCGTCGAACGGCGAGCTGAACTGGGCCATGACCGACGTCAACCTCGACATCGGCGAGGGCGAGTTCGTCTGCGCCATCGGCCCGAGCGGCTGCGGCAAGACCACGCTGCTCAATGCCATCGCGGGTTTCGTCGAGCCCACCACCGGCAGCGTGACGGCCGGCGGCCAGCCCGTGACCGGGCCCGGTGCCGACCGCGGCGTGGTGTTCCAGGAGTACGCGCTGTTCCCCTGGCTCAATGCGCGGCGCAACGTGGAGTTCGGCCTCAAGATGCTGGGCCTGGGTGCCGCCGAGCGCCGCGCGCGTGCCGAGGAGCTGCTCGCGCTCATGGGCCTGTCGCATGCGGCGCGGCGCTATCCCTTCGAGCTCTCGGGCGGCATGCGCCAGCGCGTGGCGGTGGCGCGCGCGCTCGCCACGCGGCCGAAGGTGCTGCTGATGGACGAACCCTTCGCGGCCATCGACGCGCTCACGCGCGCGAGCCTGCAGCGCGAGCTGCTGCGGCTGTGGCGCGAGCTCGGGCTGTCGGTGTTCTTCATCACCCACAACATCGAGGAGGCGGTGTTCCTCGCGCAGCGCGTGGTGGTGATGAGCCCGCACCCGGGGCGCATCCGCGAGATCGTCGAGGTCGACCTGCCGTATCCGCGCGAGCGCGCCGACCCGGCGTTCGGCGCGGCCTATGCGCGCATCGCGGCGGCCTTCGCGCAGTCGGAAGAGGTCGCCTCGTGAGCGCGGCGCTCGACGACCTGCGCGAGCGCGCCGAGGCGGCGCCGGCCGAGGCATCGCTGTCGCGGCGCGAAGCGCTGGAGCGCGAGTTCCGGCGCGACCAGATCGCGCGGCAACGGCGCGCGCGCCGGCGCCAGCTGCTGCTGGGCGCGGCCGGCATCGCGGCCTTCCTGCTGCCCTGGGAGATCGCGCCGCGCGTCGTGCCCGGCATCAACACCAAGATGTTTCCGCCGCCCTCGCAGGTGGCCGGGGTGCTGCTCGACATGGCCTGGCGCAAGGGCGACATCTGGCCGCACGTGGGCGCGAGCCTGCTGCGCGCGCTCTGGGGCTTCCTGCTCGGCGCCTCGCTCGGCGTGGTGGCCGGCGTGCTGACCGGGCGCAGCACCACCCTGCGCCAGTTCACCGACCCGGTGCTGCATGGCCTGCGCGCCATCCCGGCGATCGCGATCGTGCCGCTGGCCATCGTCTGGTTCGGGCTCGGCGATCTCTCGAAGGTGATGCTGATCGCCTGGGGCGCCTTCTTCCCGGTCTGGGTCAACACCTTCATCGGCGTGCGCGACATTCCCGCCGTCTACCTGCGCTCGGCGGCCGCGCTCGGCGCCAGTCCCTTCGCGGCCATGACGCAGGTGGCGCTGCCGGCCGCGCTGCCCTTCGTGTTCGCGGGGCTGCGCCAGGCCACGGCCGTGTCCTTCGTGGTGCTGGTGGCGGCCGAGCTGGTCGGGGCCGAGCAGGGCCTGGGCTACCTGATCTCGTTCGCGCACCTGGTGTTCCGCGTCGACATCATGTTCGTGGGCCTGCTGTTCCTCGGCGCCATCGGCTTCCTGGCCGACCAGCTGTTCGCCTGGCTGCTGCACCGCCTGTTCCCCTGGTATGGCGCCGATGGCCGCCGCTGAATTGATCCTGGCCAACGGCCAGGTGCTGACGATGGAACCGGGCGCGGCGCCCGCGCGGGCGGTGGCGCTGGCCGGCGGGCGCGTGCTCGCGGTCGGCAGCGAGGCCGAGGTGGCGCGCACGCGCACGGCCAGCACGCGCGTCATCGACCTCGGCGGCCGCACCGTGCTGCCCGGCCTCGTCGACGCCCATGCGCACATGGAGCGCGAGGGCCTGAAGACCTTGCGGCCCAGCCTCGCGCATGCCACCTGCATCGCCGACGTGCTGGCGGTGGTCGCGGCCGAGGCCGCGCGCACGCCGCCGGGCCGCTGGATCGTGACCATGCCCGTGGGCCGGCCGCCGTTCTACTTCGGCGGCCCGTCCAACCTGGCCGAACGGCGCATGCCGAACCGGCACGAGCTCGACGCGGTGGCGCCCGATCATCCGGTCTACATCCCGGGCCTGTTCGGCAACTGGGGCGTGCCGCCGGGCCACAGCGCGCTCAACAGCCGCGCGCTGGCGCTGCACCGCATCGACGAGCACACCTGCCCCGACTGCGGCGGGCTGCAGATCGAACTGGGCGACGACGGCCGGCCCAACGGCGTGATCGTCGAGACCAACAAGCGGCCGCTGGTCGAGTTCTCGGTGCTCACGCAGGTGCCGGCCTTCGGCTTCGACGACCGGCTCGAGGGGCTGCGCCGTTCGCTGCCGCTCTACCACGCCTGCGGCACCACCAGCATCTACGAGGGGCACGGCTCCTCGCCCGAGACCATCGCCGTCTATCGCCGGCTGTGGGAGGAGGGCGGGCTCAGCATGCGCACCCGCCTGTGCGTGAGCCCGACCTGGTCGAACGTGGCAGAGGCGCGGCTCGCGATGCGCGACTGGCTCGCGCATGCGCGCGGGCGCGGCAGCGGCGACCCGATGCTCGCCATCGGCGGCATCTACGTTGGCCTGGGCGGCGACCGCGCCGCGGCCACCGCCGTGCGGCGCGCGCTGCCCAACACCGGCTGGATGGGCTTCGTCGAATGGGCCAACCGCATCGAGGACTTCCGCGACTACGCCTGGCTCGCGGCCGAGCACGACCTGCGCGTGCACAGCGTGGTGGTCGACCGGCTGTCCGAGGTGCTCGAGGTGTTCGAGGCCATCGACGCGCGCTTTCCGCTCGCGGGCCGGCGCTGGGTGGTGGAGCACGTGGGCTACGTCACGGCCAGCGACATCGAACGCGTGAAGCGGCTGGGCCTGATGGTCACGAGCATCCCGTTCTACATGCTGTGGAAGAACGGCGCGCCGCGGCTGGCCGACCTCGAGCGGCAGGAGGAATTCCTGCCGCAGCGCGCATTGCTCGAGGCCGGGCTGCCGCTCGCCGCGGGCAGCGACAACATCCCCGTGAGCCTGTTCACCGCGGTGTGGGCCTCGGTGGCGCGCGAGGAGCGCACCACCGGCCGCGCCATCGGTCCGGGTCAGGCGCTGAGCCGGCTGCAGGCGCTCGAGACCGTGACGCGCAACGGCGCCTTCCTGAGCTTCGAGGAGGACCGCAAGGGCACGTTGGCGCCGGGGCGCTATGCAGACCTCGCGGTGCTAGATGCCGATCCGCTCACGGTGCCGCTGGAGGCGCTGGGGCAGGTGCATGCCGAGCTGACGCTGGTCGGCGGTCGCGCGGTGCACGACAGCGGCGGCTGGCTGGACTGAAGGGCCTCAACCCGGCATCGCCGACTCGTGCCAGTGGCGCAGCAGCGCGCGCCCCACCGCGCTCACGAGCGCGAAGAACAAAAAGCCCAGCAAGGTGGCGGCGATCACCTCGGCGAACAGCAGCGCCGTGTACATGCGGCCCTGCGCGAACACGATCTGCACGCCGAGCCCGCCCTCGGCATTGCCCGAGCCGATGATGAATTCGCCGACGATGGCGCCGATCACCGACAGCCCCGCCGACACGCGCAGTCCCGCGATGATGTGCGGCAGCGCCGCGGGCAGCTGCAGCTTGCGAAAGGCGGTCCAGCGGCTGCGGTTGTGCAGCGCGAACAGCTCGACCAGGTTGCGCGAGGTGGAGCGCAGCCCCAGCAGCGTGTTGTTGACGATCGGGAACAGCGACATGATCAGGCTGATCGCGACCACCGAGCCCTCGTTGTAGCCGAACCAGAGCACGATCAGCGGCGCGATCGCGACCACCGGCACGGTCTGCAGCAGCACCACGTAGGGATAGAGGCTGCGTTCGAGCAGCCGCGACTGGCTCAGCAGCGCCGCCAGCGCGATGCCGCCGACGATGGCGATCAGGAAGCCCAGGCTCGCTTCCTTCAGCGTGGTGAAGGCGGCCATCAGCAGCAGGCCGGCGTTCTCGATGGCGGCCGCGCCCACCTCGAGCGGCGAGGGCAGCAGGTAGCCCTTGCCGCGGTAGACGGTGGCGGTCAGTGCGAACCACAGGCCGATGACGAGCACGGCGACCAGCACGACGGGCCAGGCGTCGCGCGTCCAGCGCGCGGCGATCGAAGAGGAAGGCTGGGGGCTCATGGCGTAGCTTGCCTCATGCGAATGCCGCGCGCGGCACGGTTTCGCGCCGCAGCGCGGCCGTCACCTCGCCCGCCAGCCGCGCGAACTCCGCGCTCGCGCGCAACTGCGGCGTGCGCGGAAAGGCGAACGGCACCTCGACGACCTCGACCACGCGGCCCGGCCGCGGCGACATCACGACCACGCGCTTCGAGAGGAACACGGCCTCGTGCACGCTGTGCGTCACCAGCACGCCGGTGAAGCCGGCCTGGCGCCACAGCGCCGACAGCTCCTCCTGCAGCAGTTCGCGCGACAACTCGTCGACGGCGGCCAGCGGCTCGTCGAGCAGCAGCAGGCCGGGGCGCAGCGCGAGCGCGCGCGCCAGCGACAGCCGCATGCGCATGCCGCCCGAGAGCTGGTGCGGATAGAGCTTCTCCATGCCCGCGAGGCCGACCAGCGCGAGCGCCTCGGCGGCGCGTCGCTGCAGCTCGTCGGGCGCGAGGCCTTCGAGCTCCATCAGCAGTTGCGCATTGCGCTCGGCGGTGCGCCAGGGCAGCAGCGCCGGCTCCTGGAACACGAAGGCCCGGGCCGCCTCGGCGCCCGGTGCCAGGCGGCAGCGTCCGGTGCTGGGAGGCACGAGGCCGGCCAGGATGCGCAGCAGCGTCGACTTGCCGCAGCCCGAGGGGCCGACCAGCGAGACGAACTCGCCGGCGCGCAGTTCGAGGTCGATGGGGTCGAGCGCCTGCAGGCCGCTGTCGAAGCGCTTGGAGACACCCTCGAGCGCGATCGAAGCGCCGATGCTCATGGCTGGCAGCCGGGCACGAGGCCGCGGTCGTAGGCCTGGCGCTCGTCGAAGCCCGCGGGCAGGAAGGCCACGCTGCGCAACTGGCCGGCCAGCTCCTTCCAGCGCGCGTCGTCCATGCAGCCGACGCGGTTGAGGTCGTGCGAGACCAGCGTCTCGATCATCAACTTGTTGGCGGCGTCGTAGATCTCGGGCGAGATCTGCTTGTTCATGCCGGTCAAGAGCGGCTTCAGCCCCGACGGGTCGCGCACGTAGTTGCGCCAGCCCTGCTGCACCGCGGCGATCGCGGCCTTCACGAGCGCGGGCCTGGTGCGGATCAGCTCGTCGGTGGTGAACAGCACGCTGTAGGGCCGGTAGCCGAGCGAGGCCAGCGTGATCTGCTGCACCGCGATGCCGCTCGCGGCCATGCGCGCGGGCAGGAACAGCGAGTAGCCCTGCTGCACCATCTTCGGATCGTCGCGGAACAGGCTCAGGTCGCCCGAGACCGGGATCTCGCGCGTGTTGGCGAGCTTGTAGCGCTTCTTGGTCCATTCCCAGTAGGCATTGCCGATGTTGACCGCGAAGGTGCGGCCCTGCAGGTCGGCGATGCCCTTGACGGCCGGGTCGGCGTGGTAGACCAGCGTGTAGGGCACGTGGTCGAGGTGCGCGAACACGGCGCGCACCGGCGCGCCGCGCAGTCGCGCGAGCAGCACGTCGTCGGCATTGCCGATGCCGAACTCGGCCTGGCCCGAAGCCACCTGCGGCACGGTCTGGATCTTCGGGCCGCCCTGCAGCACGCTGATGCGGATGCCGGCCTCCTTGCCGAGGCCGTCCTGCTGCGCCTGCCAGTAGCCGGCCTGGTCGGGCTGCGCGAACCAGTTGGAGAGGATGCGCACGTTCTGCACGTCGGGCGCGGCGCTGGCCGCGTGGGCGAAGGGGAGCAGCGCGGCGGCGGCGCACAGCGCGCGGGCGATGAGGGTGGAGGTTTTCATGGCGCGATCGGTCGTCAGGCCCGCAGCCACGGCAGTTGCTCGCGCGTGTAGCGGTAGGTCTTGAACACGCTGTTGAGCCGGCCCGGCCCGGTCTTGCGCGCGGCCTCGTCGGGGTACTCGTCGAACCACGGGATCACGTATTCCCAGACCACCTCGCCTTCGGGCGTGACCTCGAACAGCCGGCCGGTGGCCGACTCGGTGACGTGGGTGTTGCCGTTGGGCAGCCGCTGCGCGTTGCCCATGAAGGCGGTGTAGAAGGCGTTGACCATCTCGTCGGCATAGGACCACGCGACCTCGTGGGTCGCGGGATCGATCTCGAGCACGCGCGAGAAGGCCACGTGCGCGCCATGGCGGAAGTTGCCGTTGTCGAACACCAGGATGCGGCCATTGGGCAGCGCCACCGGCGCATGCTGGTGCGAGACCACGCTCGGCGGAATGTGCAGCCGCACCTGGCCGCTGGCCTTGTCGACGCCGATCACGCCCGAGGTGGTGCGCAGGCTCATGAGCACCAGGCCGTTGGCGTCGACGTCGAGCCCATTGACCAGCGGCCAGTGGTAGCGGCCGAAGCCCGGATGGATCGGAAAGTCCTCGGGCGCGAGGTGCTCCCAGCACTTCCATTCCCAGACGATCTCGCCCGCGCGGTTCACTTCGCGGATCACGTCGCCGTACATGGTGTCGTCCGTGCCGTGCGCGGTGCCGCCGGGCACGCGGCGCGCGAAGTCGGCGGGCACGGGCGCGCAGGCCGCGTACAGCAGGTTGCCGTTGGGCAGCCACATGGCGTCGTGGTGGTGCGACGGGTCCTCGTAGTGCCAGACCAGCTCGCCCTCGGGCGTGAGCTCGCGGAAGTCGCCGCCGTGCCACATCGACCAGGCGGGGTAGCGGTCGGGCGAGTCGGCGTGGTTGCCGTTGTAGCCGAGGTTGCCGTTGCCGAGGATCACGGCATGCCGGCCCGCGCGCACCGGCAGCTTCCATTGATGGACCACCTCGCCGTCGATGCCGACCAGGTAGACGTGGCCCCGCGCGGTCTGCGGCGCGATCAGCGTGTAGCCGCCCGCGCTGAGCACGGGATCGTGGGCGATCAGGCCGACGCCGCGGCGGCGCTGCGTGACCTGGTCGACGGTGGAGGCGGGACGGATGCGAGTGTTCAAGACGGGTACCTCAGTGCGATGGACCCGAATCTAGGTCGGCCCGGCCGTCAGGAAAATCTGATTGTTTCGAACGGTGCGTCAGGAAAAAACGTACATTGCCCCGATGCGCGCCATCTCCCAGTCCTTTCGCTGCTTCGACGAGGTCGCCCGCCGCGGCTCGATCCGCAAGGCAGCCGAGTCGCTTCACCTCACGGCCGCGGCCGTGCACCAGCAGATCCTCAACCTCGAGGAGCAGGTCGGTGCGCCGCTGTTCGACCGGCTGCCGCGCGGCATGCAGCTCACGACGGCGGGCGAGATCATGATTGCGGCGGTGCGCCGCGGCCAGCGCGACTTCGACAGCGCGCTGAGCCAGGTCGAGGACCTGCGCTCGCTGCGCCGCGGCCACATCAACCTCGCGGTCTCGCACTCCTCGGCCGAGCAGCTGGTGCCCGAGGTGATCGAGGCCGCGATGAAGAGCTACCCCGGCGTGACCTACGGCGTGCGCTCGGGCAGCGGCGAGAACATCCTGCGCTGGGTCGCCACCGGCGAGGCCGACATCGGCTACTGCCTGCGCCGCAAGCCGCCGCCGGGCGTGGAGGAGATCGGCGCCTTCGCGCAGCAGCTCGGGCTGGTCACGCCGCCCGGCCATCCGCTCACGGCGCTGGGCAAGCTGCCGCGGCTGCGCGACTGCCTCGAGCATCCGCTGATCCTGATGACGCCCGACACCGAGCTGCGCGCGATGGTCGACCAGATCGACCTGCGCGCGCACCGCCAGACCCGCCCGCTGGTGGAGACCAGCTCGGTCGCGATGGTGCGGCGGCTGGTGGCCGGCGGCACCGGCATCGGCTTCCTGATCGCCGAGAACGTGGTGGAAGACGTGGCGGCCGGCCGCCTGGTGTGGACCGGCCTGGCCGACGCGGGCGCGCGCTCGTTCAGCTGCCTCTACCAGCGCGCGGGCCAGACCACCGCGGTGGCGATGGGCATGTTCCTGCAGTTCCTCGCGCAGGCGATCCAGAAGATCGAGCAGCGCTTCGACCGGCCGGCCGGCGCGCTGGCGCTCGACGCCTTCGCGCAGTAGCGCTCAGCCCTGGGCCGGCTCGCCGAGCACGCCGAGGTAGCTCTTGCCGATCACGTCGTGGCTGGCGATGGCGTTCGGCGGATGGAACGGGCCCGAGCGCACGTCGCGCACCAGGCGCTCGAGCTCGTTGCGCCGCAGCAGCGAGGAGGCGCCGACGACGTCGGTCGCGAGGTCGACCACGCGCCGCGCGCCGTCCACCGCATGCTGCTTGGCCGCCAGCAGCTTGGCGGGCCACAGCGGGCCGTGGTCCACGCCCTCGGCCCAGTCGCGCGCGGTGCGCTCGAGCAGGGCCTCGATGCTGTCGAGCTCGATCGCGGCGCGCGCCACCGCGAACTGCGCGGCCGGATGGTGGGCGTAGCTCTTGCCGCCGAGCGCGGCCGAGTGGCGCTTGCGCGCCGATTCGAGCGCGAGGTCGAAGGCCCGGCGCGCGATGCCGAAGTAGACGGCGGCGATCGGCAGGATCGCGGCGCCGAAGATGCCGTCGACGAAGGGATCGCTGGGCGGGCCGGCCGGCAGCACGCGCGACACGTAGGCCGCCTGCGCCACCGCGCCCTCGAGCACGGTGTCGTCGCTGCGCGTGGCGCGCACGCCGAGCGCGTCCCAGGTCGCCTCGGTGCGGTGGCCCGGATCGGCGCGGCGGATGAAGGCATGCACGATGCGCGGCCGCGCGGGATCGGAGTCGTCGAGGCCGTGCACGCCGAGCCAGTCCCAGACCGGCGCCAGCGAGGTGAACACCTTGCGGCCGTCGAAACGGTAGTCGCCGCCCGGCAGCGGCTGCGCCTTCACCGTCGAGGCGGCCAGGCCCAGGTCGTTGTTGGGTTCGCCGTGGCCGGCCGCGAAGATCCTGCCGTCGACGATCTCGCGCAGGATCCAGTCGGTGGAATGGTCGCCGCGCGCATGCAGGTAAGCGGCCGTGCCGCTCCAGTACAGGTGCATGTTGATGGCCAGCGCGGTGGCCGGCGCGAAGTAGGCCAGCCGCGACTGCTCGCGCAGCACCGCGGGCAGGTCGAGTCCGAGGCCGCCGAGCGCCTTGGGCACCCAGAGCTTCAGGTAGTTGGCGCGCCGCAGGTCCTCGAGGTCCTCGTCGAAGAAGCGGCCCTCGCGGTCGTAGCCGGCCGCGCGCGCGCCGATGCGTTCGAGAACGGATTCGGCGAGCACGGGCGGCTCGTCGTTGCGGCCGGCACGCGGGGCCGGGTGGGCGGTGGCAAGGCTCATGGCGATCTCCTGGAGGACAACGGCGATGGCCCGAAAGTACCCGCGGGTGGAAAGGGGCGGAAGGAAGCGATTCGTCTATCCATATCCGCCGGCCGCGTTCAGCTCTTGCCGACGCGGTAGAAGGTCGGCGGCGGCGTGCCGTTGACCGCGAAGGCGCCGACCTGGCGCTCGCGGTAGACGCGCGGGTTGTGCGAGGAGATGGTGCGTGCATTGCGCCAGTAGCGGTCCAGCCCGTGCGTGCGCAGCGTGGCCGAGGCACCGAGCGCGTCGAACAGCTCGGTGCTCGCGTCGAGCACCAGCCGCGTGACGACCGAGACCGCCTGGTCCACCTCTACGTGCGAGGCGGCCGCGGCGGCGGCGCGCGCCTCGTCGGGCAGCGAAGCATCGAGGTGCGCATCGTGCGAGCGCTGCAGCGCGCCGGCCGCCTGCAGCACGATTGCGCTCGCGCCATAGGCCGCGCTGCGGCCGCGGCCCACCACCTGCAGGATCTGCGGATCGTCGGACACGCGTGCCGCATTGCCGTGGCTGTAGCTGCGGTCGCGTTCGCGCACGCGCTGCGCGAGGTCGTCGCTCGAGGCGCGCGCGATGCCGGCCAGCGAGGCCAGGTGCACGGTCTGGAAATAGGGCGAGGCGTAGGGGAAGCGCTGCTTGCTCGGGTTGACCCACAGCGGATCGATGGCCACGTCCTCGAAGGTGGCGGTGCCGCTCGCGGTGAGCGCCTGGCCGAAGCCGTCCCAGTCGTCGAGCACCTGCACGCCCGCGGCCTGGCGCGGCACCGAGATCATCGTGGGCTGGCCTTCGTCGTCGTCGGCCACGGCGTTGATCCAGTCGGCGAACAGCGAACCGGTGGTGTAGAACTTGCGCCCGTCGAGCCGCAGCCCGCGCGGCGTGGCGCGCAGCCGCGTCGAGAAGGCGCCGACCTTGGCGTCGCCGGTCTCCGAGAAGCCCGAGCCCACGAGCTCGCCCGCGGCGAGCCGCTCGAGCCAGTGCGTGCGCCATGGCGACTCGGGCGCGAGCAGCACGTCCTCGGTGAAGCCGAAGTGCGCGCGCAGGGCGTTGACCACGTTGGTGTCGGCCGCGCCGAGCTCGGTCAGCAGCGCGAACAGCTCGACGAGGCTGGCGTCGGCGCCGCCGCGCTCGACCGGCAGGCGCAGCCGCGCGAAGCCGGCCTCGCGCAGCCAGCCGATCTCCTCGTGCGGCAGCTGGTGCGCGAGGTCGCGCGCCACCGCGCCCTCGCGGATGCGCGCGAACACGGCGCGGAACGGCCGCGCGAGTTCGTCGTAGCGCGCGCTGGGCGGTGCGCCCCAGGGATGGTCGATGGCGGAGGTGGGGAGCGTCATGCGGGGGAAGAGAGAAGAGGGGGAGGGGGGAAGGCCGGCGCGATTCTGGGACGCGCATCGGCCGCGCGGAACGAACGATTGCGCACATCCATATGCGTCCTTTCCCATGGCTGCCGCGCATGCCAGCCATGCATATGGCGCACCCTGGCACCGCATAGACGAAGTTCGCAGAAGCACATGCGAAAGTCGAGGTTCACGCGCCGCGCACGGCGCGCAGAATGGCCGCAGCCCTAGTCTGCACACGCGCAGCCCGCCGGCCGCGCCATCCATCCCATGCCCCAAACCCCCCTCAAGATCGTCGCCCTGTCCGGCGGCCTGCAACGCCCCTCGCGCACCCTGGTGCTGGTCGAGGAGCTGATCGAAGGCATCGCCCAGGCGATCCCCGTCGAGAGCCGCGTGATCGAGATCGGCAACCTGGTGCCGCAGTTCGGCGCGGTGCTCTACCGCCCGCAACTGCCGGCCGCGGTCGAGGAAGCCCTCGTGGCCCTCGAGTCGGCCGACCTGGTGATCGCCGCCAGCCCCGTGTTCCGCGGCGCCTACAGCGGCCTGTTCAAGCACTTCCTCGACTTCGTGCACCACGATGCGCTGATCGACAAGCCGGTGCTGCTGGCCGCGACCGGCGGCAGCGAGCGCCATGCGCTGGTGATCGACCACCAGCTGCGGCCGCTGTTCAGCTTCTTCCAGTCGCACACGCTGCCGATCGGCGTCTACGCCACCGACCGCGATTTCGAGAACTACCAGGTGCGCAGCGAACTGCTGCGCGCGCGCATCGCGCTGGCGGTCTCGCGCGCGCTGCCGGTGCTGCGGCAGCTGCAGCCGCAGGCCGAGCGCGCCGCGGCGCCGCGGCCGCAACTGCACGCCGTGGCCTGAAGCCGGGCCGCGCCCGGCCCGGGGGTCAATGCACCTTCGGGAAGCCGTGGCGCTCGGCCAGCAGCGCGAGGATGCGGCGCGTGTCGGTCACGAAGCGCAGGGCGCCGAGCGACTGCGCGTCGGCCGGTGCCGGCGACTCGTCGCCGAACACCAGCACCGGCAGGCTCTGGTGCGCCTCGTCGAGCACCGCCACCACGGCCGCGCGCGGGCGCGGGAACGGCAGCCGGTGCACCTCGAGGCGCGCGGCCTGTTCGGGCGCCGAGGCCAGCAGCCCCTCGATGGGCAGGCCGTCGGGGCAGACGAAGGCATCGCCCGGGTGCTTGTCGTCGGTGAAGCCTGCCTCGAGCAGGAAGAGTCGGTCGCGGCTCATGCGAGGAATCCTTTGGAAGTCGGTGAAATGAAGAACCCAACGATGGAGCGAAGCCGCTCGCGGGCGAACGAAGAAAAGCACATGTGCATATCCGCATCGCGCGCTTGCGTTCGGGCGCCGGAGACAGGGCGATGAGCGCAGGCACGAGTGGGGCGGGCGCGCGCCGCCAGATGCACCTGGGTGCCTTCTTCTTCGGCGTCGGCCATCACCTCGCGGCCTGGCGCCATCCCGACGTGGACCCGGGCGCCGCGAGCCGCATCGAGGCGCTGCGCGAATGGACGCGCATCGCCGAAGCCGCGAAGTTCGACGCCATCTTCTTCGCCGACAACGTCGGCCTGCCCGGACCGCCCGACGCGGTGGTGGCGAAGAACGCGCTGTGGTATCCGCTCGATCCGCTGGTTACGCTGGCGGCGCTGTCGCAGTCGACCACGCACATCGGGCTGGTGGCGACCGTGTCGGCCACCTACCTGCCGCCCTACCACCTGGCGCGCAAGTACGCCTCGCTCGACCAGGTCAGCGGCGGGCGCAGCGGCTGGAACCTCGTGACCTCGGGCAGCGATTTCGAGGCGCGCAGCTTCGGGCTGCCGCAGCAGTTCGCGCATGCGCACCGCTATGCGCGCGCCCATGAGTACGTGAAGATCGTCAAGGGCCTGTGGGACACCTGGGAGGACGATGCCTTCGTGCACGACAAGGCGGCCAATCGCTTCTTCGATCCCGCGAAGCTGCACCGCGTGGCGCACGAGGGCGAGCACTTCACGCTGCATGGCGGACTGCAGACGCCGCGCGCGCCGCAGGGCTATCCGGTGCTGGTGCAGGCCGGCTCGTCGGGCGACGGCCAGGACCTGGCCGCCGCCACGGCCGAGGTGGTGTTCACGGCCCAGCAGACGCCCGAGGACGCGCGCGCCTTCTACGCCGGCCTCAAGGCGCGGCTGGCCGCGCACGGGCGCGGGCCCGATTCGCTCAAGATCCTGCCGGGCATCTCGCCCTTCGTCGGGCGCAGCCAGCAGGAGGCGCAGGAGAAGTTCGAGCAGCTGCAGGGCCTGATCGACCCGGTGCTCGGCGTCGGGCTGCTGTCGACCTTCCTCGGCAACGTCGACCTCTCGGGCTACGCGGTCGACGATCCGTTTCCGCAGGACCTGCCGGTCACCGAGGGCTGGAAGAGCCGCCAGGCGCTGTTCTCCGAGATGGCGCGCCGCGACGGCCTGTCGATCCGCCAGCTCTACGAGAAGGTGGCGGGCGCGCGCGGCCACTGGACCGTGGTCGGCACGCCCGAAGCTATCGCCGACCAGCTCGAGCACTGGTTCAGCACCGGCGCGGCCGACGGCTTCAACGTGCTCGCGCCGACGCTGCCGCACGGCCTGAGCGACTTCGCGCGGCTCGTGATTCCCGAGCTGCAGCGGCGCGGGCTGTTCCGCACCGAATACACCGGCCGCACGCTTCGCGAGCACCTGGGGCTGGCACGGCCCGCGCATCCCGCCGCCGTGGCCGCATCGATTCCTTCCCACCGGCACGCCGAAGCATGAGCGAACCCACCGAATTCCTCTGGTACGTCCCCAACCAGGTCGTGGCCGGCCATCGCGGCGACGCCGCCGTCGAAGGCCACAACAGCCTCGATACGCTGACCCGGCATGCCCTGGCGCTCGAGGCGCACGGCTGGAAGGGCGCGCTGCTCGGCGCCGGCTGGGGCCGGCCCGACACCTTCACGGTGGCGACCGCGCTCGCGGCGCGCACCACCCGCTTCGAGCCGCTGATCGCGATCCGCCCCGGCTACTGGCGGCCCGCGCAGTTCGCCGCGGCAGCGGCCACGCTCGACCACCTGAGTGGCGGCCGCGTGCGCATCAACATCGTCTCGGGTAAGGACCAGCTCGCGGCCTATGGCGACAGCGAGGGCGACCCCGAACAGCGCTATGCGCGCACGCGCGAGTTCATCCACCTGGTGCGCCGGCTCTGGACCGAGGAGGGCGTGACGTATCGCGGCGAGCACTTCGGCGTGGAGAACGCCACCGTGCAGCCGCGCATCGAGGTGCGTGGCGCGCGGCGCCATCCGACGATCTATTTCGGCGGCGCCTCCGAGGCGGCCGAGCGGGTGTCGGCGACCGAGGCCGACGTGCAGTTGTTCTGGGGCGAGCCGCGCGACGGCATCCAGGAACGCATCGAGCGGTTGAAGGCGCTGAGCCAGAGCCTCGACCGCGATCTTCCGCCGCTGCGCTTCGGCCTGCGGGTCACGACGCTGGTGCGCGACACCACCGAGCAGGCCTGGGCCGATGCCGAGGCCAAGGTGGCGCAGATGGCGCGCGGCGCGGCACCCGGCGAGCCCGACCGCGCGCAGGCCGTGGGCCAGCGCCGGCTGCTGCAGCTGCACGAGCGCGGCGAGGTGCTCGACGACAACCTCTACACCACGCCCGGCAAGTACGGCGGCGGCGGTGCCGCCACCACCTGGCTCGTGGGCTCGGCGCAGGACGTCGCGCGCTCGCTGCGCAAGTACCAGGCACTGGGCATCACGCATTTCGTGCTGTCCGACACGCCCTATCTCCACGAGATCCGCCGGCAAGGCGAGCAGCTGCTGCCGCTGCTGCGCGATGCCGCCGCATGACCAACCCTTCCTCATCGCCATGACCTCTGCTTCTTCCAATGGGCCCGGCCCGCGCTTCGGCATCTGGGCGCTGGTGCACGGCAGCCGCGCCGCGCTGCAGGACCCCGACGAACCCTACGACGCCTCGTGGCGGCGCAACCGCGCGCTGGTGCTCGAGGCCGAGCGGCTCGGTTTCGATTCGGTGCTGGTGGCGCAGCACACGGTCAATCCGCACGATGGCGAGAGCGCGCAGCTCGAGGCCTGGACGGCCGCCGCGGCGCTGGCCGCGCTGACCTCGCGCATCGAGATCATCGCGGCCATCAAGCCCTACCTCTATCACCCCGCGGTGCTCGCGAAGATGGCGCTAGGCATCGAGGAGATCAGCGGCGGGCGCTTCGCGATCAACCTCGTCAATGCCTGGAACCGGCCCGAGCTCGAGCGCGCCGGCATTCCCTTCGCCGAGCACGATGCGCGCTACGCCTATGGCCGCGAATGGATCGAGGTGGTGGAGTCGCTGCTGCGCGGCGAGCGCACGCGCTTCGCGGGCGAGCACTTCAAGCTCGACGACTACCGGCTGAGCCCGGCGGGCCTGCACCGCGCGCGGCCGCGCATCTACGTGGGCGGCGAGTCGGAGCCGGCGCGCGCGCTGGTGGCCGATCGCGGCGACACCTGGTTCATCAACGGCCAGCCGCTGGCCGACGTGCAGGCGCTGATCGCCGACCTGCGGCGCCGCGAGCGTCCGGCCGGCTGGGCGCCGCTGCAGTTCGGGCTCTCGGCCTTCGTGGTCGCGCGCGAGACCGACGAGGAGGCGCGCGCCGAGCATGCGCGGTTGCTCGCGCTCGCGGCGCTCGACGCGCCGCTGCGCGCGGCCAACAAGCCCAACATCGATCCCAAGGCCGTGATGTTCCAGACCGCGCAGAAGTCGCCGCGCGTGGGGTCGAACGGCGGCACCGCGGCCGAGCTCGTGGGCAGCTACGACAGCGTGGCGCGCCGCATCGAGGCCTTCCACGCGGCCGGCATCGAGCTCTTCATGCTGCAGTTCCAGCCCTTCGAAGCGGAGATGCGCCGCTTCGCCGATCATGTGCTGCCGCGCGTGGCCGGCGCGGCCGCGCGATCGCTCGAAGCACGCGCGGATGCCGCCCTGGCCTGAGAGCGTCCATTTCGAGAAAGAGCAGCGTCCCATGTCCATCGCATCCCTTGTCGCCATGCCCGGCCATCACTCGGAGCGGCGCCGCGCGCTGCTGCTGGGTCTGGCCGCAGCGGCCATCGCGCCCGCTGCCATGGGCGCGACCGATCCCGCGCTCGCCGCGTTGCAGTCGGCGATCGACGGCCCGCAGCGCAGCGCGGCCAATCGCGCGCGCGATGGTGCGCGGCATCCGCTCGAGACGCTGTCCTTCTTCGGCCTGCGGCCCGAATGGTCGGTGGTGGAAATCGCGCCGGGCGGCGGCTGGTACACGGAGATCCTCGCGCCCTTCCTCAAGGCCCGCGGTCGCCTCTACGCGGCCCATGCGCCGGCCGACGGCACGCCCGAGCAGCAGCGTGCCCGCGAGGCCTTCGCGAAGAAGCTCGCGAGCGATCCCGCCGACTACGGCCGCGTGGTGCTCGGCACCCTTCCCACCGACCGCTTCACCGACATCCATCCGCCCGGCGGGGCCGACGCGGTGCTGACCTTCCGCAACATCCACAACTGGATCGCCGACGGCCATTTCGACGAGACCTTGCGCGCCTTTTACGACGTGCTCAAGCCCGGTGGCGTGCTCGGCGTGGAGGAGCACCGCGCGCCGCCCGGCACCTCGCTCGCACGGACCATCGACAGCGGCTACGTGGCGCAGGACTTCGTGATCGCGCGCGCCCGCGCGGCCGGCTTCGTGTTCGACGGCGAGAGCGAGATCAACGCCAATCCGCGCGACACGCGCGACCATGCGAACGGCGTCTGGGCGCTGCCGCCGACCCTGCGCGGTGGCGACGTGGAGCGCGCGAAGTACCTTGCCATCGGCGAATCGGACCGCATGACGCTGCGCTTCGTGAAGCCGCGGCGCGGGCCGGCGCGCGCCCAGGAGCGAAGCGCGCGAGCCGACGCGTAGCGCATTCGCGGCGTTTTCCGACAGAAGAAACAGCCGCCGGGCTTACGCCGCGACGCGCCGAGCTGCGAGCATGGGGGCCCATTTCTTTGCCCCATGGAGTCTCCCCATGCACCCCACCAGACTTGCCGTCGCAGCGGCCATCGCCGCGGTTTCGATGTCAGCGGCGCTCGCGCAGAACCCCGCGCCTCCGACGCCTGCGCCGGCGGGCGGGGCCGCCGCGACGTCGAATGCGCAGGGCAGATTGACCTCCGATGAATGGATCGCCGCGGGCGCCGGCGTCGCCATGTTTGCCGCGGCCATCAGCGGCAACAACGGCAATTCGGGCGGCGGCTTCGGCCTGATCCCCGGCACCGGGACCACCGGCACGACGGGAACGACCGGGCGCTGAGCGCGAGGCGTTCGCAGCCGCTCAAGATTCGGCCTGTTTGGCCCCCTCGGCGATCTTGTAGAGCAGCCGCAGGAACGTCTCCCGATCCTCCGCGCCGAGGCCGGCGCACACCTCGTCGTCGATCGAGCGCAAGACCTCGCGCCCCCGGCGGCGGGCAACTGGCCTTGGCCAAGGCCGGTCTGCTCGAGGATTTCCTCGCGTTGGCGCGCCATGAGGACCAGGGGCAACGCGGGCGCGAACAGCCTGCTGGCGCACATGGACCAACGGCGCGCGGGGGAGTGAGGGACACCCCGCACGCGAGAGCGCCTCAGCTGCGCAGCGCCGTCACCTCGATCTCGATCTTCATGCGCGGATCGGCCAGCCCCGCCGAGATCATCATCGCCGCGGGCCGCACCTCGCCGAAGTACTTGCGCAGCACCGGCCAGCAGACCTCGAACTCGGCGCCGTCGGGCAGCACATAGGTCACGCGCACCACGTCGCGCAGACTGGCGCCGGCCTCCCGCAGCGCCGCCTCGATGTTCTTCAGGCATTGCTCGGCCTGTTCGACCACGTCGTCCGAGATGGTCATGGTGGCGTAGTCGAAGCCCGTGGTGCCCGAGACGAACACCCAGTCGCCCGCGACGACGGCGCGCGAGTAGCCGATCTGCTGTTCGAAGGTGGAGCCGGAGCTGATGAGCTTTCTGGTCATGAGAGTGGTCCTTTGCGAAATGGGGTGGGTGGGGCAGGAAACGGCGGCTCGACTCTACCGGCCGGGGGCCAGGCCCGTTTCCGCCGGGCGCGTCATCCTCTAAAATGAGAACCATTCTTATTAATCCGGTGCCCCGTTCCTTGGAACCACCGGCCAGAGGTCCTCTTGGCGTTCACCGAAGCCGCATCCGCTCAGCCCGTCGAAGTCCTGTACAGCGACCACCATGGTTGGCTGCGCGGCTGGCTGCGCAAGCGGCTGGGCAATGCCTTCGACGCGGCCGACATCGCGCACGACACCTACCTGCGCATCCTCTCGACCGGCCGCGTGCCGCAGCCCGAGGAGTCGCGCCGCCACCTGACGCAGATCGCCAACGGCCTGGTGATCGACCTGTACCGGCGCCGGCAGATCGAGGCCGCCTACCTCGAGGCCATCGCCTGCATGCCCGCGGCGCTGGCGCCCTCGGAGGAGGAACGCGCGCTCGCGGTCGAGGCGCTGGTCGAGGTCGACACCATCCTGCACGGCCTGCCGGCCAAGGCGCGCACCGCCTTGCTGCTGTGCCGGCTCGAGGGGCTGAGCTACCGCGAGATCGCGCAGCGGCTGAATGTCAGCGTCTCCTCGGTCGAGAAGTACGTCGCGGCCGGCCTGCAGGCCTGCTACCGGGTGATGCATGGCTGACGCGCGCATGAGCCCGACCCCCGCGCTGCCCGGTCCGCTCGATCCCGCGGTGGTGCGGCGCGCGGCCGAATGGATGGCGCGGCTCTGGTCGGGCGAGGCCAGCGACCAGGACCGAGCCGCCTGCGAGCACTGGCGCGCCCAGCATCCGGACCACGAACGCGCCTGGAACCGGCTGCAGTCCTTCGAGGACAAGCTCCATGCCCTGCCGCGTGAAGCCGCGCGTCACGCGCTGCGCGAGCCGGTGCGCACGGGCCGGCGCCGCGCGCTGCAATTGCTGGGACTGACGGCCGCCGTCGGCGGCATCGCCGCGGCGCTGCGCGGCACCGAGACCTGGCAGCTCGCCGCGTCCGACCACAGCACGCGCACCGGCGAGATCCGCGAGATCGCGCTGCCCGACGGCACGCGCGTGGTGCTGGGCACGGCCACCGCCATCGACCTGCGCTTCGACGCGCACGAACGCCGACTGGTGCTGCGCGCCGGCGAGATCCTGGTGACCACCGCCCCCGATCCGGCCGGCGCGCACCGTCCGTTCCGCGTCCACAGCCGGCAGGGCAGCGTGGAGGCTCTGGGCACGCGCTTCAGCGTGCGGCAGGAGGCCGAGGCCTCGCGCGTGGCCGTGTTCGAGGGCGCGGTGGCGGTGCGGCCGGCGCGTGCGCCCGAGGCCATGGTGCGCGTGGGCGCGGGGCAGGGCACCGTGTTCTTCGCCGACCGTGCGCAGGCGCCCGATGCCGTGGCCGACAGCGCGGCCGCCTGGACCCGCGGCGTGCTGGTGGCCGAGGACATGCGCGTGGCCGATTTCGTCGCCGAGCTGGCGCGCTACCGGCCCGGCGTGCTGCGCTGCGATCCCGAGGTGGCCGAGCTGCGCGTGACCGGCGTGTTCTCGCTGCGCGACACCGACCGCGCGCTCGAGAACCTCGCGCTCGCGCTGCCGGTGTCGGCGGCCTACCGCACGCGCTACTGGGTCACGGTGCGGGCCCGGTAGACAGTCGGCGGCCGAAACTTTTTTCGTTTTTTTCGCGTTGCGGCTTGAGGTTCCGCCTTTCTCGTCCGGAAGACATGGGAGCACCAGACATCTTCCGAACTGAAAGGACCCCCGTCATGGCGAAACGCCTCCCGCAGCGCCCCCTCCCTCCACGCAGGCCGAGGCGCGCCGCCCCGATGACCGCGCCGAGCCGCCTCGCGGCCGCGCTCTGGATGGGGCTCGCGCTCGGCGCGACCACCGTCGGCCTCGCGCAGGCCCAGCCCGCGGGCCAGGCCGCGGCCGATGCCAGGCGCGGCTTCAACATTCCCGCCGGCCCGCTCGATCGCGCGCTCGGCAGTTTCGCGAGCGCCGCGGGCGTCGAGCTGTCGGTCGATGCCAGCCTGCTGCGCGGCCGCAGCAGGGCCGGCCTGGCGGGCAGCTTCACGGTGCGCGAAGGCTTCGCCGAGCTGCTGCGTGGCCATGGCCTGCAGGCCGTGCGCCAGGCCAATGGCAGCTTCACGCTCGATGTGGCACCCCCGCCGCCAGCGCCGACCGGGGCGGGCGAGGTGCAGGCCGGCCACGGCATGCTGCCCGAGGTGCGCGTGCACGACAGCGCGCCACCCGAGACCGCCACCGGCCCGGTGGTCGGCTATGTCGCGAAGCGCAGCGCCAGCGGCACCAAGACCGATGCCTCGCTGCTGGAGACGCCGCAGCTCGTGAACGTGGTGACGCGCACGCAGATGGACGACCAGGGCGCGCGCACCGTGGCCGAGGCGCTGCGCTACACGGCCGGCGTGCTGGCCGAGCCCAACGGCTTCGACGTGCGCTACGACTGGAACTACATCCGCGGCTTCAACACCTTCGGCACCCAGTGGCTCGACGGCCTGCCGCTGCCCGGCGATCCGGCCAGCTATGCGGTGCCGCGCATTCCGGGCTATGCGCTCGAGCGCGTGGAGGTGGTCAAGGGGCCGGCCTCGGTGCTCTACGGCAAGGCCATACCGGGCGGCCTGGTGAACCAGGTGACGAAGCGGCCGCAGGCGGTCGCGCAGCGCGAGGTGCGGCTGTCGGCCACCCACTTCGGCGGCGCCGAGCTCGCCACCGACCTCACGGGCCCGCTCGACGAGGACGGCAAGTTCCTCTACCGGCTGATCGCGCTGCGGCGCGACGCGCACACGCAGGTCGACCTGGAGCGCGACCGCCAGACCATGATCGCGCCCAGCCTCACCTGGCGGCCGTCGGCCGACACCTCGCTCACCGTGCAGGCCCACTACCAGAAGGACGATCCGCGCATGAGCCCGCGCTTCTACCCGGTGGTCGGCTCGCATGTGCCGAGCCCGGTGTTCGGCTACATCCCGCGCAGCCTGTACCTGGGCGAGCCGTCGACCGACAGCTTCAACCGCAGCTACAAGTCGCTGGGCTACAGCTTCGAGCACCGCTTCAACGACACGGTCTCGGTGCGCCAGAACCTGCGCTACGGCCATGCCGAGCAGGACATGTTCCTGGTGCGCGTGCATCCCTTCAATGCCTACCAGCCCGACGGCCACACGCTCAACCGCGTCTCGGCGATCTCGGACGACGACATCCGCTCGCTCTCGGTCGACACCCAGCTCGAGGCGCGCCTGCGCACCGGCCCGCTCGCGCACACGCTGCTCGCCGGCGTCGACCACCTGCGCGGCAAGCTGTCCTTCAACTTCGCCAACAGCGCCATCGGCGTGCCGCCGCTCGACGTGCTGAACCCGGTCTACGGCCTGCCGGTCACGCGGCCGAGCAGCTACACCAACTCGACCTTCCAGGCGGTGCGCCAGACCGGGCTGTACCTGCAGGACCAGATCCGCTGGGGCCGCGCCATCGCCACGCTGGGCCTGCGCCACGACCGCTCGTCCATCGACACCACCAACCGCATGCTGGCCTCGCGGCCGGTGGTGCCGACCGAGGACTCGGCCACCACCGGCCGCATCGGCCTGGGCTACGTGTTCGACAACGGCGTCGCGCCCTATGCGAGCTATTCCACCTCGTTCCTGCCGGTCACCGGCGTGGACCGCTACAACCAGCCGTTCCGCGCGCAGAAGGGCCGGCAGTTCGAGCTCGGGCTGAAGTACGAGCCGACCGGCGGCTGGGGCTTCATGACCGCGTCGCTCTACCAGAACGACCTCGAGAACAGCCTCACGCCCGACCCCATGGACTCGCAGCGCTCGGTGCAGTCGGGCCGGCAGCGCCTGCGCGGCCTCGAGCTCGAGGCCAAGGCCGAGCTCACGAAGCGGCTCAGCATGATCGCGGCCTACTCGTACACCGACTCCGAAGTGCGCAGCAGCAACGACCGCAACCAGCTCGGCCGCCCCACGCTGCGCACGCCGCGGCACCAGGCCTCGGCCTGGCTCGACTATCGTTTCGAGAGCGTGCCCGGCCTGCAGGCAGGCATCGGCGCGCGCTACATGTCGGCCTACGACACCGCCGGCACCTACGACCCCTACCTGCGCGTGCCCGCGCTGTTCCTGTGGGACCTCGGTGCCTCCTACGACCTCGGCCTGCTTGGCGATGCCTGGAAGGGCGCGCGGCTGCGCCTGACGGTGGCCAACGTGTCGGACCGGCGCTATGTCTCGCACTGCCTGATGCTGGCCGGCTCGCCCTGCAATTACGGCGCGCGCCGCACCGCCACCGCCACGCTCTCGTACGCCTGGTGATGGCGGCGCTCGCGGGTCTTTGCACGCTGCTCGGCGCGCTGTGCGTGTACCGGGCCGCGCCGCATCAGCGGCTCGGCGGCGCGGTGTCGACGCCGCGCGTGTGGCGCGGCATCGGTGGCGTGCTGGTCGCGCTCGGTGCGGGGCTGTTCTGCCGTGCGCTGCAGCCGGCGGCCGGCCTCTTCAGCGCCCTCACGCTCCTGATGTGCGCGTGGATCGCGCTGCCGTACGCCACCGCGCTGCGGCGCTCGCCGAGCGAGGACCGCCATGGCGCGCGCTGAGGACCGGAGCGGCGCGACCTGGTGCGGGCTTGCGCTCGCGGGCGCGCTGCCCGGCTTCGCGCTCGCGATCGCGCTGTCGGGCCTGTTCGCCTGGCTCGGGCCGGGCGGCATGGCGCCGCTCAACAAGTACCAGTTCAACATGTGGATCGTGCCGCCGCTGTGGCTGGGCATCTGCTCGGCGGTGTTCATGTTCCGCTCGGCGCTGCGCGCCTGGGCCGGGCTGGGTGGCGCCACCGCCGTGGCGGGCGCGGTGCTGTTCGCCGTGCGCCATCTCTCGGGCTGAGCCATGCGCGCCGACACCCTTCGCACCTACAAGACGGTCCACACCTGGACCGGCATCGTCGCGGGCCTCGCGCTCTTCATCGCCTTCTATGCCGGCGCCCTGACCATGTTCAAGGGCCCGCTCGACCGCTGGGCCACGCCGCCCGCGGTGGTGGCGGCGCAGTCGCCGGGCACCGACGAATTGATCGCGCAGACGCTGGCCGCGCGGCCCGATGCGCGCGCCGATTTCACCCTGCATCGGGCGCGCCACGGCGCGCCCGAGCGCGTGACGTGGAAGGCGCGCGGCGAGGAGCGCGGCTGGAGCGCCAGCTTCGCGGCCGACGGCACGCTGCGCATCGCACCTGACGCGCCAGCTGGCCTCGGCCAGTTCATCGACGTGGTGCACCGCACCGTCGCGCTGCCGGTCGACCTCGAGACCGGCACGCTGGTCATGGCCATCGTCAGCGCGCTCTATGCGCTGGCGATCGTCTCGGGCGTGGTCGTGCTGTGGCCGACGCTGGTGAAGGACTTCTTCGCCTTGCGCGTCGGGCGCAACCTCAAGCGCATGTGGCTCGACGCGCACAACGTGATCGGCATCGTGAGCCTGCCGTTCCACCTGGTCATGGCGCTGAGCGCGGTGGTGTTCGGCATGCACGACCTGATCTACGACGCGCAGAAGGCCGTGGTCTACGGCGAGCCGCGCTTCGAGCGGATCTGGAAGGCCAGCGGCCCCTTCAGCGCGATCCGCCCCGATCCCGCGCCGGCCGCGCTGCTGCCGCTGCCCGCGCTCGAGGCACGCGTGCGCGCGCAGGCCGAGGGCTTCGTGCCGCACACGCTGCGCTTTCGCGGGGCCGGCACGGCCGGTGCCGCGGTCTGGATCGCGGGCGACATGCCGTGCTGCATGACGCGCCAGGCGCAGGGATCGTTCGTGCTGGCGAGCGCGGTCGACGGCCGGCTGCTGCACACCGAGTACCTGGCGGGGCAGCAATCGGGCTGGATGGCCTCGGTCTCGGCCTTCTTCGCGCTGCATTTCGGCGCCTATGGCGGCGGCACCGTGCGCTGGGGCTATTTCTTCCTCGGGCTGGCCGGGGCCTTTCTTTTCTATTCGGGCAACCTGCTGTGGGTGGAGTCGCGCCGGCGTGCCGAGCGCGGCGGGGCACGCGTCGAGCAACGCCGCTCGAGCCGGTGGATGGCCGCGGGCACGGTCGGCGTGTCGCTCGGCTGCGTGGCGGCGCTGTCGCTCACGGTGGCGGCCGAGAAGTGGCTGTGGGCCTGGCAGGGCGAGGTGCCGGCGCCATGGCGCGAGCATCTCTATCACGCCGTGTTCCTGGGCAGCGTGGCCTGGGCCTTCCTGCGCGGCGCTTCGCGGGGTGCCGTCGAGCTGCTCTGGCTGGCCGCGGCCGCGGCCCTGGCGGTGCCGCTGACCGGCATCGCCGGGTGGTTGCTGCCGTCCTCGGGGTTGTGGCTGCGCGCCGATGCGCTGGGCGTGGATGCCTTCGCGCTGCTCGGTGCCGCTGCCTTTGCGTGGATGGCGCTGCGCACGGCCCGCCGCGTGCGCGAAGGGCCGGCGGACAGCGTCTGGGCCGCGCGCGCATCTCGGCCGGCAGGCTGAGCCCGTGACGCGCCGGCGCCGGTCGTGGCGACGGGGCACTTTCCTCAGGCCCGCCACGCCGGTGTCCGACAAGCCCGGCATGCCCAAAACTGTAAATTCCTGTGTCAGCGAACCGGATTCTTCGGTTATTTTCCCTGCCGACCTGGCGGGGCCCGGTCGCGACAACGAGGAGCAAACGCGTGAGGCATTGGTGGCTGGCGGCGGGTCTTTCAGTGGCGGGCAGCCTGGCATGGGCGCAGCCCGCATGGTTCACCGTGGTCGGCGATCCGCTCGACAAGGCGGCCGACACGGTGCAGGTCGACCCCAACCGCATCGCGGCGACGCCGCCCGCGGAAGGCGAGGCCGCGCCCGAGAAGCCGCTGATCGAGATGAACGTGCGCGTGAACCGCTCGGGCCCGCGCTTCAACTGGGACCGCGTCCCCTACCGTTCGTACGAATCGCGCGTGGTCTTCGACTGCCACGCGAAGAGCGCGACCTATGTGCAGGCGCGTTTCTATGCGGAGCCGCTGTGGCGCGGCGAGCCGCACCAGGTCGCCGATTACAGCGCGGCGCCGAAGCCGATGCGCTTTCTCGACATGACGCCGAATCCGACGGCGCGGATCGTGCGGGCGGCTTGCCGGATGCGGGCGAGCTGAGTCGTGCTGGCTGCCCGTTCGTTAGCCGCATGTAAGTAGTTGATGCGATTGAGGTTTTCGAAGTAATTTTCGGGCGGAGTGACAAAATTCAGGCGACACTGACGCACCCATGAAACGCCAGAATCGCACGCACACGCCTTCGCGCGCGCACAAGGGACGCACGTTCCCTCGCGGTCTGGTGCTGCCTGTCAGCGGTGTCGAGGCCTTCGTCCGGAATCTCGCGCACGAGCTCGGTGTGCGCTACACCCGCACACCCGCCGATCAATGGGCGGACACGGTCACGCGGCTGGCGGGCGACGAGGTCCGCTCCGGCGATGTGCAGGACCTGCTTATTGCATTGAAGCGGGCGGGCAAGCTCTCCACCCAGGACATGGCCACCTTGCTGATCAATCACCTGCGTGAACAGAAGCAGCGTGTTCGATCCGTTTAAGGACTTCGACGAGCGGGGCTACCTCCGCAATCTCTACGCGGAGAAGGACCCGCAGATCGTCCAGGAACTCGAGCACCAGCTGTTTCGAGCCGGGCTCGATGAAGCGTTGGCATTCCTCGCGACGCGGCGGACCGTGGCCTACGCGGAGTTCCTGGAAGTCCACGGGATCCTGTTCTCGGCCTTCTATCCCTGGGCGGGGCAGGACCGGGCGACCACGGCGCCCGATTCGGCCGTCTCCAAGGGCGGCACCTGGTTCAGTCATCCGCGCGATGGAGGCTGGACTGCGCATGGCCGCGGACAAGCGGCAATTGCGGCAGCGGCCAGGGGAGGTCATGGGGCTGTTCGCCTATGGGCATCCGTTTCTGGACGGCAATGGGCGGACGATGCTCGTGATCCATAGCGAGCTGTGCCATCGCGCCGGTTTCTGCATCGAGTGGCACCGGACACGAAAGGCCGACTACCTTGCGGCACTGAGCGCGGAGATCGCGTCGCCGGGCAAGGGGATCCTCGATGCGTATCTGCTGGCGTTCGTGGGCGCGCCGCAGGAGCGGCACCTGTGGGGCGGCGCGATCGGTGGGCTGCCGGGTCTGAGCGGCCGCGGCATCGAGGACACCGTCGAAGGCGAATACGCCGATGAGCAGGTGTCGCAGAAGTACCGCGAGTTCGAGCAGCAACGGGACTACCGCATCGACCCCGACGTATGAAGCAGTCCCCATTCCGTCGTCGCCCCGTGCCATGACCGCCAATGCACGCAGCCGCCAACGGGTTCCCCCGCGGCGGCTGCATTGCCCCTCGAGGGGGCGCTCAACCAGCGAATGAAACGTCGAGCCGCTTACTTCGCCGTAGGCATCACGAACTCCGCCCCCTTCGGCGTGCTCTCGGGCCAGCGCTGCATGATCGACTTCTGCTTCGTGTAGAAGCGCACGCCTTCCTCGCCATAGGCGTGCATGTCGCCGAACAGCGAGCGCTTCCAGCCGCCGAAGCCGTGCCAGGCCATCGGCACCGGGATCGGCACGTTGATGCCGACCATGCCGACCTGGATGCGGCGGCCGAATTCGCGTGCCACGTTGCCGTCGCGGGTGAAGCAGCTCACGCCGTTGCCGAATTCGTGGGCATTGACGAGGTCGACGGCGTCCTTGAAGTTGGCGACGCGTACGCACGACAGCACCGGGCCGAAGATCTCTTCCTTGTAGATGCGCATCTCGGGCGTGACGTGGTCGAACAGGGTGCCGCCCATCCAGAAGCCGTCGTCGCAGCCCTTGCCGGCCTTGGCGCCGTCGAACTGGCGGCCATCGACCAGCAGCTTCGCGCCTTCCTTCTCGCCCTGGGCGATGTAGCCGGTGATGCGCTCGTGCGCGGCACGCGTGACGATCGGGCCCATCTCGGCCTCGAGGTTTTCGCCGTCGAGCACCTTCAGCGTCTTGGTGCGCTCGATCAACTTCGGCATGATCTTCTCGGCCGCGTCGCCCACCAGCACCGCCACGCTGATCGCCATGCAGCGTTCGCCGGCCGAGCCGTAGCCCGCACCGATCAGCGCGTCGACGGCCTGGTCGATGTCGGCGTCGGGCATCACCACCATGTGGTTCTTGGCGCCGCCCAGGGCCTGCACGCGCTTGCCGTGGCGTGCGCCGGTCTCGTAGATGTAGTTGGCGATCGGGGTCGAGCCCACGAAGCTGATGGCCTTGACGTCGGGATGCTCGAGCAGCGCGTCGACCGCGGCCTTGTCGCCCTGCACCACGTTGAACACGCCGTCGGGCAGACCGGCCTGCTTGAGCAGCTCGGCGATGCGCAGCGAGGGGCTCGGGTCGGTCGGGCTGGGCTTGAGGATGAAGGTGTTGCCCGCGGCGATCGCCACCGGGAACATCCACATCGGCACCATCACCGGGAAGTTGAACGGCGTGATGCCCGCGACCACGCCCAGCGGCTGGCGCAGGGTCCAGTTGTCGATGCCGGTCGAGACCTGGTCGGTGAAGTCGCCCTTGAGCAGCTGCGGAATGCCGCAGGCGAACTCGACGATGTCGATGCCGCGGCTGACTTCGCCCTGCGCGTCGGTGAACACCTTGCCGTGCTCGGCGGTGATCAGGTGGGCCAGCTCGTCCTTGTGCTGGTTGAGCAGCTCGAGGAACTTGAACATCACGCGGGCGCGGCGCAGCGGCGGCGTGTCGGCCCAGGCCGGGAAGGCGGCCTGCGCGGCGGCCACGGCGGCGGCGACCTGGCTGGCGTCGGCCAGGCCGGCGCGGCCGGTGACGGCGCCGGTGGCGGGGTTGGTCACGTCCTGCGTGCGGCCCGAGGTGTTGGCCACGGCCTGGCCGGCGATGTAATGGTCGATGGACTGGATGGGCATGGTGCGTGTCTCTCGTGTGGAAGGAGGCGGGGATGCGAAGGAATGCGGGGGGTCGAGGGCCAGTTTAGGCAGCGCGGTCGCCCTCGCCTAGACGCGAAGCTTGAACTTATTGTTTGCCATAGTGAACAATGGATCCATGAAGACCCAAAATATCGAGTCGCTCTGGACCCACCTGCACTGGCTCACGGTGCTGGCGCAGCAGGGCAGCTTCACGGCGGCGGCGCTGCGGCTCAACGTGAGCAAGGCGGCCATGAGCCAGCGCATCGCCGAGCTCGAGCGCGCGGCCGGCGCCTCGCTGGTGCAGCGCACCACGCGCAGCGTGCGGCTTACCGAGGCCGGCCAGCGGCTGGTGGAGGACATGCGCGGGCCCTTCGAACAGATCGCCCACAGCTTCGAGGGCGTGCGCGACCTGGCCGGCGTGCCGCGCGGGCTGGTGCGCGTCACCGCGCCGGTGGCGCTGGCGCGCCAGCAACTGGTGCCGCGGCTCGCGGCCTTCCTGCGCGCGCAGCCCGAGGTGCGCATCGAGCTCGACATGTCGGACCGCCTGAGTTCGCTCGCGATGGAGGGCTTCGACCTCGCGATCCGCCATACGGCCGCGCCGCCCGACACCCACGTTGCCTGGACCCTGTGCGACACCCGCTCGGTGCTGGTCGCGAGCCGCGCCTACCTGCGCCGCCGCGGCACGCCGCGCGAGCCGCAGGCGCTGGCCGGGCACGACTGCCTGCACTACCCACGCGCGCAGGAAACGCCGACCTGGCATTTCGAGGCGCGCGCCGCGGCCTCGAAGGCGGCGGTGCAGCGCATCACGGTGCCGGTGTCGGGACCGCTGGTGGCCAACAACAGCGAGGCGCTGCGCGACGCGGCCGTGAGCGGCCTGGGCATCGCGCTGGTGCCCGACTTCAGCGCGCAGTCGGCGCTGCAGTCGGGCAAGCTGCAGGAGGTGCTGCCGCAATGGCGCTCGGTCGGTGCCTTCGGCGAGAAGCTCTATGCGATCCGACCCTATGCCACCCATGTGCCGCGCGCCGTGGCCGTGTTCGTTGCCTGGCTGCGCGAGACCCTGGCCGAGGGCTTCGACGCGTGATCGAAGCACCGACAATGCAACGCCACGGCGCAGGCGCGCCGCACCTCCCTCTCTTCTCATGACACGTTTTCTCCACACGGCCGACTGGCAGATCGGCCGCCAGTTCGCGAGCTTCGACCCCGAGCACGCGCCGATCCTGGCCGAGGCGCGCATCGCCGTGGTCGAACGCCTCGCCGCGCTCGCGCTCGAGCACCGGGTCGACGCCGTGCTGGTCGCGGGCGACGTGTTCGATGCCCAGACCGTGTCCGAGCGCACGCTGCGCCGGCTGTTCAATGCACTCGCCGCCTATTCCGGCCCCTGGCTGCTGATCCCCGGCAACCACGACGCCGCACTGGCCGAGAGCGTGTGGACGCGCGCGCAGCGCCTGGGCGCGGTGCCGGCCCACGTGCACCTGCTGCTCGCGCCCGAGCTGCGCCTGTTCGAGGCCCAGGGCTTCGCGGTGCTGCCCGCGCCGCTCGCGCAGCGCCACACCTACAACGACCTCACGGCCTGGTTCGACGAGGCCGACACGCCCGCGGGCCTGCTGCGCATCGGCCTCGCGCACGGCAGCGTGCAGGGCCTGCTGTCGGAGGACATCGATTCGGCCAACCCGATCGCGCCCGAGCGCGCGGCGAGCGCGCGGCTCGACTACCTCGCGCTCGGCGACTGGCACGGCTGCAAGCGCATCGACGCGCGCACCTGGTACGCGGGCACGCCCGAGCCCGACCGCTTCAAGGACAACGGCTCGGGCCAGGCGCTGCTGGTCGAGATCGATGCGCCCGCTGCCGAGCCGCGCGTCACGCAGCTCCAGGTCGGCCGCTTCCGCTGGCAGGCCATCGCCGGCGTGCTGCAGGTCGCGACCGACGCCGATGCGCTCGAAGCGCAGCTCGAGGGGCTCGATGCGAACGACGTGGTCGACCTGCGCGTGCAGGGTCGCATCGACCTCGCGGGGTTGCAGCGGCTGCAGGCCGCGATCGGCCGCGCGGAGGCACGCGCGCGCCACCTGCAGGCCGACCTGTCGGCGCTGCGGCTCGAGCCCACCGACGAGGACATCGCCGGCCTGCGCGCCGACGGCTACCTCGGCGAGGTGATGCAGGAACTGCGCGAGGCCCAGGCCGGCGCGGACCCGGCGCAGGCGCGCATCGCGCAGGACGCGCTGGCGCTGCTCGCGGCCGAACTCGCGCGCGGCGCGGCGGAGGGAGCCCGGCCATGAAGCTGCAGATCACCCGCATGCGCGTCGAGCAGCTGCGGCGCTTTCGCGCGCCGTTCGAACTCGACGGCTTCGAGCCCGGCCTCAACATCGTCGCGGCCGCCAACGAGGCCGGCAAGAGCACGCTGGTGCGCGCCATCCGCGCGGCCTTCTTCGAGCGCCACCGTTCCACCCAGGTCGAGGACCTGCGCCCCTGGGGCGAGGGCACGGGCGCCGCGCCGCAGGTCGAGCTCGACTTCCTGCTCGACGGCCAGCCGCACCGGCTGATGAAGAGCTTCCTCGCGAAAAAGCGCTGCGTGCTCGATGCCGGCGCGCGCAGCCTCGAGGGCACCGAGGCCGAGGACCACCTGGCGCAGCTGTTCGGTTTTTCGTTCGCGGCCAAGGGCGCGAGCCGGCCCGAGAACTGGGGCATTCCGGGGCTGCTGTGGGTGGAACAGGGACGCGGCCAGGAGCTCGACGTGAGCCATGCGCGCGACCACCTGCACGATGCGCTGCGCGACCCGGCCGGCGATGCCGCGGCGCCGCTCGCCGCGAGCGGCGGCGATGCGCTGCTCGACAGCCTGCGCGCTCAGCGCGACGAACTGCTGACCTCGACCGGCAAGCCGCGCGCCGCCTATGCCGAGGTCATCGAGCAGGCCGCCGCGCTGCAGGCGCAGCGCGCCGCGCTCGATGCGCAGATCACCAGCTACCGCGAGCAGGTCGACCAGCTCGCGCTGATGCGCCAGCAGCACCAGGCCGACGAGACGGCCCGGCCCTGGGACGCGCTGCGCGAGGAACTGCAGGCCGCGCAGACGCGCAACGAGTCACTGCAGGCCGGCCAGGCGCAACTGCTTGGCGACCGCGCGCGGCTGCGGCAGTTGCAGGAGACGCGCGACCTGCTCGCCAAGGCGCTCGAAGGCCTGGCGCAACAGCAGGCGACCGCGCAGGCGCGCGAGCGGGCCGCCGAGGAGGCCGAACGCCAGTTGCGCGAGAGCGACGAGGCCGTGGCCCAGGCGCGCACGCAGGCCGACGCGGCGCAACGGCGCGTCGATGCCGCGCGCGAGGCCTGGCGCGCGGCAAGCCAGGAAGCGCAGCGGCGCGGCCTGCAGCAGCAATTGCAGCAGGCCCAGGCCGAGGTCGCGCGCCATGCCGAGAACCTCGCGCGCGCCGAGGAAGCGCAGGAGCGGCTCGCGGCCCTGCGCGCCACGGCTGCCTCCACACCGGCGATCCAGCCGGCCGAGCTCGACCGGCTGCTCAAGCTCGAACGCGCCGAGCGCGATGCCGACCTGCGCCGCCAGGCTGTCGCCACGCGATTGCAGTTCGTGCTGCCCGAAGGCCAGGCGCTGCGCCTGCAGGCGCGCGGCGAAA
Organism: Variovorax paradoxus; assembly: GCA_016806145.1. Classification (NCBI taxonomy): domain Bacteria; kingdom Pseudomonadati; phylum Pseudomonadota; class Betaproteobacteria; order Burkholderiales; family Comamonadaceae; genus Variovorax; species Variovorax paradoxus. The sequence continues at coordinate 1,974,882 of CP063167.1, forward strand.
GCCACGAGCTGCGCGCCGAGGGCGAACGGCTCGTCGACGCGCCCGCCACGCTGCACCTGCCCGGCGGCGGGCAACTGATCATCACGCCCGGCGGCAACGACCTCGCGGGCCTGGCGCGCCAGCATGCCGATGCGCGCGAGGCGCTGCAGGCGGCGCTGCGCTCGCTCGGCGTGGACGAGGTCGCGCAGGCCCAGGCGCGGCAGCGCGCCGCGGCCGACCTCGAGGCCCAGACCCGGCTCGCGCAGCAGGCGCTGGCGATCGTCGCGCCGCGCGCATCATCGACGCTGCGCGGCGAGCATGCCCAGGCGCAGGCACGCCATGCGGGCGCGCAGGCCGCGCTCGAACGGCTGCCCGCGCCGCCCGCGGGCGAGCCGCCGTCGATCGAGGAGGCCGAGGCCGCGCAGGAAGCCGCCCTGGCGGCCGAGCAGGCGCTGCGCAAGACCCTGGGCGAGGCGCAGCGCCGCCAGTCGGCCGCGCAGGGCGCGAGCGAGGCAGCGCGGCGCGAACTGGCCGCGGCCCAGGCCACGCTGGCCGACCCGGGCCGCCAGCAGCGCCAGGCGCAGGCCAACCAGCAACTGCTGGCCGCGAGCGCCGAGGCCGATGCCCTGGCCGCGCGCATCGAGCTCACCGAGACCGAGTTGCAGGCCGCGCGGCCCGACATCGTGCTGCAGGACATCGAGCGGCTGCGGCGCAGCATCGAGCAACTGATGCGCGGCCACCAGCAGCGGCGCGAACAGCTGCTGGTGCTGGAGAGCGGCCTGCAGCAGGCCGGCGCCCAGGGCCTCGAGGAACAGCGCGAGGCGCTGGCCGGCCAGCTCGCGCAGGCGCAGCGCCGGCAGGCCGACCTGCAGCGCCGTGCCGAGGCGCTGTCGCTGCTGTGCCGCAAGCTCGAGCAGAAGCGGCAGGCCACGCTGACCCGACTGCAGGCACCGCTGCAGGCGCGCATGCAGCACTACCTGCCGTTGCTGATGCCCGGCGCCACGGTGGAGATGGATGCGGGGCTCGCGCCCGCCACGCTCACGCGCGCGCGCCTGGGTGGCGCGGTGGAGAGCGGTCAGTTGCAGGAATTGAGCTTCGGCGCGCGCGAGCAGCTGCGGCTCATCAGCCGCTTCGCCTATGCCGACCTGCTGCAGGAGGCGGGCCGTCCGACCCTGCTGATCCTCGACGACGCGCTGGTGCACAGCGATGCGCCGCGCCTGGCGCAGATGAAGCGCGTGCTGTTCGATGCGGCGCAGCGGCACCAGGTGCTGCTGTTCACCTGCCATCCCGAGGACTGGCGCGATATGGGGGTAGCACTGCGGCCGCTGGCCTGAGCGGGCCGGGCCCGGCTGGCCTTACTTCGCCAGCCCGACCGGCATGCTCGCCAGCGAAATCTCTTCGGGTTGCGTCTGCACCGACACGGCCGACGCGGGTGACTGCGCCACGGCCGCCCGCTCGCGCTGCACCGCGAGGTAGAGGCAGGCCATGGTGACGACCACCACCACCAGCGACACGAGCACGGTCCATGTGGCGAGCGAAGCCTCCTTGTGGCCGCCGCCATCCGCGATCCAGTTCTTTTGCGCCACAGCCATTTGGGAACCTCCAGGAATATGGCCGCAATGATCGCGAGGGGCGCCGGGGAGGGCACGTCGGACGGCGCCGATGGCGCATGTAACTGGATGCCTCCTGCGGCTGGCGGCGGCCTGCTCAATCGGTGGCGACCAGCTTGAGCCCGATCACGCCCGCGAGGATCAGGCCGATGCACAGCAGCCGCAGCGGCGCCGCCGAATCGCCGAGCGCGAGCACGCCGACGATCGCGGTGCCCGCCGCGCCGATGCCGGTCCAGACCGCGTAGCCGGTGCCCATGGGCAGGGTGCGCATCGAGAACGACAGCAGCACCACGCTCGACAGCCCCGTGGCGACCGTGAACAGGGCCGGCACCAGCCGCGTGAAGCCCTCGGAGGACTTCATCGCGAAGGCGAAGGCGATCTCCAGCAGCCCGGCGATGCCGAGCAGGGTCCAGGCCACGCTCAGGCCTTGGCGGCGGCCGCGGCTGCCGCCGGCGTGGCGCGGAAGGTCACGCCGAGGCGGTTGAAGGCGTTCATCAGGCCGATGGCATAGGTCAGGTCGACCAGTTCCTTCTCGCTGAATTCGGCGCTGGCGGCCTGGTAGTCGGCATCGGGCACGCCGGTGTCGGCCACGCGCGTCACCGATTCCGACCAGGCCAGCGCTGCGCGTTCGCGCGCGCTGAACACGGCGCCGGCCTCGTGCCACACCGGCACCAGCACCAGCTTGTCGACGGCGAGGCCGCCCTTGAGCAGGTCGCGCGAATGCATGTCGATGCAGTAGGCGCAGCCGTTGATCTGCGAGACGCGCAGGTAGACGAGGTCGACCAGTTCCTTGGGCAGGCCGCTCTTCTGGAGCGCGGCGTACACCCCGCCGAAGGCCTTGTAGCCTTCGGGCGAAACCTTGGCGTAGTCGATGCGATGGGTCATGACGGATCCTCTGGAAGCAATGTGCGTTGAATGAAGAACCGTATGGTGCTCCGGCTTGGTCTACTTCAGAAGAGCCATGATTGGCCTTGCGTTCTAGGCCATGATCCGGCCTAGGCGCTTCACATCAACGGCAGGATCCGGCGTGCGAGCCTCTCGGCCGTGGCGGTGGAATCGATGTTCGTGAAGGCCACCATCAGCGCGGGCGCGATGTCCCGGTCGACGGCCCAGTCGCTCAGCGCCTCCGCGAACAGGCCTTCCTCGCGCATGCGCGCGACCAGCCTGCGGTCGGAGCGCCGGCCCTGCAGCCGCAGGATCAGGTGCATGCCGCCGGGCTGTTCGTCGATGCGCACCTTGGCGCCGAGCACGCGCTCGAGGCCGATGCGGGTCGCGTCGCGGCGCTCGGCATAGAGCCTGCGCATGCGCTGGATGTGGCGCGCGAAATGCCCTTCGGCGATGAAGTCGGCGACGATGGCCTGCGTGAGCTGCGGGCTGCCGCCCGCGAACATGGCCTGGGTCCGTTCGAAGCGCTCGACCTGCGCCTCGGGCACGACGAGGTAGGCCAGCCGCAGGCTCGGAAACAGCACCTTGCTGAAGGTGCCGGCATAGATCACGCGGCCGTCGCGGTCCAGGCTCTTGAGCGCGGGCAGCGGACGGCTGGCATAGCGGTACTCGCCGTCGTAGTCGTCCTCGACGATCCACGACTGGTTGCGCCGGGCCCAGTCGAGCAGCGCGAGCCGGCGCGGCAGCGACAGCGAGACGCACAGCGGGCTCTGGTGTGCGGGCGTGACCACCGCGGCACGCGCCTTCGGGGCCAGCCGCAGGCCCTCGGCCACCACCAAGCCCTCGGCGTCCACCGGCACCGCCACGCCCGCCAGACGCATCGCGGCCAGCAGTTCGCGCGTGGGCGGATAGCCAGGGTTCTCGAACCACACGCGGTCGGCGGGCTTGAGCAGCGCCTGCGCGACCAGCTCGAGCGTGTGGCGGTAGCCCGAGGTGAGGAAGACCTGCGAGGGCGCGCAGTCGATGCCGCGCGACACATGCAGATAGGCGGCGATCCCGGCGCGCAGCGCGGGCAGGCCCGGCACGGCCGGATGCGTCATGTCGATCGGCTGCATCGCGCGCGCGGCGCGTGCGCCAAGCCGTGCCCAGATCTTGCGCGGAAAGACGTCGAGCGCGGGCAGGCCCATCTGGAACGGCAGGATCGAATCGGGCCGGAAGCTCGGCGTGTAGGGGGTTGCCGCCACCGGCTGCTCGCGCGCGACCGGCATGCGCGGGCGCAGGCTCGGCGACACCATCGTGCCCGCCTGTCCGCGCGCCTGGATGTAGCCCTCGGCCGCGAGCAGGCCGTAGGCGGCATCGATGGTGCCGCGCGCCAGGCCGAGTTCCTGCGTGAGCGCGCGCGCCGAGGGGATGCGGTCGCCGGGGTTCAGCGTGCCGCTCGCGATCGCGTTGCGGAAGCGCCCGTAGATCTGCCGGTAGTAGGGCTCCGGCGACTTCGGGTCCAGCGGCGAGAGATGGGCGAGGGTCCCTGCGGCCATGGCGTGCTCGAGGAGAGAGGAAGGTGCGCGGGATCGTAGCACCGGGCCATCGATCATGGCCCATTCGAGAAGTCGATTCATGGCTCTTCATGGCAGGCCATGCAATTCCTAGAATCGCCGGCATCACATCATGGGGAGCGAACGATGAACATCCTGCACCTGGACTGCAGCCCGCGCGGGCAAGACTCCGAGAGCCGCCGGCTCTCGCACGGGATCGTCGAACACCTTCGCAGGCAGGCGCCCGCGGCGCGGCTCGTGCGGCGCGCGATCGGCGACGGCGGCCTCGCGCACATCGACGCCAACTACGCGCTTGGACAGCATTCGGCCACGGCCGAGGTCGCGCCGCGGGGCGCGGTCGCGACTTCCGATGTCCTGATCGAGGAACTCGAGAAGGCCGACGTGGTGGTCATCGGCACGCCGATGCACAACCTGAGCCTGCCCTCGGTGCTCAAGGCCTGGATCGACCACGTGGTGCGCGCGCGCCGCACCTTTCGCATGACGCCCGAAGGCAAGGTCGGCATGCTGCGCGACCGGCCCGTGTTCATCGCGATCGCCTCGGGTGGCCGCTTCTCGGGCGAGCGCGCGCGGCAGCCCGATTTCCTCACGCCCTACCTGCGCGCGATCCTCGGCAGCATCGGGCTCACCGAGTTGCACTTCTTCTCGGTGCAGGGCACGGGACTGGGCGAAACGGCCGTGGCCGAGGCGAGGTCCGCTGCGGACCTTGCGCTCGCGGCGCACTTCGGGAACTAACCCGGGCTCAGGCGAACATCGCGCGCGAGATGCCAGCGCGCCGCAGCATGGCCTCGAACACCAGCCGGTTGACGGGGCCGCGCCCCGCGACGCGCGTGGCCGGCACGGTCTCGAGGATCTCGGCGGGAATGGCGCGGTTGGCTCCGCGGCCGGCATCGGACGCGAGCTGGATCTCGCAGGCGCGCTGCAGGGTCCACAGCCGGTTGAAGGCGGTCGGGATGTCGGGACCCGCGGTCAGCAGCCCGTGGTTGCGCAGGATCAGGTGGTTGGCCTGGCCGAGCGAGCGCACCAGCCGCGGCTGCTCGTCGAGGTTCGTGGTCACGCCCTCGTAGTCGTGGTAGGCCACGTCGCCGTACATCATCGCGCTGTAGAAGTTGTCGTGGCGCAGGCCCTCTTCCTTCGACGCGACGGCGCAGCCCGCGGTGGTGTGCACGTGCATGACGCAGTGCGCATCGGGCCGCGCGGCATGCACCGCGCTGTGGATCACGAAGCCCGCCTTGTTGACGGTGTAGGCGCTCTCGCTTTGCGAGTTGCCGCCGATGTCGGTGCAGATCAGATTCTGCGGCGTGACCTCGGCGTAGTGCAGGCCGAAGGGGTTGATCAGGTAGCGCGCTTCCGATCCCTCGCCGGCCTCGTCCACGCGCAGCGTGATGTGGTTGAAGATCAGCTCGGTCCAGCCGAGGTGGTCGAACAGCCGGTAGCAGCAGGCCAGGTCGAGCCGGGCAGTCCATTCGGCGGCCGGCATGCCGGCCGGCGCGGGGGGAGCGGGTGGGGCCGAGGCCGCATCCATCGTCATTCGTGTGTCTCCTGGGTTCTTCGTTCGGATCGTGAGGGGTGTGCCGGTCAGTCGACGGTGGCGCCGGTGGACTTGATGACGCGGCCCCAGCGGTCCACTTCCTTGTCGATCCAGCGCGAGAAATCCTCGGGCGAGCCGGCCACCACGTCGAATTCCAGCTCCCGGAGTTTCGCGCTGATCTCGGGCGAGCGCACGATCTTCACGATCTCGGCATTGAGCCGGTCGATCACGGGCCGCGGCGTGCCGCCGGGCGCGAGGAAGCCGACCCATGAGGTGGCGACGAAATCGGGGTAGCCCGACTCGACCATCGTTGGCACCTCGGGCACGTTCGCGAAGCGCTTGTCGCCCGTGGTTGCGATCACACGCAGCCGGCCGTCCTTGACGAACTGCTGCACGTTGCCCGGCACCAGGAAGGCGCTCTGCACGTTGCCGGCCACCAGGTCGACCAGCGCCGGCCCCGCGCCCTTGTACGGCACGTGCGTGATGTCGACCTGCGCGGCCGACTTCAGCATCTCCATCGTGAGGTGCGAGGCGCTGCCCACCGCCACCGAGGCATACGACAGCCCGCCCTTGCGCGCCTTGGCCAGCGCCACGAACTCGGCTGGCGTCTTCGCGGGCAGGTCGGCATTGACCACGAGGTACTGCGGCGAGGTCACGGCCAGCGTGATCGGCGCGAGGTCCTTGCGCGGATCGAAGGGCATCTTGCGGAACAGCGTGGCGTTGATCGCGATCGGCCCGTTGTAGCCCACCAGCAGCGTGTGGCCGTCGGGCGGCGACTTGGCGACGTAGTCGGCGCCGATGTTGCCGCCCGCGCCGGGCCGGTTCTCGACGATCACCGGCTGGCCCAGTGCCTCCTGCAGCTTCGGCTGCACCAGCCGCGCCACCGTGTCGTTGGTGCTGCCGGTGATCGGCACGATGATGCGCACCGGCTTGGTGGGCGCCCAGGGCGCGGCGGTGCTGGCACCGGCCAGCACGGCCAGGCCGAGCAGGCTCGCGAGCTTCTTGATGCGGTTCATGGCGTCTCCTTGGCGGGCTACTTCTGCGGCGCGGGAATGGAGGCGATCACGCCCGCCCACTTGTCCGACTCGGCATGGATGAAGCTCTTGAAGCCGGCCGGACCGAGGTAGCGCGGTTCGGCCGCGAGGCCGACGATCTGCGACTGCACCTCGGGCTTGGCGACCACGGCCTGGATCGCGCCCGCGAGCTTCTCGATCGCCTCGGGCGGTGCCTTGGCGGGCGCGAACAGGCCCATCCACGCGGTGGCCGAGTAGCCGGGCACGCCGCCCTCGGCGAGGGTCGGAATCTCGGGCGCCACCGCGCTGCGCGTGGCGCTGGTCACGCCGAGCGCCACCAGCGCGCCGCTCTTGATGTGCGGATAGGCCGAGGTCAGGTCGACCACCGCCACCGGCAACTGGCCGCCGAGCAGGTCGGTCACCGCGGGGCCGCTGCCGCGGTAGGGCACGGCGACCAGCTTGAGCTTCGCCATGCTGGCCAGCAGTTCGCCCGCGAGGTGCTGCGCCGTGTACTGGCCGGTGGTGCCGTAGCTCGTTCCCTCGGGCGTGGCGCGCGCCTTCTCGATGAAGCCGCGCAGGTCGCGCAACCCGGTCTTCGCGCCGGCCACCAGCACCAGCGGGATGTCGGCCACCTTCGCGACCGGCGCGAGCTGCTCCTGCGGCTTGAGCGGCGCGGCATCGGGCAGGTTCGGATTGACCACGATCGCGCCGGTGGCGCCCATGCCGATGGTGTAGCCGTCGGGCGCGGACTTCGCCACGCCGATCAGGCCGGTGGCGCCGCCGCCGCCGGGCTTGTTGTCGACCACCACGGGCTGGCCGAGCGAGGCCGAGAGCTCGCGCCCGACGATGCGCGCGATGCCGTCGGCCGAGGCGCCGGGCGCGAAGGGCACGACCAGCGTCACCGGTTTGGAGGGAAAGGGCTGCGCCGTGGCGGCGAAGGCGCAAAGCGCGAGGGCGGCGCTCGCGAGCGCACGCGCGTTGAAGCGCGTCGAAAGGATCTTCATGGGGCTTGTCTCCGTGGGTTCTGGATGTCGTCGGCGGACGGCCGGGCTTCGACGGCCCGGTCCTGCCCGCCGCGTGTCGATGTCAGTCGGGCGCGAGGTCCTTGATGTCCTCGCAATGGATCAGCTCTTCGTCGCCCGCGGCGAAGTCGCCGCGCGGCGCGCTCAGGATGCGCAGCTGCACCCAGATGCCGTCGCCCATGTTCTCGACGATCTCGCCGATGGCGCCGCTGCGCAGTTCGAGCCGGCGGCCCGGCTCGAGGTGCATGATGTTCAGCATGGGCGGGCCTCAGAAGAACATGGTGAGGTTCTTGGCCAGCAGCACGTTCTGGCCGAGCCGGATCTCGCGCCGCGCGAGCTGCCACCGGCCGTCCACGCGCCGCAGCACGTCGCTGCGCTTGCCGGCGAAGTAGTACTCCTCGTGCTCGCAGCGGTTCTGGTAGATCAGGAAGCCGCTGAGCACCGACACCTCCTGCTGGCCGGCCGCGTTCTCTTCGATCGCGGTGAGTTGCACGTTGGTGACGAGGCGGCACAGCCGCGACAGCGGCTCCTCGGCCCAGTGCACGCCGGTGAGGATCTGCTCGGCGCGCTTGGTCAGGGTCCACTTGCCCTCGTTGAACCAGCTCATGTCCTTCTCGTAGCGGGTCTTCTCACGCGTCTCGTGCTGGCCGAACTTGACGTTGAACATCATCGGCATGAAGTACACGAGGTCCTCGGCCAGCGTGTCCAGCCATTCGCGAAAGCGTCGCTGGTCGAGCATCTCGGCCTCGTCGTAGAGGAACTCCTCGATCTCGCGCTTGAGTTCGTAGTAGCGCGCGTCGCGCGGCGGCCTCGGCGGCGGGCTGGCGACGGCGGTCGGTTCGGTGAGGGTCTCGGTCATCGATGCGTCCTTCGTGGGAGATGCGGTCAGGAATTCGGTGCGGGCGGGATCGGTCCGCCCTGGTTCGCGAAGCAGCCGACGTCGACCACCGTGCCCGAGACGGTGGCGGCGTCGTCGGACAGCAGGAAGGCCACGGCGTTGGCCAGGTCGCGCCCGGTGGCCGGGCGGCCCGCCACCGTGCCCGCGACCTTGCGGCCCGCGAACAGCGCGGCGTCGCCGCCCACGCGGCCCACGCTCATGCCCGAGACGATGCCGCCGCCGCCGGGAATCGCGAGGTTCACGCGGATGCGCTGGTGGAAGTGGTCGTAGGCCATCGCGGTGGTGAGCGCGAGCACCGCGCCCTTGCTGGCCGCGTAGGCCGCCATGTTGGGCTTGCCGTGGCCGGCGCCCGAGCCGATGTTGACGATCGAGCCGCCGCCCTGCGCGGCCATCGCCGGGATGACGGCGCGCGAGGCGAGGTACACGCCCTTCACGTTGACGGCCAGGATGCGGTCGAACATCTCCTCGCTGGTGTCGAGCACCGTGCCGAGCGGGCCGATGGCGGCGTTGTTGACCAGGCCGTCGATGCGGCCGAAGCGCGACAGCGCGCGTTCGACCACGCGCTCGACGTCGGCGGCGCTGGAGACATCGGCCTCGAGCACCTCGATGCGCTCCGCGAGGCCCGCGGCCTCGGCCGCGGCGCGCACGCCCTCGAGGCCCTGCGCGGTGCTCGAGACCTGCGGCTGCGCGAGCCCGAAGGCCAGCACGCGGTGGCCGCGCCGGGCCAGTTCGAGCGCGATGGCTTCGCCGAGGCCGAAGGTGCCGCCGGTGACGAGGGTGACGGGCTGGTGCGCCATGCCTGCCATTTCTGCGGCCGTCATCCGGCGAAGCTCGCCGCGCCGGTGTCGTGGCGGCCCAGCAGCGTGTCCCAGTCGGCGCCGTCCATGTAGTCGCGCCAGCGGCGGTAGAACTGGCGCGGGTTCTCCTCGCTGACCTGCAGGCTCACGTTGCCGGGCACCGGGCCCTCGGTCGTGACCTTGCCCATCGACTGCTGGTAGTTGTAGGGATAGCGCTTGGCGATGGTGCCGCGGCTGCCGGCGGTGGCGTAGTTCCAGTTCTCCATGTCGTCCTGCTCGGTCATGCCGGCCGGGCCCGAATAGCGCATGTAGTAGGTGCGCAGGAAGTCCTTCACCTCCTGCGGCGCGTCGGCGTCGACCAGGAAGAAGCGCCAGGCCTCGGTCGACTCCGGACCGTTGGGATGCCACACGCAGAGGTTGCGCGGCTGCTTGCCGTGGAACGAGGTGTTCGGATAGATGGTGCCGACGAAGGGCACCAGCCGGTTCTTCTCGGCGCCGAGCCGGCGCTTGCGCTCCTCGTGGCAATGGCGGAAGTACTCGGCGATCACCGGGTTGTTCTTGTAGGTGTCGACGAAGGGCGTGTCTTCCGGCAGCAGCGCGCTGTGCACGCCGTGGCCGGCGGGGAAGTTCACCCACAGGTGCTGCGCGTACTCGAGCTCGTTGTCGCGCCGGCCCTTCACGCCGACCTCGGCGCTCGGGCCGATGCCGATCAGGTCGACCGAGCGGTGGCTCACGTTGTGATAGGTGTCGCCGAGGAAATTCTCGGCCGCGAATTTCCAGTTGCAGGGGATCACCCATTTCTGCACGCCCACCAGCACTTCGGAGCCGCCCTCGCGGCCGTCGCGGCAGTCGAGCGCGAGGTCGAGGTGCGCGCGCGCGTCGCCCAGGTAGGTGAGGAAGTCGGGCGCGTCCTTGTCCCAGGTGGCCCACACCGTGCCCTTGTAGATCGCGAGCTGCGCGACCTCGATCAGCGACCAGTTCTCCTTCTCGAGGCAGCCGTCGTAGATGGCCTTGAACTGCGGCACGCCGAACAGCTTGCCCTCGGTGGTGTAGCTCCAGCTGTGATAGGGGCAGGTGAAGAGCTGCGTGTTGCCGTGGTCGTACTGGCACACCTTCATGCCGCGGTGGCGGCAGGAGTTGAGGAACACGTGCACCTTGTTCTTCTTGTCGCGCGTGAGGATCACCGACTCCGCGCCCATGCGCGAGGTGAAGTAGTCGCCGGGCTTGGGGATCTGGCTCTCGTGGCCCACGAAGAGCCAGGCGCGCGTGAACACCTTCTCGAGCTCTTCCTCGTAGACGTCCTTGCTCGAGAAAATCTCGCGGCTGATCGTGCCCTGCTTGAGGTCGACCATCCGGTGATAGACCATCGGTGTCGTCGTCGTCATTCGTTGCGTCCTTGTCGTCGTGTGCGTCGGGTGGGGAATCGGAGAGCGGCGCTTCAGTTGAAGCGTTCGCAGAGCATGTCGGCGCGGGCCAGGCCGGCCGAGGCCGCGGCGCTGCGGCCGGCCTCGACCATCGGCGGCGGGCCGCACAGGTAGATGCGCGTGGCGGGATCGAGCGCGAGCGTGCCGATCAGGTCGGTGGCATAGCCGCCGTGGCAGGCGTCGCCGGGCTCGGCCTCGGCGGCCAGCCGTACCTCGAGCGCCGGTAGCCGTTGCTTGAACTGTTCGATGCGCTCGAGCGCGAACAGGTGGGCGCCGCTGCGCACGCCGAGCAGCAGCGTGGTCGGCTGCATCGCCGCGCCTTCGCGCGCAGCGATCGCCTCGAGCATCGAGAGGAAGGGCGCGAGCCCGGTGCCGCCGGCCACGAACAGGCGCGGCCGCGGTTCCTGGCGCAGGAAGAAGCTGCCGCGCGGCTCGCTGAGTTCGAGCGTGGCGCCGACCGTGGCCGACTGCGCGAGCCAGCTCGAGAAGGCGCCGCCATCGACCAGCCGCACGTAGAACACCAGCGTGCTGTCGCCCGAGGCATTGGCCATCGAATAGGAGCGCCAGGCCTCGCTGCCCGCGGCGCGCAGGCGCACGTACTGGCCGGGCTGGAAGCTCACGGGTGCATCGACGCGGACCTCGAGCCGCATCGTCTCGAGCGCCACGCGCTCGAGCGCGCTGACCGTGCCTTCGATCGGCGGCGGTTCCTCGGCCGTGGCCTCGGAGAGGTCGTAGGGCAGCTCGATCACGCAGTCTTGCGCCGTGACGCGCGAGACGCAGCACAAGGTGGCGCCGTCCGCGCGGTCGGCATCGGGCAGCACGGCGCGGTCGTAGTCGCCGAGTTCGACGCTGCCGCAGACCAGCTGCGCGGTGCAGGTGCCGCACTGGCCATTGCTGCAGTCGGTGAGCAGATTGAGCCCGGCCTCGGCGGCCGCGGCCACGACGGTGTCGCCGGGATTCGCGTCGACGCGGCGCGTGCCGCCATCGGCGAAGAGCAGGGTGATCGCGACGCTGGCGCTCATCGGTGGCTCCTTCGGTGCGCCGGTCAGTCGACCTTGAGGTTGGCGTTCTTCGCGAGCGCGGTCCAGCGCGCGATGTCGGTGGCGATCTGCCTGCCGAAGGCCGCGCTGTCGACATGGCCCGGCTCCATGCCGAGGGCCTGCAGTTTCTTCACGGTGTCGGGCTCGGCCAGCACCTCCTTGAGCGCGGCGCGGATGCGGTCCGCCACCTCGGTGGGCGTGCCCGCGGGCGCCACCAGGCCGGTCCAGATCGGCACGTCGTAGCCGGGCGTGCCCGACTCGGCGATGGTCGGCACATGCGGCAGCACGCTCGAGCGCTTCGCGGTCGTCACGGCCACGGCCTTGAGCCGGCCGGCCTGGATCTGCGGCAGCACGGCCGCGATGTCGAGGAAGCCGAGGTCGACCTCGTTGCCCAGCAGCGCGGTGATGACCGGACCGGTGCCCTTGTAGTTGACGTGCGTGAACTTCGCGCCGCCCTCGCTCGTGTAGAGCTCGGCCGCGAGCTGGAACGAGGACGAGGCCACGCCGTGGTTGAGGCCGCCGGCCGGCGCCTTGGCCGCGAGCGCCTTCAGCTCGGCCATGGTCTTGGCGCTCGACGCGGCGTTGGTCGTCACCACCAGCGGGAACGAGCCCAGCAGCGCCACCGGCTGGAAGTCCTTGACCGGGTCATAGGGCAGCTTGCCGTAGACCGCCGGGTTCACCGTCATCGCGCCCGACGAGGCCACGAACAGCGTGTAGCCGTCCGCCGGCGCCTTGGCCACCAGCTCGGCCGCAATGATCGAGTTGGCGCCCGCGCGGTTGTCGACCACGAAGGACTGCTTGAGCCGCTCCGAGAGCTTGACCGAGATCAGCCGGGCCAGGATGTCGTTGGTGCCGCCGGGTGCGAAGCCGACCACCACGCGCACCGGCTTGTCGGGATAGGCGGCCTGCGCGGGCGCGGCCAGGGCTGCAAGAAAGAGGGCGGCGGCCGCCAGCAGAGAGCGGCCGCGGAGGCGAGAAGGGGTGGCGGGGTTCATCGTGTCTCCAATCGCTTGTCGGTGCTGTTGTCCGTTGTGTGGACTGTGAGCTCATTATACGGACAAGATTCGATCGCGCAATCGGGTCGCGTCGGCGCGTCCGCGCGGCGCGGGGGAGGGGATCGGGCGGGAAGCGAAAATGCCGCGATGCAAAGCGACAACACAGGAGGGGCCATGGAGCCGAAGGAGAAGAACTCGGAGAACGTGCGCGCGGTCAACCGCGCCCTCGACATCCTTCTGGCGTTCACCAAGGACGACGCCGAGCTCACCGCCGGCGAGCTGCTGCAGCGCGTGGACCTGAGCCGGCCCACGCTCTACCGCATCCTCTACACGCTCGAGACCAAGGGCTTCATCGTCTCGGTCGGCGACCCGCAGCGTTTCCGCCTCGGGCCCTCGGTGGCGCGGCTGTCGCATGTGTGGACCGAGACGCTGGACCTGTCGGCGCTGGCCGAATCGATCATGCGCGGGCTGTGGAGCGAGACCCGCGAGACCGTCGCGATGTTCGTGGCGCAGGGCGAGATGCGCCTGTGCCTGGCCGAGATGCCGAGCCCGCAGCCGCTGAACTTCAAGCGCGGCGTCGGCTACACCGAGCGCATCGCCCGCGGCGCCAGCGGCCGCGCGATCCTGGCCTTCATGCCCGGGGCCGATGAACGGCTCGAGCAATACACCAAAGACCTGAAGATCGACCTCAAGAAGCTGCGCGCCGAACTCGATCGCACGCGCGAGCGCGGCTATGCCGTCAGCCGCGACGAGCTGATCGAAGGCGCCGTCGCCGTGGCCGCGCCGTTCTACAACGGCCGCGGCGTCGCGGGATCGATCGGCATCTTCGGCCCGGCCGCGCGCATCGGCGAGGGGCATGTGGACGCGCTGGGGCGGCAGGTGGTCGCGGCTTGCGCGCGGCTGTCGCAGGCGTTGGGGGTGAAGGGGGCGGGGGAGGCTCCGTAGTCCCAGCTACTTCCGGTGAGTGTCCTGGTTAAAGGACATTCGCCGAACTTCTTCGAAGGATGTGGCGTATGCAGGACAAGATTCGGCTGCCTGTCGAACTCGGCCAAGCCGTTCGGCGCGCGCGAAAGGAAAGGCGCCTGAAGGCGACCGACATTGCCGCGCACTCGGGCAGGGCACGCAATGTCCTCTATCGTCTGGAGCAGGGTGAGGACATCACCGTCCGCTCGTTGTTCGACATCCTGCGCGCCATGGATCTCACGATCCGCCTCGAGCACCTGGGCATGCCGACGCTGGAGGAGGTTGCGCGGCGCTTCGGGCAGGACGAGGACGATGCTTCCTGAAGCTGTCGGGCACTTCGATTTCGGAATCGCGTGCGAGTGGCCTTAAAGCGTCTCCCCCGGATCGAAATCCAGCTCCACCTTCGCCCCGTTCGGATCGTGGCAGAACAGCTGCCAGGTCCCCGCGCCCGCCTGCTGCCGCAGTTCGTACTTCACGCCCGCGGCGTCGAAGCGCGCTTTCACCGTGCGCAGGTCCTGCGCCGTGAAGGCCATGTGGTCGATCACGCCGGTGCGCTGCGCGGGCACGGGGCGGCCGAAGTACAGGTGCAGCACGGCCTGCGGCCCGCTGCCGTAGAGCCAGGCCCCCGGAAAGCCGAGGTCGGGCCGGTGGCCCACGCGCAGGCCGAGCAGGCCGGTGTAGAAGTCCAGCGTCTGGCGCTCGTCTTCCGCGGTGACGGTGAAGTGGTTCATGCCGACGATCACTGGCGTTCTCCTTGCATGGTGTTAACAGGCCCTAGGCCAGCAGAACCAATGCGCCGATGCTGGCGCGCGATTCGAGGCGTTCATGGGCGCGCGCCGCGGCATCGAGCGCGAAGCGTTCGATCGGCGGCTTGCGGATGGCGCCGCTGGCGAGCGCATCCCACAGGCGCTGCGCGCGCTCGGCCAGTTGCGCGGGCGTGGCGACGTAGTCGAACACCACGGGCCGCGAGAAGCTCAGCGACTTGGCGATCAGCAGGTCGGGCGGCAGCGCGGCCAGCGCGCCGCTGGCCTGGCCGAGGCTGATCCAGTGGCCGCGGCGCGCGAGCGCCGCATGGTTCTCGGCGCGCGCGGCCTCGCCGAGGCCGTCGACCAGCACGTCGACGCCGCCGCAGGCGCGCTGCACCGCATCGGCGAAGCGGTAGTCGCGCGTGACGATCACGTGCTCGCAGCCATGGTCGCGCGCGACGCGCGCCTTCTCCTCGCTCGAGACGGTGCCCACCACCACCGCGCCGAGGCTGCGTGCCCAGGAACACAGCAGCAGGCCGACACCGCCGGCGGCGGCATGCACGAGGATGCGCGTGCCGCGCTGCACGCGGCCGAGGTCGCGCAGCAGGTAGTCGGCCGTGAGGCCCTTGAGCAGCAGCGCCGCGGCCTCGTCGTCCTCGACGGCCGCGGGCAGCCGCACCACCCAGTCCGCGGGCACCGAGCGCACGCTGCGGTAGGCGCCGGGCACGGGCCCGAGGTAGGCCACGCGGTCGCCGGGAAAGAGGCCGCTGACGCCGGGGCCGACATCGATCACGCTGCCGGCCGCCTCCATGCCGGGCACGCCGGGCGCGCCCTCCGACACCGGCAGCATCGACGGCATCCAGCCGCGGCGCAGGTAGACGTCGAGGAAGTTCACGCCGATCGCGCGCTGGCGGATGCGCACCTCGCCCTCGGCAGGCGCCGCCGCTTCGTCGTCGCGCGGCCGCAGGACCTCGGGGCCGCCATAGGCTTCGAGGCCCATGCTGCGCCGCGGCAGCGCGAGCGCGGCCGAAGCGGCGATGCCCGCGGATGACGTGGGTGCACCACGCTCCAGGTAGCGCCGCAGGTTCGCGAACCCCGCCTCGTAGACGCCGCGCGCCACCGTGTCGCGCAGCTCGCGCTCGCGGCCCGGCGGCGTGGCGAAGGTCGATTCCCAATGCCAGAAGGTGCGGTTGCCGTCGGTCACGGGCTTCAGGGTGACGGTGGCCACGTAGCGCTGCAGCGGCAGTGTGGCCTCGACGATGCAGTAGGTGCTTTTGTTTTCGCTGTCCGACAGGCTCAGCAGCTGCTCGCGGATGCGGTTGCCGTCGCGCAGCGTGAAGCTGCGCACGCAGCCCACCTGGTCGCCGCGCTCGTCGCCCTCGATGCGGCTGGCCTCCACCACCTCGTGCCAGTCGGCATGGCTGTTGAAGTCGCGCAGCACCGCCCACACGCGCTCGATCGGCGCGTCGATGACGGTGGAGCGCACGACCCGCTGCAGCATCAGCGGCCTCCGAAGTGCCGCTTCAGCGCATCGAAGCCGCCCTGGAACACGCCCTCGCCGATCGAGTCGGCCAGCTCGCGCTCGCGGTGTTCCTCGCAGTCGAACTCGGCGCTCCATTCGGCGAAGCAGCGCCCGCCGTCGGTCACCGGCGTGAGCTTGAGCGTCGCCGTGTAGTGGCTCACGCCCATCGGGCTCTCGAGGATCTCGTAGCTGCAGCTGTAGTCGTAGTCCGAGAGCGCGAGCAGGCGTTCGCGGATCATGCCGCCGTCACGCAGGTGGAAATGGCGGATGCAGCCCACGCGGTCGGCCGGCTGGTTGTTCTCGATCCGGCAGTCGGCGATCAGCGGATGCCACTGCGGCAGGCCGTTGAAGTCGCGCACGCGCGCCCACACGTTGTCGGCGCTCGCGTCGATCACGCTCGAGACGTAGACGTTCACCATGCCTTATTCCTTGGGCGTGCCGGCGCCCAGCGCGGCACGCGCGCCGCTGCTCTCGTTGACCAGCTTCTGGATGTCGCCGCCCTCGATGCCGATCTCGCGCAGCAGCTGGTCGACCAGCGGCGCCTGGGCCCGGAAGCGCAGCGCGGAATTGACCAGTCCGTCGGCGAAGTTGCCGCCACCCTCGGCATTGCGCGCGCCGCCCGACGAACCGCCGAAGCCGTCGACCTGCAGGATCTTGATGCCCTCGATGCGCTCCATCGGCCGCACCGACTCGCGGATGATGCCCTCGGCCTTCTCCACCAGCCGCATGCGCAGGGCGGACATGCGCGCCTCGGGCGTGAGCATGTTGTGCGCCTCGTTCATCCAGCGTGCGGCCTCGGCCTCGATCTCGGCGCGCACGCGCGTGGCATCGGCGCGGATCTTCTCGGCGTCGGCATCGGCCTCGGCCTGGGCACGCAGCGCGGCGCCGCGGTGCGCGCTCGCGTCATGCTCGGCCTGGGCCGCGGAGGTCAGCCGCAGCGCCTCGCGCTCGGCGATCAGCGCGGCCGCGATCAGCTCGATGGTCTTCTTGCGCTCGGCGCTCTCGACCTCGCGTGCCGTGAACACCTTCTCCTCGGCCGTCACGGCCTGGGCGCGCGCGGCCTCGGCTTCGGCCTGGGCCTCGCTCTGCGCCTTGCTCTCGCGCGCCACGGCGATCGAGCGCTGCTGCTCGGCCAGCTCGAGCGAGGTGCGGCGCTCGAGCTCGGCGCTCTGGATCGCGCGCTCCTTGCCGATGCGCTCCTCCTCGATGGTCTGCTCCGAGCGGATGCGCGCGGCATCGATGCTCTGGCGCGCCGCGATCTGCGCACTCTCGGCATGCTGCTCGCGCTGCGCACGCTCGATCGCCACCTCGGCGCGCTGGCGCGAACGCGCCATCTCGACCTCGCGCTGCTGCGTCAGCCGCGCATGCTCGCTCTCGCGATCGATCTCCAGCGACAGCTTCTCGGCCTCGAGGTTCTTGTTGCGGATCGCGATCAGCGTGTCCTGCTCGACGTCGTTGCGCTGCTTCTTGCGGCGCTCGATCTGCTCGGTCAGCCGCGTCAGGCCCTCGGCGTCGAAGGCATTGCTGGGGTTGAAGAACTCCATGCCGGTCTGGTCGAGCTGCGTGAGCGAGGCGGCCTCGAGCTCCAGGCCGTTGTTGGTCAGGTCCTCGGCCACCGCCTCGCGCACCCGCTTGACGTAGGCGCCGCGCTTCTCGTGCAGCTCCTCCATCGTCATCTCGGCCGCGGCGGTGCGCAGCGCGTCGACGAACTTGCCCTCGACCAGTTCCTTGAGCTGCTCGGGCTCCATGGTGCGCAGGCCCAGCGTCTGCGCGGCCACCGCCACCGACTCGGCCCTGGCGGCCACGCGCACGTAGAACTCGGCGATCACGTCCACGCGCATGCGGTCCTTGGTGATCAGTGCCTTGTCGCGCCCGCGGCTGACCTCCAGCCGCAGCGTGTTCATGTTGACCGGGATCACGTCGTGCACGATCGGCAGCACGAAGGCGCCGCCGTCGAGCACCACCTTCTGCCCGCCGAGGCCGGTGCGCACGAAGGCGCGTTCCTTGGAGCTGCGCAGGTAGAGCCAGTGCAGCAGCCAGACGACGATCGCGACCGCGATCGCCACCACCAGCAGCCCGAGGATGAAACTTCCGAATTGAGAACCTGACATGGATGTCGTCTCCTGGTTATCGCGTGATCTGAACGAAGCGGCGCGTGGTCTCGGTCAGCGCCACCTCCGCGGGCAGGCGCTCCATCGAGCTGGCGCCATAGAAGCCGTCGCAGGCGGGGCAGCGCGCGAGCACGTACTGCGCATCCTCCGGCGTGGCGATGGGGCCGCCGTGAAAGAGCACGATCACCCCCGGGTTCACTTCCTGCGCGGCCGCGGCCCAGCGGTTGATCAGCGGCACGCAGTCGTCGAGCTTGAGCGCCGTCTCGGCGCCGATCGCGCCGCCGGTGGTCAGTCCCAGGTGGCAGACCACGATGTCGGCACCCGCGCCGGCCATGGCGCGCGCATCGGCCTCGCTGAAGACATAGGGCGTGGTCAGCAGGTCGAGGGCACGCGCGCGGGCCACGAGCTCGACCTCGAGGCCGTAGCCCATGCCGGTCTCCTCGAGGTTGGCGCGGAAGGTGCCGTCGATCAGGCCCACGGTCGGAAAGTTCTGGATGCCCGAGAAGCCCAGCGCGATCAGCCGGTGCAGGAACTCGTCGGGGATCATGAACGGGTCGGTGCCGTTCACGCCCGCGAGCACCGGCGTGTGCTTGACCACCGGCAGCACCTCGCGCGCCATCTCGCAGACGATCTCGTTGGCATTGCCGTAGGCCATCAGCCCCGCGAGCGAGCCGCGCCCGGCCATGCGGTAGCGGCCCGAGTTGTAGATCACGATCAGGTCGATGCCGCCGGCTTCCTCGCACTTGGCCGACAGGCCGGTGCCGGCGCCGCCGCCGATCAGCGGCCGGCCCGAGGCGATCTTGGCGCGGAAGCGCTCCAGCAGCGCGGTGCGTGAGATGCGGGTCATGGTGGTAGGCTCCTCCTCGGTTGTTCTTGGCTCATGCCCGGCGCGCGCCGGGCGTGGCCCGCGAGACCTCGCGCCAGGCCTCGACCAGCGCATCGGCGAAGGCTTCGTCGTTGATGTGCAGCGGCAGCCGCTTGAGCTGGCGGTTCGGCCCGGGCCGGAAGCCGGCCTCGAGCGCCGCGAACAGCGCGCGGTCGGCCTCGGGGTCGTGGAAGGGCTGGCCCGGCCGGTCGATGGCCGAGACGCCGCCTTCGGGGATGAGGAAGCGCACCGGTCCGCGCATCGCGTTGAGCTTGGCGGCGATGAATTCGCCGATGGCGCGGCACTCGTCGGCCGTGGTGCGCATCAAGGTCACCGTCGTGTTGTGGCGGTAGAGATTGCGCGCCCGGAAGCGCTCGGGCACGGTCTCCCAGGCGCCGAAGTTCACAATGTCGAGCGCGCCGCACGAGCCCACGTAGGGCAGGGCGTGGCGCGCGAACACGTCGAGCCGGTCGGGCCCGGCCGACAGCACGCCGCCCGCGATCTCGTCGGCCACCTCGGTGGTCGACACGTCGATCGCGCCCGCGAGCAGGCCCGAGTCCGCGAGCTTCTCCATCGACTGGCCGCCCACGCCGGTGGCGTGGAACACCAGGCAGTCCCAGTCGTCCTCGAGCCGCCGCGTCACGGCCTGCACGCAGGGCGTGGTCACGCCGAACATGGTGAGGCCGATGGCGGGCCGGGTCACGGCCGAGACCGAGGCCGGATGCGCCACCATGCCGGCCAGTGCATTGGCCGCGTTCGACAGCACGCTCTCGCTGATGCGGTTGATGCCCTGCACGTCGGTGACCGAATACATCATGCAGATGTCGCTCGGGCCCACGTAGGGCCGCGTGTCGCCGCTGGCCATGGTCGAGACCATGAGCTTGGGCACGCCGATCGGCAGCGCGCGCATGCCCTGCGTGGCCATCGAGGTGCCGCCCGAGCCGCCGGCCGAGATCAGGCCGCCGAGGTCGCGCCGCGTGCGCAGGAAGGCTTCGAAGGCCAGGCCCATGGCGGCGGTGGCGCTGCCGCGGTCGCCGCTGAACACCGCCGACTCGCCCTTGGGATGGTGGCGCGCCACCTCGCGCGGATGCACGCTCGCGGTCGAGGGCTTGCCCGAGGTCGAGAGGTCGACCGTGACCACGCGCAGGCCCAGCCGCTCGATGCACTGGCGCAGGAAGAACAGCTCGCGGCTCTTGGTGTCGAAGGTGCCGGCCACGTAGGCCGCGCGCACGCTGCTCGCGGCCACCGGGAAGTCGAACACCTGGCCCGAGGCCGCCGCGGGCTGTGCCGGTTCGGGCGCGGGCTCGGGCGGTGCGATCAGGCGCGGGATGTCGGCCGCGGGCGCGGCCGTGCCGCCGGCATTCCAGCGCGTGAAGCCGCGCACGCTGGCCGGCGCGAGGTCATCGAGCGAGGGTGCGCCGTCGCCATGGGCGCGGCGCACGGTGTAGACGCGCGGCGCGTTGTCGCGGCCGTCGTCCTCGCCCATGCGCGGTGCCGGCTGCTCCGCCTCGGCCTCGTCGCCATGGCCGCCCGAGCGCACGCCCAAAAGCTTCTCCTGCAGCTCGCGGTCGGCCGCGAGTTCGGCCGCCGGCATCTCGCGCGCGATGCGGCCGTTGACCATCAGCCCGATGCGGTCGGCCACCGAGATCGCCACGCCGAGGTTCTGCTCGATCAGCAGCACCGCGATGCTGCCCTCGGCCGCGAGGTCGCGCAGCGCCTGCGCCACCTGGTCGACGATGACCGGCGCCAGGCCCTCGGTCGGCTCGTCCATCACCAGCAGCTTGGGGTTCAGCAGCAGTGCGCGGCCGATCGCGAGCATCTGCTGCTCGCCGCCCGAGAGCTGGGCACCGCCATTGCCGCGCCGCTCGGCCAGCCGCGGGAACATCGCATAGACGCGGTCGACCTCGCGCCGGCGGCTCGCCACCAGCCGCAGCGTCTCGTCGACCGAGAGCGAGGGCCACACGCGCCGGCCCTGCGGCACGTAGGCGATGCCGCGGCGCGTGATCTCGTTGGGCGCCAGGCCCAGGATCCCCTCACCCCCGAAGCGCACGCTGCCGCGCGCCGGCACCAGGCCGGTGAGCGCGTTGCACAGCGTGGTCTTGCCCATGCCGTTGCGTCCGACGATGCCGAGCACGCCGCGCTCGAGCGACAGGCTCACGCCCTGCAGCGCATGGGCGCGGCCGTAGTAGACGTCGAGGCCCTCGACCACCAGCGCGGTGGATCGGCCAGCCGCCGTGTCGCGATCGCCGCCGCCGAACCAGGCCATCAGTGCTTGCTCCCCATGTAGATCGCCTGCACCTGCGCATCGCCCTCGATCTCGGCCGGGCTGCCGGTGCGCAGCACGCGGCCGTTGTGCATCACCGTCACGCGGTCGACCACGCGCAGCGCGATGTCCAGGTCGTGCTCGATCAGCACGAAGCTCATGTGCGCGGGCAGCGAGGTCAGCAGCGCCACCAGCTCGCGCCGCTCGGCCGGCGAGAGGCCGGCCGCGGGCTCGTCGAACAGGATCAGCCGCGGCGCGCCGGCCAGCGCCATGCCGATCTCGAGCTGGCGCTGCTGGCCGTGCGCGAGGTTGGCCACCTTCTCGTCGGCGATGTGCGACAGGCGCGCGCGCTCGAGCAGGTCCTCGGTCGCGCGCGTGCTCGCATGGCCGGCGCCGGGCCGGCGGAAGCTGAAGCGGCCGCTGGCCACGCCGCGCACCGCGAGGAACAGGTTGTCGCGCACCGAGAGGTCGCGAAACAGCAGCGAGGACTGGTAGGTGCGCCGCAGGCCCTTGCGGATGCGGTCCTGCGGCGGCAGGTCGGTGATGTCCTCGCCGAAGAAATGGATGCGTCCCGCGGTCGGCGGGAAGTCGCCCGTGATGGCGTTGAACAGCGTGGTCTTGCCGGCGCCGTTCGATCCGAGGATGGCGTACTTCTGGCCCGCAGTGACCGCGAGCGAGACGCCGTCGACCGCGCGCAGCGCACCGAAGGCGCGCGTCACGCCGTCCAGGCGCAGCGCGTCGCCCGACAGGAGCTGGGTGCTGCCGCCGCGCGCGGGTTGGGGTGCGCGCGAAGCGGGCGGTCGCAGCGTGGTGATGGTGGCCATCTCAGTTCCGTGTGGGGCGATGTCTTGCGCCTTCCCCCTCTGGGGGAAGGTCGGGATGGGGGCGGTGCCCGACGAACGCCGCGCGAACGCGCGGGCCGTCGTGCCCCCACCCCGACCCTCCCCCAGCGGGGGAGGGAGACAGAGCGCACGCGTGGATCACGTGCGGCAGTCCGGCACGTCGCGCGTGCCCATCCCCATCTTCTTGAACTCGGCCTCCGACAGCCCCAGCGTCTGCGAGATGTTCGGCACCGACTTCACGACCTTGTTGTAGAACGAGCCGTCGGGCGCCTTCGTCACCTCGGTGATGTAGGTCGTGCCCACGCCGTTGCGGTTGGCATCGATCTTCACGTCGCCGGCCGGGCCCTTGAAGTTGGTCTTCTGCAGCGCCTCGCGGTAGGCCTTCTGGTTGTTCGACAGGTCGCCCTTGACCGCGTCGAGCGCATCGAGCGTGGCCTTGGTGTTGATGTAGTACAGGTAGGCGAACAGCGACGGGCTCGGGAAGCCGTCCTTGAAGCTGGCCTTGTAGTCGGCCACGAACTTCTTCCACTCGGGCGTGTCGATCGAGTCCGCCATCGGGCCCGCCGAGGCCGTGCCCAGCAGCGATTCGCGGCGCTTGCCCTTGAAGTTCAGCACCGTCTGGTCGACCGTGATCGAGCCGCCGATCATCGGCTTGTCGCCGCCGGCCTGCTCGTACTGGGTCAGGAAGTTCACCGCATCGGAGCCGCCGAGCACCACCACCAGCGCATCGACGTTCTTCGGGATCTTCGCGATCACCGAGGCGTAGTCCTTGGTGCCCAGCGGCACCCAGGCCTTGTCGACCACCTTGCCGCCCTTGGCGCAGTAGCTGGCCATGAAGCCCTGCACCTGCGAGTAGGGGAAGCCGTAGTCCTCGGCGATCAGGAAGGTGCGCTTGTAGCCCTTGGACAGCGCATGCTCGCCCAGGCCCACCATCCACTGCGCGCCCTCGGTGTTGAAGCGGTAGAAGTTGGGCGCCGGGTCCTGCAGCGTCGCGGCCTGCGCGCCGGCCGAGCCGTTGATGAAGGTGACGTTGGGCTGCGTCTTCGCGTAGTTCTTGACCGCGATGCCCTCGTCGCCCGACAGCGGGCCGATCATGATCTGCACCTTGTCCTGCTCGACCGCCTTGCGCGTCGAGTTCACGGCCTTGTCGGGCGTGGCGTCCGACGAGACCTTCACGAACTCGATCTTCTTGCCGCCGGCCATGCCCTTCTTCTCCTTCAGCGCGAGGTCGGCGCCGCGCATGCCGTCCTGGCCCGGCGCCGCGAACGGTCCCTCGAGCGAGGCCAGCAGGCCGATCTTGAGGGTTTCCTGCGCCTGCGCGAGGCCCGCGGCCCCGGCCATCGCGAACAACGCCGCGGCGGCGACGATGCCGCGTCCGAACACCTTCTCGACTCTCTTCATGTCTCGCTCCTTCTGGTCACTGGTGAATGCGGCCTGAGCCACGGGTGGGGAAAGGTGCGCCCAGGCGCGTGCGCAATCGATGCCACAGGCCCAGCAGTCCGTCGGGGGAAAAGAGGACGATCGCGAGGAAGACCCCGCCGATCACGAGATTGAAGCGTTCGCGGTCGACCAGGTCGATGGCGAAGTTCTGCAGCAGCACGAAGACGATCGCGCCGATGAAGGCACCGATGGGGTGCTTCATGCCGCCGAGCACGGCGATGATGAGGATGTTGATCATCGCGCCGATGCCGAGCGTGCCGGGCGAGATGCGGCCGTTGTACCAGACCAGCAGCACGCCGCCGACCGCGGCCAGGAAGCCCGAGACCGCATAGGCCGCGACCCGGTGCGCGGTGACGTCGAAGCCCAGCGCCTGCATGCGGCGCGGGTTGTCGCGGATGCCCTGCAGCGCCACGCCGAAGGGTGCGCGGATCAGGTGCTTGATGAAGAAGTAGCCCGCCACCGAGCAGCCCAGCGTGAGCAGGTAGAAGGGCACGGGCTCGCGCAGGTCGAGCCCGAACACAGTGGGCGCGGCCAGCTTGCTGAAGCCCTGGAAGCCGTTGAACAGCGTGTAGTTCTGCTGCGCGAGGTAGAAGAAGGCCACGCCCACGGCCAGCGTGATCATGATGGTGTAGATGCCCTCGGTGCGCACCGAGAGCCAGCCCACCGCGGCCGAGAACAGCGTGGCCAGCGCCAGCGCGACGATCACCGCGAGCCACCAGGGCCAGCCCAGGCTGATCGCCGTGTTGCTGCTGCTGCCCACGATCGCGACCACGTAGGCCGCGAAGCCCGCCACCGTCATCTGCGCGAGCGAGACCATGCCGCCATAGCCGCCGAGGAAGGTCAGCGACAGCGCGATCAGGCCGAGCGCGAGCGACTGGGCGCCGATCTGGAAGGTGAAGAAGGGCGAGGCGACGAAGGGATAGACCAGCACCAGCAGCGCGACCAGCACATGGCGCCAGCGCACGGGGCGCAGCAGCCTGCCCAGCCAGCGCGGCAGCTCGCCATGGGCCGGCGGCGGTTCGGCGGGTTGCGATGGCGATGCGACCGCGCGCGGCAACGCGGTGACGCGCGCTTCCTGCGCGGGCATCGACCCGCCCGACTTCATGGCGCGGCGCCACTGCGCGGCGCTCACAGGAGTACCTCCGTGCTTCGCACTGCGGTGCGAGCTTGCTTGGGGCGGCCCGGCGCGGCGCTCATGTCGCCTTCCCCATCAGCCCGCGCGGCTTGAACGCCAGCGCGACCACCATGATCACGAAGGTGAAGACCACGCTGTAGGTCGGCGCATAGGCCAGCCCGAACTGCTCGGCCAGCCCGATCAGCAGCGCGCCGATGGCGGCGCCGACCACGCTGCCCATGCCGCCGACGATCACCACCACCAGCGAGGCCAGCAGGTAGCGCGTGTCCTCGCCCGGCGAGATCGACAGGGCAGTGCCGCCGACCACGCCGGCCAGGCCCGCGAGGCCGGCGCCGATCGCGAAGGTCAGCGCGAACACCAGCTGCACGTTGACGCCCGAGGCGGCCAGCATGCCGCGGTCGTCGACGCCGGCACGGATCATCATGCCGATGCGCGTGCGCGCCAGCAGCAGCCACAGGCCCACGCCGATCAGCACCGAGGCCAGCAGCACCACCAGCCGGTAGGTCGGGAACTTCTCGACCAGCGGCAGCGTGGTCGAGCCGTAGATCCACGAGGGCGGATCGAAGGTGTAGATCTCGGCGCCCCAGATCCACAGCATCAGGTCGGCGAACACGATCGACAGGCCGATGGTCACCAGCGTCTGGCGCAGGTCCTGGCCCTGCATGTGGCGAAACACCAGCAGCTGCATCAATAGGCCCAGCACCGCGGCCGCGAGGAAGCCCGCGATCACCGCGAGCACCCAGGAGCCGGTGTGCTCGCCGACGAACCAGCCCACGTAGGCGCCGAACAGGTAGAGCGAGCCGTGCGCGAGGTTCACGTTGCGCATCAGACCGAACACCAGCGTGAAGCCGCTGGCCACGAGGAAGTAGAGCGAGGCCAGCGTGAGCCCGTTGAGCAGCGTCTTGAAGAACAGCGAGGCGTTGTCGGCCACGGCCCAGACCGCGAACACCGCGATCGGCACGCCGAGCACCAGCCACAGGGCCCAGCGCGTGAGGGCGGCGCGCGTCATGCCGCGCGCTCCCAGCCCCGGTCCCAGCCGCGCTCGGACGCGATCGCCGGTGCCTTGGCGAACTCGCCGTCCTTCATCACGGCCAGGATGCGCTTCGCATCGCGCAGGATCGAGAGGTTGGCCAGCGGGTCGCCGTCGACCAGCATCAGGTCGGCGAGGTAGCCCTCCTTGACGAGGCCGAGCTCGTCGGGCCGCATCATGATCTGGCCGCCATAGAGCGTGGTCGAGCGGATCGCCTCCATCGGCGTGAAGCCCAGGTACTTGACGAAGAACTCGAGGTCGCGCGCGTTCTGCGTGTGCGGCGTGAAGGCGAAGCCGTAGTCGCCGCCGGGCAGCACGCGGATGCCGCGCTTGTGCATCTTCGCGAGCGAGACGCAGGCCGCGTCCCATTCGATCTGGTAGCCCATGTCGGCCGCCATCTGGTAGGTCACGCCATAGGGCTCGGCCTCGTGCAGCATGGCGTAGAGGATGGCGATGCCGGGCGCGACGAAGACGCGGTCCTTCGCGGCCTCGAGCATGTCGAGCGCCTCCTCGTCGACGAAGCTCGCGTGGTAGATCAGGTCGATGCCATGGCGCAGCGCCTGCTTCACGCTCTCCGACGAGCGCGCATGCGCCACGCCGCGCTTGCCGCGGATCTTGACCTCGCGCATCGCCGCGGCCACCTCCTCGTCGAGCATCCAGGTGGTTTCCGAGGGCGACTGCGGCGTGAAGTTGTCGCCCGAGAGGTTGAGCTTGATCGAGTCGACGCCGTACTTGAGGAACAGGCGCACCGCCTTGCGCATCTCGTCGGCGCCCGAGATGTTCACGCCGAAGCTGAACTCGGGAAAGGGCAGGTGCGGCAGCGTCTCGTCGCCCAGGCCGCCGAGCACCGTGATCTCCTGGCTCGCCGCGAGGTAGCGCGGCCCGGGGATCTGGCCCGAATTGATCGCGTTGCGGATCACCACGTCGAGCCGCGGCTTGGCGCAGGCCGCGCCCACGCAGGAGGTGAAGCCGGCCTCGAGGTAGCGCTTCGCGACCTTGGCGCACCACAGCACGTGCTCCTCGAGCGGCATGGTCTGGATCGCCGCGAGCGTGGCGGCGTCGTTCCACGAGAAGTGCGTGTGGGCCTCGCACATGCCGGGCATGAGCGTGGCGCCCGCGCCGTCGATCACGGTGGCGCCGCCGGGCGCGATCGGCGCGGTGCTGCGGCCCACCTGCCGGATGCGGTTGCCGCGCACCAGCACGCTGCCGCTGTAGGGGTTCTGCCCCGTGCCGTCGAGGATGCGCACGTTGGTGAAGACGACGTCGGCCATGCGGTGCTCCGGTCGGGGTTCGGAAGGCCTAGGCGGCCCAGCGGGTGGGAGAGGCGACGCGCAGGCCCTGCGCCTGGCGCAGCGGCGGGGCGCGATGGAACTCGCCGTCCTTCATGACGGCCAGGATGCGCGACTTGTCCTGCAGCACCGTGATGTCGGCCAGCGGATCGCCGTCGACGAGCAGGATGTCGGCCAGGTAGCCCTCGCGGATGTAGCCCAGCACCTTGCCCATGCGCATCATCGGGCCGCCCCAGGCGGTGGCCGACAGCAGGGCCTCCATCGGGCTCATGCCCACGTACTTCACGAAGTACTCGAGGTCCTTGGCATTGGTGCCGTGCGGCGTCCAGGCGAAGCCGTAGTCGCCGCCGGGCAGGATGCGGATGCCGCGCTTGCGCATCGCCCGCATGCTCTCCACCGCGGCATCGAGCTCGCGGTGGTAGCCCATCTTCGTGGTGACTTCCTTCGTCAGGCCCCACTGGCTCGCGTGGTGGCAGGTGTTGATCAGCCATGCGAGACCGGGCGCGATGAAGTGCTCCATCTTGTGCGCCTCGAGCAGGTCGAGCGCCTCGCTGTCGGTGAAGCTCGCGTGGTAGATCACCTCGATGCCGTGCTTCACGCACTGCTTGATCGACCAGGTGGAGCGCGCATGCGCGGCCACGCGCTTGCCCCAGGCCTTGGCCTCCTCCACGCAGACGCGGATCTCCTCCTCGGTGAACTGGCTCATCTCGCTGGACATGCCGGTGATCGACTCGCCCGAGAGGTTGATCTTGAGCGAGTCGACGCCGTACTTGGCGAACATGCGCACGCAGCGGCGCATCTCCTCGGCACCGCTGACCACCGCGCCGAAGGCGAACTCGGGCTGCGGCAGGTGCGGCTGCGTGGTGTCGCCGAGCCCGCCGGGCACGGTGATCTCCTGGCTCGCGGCCAGGTAGCGCGGGCCGACGATGGTGCCGTCGTTGATCGCGTTGCGGATCACCACGTCGAGCCGCGGCTTGGCGGTGGCGGCACCCACGCAGCTGGTCCAGCCCATGTCGAGGTAGCGCTTCGCGACCTCGGCGCACCACAGGATGTGCTCCTCGGGCGGCATGCGCTGGATCGCGTCGAGGCTGGGCTGGTCGTTCCACGAGAAATGCGTGTGGGCCTCGACCATGCCGGGCATCAGGAAGGCGCCCGCGCCGTCGATGACCTGGGCGCCATGCACGGGCGCGGAGCGCGCGCCGTGCGAAGTCTTCACGACGCGCGCGATGCGGTTGCCCTGCACCAGCACGTCGCCGGTGAAGGGCGCCTCGCCGCCACCGTCGAAGATGCGGACGTTGGTGAACAGCACGTCGGCCACGGTCAGCTCCTCGCTTGCGCCGCCAGGAATTCGCGCAACTCGCGCTGGCACTCGTCGGGGCGCTCGACGGGTGTCCAATGGCCGCACTTCGGCAGCACCACCACGCGCTTGCTGGCGGCACGGTGCAGCCGGTCGGCCATGGCGCGCACGGCCTGCGGCGGCGCCACGCCGTCCTCGTCGCCGGTCACCAGCAGCACCGCGGCCTCGATGTTCTCCACCGCCGCGGGCTGCGCGCCGGCCAGGGCCTCGCAGCTGCGCGCATAGGCCTCGCCGTCCTGGCGCATCAGGCTCTCGCGCACGAAGGCCACCGCCACCGGCAGCCGCTGGCGCGTGTCGGCCGAGATCGCGCCCTGCAGCAGCGCCTGCGTGATCTCGTGCATGCCCGCCGCGCCGCCGCGCGCCTTGTCGGCGCGGGCCTTCATCGCGGTGCGCGCCGCGTCGGGCGGCGCGATCAGCGGGCCGAACAGCGCGAGGCTCGCCACGCACTTCGGATGCGCCGCGGCGATGTGCTGGCAGACGATGGTGCCCATCGAATGGCCGACCCAGTGCGCGCGCTGGATGCCCAGGCGTTCGCAGACCGACAGCACGGTCGCTACATAGCGCTCGATCGTGAGCGGCCCTTCGGCGCGCTGCGAGCGGCCGCTGCCGGGCAGGTCGATGCGCACCACGCGATGGCGCGCCAGCGCGGGCATCAGCGGCGTGTAGGTGTTCGAGCTGCCGCCCAGGCCATGCACGCAGACGACCACCGGGCCTTCGCCCTCGTCCTCCACCGCGATGCGGTCGATGAGCTGGAAGCTCATGCGAGGGCCTCGAAGCGGTTCTCGATGACGCCGATGCCGTCGATCTCGATGCGCACCGTGTCGCCCCGGCCCAGCCATTGCGGCGGGTCCAGGCCCATGCCCACGCCCGAGGGCGTGCCGGTGGCGATCACGTCGCCCGGATGCAGCGTGATGCCGCGCGAGCAGGTCTCGATCAGCGTCGGGATGTCGAAGATCATGTCGCGCGTCAGGCCGTCCTGGCGCAGCGCGCCGTTGACCCAGCCGCGCACGCGCGTGGCGCGGCCGTCCATCTCGTCGGCGGTCACGATCCACGGGCCCATCGGGCAGAAGGTGTCGAAGCTCTTGCCGAGGTCCCACTGCTGGTGGCGCATCTGCACGTCGCGCGCCGTGACGTCGTTGACGATGGTGTAGCCGAACACGTGCTCCATCGCCTGCGAGCGCGGGATGTCGCGCCCGCCGCGGCCGATGATCACCGCGAGTTCGGATTCGTAGTCGATCTGCACCGATACCGAGGACCGCGGCAGCCGCACCGGATCGTGCGGACCGATCACGCATTCGCCGAGCTTGCCGAACACGATCGGCCACGGATCGCTCTCGGGCATGCTGCTGCGGAACACCGAGCTCGCGAGTTCGGCCGCATGCGCGCGGTAGTTGCGCCCGACGCAGAACAGGCCGCGCAGCGGGCGCGGCAGCGGGGCGCGCAGGGCGATCACCTCGACCGGCAGCCGCGTGCCCGAGGGCTGCGGCAGCGGCTCGTTGCGTGCCAGCGCCTCGATCAGCGGCAGCACGCCGCGCGAGGCGTCGCCCACCGCCAATGGCGTGGCTTCCCGGCCGTCGGCCGAGATCGTGCCCGCATGGTTGCGGCCACCCCAACTCCAGCTTGCGAAGCGCATCGACTTTGTCTCCATATGGCCCCGAGGTCGTCGCGCTGTGCGCCGATCGCCTCGGTGGCTCCGGAAGTCATCTAGGGATTTTTGAGACTTGCGTCTCAAATCTGGGTGCGCGGATCATACGAGCCGTGTCACCATCTCCACAAGACGACTTCCGCATTTCCGAACCCCGTACAAACCCGATGGCAAGACTCAAGCACACACCGAGCGAGGCGCCGCGCGCGCCGGAACGCGGCGTTCGCGCCGCCACCTTCCGCCAGCTGCTGCAGGCCGCGATGGACATCATTCGATTGAAGGGCCACATCCCCTCGGTGGCCGAAGCGGCGGCGCGATCGAATGTGTCGCGCGCTACCGCCTACCGCTACTTTCCGAGCCGCAGCGCGCTGGTCACCGCGGTGGTCGACAGCTCGCTGGGCCCGGTGCGCCAGATGGCCTCGGACAACCCGAACGGCCGCGAGCGGCTGCACGAGCTGTTCTGCCAGACCTTTCCGCGCTTCAAGGAATTCGAGGCGCCGATGCGCGCCGCGGCGCAGCTCTCGCTCGAGCAGTGGGGCCTCGAGCGCGCGGGACTGCTGGCCGAGGAACCGTACCGGCGCGGCCATCGCGTGCGCATCCTCGAGCATGCGCTCGAGCCGATGTCCCCGCTGCTGAGCCCGCGCATGCGCGACCGGCTGCACCATGCCCTCTCGATCGTCTACGGCATCGAGCCCTACGTGGTGCTCAAGGACATCTGGGGCCTCGAGGACCGCGAGGTCGAACGCACCGCGCTGTGGATGGCCGATGCACTGGTCGATGCGGCGCTGCGCGACTCGGCGGCCAAGCGCGCGGCGGCCGAAGCCGCGGCGGCGTCGACACCGCCTCCGGCGCCCGAATGGTTCGATGCGCAGTACAACAACCGCGCGCGCATTTCCGAGCACCCGTCGATCCTGAAATACTGGGCCGATGCGTCGGCGCAGGCGCTGCAGCGGCCCGGATGGATTCGCGACCTGGCCTACGGCGACGACGAGAGCGAGCGGCTCGACATCCTGCCGGCCGCATCGGGTGCCGGGAAGGCGCCGGTTTTCGTCTACATCCACGGCGGCTACTGGCGCGCGCTCGACAAGCGCGACCATGCCTTCCTCGCGCCGCCGCTGGCCGATGCCGGCGCCACCTTCGTGCAGCTCAACTACGCGCTGTGCCCGGCGGTCGACATCGAGCACATCGCGCGGCAGATGGCGCAGGCGCTGGCCTGGGTGCATCGCAACATCGCGGCGCATGGTGGCGATCCGGAGCGCATCGTCGTCGCGGGCCATTCGGCCGGCGGCCACCTCGCCACCATGCTGCTGGCCTGCGACTGGCAGCGCGTTGCGCCCGACCTGCCGCGCGATCTCGTCAAGTCGGCGCTGCCGATCTCGGGCGTCTACGAACTCGAGCCCCTGCGGCACGCGCCGTTTCTCGCGGCCGACATCGGTCTGACCGAGGCCTCGGCGCTGCGGTTGAGCCCGGCCGCGATGCCCGCGCCGAAGCAGGGCACCCTGGTGACCGTGGTCGGCGGCGACGAGAGCGAGGAGTTCCACCGCCAGGCCGAGCTGATCGCCAGCGCCTGGGGCCGCCGCGTGGTGGTGGGCGCCGAGCGGCCCGCGAACCGCAACCACATGAGCGTGCTGGCCGATCTCGCGGACCCGGCATCGGGCACGCACCGGCGCGCGCTGGGCCTGCTCGGGCTCGCCGGCTCGCCGCGCTGATTCCGGCCCGCGCGCGGACCGCGCGCCCAGTGGGGTCTGGAAGCCCCACGACGTGGCGCGCCCACGTCCGACAAGCCCCCGGGGGGCCCCGCGTCGTACAAGTTGCTCAACCTGCTTCAACTTCAACCCCAGGAGAGCTGACCGATGAGCGACAAGAAGCCCAACCCCGTGATCAATGCGGTGTCCAATGTCGTGGCGGCCCTGCGCGCCGACGACGACCAGATCGCGGTGGCGAAGGCCCACGAATCCCTCGAACCCCAGGCGATCGAGAAACTCACGCCCGAGGAGGCGCGCCGGCAACCGACCGCGGCCGATGCCGTGAAGAAGGTGCTCGAGCGGCAGAACCGCTCGGCTGAGCCCGAGACCCTGGTGCCCGGCGTGACCACGCGCGAGCTGTCGGTGGACGGCGCCACCGGCCCGCTGGCCGCCACGCTCTACACGCCCGCGGGCCAGGGGCCCTTTCCCGTCGTCCTGTATTTCCATGGCGGCGGCTGGGTGATCGCCAACCGGCAGGTGTACGACGGCGGCGCGCGCGGGCTTGCCGCGGCCGCGCAGGCCATGGTGCTGTCGGTCGACTACCGGCTCGCGCCCGAGCACAAGTTCCCGGCCGCATGGGACGACGCGCTGGCCGCCTACCGCTGGCTCGCGGCGAACGCGGCTTCGTTCGGCGGCGATGCCTCGCGCCTCGCGCTCGCGGGCGAGTCGGCCGGCGGCAACCTGGCGGTGGCAACGGCCATCGCCGCGCGCGATGCCGGCCTGAGCGCCCCGCGCCATGTGCTGTCGGTCTACCCGGTCGCGCAGACCAGCCGCAACACCGAGTCCTACCTCGAGAACGCGATCGCCAAGCCGCTCAATCGCGCGATGATGGACTGGTTCTTCACCCATGTGACGCGCAGCGAGCAGGACCTCGACGACCCGCGGCTGTCGCTGGTCGATGCGCCGCTCGCGGGCCTGGCGCCCGTCACCATCGTCAATGCCAGGCTCGATCCGCTGCGCAGCGACGGCGCGAAGCTCGAGAGCGCCCTGCTCGAGGCCGGCGTGGAGGTCGCGCGCCAGGAGTACGAGGGCGTGGCGCACGAGTTCTTCGGCGCCGCGGCGGTGCTCGAGAAGGCCAGGGACGCGCAGGCCTTCGCGGGCGAGCGGCTGCGGCGATCGTTCGCGCGCTGAGCACCCGGAACCCACATGACTGCGAGCACACCATGAGCTTGACCGGCTACCTCGTCGAGGACAACCCCCTGATTCGCGACAGCCTGATCGCGACGCTGGAAGAGCTCGCGCCCGTGCACATGGTCGGCACCGCCGAGACCCAGGCCGAGGCCGTGGCCTGGCTGCACGACGCCGACGGTCAATGGGACGTGGCCGTGGTCGATCTCTTCCTGCGCCACGGCACCGGCTTCGGCGTGCTCATGGGCTGCAGGGACCGCCTGCCGCGCCAGCGCATGGTGATCTTCTCGAACTTCGCGACCCAGGACATGCGCGAGCGCGCGCTGCTGCTGGGTGCCGATGCGGTGTTCGACAAGTCGACGGAGATCGAGGGCCTGCTGCGCTTTCTCGAGGAGACGGAGCGCGCGGTCGACCGGTCCTGAAGGCGAGCGCGTCGTCAGTCGGGAAAGCGCAGCACGGCCTTGATGGTCCGGCCCTGCTCGCCGTCTTCCACCGCCTCGTTGATCTGGTCGAAGGCATAGAACCGGATCAGTTTGTCGAAGGGGAAGCGCCCCTGCCGATACAGCTCGACCAGCTTCGGGATGAACAGGTCCGGCACCGAATCGCCCTCGCAGATGCCGCGGATCTTGCGGCCCAGCAGCAGGCCCCAGGTGTCGAGCCCGATCTCGCTGCCGAATGCGGGCGCGCCGATCATGCCGCACTCGCCCATGATCTGGATCGAGTCGACGGCCTGGCGCAGGGCCGTGAGATTGCCCGAGGTCTCGAGCGAGAACTGGGTTCCGCCGCCACCGGTGATCTCCTGGATGCGCCGCACCGGGTCGGTGGTCCGCGGGTTGACCACATGGGTGGCGCCGAGCTCGAGCGCGAACTGCAGGCGCGCCTCGTTCGGGTCGACGCAGATGCGGATCGCGCACCCGGTCACGTTGGCCGCGAGCAGCGCCGAGAGGCCGACCGAGCCCGCGCCGTAGATGGCGATCGAATCGCCGGCCTGCGGGCGCAGCGAGTTGATGACCGCGCCCGCGCCGGTCTGCACGCCGCAGCCCAGCGGGCCCATGATCTCGAGCGGTACGTCCGACGGGATCTTCACCACGCTGCGTTCGGTGCCCAGGGCGTAGGTCGCGAACGAGGACTGGTTGAAGAAGGCACCGTGCACGACGTCGCCGCCCTTGTGCATGGTGGGCGTTCCGTCCATGCGCGCGAAGCCGAAGTTGGCCTTGAAGAAGTGCCGGCAGTACATGGGCTTGCCGGTCTGGCAGGTGTCGCAGTGGCCGCAGAAGTTGCAGCTCATCACGACGTGGTCGCCGGGCTGGAGCTTGCTCACGCGGCTGCCGACCTGTTCGACGATGCCCGCGCCCTCGTGGCCGTACACCGCGGGAAAGGGCGCGGGCACCACCTGGTCGCGCGGCAGGGTGTCGGTGTGGCACACGCCGCAGCTCTTCATGCGGATGAGCACCTCGTCGTCGCGCGGCGCCTCCAGTTCGATGTCCTCGAGGGTGAACTTG
This sequence comes from Variovorax paradoxus, assembly GCA_016806145.1. Classification (NCBI taxonomy): domain Bacteria; kingdom Pseudomonadati; phylum Pseudomonadota; class Betaproteobacteria; order Burkholderiales; family Comamonadaceae; genus Variovorax; species Variovorax paradoxus. The sequence continues at coordinate 2,009,212 of CP063167.1, forward strand.
CCACCCTTCTCGCGCATGACGGCGGCTGTGATCTGCATGGGATGACCTCTTTGGGTGACGGGGGATGGGGGAGGGCGAAGGGTTGCGTGTCGCGGGCTCAGGCCTTGGGCGCGAACCAGGGCGCGGCCACCCGCGTCTGGATCGTCACGGCCTTGAGGTGGGTGTACATGTTGAGCGTCTCGTGGCAGTACTCGCTGCCGATCCCGCTCTCCTTGAAGCCGCCGAAGGGCGAGCCGCTCGCGAGGTTGAAGTAGTGGTTGATCCACACCGAGCCGGCCTGCAGCCGTTCGGCCGTGTCCCAGGCGTTGCGCAGGTTGCCGGTGTAGAGGCCGGCGGCCAGGCCGTAGCGCACGCCGTTGGCCTCCTCGATCATCCGGTCGTGGTCCTTCCAGCGGATCACGCTGAGCACCGGGCCGAAGATCTCCTCCTGCGCGATGCGCATGCGGTTGTCGGCCTCGAACACCGTCGGCGCGATGAAGTGGCCGTGGGCCTGCCCCTCGACGGCGATGCGCTGGCCGCCGGTCATCAGCCGCGCGCCTTCGGCCTTGCCGATGCCGATGTAGTTCATCACGCGCTCGCCCTGCTCGGGCGACACGAGGTTCGAGAGCACGGTGTCGGGCGCGAGCGCCGCGCCGACCTTCACGCGCTCCATGCCGGCGACGAGGCGGTCCATCACGGCGTCGTAGACCGCGTCGTGCACGAACAGCCGGGTGCCGGCGAGGCAGGACTGGCCGTTGCAGTACAGGGTCGCGAACATCGCGTTGTCGACCACCGCGTCGATGTCCTCGATGTCGGGAAAGATGATGTTCGGGCTCTTGCCGCCCAGTTCCAGCGACACGGGCACCAGCCGCTCGGCACCGGCGCGCGAGATGATCCGGCCGACCTCGCTGCTGCCCGTGAAGGCCAGCTTCGCCACGCCGGGGTGCGCGGTCAAGGCGGCGCCGGCTTCCTCGCCGAAGCCGGGCACGATGTTGATGACGCCCGGCGGAAAGATCTTCGCGATGTGCCTGCACAGCTCCAGCGTGCTGAGCGAAGCGTTCTCGTCGGGCTTCAGCACCACCGTGTTGCCGGCAGCGATCGCGGGCGCGATCTTGAAGGCCGCCATGATCGCGGGCACGTTCCACGGAATGATCTGGCCGCACACGCCGTAGGGCTCGCGGCGGGCGACCATGTAGCCGCCGGGAATCGGGCGGCCGAATCCCTCGTGCGTGATGGCCGCGGCCGCGAAGTAGCGGTACTGCGAGATCGCGAACTGGTGATCGAGGCCGGTCTCGAAGAGGCGTCGCCCGATGTCGACCGAATCGATGCTTGCGAGGCGCTGCTGGTCGGCCTCCACGGCCGCCGCCAGTTTCAGCAGCAGGGCCGAGCGTTCCTCGGGCGCGGTGGCGCGCCAGGCCGGGAAGGCCCTGGCGGCGGCCCGCACGGCCGCGTCGACCTCGGCGGCGCCGCAGCGGGCAATGCGCGCGATCTGCTCGCCCGTGCCCGAATGCAGGGCCGCGAAGGTCGGGCCGTCGACCGGCTGGAATGCGTTGTCGATGAAGGCACCGTAGGTTTCGGAAAGACCGAGGTCGTGGATCGAGCTCATCAAGGGATTCCTCTGCATGGATGGATGGGGCGCGCGACCGGCCTGGTTTGGCTCGGTCGGCTCGGCTGGCGCCAGTCTTGAGGAAGATGCGGCGCGCCGCGATCCGGAATGCGAAGCGCTATCCGCGATGCGCAGGACGAGGCCTCCGGGCGTTCCCGTATCGCTTTTCCATGCGGGGAACGCACCCCTAGAATGCTCGCGCGGCTGCCGTGCGCACGAGCCGCCACGCAGTCCGTGGAAGGGGCGACCATGCACTATCGAACCCATGATCTCGACGAAGCGATCCACGCCGTGGGCGCCGTGTACTGCCCGCACGAACTCCACCTGGATCGTCGGGCCAGGGCCCTGGACACGCGGTTGAGTGCGACCGAGGCCCGGCCGCTGGCACTGGTCCAGCTGGCCTACGGCGCGCGCGTGGAAGTCGACGCGGGCGAGTTCCCCGGCCTGTTCCTGTTCATGCGCTGCACGGCCGGCGAAGGCACCGTCTCCCAGGGCAACCGCAGCGCCACCTGGCGGGCCGGCACGACGATCCCCGTGTCGGCCGGCCGGCCCACCCGTTTCGATTTCGGCGCCAGCTTCGAGCAGATCACCTTCCGGCCCGATACGGCCGCCTTGGAGGCTTGCTGCGCCAGCCTCGTCGGCCGTCCGCTCGACGATGGACTGAAGTTCGATCCCGTGCCGTTTACGCCGGCGCTCGAGCGTTCATGGTCCGGCGTGTGGGACCTGGTCGATACCCTGCCCGCGGCGCTGCCGGCGCCGGCTTATCGTGCGCTCGAGCAGTTCGTCCTCATGTCGCTGCTCCACGGGCATCCGCACAACTACACGGGCTGGATGCGCGGAGAGCAGCCCGCATCGCGGCCCGCGCGCCTCGCGACCCTGGCCGAGTCGTTCATTCACGACCGCATCGCGGACCTGTCGCTGACGGTGTCCGACATCGCCTCTTCGCTGGGCGTCGGCGTGCGTGCCTTGCAGCTGGCGTTCCAGGCGCACCGCGGCATCACGCCGACGGCCTATGTGCGGCGCATCCGTCTGGCGCAGGTGCGCGAGCGCCTGCTGGACGCGGAAGACGACGACACCGTGACCGACATCGCGTTCGCCCATGGCTTCTTCCACCTGAGCCGTCTCGCGCAGCAGTACAAGGCGCAGTTCGGCGAGTCGCCTTCCGACACCTTGCGCGCACGCCATCGCCGCTCGGCGCGCTGAGCCGCGGCGCGAGTCCGTACCATGGCGGGTTCGCCATCCGCCTCGACCCGCTCTCCATGTCAGACCCCGTTTTCCGCCAAGCCCTTCCTTCCGATGCCGAACGCTGCTACGCGATCGAGATCGGTGCCTACGAAGGCGACGAGGCCGCCACGCTGGCCAAGATCCGCACCCGCATCGCGCAGTACCCGCAGGGCTTCGTCGTCATGGAGCTCGAGGGACAGCTCATCGGCTTCATCAACAGCGGATGCGCGCACGACGTCGTGATGTCGGACGAGGCGTTCAAGGAACTGGTCGGCCACGATGCCGAGGCACCCAACGTCGTGATCATGTCGGTGGTCATCGATCCGCCGTTCCAGGGGCGGGGATACGCCACCGTGATGATGAAGACCTTCGTCGAGCGGATGCGGCGGGCCGGCAAGCGGACGATCCACCTGATGTGCAAGGAGCGGCATGTGGCGCTCTATGAACGCCAGGGGTATCGGTATGTGCGGCCTTCGCCGTCGGACCACGGGGGGATGTCCTGGCACGAGATGGTGATGACGCTGTAACCGACGTGCCGCCGCCGCGGCAGGTCACGAATCCTTCAATCGATGAAGGACGCCAGCTCTTCGGGTGACCCGGTGGGGAATGCCTCCTTCAGGAAGTCCAGGAACGCCGACACGCGCGCGCTCAGGAGCCGACGCGACGGATACAGCGCCCACAGCGCGATCTCGGGTCCCTCGACATCGCCCCACAGCGTGAGCTTTCCCGCGCGCAGGTCATGCGTCACCAGCGACAGCGGCAGCCGCGCGGCGCCCACGCCCGCCCTGGCCGCGTCGCGGACCATGAACAACGAGGACAGGCGCAGCACGGGTTTCGCGGCGATGCGCTTCGTGCCCGAACGACTGCGCATCTCCCAGGTCACGGTCTCGTCTCCCGTGCCGCCTTCGCGCAGCACGGCCGGCACCGGCGCCTTGCCCGCCGGCCGCGCAAGCGTCGGACTCGCGACCACCACGAGCCGGTCCCTGAGAAAGATCCGGCCCACCAGTTGCGCATCGGGGTCCGGATTCACCCGGATCACCACGTCATAGCCCTCCTCGACCATGTCGACGGCCCGGTCCTCGGTCGTCACCTCCAGCTGAACCTCGCCGTGCTTCAGCGCGAAACGCGCGGCGAGCTTGCCCATCGCGGCCTGCGAGAACAGCAGCGGCGCGCTCACCCTCAATCGGCCGCGCGGTGCCTGGCCGCCCGACGCGATCTCCGCGGCGGTTTCGTCGATCTCGGTGAGCAGCACGCTGGTTCGCTCGTAGAGGGCACGGCCTTCCTCGGTGAGCTTGAGGGTGCGCGCGCCGCGCTCCAGCAGGCGCAGGCCGAGCTCGCTTTCGAGGTCGGCGACCCGGCGCGACAGCGTCGCCTTGGGCCGACCGGATTCGCGGGCCGCGCGCCCGAAGCCCCCGTGGCGCGCCACGAGGTTGAAGTCGGCGAGGGCAAGAAAGTCCATGGTCCTGGATGTTCCATTGATGAGACGAGGTGTCCAAATATACGGGCTATCGGATCATCCATGGAACTCGGAAGATCAAGGCTCCTTCAACGAACCGGAGCCATTCCATGACCATCCTCATCACCGGCGCGAGCGGAAACATCGGCCGCCAAGTCGTCCAGCAACTCGCCGACCGCGGCGCCACCGTGCGAGCGCTCGTGCGCGATCCATCGAAAGTCGCGTTCCCCGCAGGCGTGGAGGTCGCGCAGGGCGACCTGCTCGACGTGGACGCGATGCGCCGCGCCCTGGCGGGCGTCTCCACCCTGTTCCTGCTCAACGGCGTCGTGCCCGACGAGTTCACGCAGGCCCTGGTCGCGCTCAACCTGGCGCGCGAGGCGGGGATCGAGCGCGTCGTCTACCTGTCCGTGATCCACAGCGACATCTACGTGAACGTCCCGCATTTCGCGGGCAAGTTCGCGGTGGAACGCATGCTCGAGCAGATGGGCTTCGGCGCCACCATCCTGCGGCCGGCCTATTTCATGCAGAACGACCTGACGATCAAGGACGTGGTGCTCGGGCACGGCGTCTACCCGATGCCGATCGGCGGCAAGGGGCTGGCGATGATCGACACGCGCGATATCGCGGAGATCGCCGCCATCGAACTGATGAAGCGCGAGGCGTCCGCACCGCTCGCGCTCGATCGCATCAACCTCGTCGGGCCCGACACGCTGACCGGCCACGACATCGCCGGCATCTGGTCGGATGTGCTGGACCGCCCGATCGCCTATGGCGGCGACGACACCGCCGGCTTCGAGAAGAACCTGCAGAACTTCATGCCGGGCTGGATGGCCTACGACATGCGTCTCATGAGCGAACGCTTCCTGTCGGACGGAATAATCCCGCAGGCCGACGACGTGCAAAGGCTCGTGGCGCTGCTGGGACGGCCGCTGCGCTCGTACCGCGATTTCGCATCCGGCCTCGCCGCCGCGGCCTGAACACCCGATCCACCAACGAACACCAAGGACGCACCGTCATGATCTACTCATCCGCCACGGTCGCCGTGAACCCGCACGGCGAAACCCCGCTCACGCGCGAGCAAGCGTGGAAAGGCCTCGAACTGAAGGCGCGCGACGCACGCCTGTTCCTCCCACCCGGCCTGTGCACGCGTTGCGATGTCGTCGAGCAGGGCGCGACCCACTTCGTGCGCGAGGCCACGATCGCCGGCGCCGACCTGCGCGAGATCATCGCCCTGGAGCCGCAGCGCAAGGTCACCTTCTTCCAGGCGAGCGGTCCGCGCGAAGGCGCGATCGTCAACGAGCTGTTCGAGGACGAGGCCGGCGCGTTGCAGCTGCGCTTCTATTGCTACATCGGACTGCGCGGCAAGACGCCGAACGGCCCCGAGGAGCAGGCCGAGCAGGCGATGTTCGACAGCGAGCAGGGCTACCGCAGCGCGCTGCTGTCGACCTTGAAGCGCACGCGCGAACTGCTCGTCCAGGGCCGACTGTGAGGACATGCCGTGGACACGCACCCCGTCATGCGACGGGGTCGAGTTCGCGGATGGTGCGCTGCCATCCCCTTGCGTCCTCAGCCCGCGCTGGCGGGCACCGGCGTGTTGAGCAGCTGCTGCTCCCACAGGTAGGCGATGCCGCTGCCTCCCGCGTGCTGCGTGATCACCTGGGTCAAGGCGGCGGCGCTGTCCGTGCGTGCCCAGTCGCGCTGCCATTCCGAGGCGACCGCGAGCCAGGTGAGCATGTTCGCGCCGGCCGCGATCATGCGCTGGATCGCGACCTGGTGCGCCTCGACCGAGACGCCGCCCGACGCATCGGTGACCACGGTGACGTCCCAGCCTTCGCCGAGGGCCTGGATCGTCGGCATCGCGACGCAGACCTCGGTCCACAGGCCCGCGATGATCAGTTGCTTGCGGCCCGTGGCCTTGACCGCGTCGACCACGGTCTTGTCCTGCCAGGTGTTGATGAAGGTGCGGTCGATGACCTCCTGCCCGGGAAACACATCGGTGAGCTGCGGAAAGAGCAGGCCGCCGCGCTCGGCGATCACGCTCGTCAGGATGGTGGGAACGCCGAAGGCCTTGGCGGCCTTCGCGAGGCCGACGGTGTTGTTGACGACCATCTGCGGTTCGTGACTGTTCAGGTTCGCGAGCTGGTAGGGCTGGTGGTCGATCAGGACGAGGACCGAGTCTTCGGGACGAAGAAGCGAAGAAAGGCCGTTGCGAGAAGTCATTGCTGGTTCCTGTGTTGCCGCTGTTGCGGGATGGGTTCGAGACGACGAGTTCGCTCGTGGCGACGTCGTCCGCAGGGAGTATTGCGATCCAGCGCTTCGCCCGGTAGTACCATCTTTCGGCGAACTGTGTCGCGATTGGAGGAACGCCAGCTTGGACATCGAGGACCTGCGTACATTCGTCGAAGTGGCCAGTGCCGGAGGTGTCTCGCCGGCCGCGGTGCGCCTGGGTATCTCCAAGTCGATGGTGAGCCGGCGGCTGCTTCGGCTCGAAGCCGAACTGGGTGTTCAACTGCTCGCGCGATCCACGCGCGGCGCCGCGCTCACGGAAGCGGGCAGCACCTTCCGCGACTACGCGGCCAAGGTCTGCATCGACATCGACACGGCCATGGAGACGATCCTGCCCGCGGGCGAGCTTCGCGGCCGCCTGAGGATCGCGGTGCCGTTGAGCTTCGGCCCGACCCACTTCGCGCCCATGCTCGCCGAGATGGCGAAGCGCCATCCCCAGCTCCACATCCAGACCTGCTACAGCGACCGGTTCGTCGACCTCATCGCCGAAGGCTTCGATTGCGCGATCCGCGTCGGCTATCTCGAGGACTCCAACCTCATCGCGCGCAGCGTCGGCCCCATCCACGGCAAGCTCGTGGCGAGCCCGGACTACATCAGCGAGCACGGGTCGCCCGAGACGCCGGACGAACTCGTTGCCCATGAGGCGCTGATGCAGGGCACCGAGGCCTGGCAACTGACGGATGGCGACCGGATCATCACGGTCCGACCGCAGGGGCGATTCAAGGCCGACAACGGCACGGCACTGGTCGCCGCCGCGGTGGCGGGCCTCGGCATCGCCTATGTGCCGGACTGGCTCACGCACGAATACATCGCCGCCGGCACGCTGGTGCCGGTCATGACGCGCTATCCGCCGCCACCCGCGGGTGCTTACGTCATCCGGCCGCCGGGCCAGCATCCGGCCAGGAAGATACGCGTGCTGACCGAGCTGCTGGTCGAGCACTGCGAGCGGTTGTCGCACCCCGGCTGAGCGGGTGCCTCGTCGGTCTCGGGTGCCTCAGACCCGGAACCAGATCTTGAACGTCACGTAAAGCGCATACCCCAGCGCCAGCACCAGCCACACCATGTAGAAGACGTTCGACCAGTACTCGCCCGCATGCATCGCCAGCGTGTACACCTGCCCCGCGCAGCCCTTGCCGATGCACGGCACCTCGCCGCGGACCAGCGCGCGCAAGGTGGCGACCAACAGGTAGCAAGCGATGCCACCCGCCACGAGGAAACCGACCGGCCCGACGAAGCCCTTGGTGAGTTCGTCGTTCTCGTCGCGGTTGCCTTTCGCGAGCAATTTCTGCCCGAAGCGGTACCAGGCGAAGCCCAGCAGGAGCATCAGCGAGTAGTAGAGGAAGTCGCGCATGGAACGGCAGCAGAGTGAGACAGACGGCGCCGATCCTATAGGTGTCCGTTTCGCGTCGAGCGCTCCACCGCAGTCACCGCCCGCTGGCCCGCATTCGCCGCCTGCGGGTGCGCATGTGCCGCGCACATCGATGCGATCTCGCGCAGCGCCGCGGTCGGGCGCTTCGCGATCTCCACCGCGAGCGCTTCCGCCACGAAGAAGTTCTCGTGCGATGCGAGTTCGCGCAGCAGCTCCGGATCGCGCAGATCGAGCGATGGAATGAAGGCGACGGCCGCATCCTCGTCGTCCGCGGAAGCGAGCAGCGAGCGGATCAGCACGCCCACGCCCGCCTGGTCGTCGGCGGACGGCGATGTCGGGGGATGGAAGTCCTCGAGTTCCCGATCGTCGGCTGCGGCGCGCCGGGCCGCGTCGAGAAAGCCCTCGACATCGGCGAACACCACGCGCGAGTCGCCGTCATGGCTCAGGTACAGGACCGCGCCGGCCAGCGGCGGCGCGGTCAGCAGCAGGTGATGGTTGCTCGTCTGCGGATCGTCGAGCACCAGGCCATCGAGCCGCCGCGGTATCGGGAGCGATCGCAGGTCCAGGCTCCAGCGGACGATGTCGTCACCGGAAAGCAGCGACGCGCCGGAGAAGTCCTGCCCCTGGATCCGCGCCAGGTAGGCATCGAGTGCCTGCCGCGCAGCCTCCGAGAGGGCTTCGGACAGTTCCGGGGAATGCGGATGGGAGGAGGGATCGCTCGACATGGACCGATGGTATCGGCGGCCCGACGGGTGACGTGCCGCGCGTACCGGAGTTCTCTCGTCCTGAACATACCGAGTGGTATCTACTGGAAGGTGAATAGCTGATGCACACCAGATAGTCGAAGGATTCGCATAGAACCTGTCCTCGAGCCCGAGGGTCCGCCTCGATTGACTGCTCGCCATACCTAATAGTATGTTTCGTCTGCTGACGGCAGCGTGACACGACGCCACGCGCGCAGCCCTTCTTTTGGCCTCTCTCTTCAAGAAAGCTCCGCCCATGGACAAGCCACGCTGGCAACACCGCCCCGAAGGATCGAACTGGGGCGATTTCGGCCCCGACGACCAGATCGGTCGCATGAACCTGCTGACACCGGCCACGCGCCTGCGCGCCTTCCGCGAGGTCGAGCACGGCACGGCGTTCTGCCTGAGCCTGCCGCTCGATCATCCGGGCGGCAACACGCTGTTCCAGCACCGCAAGGCGCCGAAGTTCGTCTACGAGAAGCGCGGCGACAGCTTCAACTTCAACTACCGGCTGTCCAACGTCAACGACTGCTTCTGCGACGTGATCTCGGACGACGCGGTGCTGATGTTCCTGCAGTACTCGACGCAGTGGGACGGCCTCGGCCACGTGGGCCAGATGTTCGATGCCGACGGCGACGGCCGGCCCGAGAAGGTCTACTACAACGGCTTTCGCGCCGGCATCGAGATCGTCGGCCCCGACGACGCGGAACGCGGCTGGGGCGCGCGCTCGATCGGCATCGAGCGCATGGCCACGGCCGGCGTGCAGGGCCGCGGCGTGCTGGTCGATCTCGAGCGCATCCACGGCCGCGAGCGCGCGGTGGTGGGCTACGACGGCCTGATGGCCGCGCTCGAGGCGCAGGGCGCGAGCGTGGAGCAGGGCGACTTCCTGTGCCTCTACACCGGCTTCGCCGACCTGATCCTCGAGATGAACAAGCAGCCCGACGGCGAGGTGCTGGCGCACTCGTGCGCGGTGCTCGACGGCCGCGACGAGAAGCTGCTGCAGTGGATCACCGACTCGGGCATCGTCGCGATCTGCGCCGACAACTTCGCGGTCGAGGCCTATCCGGCCCGGCCGGGCGCGAACGGCTCGTACCCGGGGCTGCCGCTGCATGCGCACTGCCTCTTCAAGCTCGGCCTGCACCTGGGCGAGCTCTGGTATTTCGCCGAGCTCGCGCAATGGCTGCGCGCGCACGAGCGTTCGAGCTTCCTGCTGACCGCGCCGCCGCTGCGGCTGCCGGGCGCGGTGGGCTCGCCGGTCACGCCGGTGGCGACGGTCTGAAGCGCGCGCATCTGCACGCGCGAATCGACGAAGAACGACGAAGAACCAAGGAGACAAGAGACATGCGAATCCGATCGAAGACCCTGGCGCTGGCCGCCGCGCTGGCCTTGCCGCTGCTGCCGCTGGCCGCGGCGGCGCAGGCCGATGCCGCGGCCAACTGGCCGACCAAGCCCGTCACGCTGGTCGTGCCGTTCCCGCCCGGCGGCACCAGCGACGTGGTGGGGCGCCAGCTCGCGGTGCAGCTCGGCGAGGCGATGGGCGGCACCTTCATCATCGACAACAAGGCCGGCGCGGCGACCGCGATCGGCGCCTCGTTCGTGGCGCGCGCGCCCAAGGACGGCCACACGCTGCTGCTGTCGGCCGGCAGCACCTTCACCACCACGCCGCACCTGATCGACAAGCTGCCCTACAAGCTCGAGGACTTCGCGCCGGTGGCGGCGGTCGCCACCGTGCCCTTCGCCTTCGTGGTGAAGAAGGACTTCCCGGCGAAGACGGTGGCCGAGTACGTGGCCTATGCCAAGGCCAACCCCGGCAAGATCAACAACGCCACCAACGGCCAGGGCAGCATGGTCCACCTGCTGGGCGAGCTGATCGCCACCGGCCTCGACGTGAAGATGACGCAGGTGCACTACAAGGGCGCGGCGCCGGCCACCATGGACATGATCGGCGGCATCGTCGATTCGAACGTGGAGGCGCTCACGAGCGCGCTGCCGAACGTGAACGCGGGCAAGTACCGCGCGATCGCGGTGCTCAGCGCCGACCGCCAGCCGCTGATGCCCGAGGTGCCGACCTTCAAGGAGCTCGGCTACCCCTCGATCGTGGGCGAGACCTGGTATGCGGTGTTCGCGCCGGCGGGCACGCCCAAGCCCGTGATCGACAAGCTCAATGCGGCGCTGCGCAAGGTCACGACCTCGAAGCGCTTCGCCGATGCGATGCACAAGATCGGCAACGAGGCCAAGGCGAGCACGCCGGCCGAGCTGATCGAGGTGACGCAGCAGCAGAGCCAGAAGTGGGGCGAGCTCATCACGCGCCTCAACATCAAGGCGGAGTGAGTTTCCGGCTGCCTGCCTAGCCGGGCAGGTAGCGCAAGTCGCGCATCGCCTGCAGGTGCTCGACGATGCATTGCTCGGTGTCGATGCAGTCGCCGAAGCCGGCCTGCCGCAGCTTGACGGTGGACACCAGCGGCGGCAGCGCGAGCGGGCGCCGCGCGGCCCAGGTCGCCTCGGCGTACTGCCACGAGAGTCCGATCAACGCATCGAGATCGCTCTCGCGCAGGCCCTCGCGCTGCGCGATCCGCTGCCACAGCGCGGCCTGCGCGGGCATCTCCTCGCGCAGGCGCGTGCCCGTGGCTTCGCCGAGCGGCATGTCGAAGAAGGCGGCCAGCCGCTCGAACAGGCTGGCCCAGACCACCACGTCGCCGTTGGCGATGTTGAAGGCCTCGCCATGCGCGCGCGGCTCGTGCCAGGCCCATTCGATGGCCTTGGCGATCAGGCGCGCGTCGGTGCACTCGGTCAGCAGGTGCGGATGGGCGGGGCAGGCCAGCGGCTGGCCGCGCTCGCGCGCGAGCGCCGCGTAGGCACCGATCGCGGCCACCGGGTTCATCGCGCTGCCGGTCGCCACGCCCAGCACGATCTGTGGCCGGAACACGGTCCAGCCGAAGCCCGCGCGCGCCGCGCGCTCGGCCACCAGGTCCTGCTGGTCGAAGTAGAAGTTGGCGTGGTCGCGCACCGCGTCCTGTTCGCGCGCGGGCACGCGCATCGGCCGGCCCGTGTGCACGCCATAGGCCTTGGTGCCCTGCAGCAGCGTCACGTGTCGCAGGGGCGCGCCCTCGAGCGCATCGAGCGTGTGGCGCAGCATGCGGTTGTTGAGTTCGATGTTCTCGCTCGCACGCCAGCCCTGCAGCAGGTCGGGCTGCTCGTTGAGCGCGGCATAGACCAGGTGCGTGGCATCGCGGTGCGGCGCCAGCGCCTCGCGCGTGGCCCGGGCATCGCGCAGGTCGGCCGAGACCCAGGTCGCGTCGGGCGCGAAGTCGGGCCGCCTGCGCGCCAGGCCCACGGCACGCAGGCCGGGCCGGGCCGCGAAACGTTCCATCGCGGCGCGCCCCACCACGCCGAGCGCGCCCACCACCAGCACCTTGTCCATGGCCTCAGTCCTCCGTGGTCAGCACGACCTTGCCGTGCACGCGGCGCTGCACCAGGTCGTCGAGCGCATCGGCCGCGCGCTCGAGCGGATAGCGCGCCGAGACATGGGGCCGCAGCCGCCCGTCGCCGACCCATTGCATCAGCTCGCTCAGGTTGGCGGCATTGACTTCGGGCTCGTTGCGCGTGAAGGCGCCCCAGAACACGCCGAGCACAGCGCAGCCCTTGAGCAGCGGCAGGTTCAGCGGCAGGCTCGGGATGCGGCCGGCCGCGAAGCCCACCACCAGGAAGCGGCCGCGCCAGGCCATGCCGCGCAGCGCGGGTTCGCTGTAGTCGCCGCCGACCGGGTCGTAGACCACGTCCACGCCGCGGCCGCCGGTCAGCGCCTTGATGCGTTCGCGCAGGTCCTCGGCGGCGTAGTCGATCAGTTCGTCGGCGCCATGGTCGCGGCACACGGCGAGCTTGGCCGGGCTCGAGGCCGCCGCGATCACGCGCGCGCCCATGGCCTTGCCGAGCTCCACCGCCGCCAGGCCCACGCCGCCCGCGGCGCCGAGCACCAGCAGCGTCTCACCGGGCTGCAGCACGGCACGGTCCTTCAGCGCATGGTGCGAGGTGCCGTAGGTCAGCGTGAAGGCCGCGGCGGTCGCGAAGTCCATGCCATCGGGCATCGGCAGCGTGCGCGCGGCCTCTGCCACCACTTCCTCGGCATAGCCGCCCCAGGTGGTGGCGGCGATCACGCGGTCGCCGGGCTTGAACCGCGTGACGCCTTCGCCCACCGCCTTGACGATGCCGGCGACCTCGCCGCCGGGCGAGAACGGCAGCTCGGGCTTGAACTGGTACTGGCCCTGGATGATCAGCGTGTCGGGAAAGTTGACGCCGCAGGCCTTGACCGACACCACCAGCCGGCCCGGGCCGGCCACGGGCGAGGGCACGTCCTCCACCACCAGCGAGGAGGGCGGCCCGAACTGCCTGCAGAGCACCGCCCTCATGGCCGTTCCCCCTGCGCGATCGCGCCCTCGGCGCCCAGCTCGGCGAGTTCGGCGTCGCCGACCGCGAGCAGCTCGCGCAGCACCTCGTGCGTGTGCTGGCCCAGCAGCGGCGGCGGCCGCTTGTATTCGACCGGCGTGGCCGAGAAGTTGAGCGGGTTGGCCACCACCGACAGCGAGCCCGACAGCGGATGGTCGATCTCGCGCACCATCGCGCGATGCCGGATCTGCGGATCGTCGAACACCTGGCGGAAGTCGTTGATCGGGCCGCTGGGCACGTTGGCCTCGCGCAGCAGCGGCAGCCAGTGGGCGAGCGGCTGCTGGCGCAGGATGTCGGCGATCGCCGGCACCAGCGCCTCGCGGTTCGCCACGCGTTCGGGCGTGGTCGCGAAGCGCGGGTCGGCCGGCCATTCGGGATGGCCGAGCACGCGCGCGAGCGAGGCGAACTGCGAGTCGTTGCCCACGGCGATCATCATCGGCCCGTCGGCGCAGGCGAAGTCCTGGTAGGGGCAGGTCAGCTGCGAGCGGATGCCCACGCGCTGCGGCAACTGGCCGGCCACCAGGTAGCTCATCGCCATCGAGGAGGTGGCGGCCACCTGCGCGTCGAGCAGCGCGAGGTCGATGTACTGGCCCACGCCGCTGACGGTGTCGCGGTGGTGCAGCGCGGCCAGGATGCCGATGGTGGCGTAGAAGCCCGCGGTGGTGTCCGACACGGGGTAGCCCGCGCGCTGCGGTCCCGCGCCGGGCTCGCCGTCGGGAATGCCGGTCAGGCTCATCACGCCGCTCATCGACTGGAAGATCAGGTCGTAGCCCGGCATCGCGCTGTAGGGGCCCGACTGGCCGAAGCCGCTGATCGAGCAATACACCAGCTTGGGATTGACGCGCGCCAGCGAGGCGTGGTCGAGCCCGTAGCGCGCGAGGTCGCCGGCCTTGAAGTTCTCGACCACCACGTCGGCGCAGGCTGCGAGCCGGCGGATCAGCCGCTGGCCCGAGGGCTTGGCCATGTCGATGGCGATCGAGCGCTTGCCGCGGTTGAGCGCGAGGAAGGTCGAGCGCTCCTGCGTCTCGCCGCCCGCGCGGTCCTTGAGGCGCGCGCCCTGCTGGCGCACGTCGTCGCCGATGCCGGGGCGCTCGACCTTGATCACGTCGGCGCCGAAGTCGGCCAGCATCTGCGTGGCCCAGGGGCCCGAGAGCACGCGGCTCAGGTCGAGCACGCGGATTTTCGAAAGCAGTCCACTCATCGGGTGTGTCCTCAGGCGGTTTCGAGATGGCCGTTGTCGATGACCACGACGCCGCGCGCGGGCACGCTGGCGCGGAAGGCGGCGCGGGTCGGTCCCTCGCGCCAGAGTTCGAGCCGCACCGTCTCGCCGGGGAACACGGGCGAGGAGAAGCGCCCGCCCATCTCGCGCAGCGCGGTGGGGTCGCCGTCGCACCAGCGCTTGACGATGCCGTGGCCCGCCACGCCGAAGGTCGCGAGGCCGTGCAGGATCGGGCGCGCGAAGCCGGCCTCGCGCGCGATCGCCGGCACCGCATGCAGCGGGTTGTAATCGCCGCACAGCCGGTAGATCAGCGCCGACTGCGGCGAGGTCGGCAGCTCGATCGCGGCATCGGGCGCGCGCGCCGGAATGGCGTGCGGCGCTGGTTGCGCGCGGCGCTCGCCGCCGAAGCCGCCGTCGCCGCGGCAGAACACCGTCTGGCGCACGGTGGCCAGCAGCTCGCCGCTGTGCATGTCGGCGATCTCGCGCTCGACGAAGATCAGCGCGCCGCGGCCCTCGCCCTTGTCGATCAGGTCGACGATGCGGCTGGTGCCGCGCACCGAGGCCTTGGCCGGCAGCGGCCGGTGGATGCGCGTCGAATGCTCGCCGTGCACCGTGCGCACCCAGTCCAGTCCCAGCGGCAGGTCGCGCATCCAGAAGCCCGGGTAGCCCATCACGTTAGCCATGGTGGGCTGCACCTTGAGCCGCGTTTCGTCGACGAAGGCCAGGTCGGCCTCGTCCATCGGGTCGAGGCCCACGCCGATGCCCAGCGCGTAGACGATGCATTGCTGCCAGTCGTAGTGCTGCTCGATGCGCGGGATCTGGGCGGCCAGCAGCCGTTCGGGGTCGATGGTCATGCGGTCCTCACAAGGTGGCGGCCGTGCCGAGGATGGCGGTGGCCTGGCTCGACAGCACGCCGCCGTTGGCGTGCGCGAGCGAAATCTCGACGCCCTCGACCTGCCGCGCGCCGGCGCTGCCGCGCAGTTGCTCGACCGACTCGATCACGGTGAACAGGCCGTACATGCCCGGGTGGTTGCACGACAGGCCGCCGCCGTTGGTGTTGACCGGCAGCCGCCCGCCCGGCGAGATGGCGCCCGAGGACACCATCGCGCCAGCCTCGCCCTTGGCGCAGAAGCCCAGGTCCTCGAGGAACAGCAGCGTGTTGATGGTGAAGGCGTCGTAGACCATCAGGTGGTCGATGTCCTTCGGGCCGACGCCGGCCATCGCGTAGGCGCGCTGGCCCGATTCGACCGCGCAGGTGGTCGTGAGGTCGGGCATGGCCGAGATCTGGCGGTGGCTCACGGCCACGCCGGTGCCCAGCACGTAGGCCGCGGGCCGCGGCATGTCGCGCGCGCGCTCGGCACGCGTCAACACCAGCGCCGCGCCGCCGTCGGTCACGAGGCAGCTGTCGGCCTTGGTCAGCGGGTCGCTGATCATGCGCGAGGCCAGCACCTCGGCGCGGCTCAGCGGATCGCGCGCGAAGGCATCGGGATTGAGCCGCGCCCAGTCGCGCGCGGCCACCGCCACGTCGGCCAGCTGCTCGCGCGTGGTGCCGTACTGGTGCATGTGGCGCGCCGCGGCCAGCGCATAGCTCGACAGCGGATAGCGCGGGCGGAACGGCGATTCGAAGGGCTGCGGATCGGGCATCGAGGCCAGCTTGCCGCCGGCCGTGAGCTGGTTGGAGCCGTAGCAGATCAGCGCGACCTCGCACAGGCCGAGCTCGAGCGCCATCAGCGCCGACTGCAGGTGGAACAGGAAGGAGGCGCCGCCGACCATGGTGCCGTCGGCATGCCGGGGCTTGATGCCCAGGCGCTCCGCGACGTTGAGCACCGGCAGGCCCGAGGTCGACATGGCGCAGAACAGGCCGTCGACCTGCGACATGCGCAGGCCGCAGTCCTCGAGCGCGAGCACGGCCGCTTCCTGCAACTGGTCGAAGGGCGTGCGGCCGGGCGCGTTCCAGCGCCGCGTGTTGCCGATGCCGACGATGGCGCCGCGGCCGCGCAGGGAATGCGTCGCGCGGCTCATGGCGTGCCTCCCTCGGCCGGCGCGAACACCACGAAGGGCTCCTCGCCGGCCACGATGCGTGCCCGCACGTGCTGGCCGATGCGCACCGCGTCGGGCGCGACGTCCTCCACGCGGCTCATCATGCGCGCGCCGCCCTCGAGGTCGACCAGCGCCACGTTGTAGTCGCCCGCGCGGTCGCGCACGGTGGTCAGCGAATACACGCTGCCCAGTCCCGGCGAGACGCGCCATTGCAGCCGCGGGCTGCCGCAGGCGCGGCACACCAGCGCCGGCGGAAAGCGCACCGCGGCGCAGTCCTCGCAATGCTGCAGCATCAGCCGGCCTTCCTGCAGCGCCTGCTGGTACTGCGCATCGGGGCCGGGGCCGTCGAATCGGGTATCGGTGGCCATGGCGTCACTTGCCCTGCCACACGGGCTTGCGCTTCTCGGCGAAGGCGGCCGAGCCCTCGCGCGCATCGGCCGAGCTGAACACGTGCTCGGTCAGCGCGGCCTGGCGTT
Organism: Variovorax paradoxus; assembly: GCA_016806145.1. Classification (NCBI taxonomy): domain Bacteria; kingdom Pseudomonadati; phylum Pseudomonadota; class Betaproteobacteria; order Burkholderiales; family Comamonadaceae; genus Variovorax; species Variovorax paradoxus. Next base: position 2,026,053 of record CP063167.1, read on the forward strand.
CCCACAGCTCGGCGGCGGGCCAGTCCTGCGACTCGACCACCACGCGCTTGCTCGCGGCCACCGACAGCGGGCCGTTGGCCGCGATGGTCTGCGCCAGCCGGCGCGCCTCGGCCAGTGCCTCGCCGGGCGCGGCGAGCCGGTTGACCAGGCCGTAGTGGTAGGCGCGCGCGGCCGGGAACATGTCGCCCGTGAGCGCGAGTTCGAGCGCGATGCGGTAGGGCAGCTGGCGCGGCAGCCGCACCAGGCCGCCGGCCGTCGCGGCCAGGCCGCGCTTGACCTCGGGCACGCCGAACTGGGCGTTCTCGGCCGCCACCACCATGTCGCAGGCCAGCACCAGCTCGAAGCCGCCGGCCAGCGCATAGCCCTCGACCGCGGCGATCAGCGGCTTCACCGGCGGCTTCGCGGTCAGGCCGCCGAAGCCGCGGCCCTCGATGCTCGGGCGCTCGCCGCGCAGGAAGCCCTTGAGGTCCATGCCGGCGCAGAAGGTGCCGCCGGCGCCGGTGAGGATGCCGATGCGCAGGTCGTCGCGCCGGTCGAGTTCGTCGAGCGCGGCCGCGATGCCGCGCGCCACCGCGAGCGTGGCCGCGTTGCGCGCCTGCGGGCGGTTGATGGTGATGGTCAGGATGCCGTCGCTGCTGTCGACGAGGACTTCTTCGGTCATGGGTGCTTCCTCTGGGGGAGAAGGTTGAACGGGAGGGCGGGCGATTCAGCGCGGCGCCATGCGCAGCGCGCCGTCGAGCCGGATGGTTTCGCCGTTGAGCATCGGGTTGCTCACGATGTGCAGCGCGAGCTGCGCGTATTCGTCGGGCGTGCCCAGCCGCGAGGGATGCGGCACCGAGGCGCCGAGCGAGAGGCGCGCCGCTTCCGACACGCGCGCGAGCATCGGCGTGTCGAAGATGCCGGGCGCGATGGTGCACACGCGGATCGCCTTGCTCGCGAGGTCGCGCGCCGCCACGATGGTCAGGCCCACCACGCCGGCCTTCGACGAGGCATAGCCGATCTGCCCGATCTGGCCCTCGTAGGCCGCCACCGAGGCGGTCAGCACGCAGACGCCGCGCTCGCCCTCGGCCGTGTGCTCGTTGCGCGCCATGCGCGTGGCCGCCAGCCGCAGCGTGTTGAAGGTGCCGACCAGGTTGATGCGCACGATGTTCTCGTAGGTCTCGAGCGACCCCGGGCTGCCGTCCTTGTCGACCAGCCGCACCGGGCCGCCGCGGCCCGCGCAGTGCACCAGCACGCGCAGCGGGCCGAAGGACTCGGCGACGTCGCAGGCCGCGTTCATGTCGACCTCGCTGGTGACGTCGGCGGGCGCGAAGCGGACCCGCTCGCCGAGGCTCTTCGCGATGGCCTCGCCCTGCGAGGAGGGCAGGTCGGCGATCACCACGCTGGCGCCCGCCGCGTGCAGCCGATGGACCGTGGCCAGGCCCAGGCCCGATGCGCCGCCGGTGACGAGCGCGCTGATTCCTTCTGTGTTCATGAGTGCTTGCCTTGTGCAGTTGGGAAGATGCGTCGGTTCATGATACATACCGATGAGTATCGTTGCAACGAGACCGTGATGACTTAGCGTGGCATGCCACCTGTCCCATAGGGTATTCGCCTAGGATTCTTTCATCGCGATGGCGTTGACCCGATTAAATACTCAGTGGTATGTTCGCTCCGCGGCACGACGCGTGCCGCCTGGCCCGAGGTCGCGCACCGCGCAAGGAGACGAGATGGATCCGAGACGACGCATGTTTTCGATGGCCGCGATCGCCGCGGCGGCACTGGCTTCGGGGGCGGGCGCGATGGCGCAGTCGCCCGTGCCGATCAAGGTCGGCGTGATCCTTCCGCTGTCGGGCGGCGCGGGGCCGCAGGGCCAGCACGTGACCGAGGCGATCCAGGCCATGGCCGCGCTCATCAACGAGGCCGGCGGCGTGCTCGGGCGGCCGATCGAAGTGCTGGTGCGCGACGACGAATCGACGCCGGCGGTCGGCGTGTCGCGCGCCAACGAGCTGATCGGGCAGGGCGTGGCCGTGATCATCGAAGGCTGGAACAGCCCGGTGGCGCTGGCGATGCAGCCGGTGATCGCGCGCGCCGGCGTGCTCGACATCACGACCTTCGCGAGCGCCGATGCGGTGCTCTCCGGCGAGGGCAACCCGCTCGCGATCCGCCTCAATGCCTCCAACTCGCAGGGCGGCGCCGCGGTCGCGCAGGCCATCGCCACCGGCTTCAAGGGCCGGCGCATCGCCTTCCTGACCGAGAACGACGCCTACGGCATCGGCACGCAGCAGGCGATCGAGGCCGGGCTCAAGGCGCTGAACCACGACTACCAGAAGGTGGCCGAGGAGAAGTTTCCGTTCACGCAGTCGGACTTCCGCATCGCCCTGACCAGCATCCGCGCCGCCAACCCCGACGTGACCGTCGCGATCAATGCCAACGAGGGCCTGGGCATGCCCGCGATCCTGCGCCAGTTCAAGCAGGGCCGCGTGCCGGGCCAGCTGCTCGCGGCGCTGGGCACGGTGGCGCCGAGCGTGATCTCGGTGGCGGGCGAGGCCGCCAACGGCGTGGCCGGCGTGGACATCTACTTTCCCGACGTCGAGCCCTTCGCCTCCGATCCGGTCAACAAGCGCTTCGTCGCGCGCTCGCAGGCGATGTTCAAGCGCACGCCCGACAAGTTCATGGCGGTGGGCGCGGCCGCGCTGCAGTTCTGGGCCATGGCGGCGAACGAACTCAAGACCTTGGAGCGCGAGCCGCTGGCGCGCCGCATCCGCGGCGGCAGCTTCAAGGGCACGGTGTTCGGCGACGTGAGCTTCGCGCCCAACGGGCAGCTGCAGCTGCCCACCCATGCCTTCACGGTCAGCAACGGCGCGATCGTCGTGCAGAAGCCGGCCGGCCGATAGACGACGCAGAGCCTTTCCCTTCCATAACGAGCTGGAGACACACCATGAAGCTGATTCGCAACCTGATGACGGCGGCGGGCCTGGGCCTCGCGCTGTTCGGCCTCGCGCCGGCCCAGGCGCAGACGCCGCCGACCGTCAAGGTCGGCACCATCTTCCCGCTGTCGGGCGGCGCGGGCCCGCAGGGGCAGCACGTGACGCAGGCGATCCAGGCGATGGCGGCGGTCATCAACGAGAGCGGCGGCGTGCTGGGCCGGCGCATCGAGATCGTCTCGCGCGACGACGAGTCGACGCCGGCCGTGGGCGTCTCGCGCGCCACCGAGCTCGTGAGCTCGGGCGTCGCGGTGATCATCGAGGGCTGGAACAGCCCGGTCACGCTCGCGATGCAGCCGGTGATCGCGCGCGCCGGCGTGCTCGACATCACGGCGGTCTCGAAGGCCGACCCGATCCTCTCGGGCGAAGGCAATCCGTTGGCGGTGCGGCTCAACAGCTCGAACTCGCAGGACGGCGCGGTGATCGCGAACTACATCGCGAAGGTGGTGAAGGCCAGGCGAGTCGCCTTCCTGACCGAGAACGACGCCTACGGCAACGGCGCGCAGGAATCGATCGAGGGCGAACTGAAGAAGCTCGGCTACGCCTACGAGAAGGTGGCGGAAGAGAAATTCCCGTTCGCTCAGGCCGACTTCCGCGTGGCGCTGACCAACGTGCGCGCCGCCAATCCCGACATCACGGTGGCGATCAACGCCAACGAGGGCCTGGGCATGCCCGCGATCATCCGCCAGGCCAGGCAGTCGCGGCTGCCGGGCGCGCTGGTGGCCGCGGTGGGCACGGTCGCGCCCAGCGTGATCGACGTGGCCGGCGATGCCGCGCACGGGCTGGTCAGCGCCGACATCTACTTCCCGGCGGTGGAGCCCTTCGTCTCGAACCCCGCCAACCAGCGCTTCGTGGCGAAGACGCAGGAGCTCTTCAAGTACACGCCCGACAAGTTCATGGCGCTGGGCGCCACCTCGCTGCAGGTGTGGGCGATGGCCGCCAACGAGCTCAAGACGCTGGACCGCGAGGCGATCGCCAGGCGCATCCGCGGCGGCAGCTTCAAGGGCACGGTGATGGGCGACCTGACCTTCGAGCCCAACGGCCAGCTGCTGTCGCACCACTACCTGTTCAAGGTGGACGGCCGCAAGATCGTGGTGCAGCAGTGAGCCGGGCATGCACAGCGACGCGATGAACCCGACCAACGCCAGCGCCACTGCCACCGTGCCGCCCGCGCTGCGCGTGGAAGGCCTGGGCGTGCGCTACGGCGCGCTGGTCGCGCTCGACGGCGTGGGCTGGGAGGTGGCGCCCGGCGAGCTGCTGGGCATCATCGGCCCGAACGGCGCCGGCAAGAGCTCGTGCTACGACGCCGTGACCGCGATGGTGCGGCGCGGCGGCCGCGTGAGCCTGCACGGGCGCGACGTGACGGCGGTGCCGCCCTACGGCCTCGCGGGCCTGGGCCTGAAGCGCGCGTTCCAGCAGAACGCCTTCTTCGACGACCTCAGCGTGCTCGGCAACTTCGTCGCCGTGCTCGGCGCGCGGGCGCACGCGGGGCTGTGGTCGAGCGTGCTCAACCCGGTCGGCGCCGCGCGCCGGCGTGGCGAGGCCGAGGACTTCGCGGCGCGCCAGCTGGTGCGCTTCGGCATCCCGGCGCTCTATCACGCGATGAGCCCGAAGGAGATTCCCTATGGCGTGCAGCGCATGCTGTCGATCGCGCTGGCCTACGGCGCGGGCGCCAGCGTGCTGCTGCTCGACGAGCCGGCCGCGGGCCTGGGCGGCGAGGACATGGCGGCGCTGGTCGCGCTGCTGTCCGGGCTCAAGCGCGAGGGCGTGGCGCTGGTGGTGATCGAGCACCACATGGAACTGATCATGGCCGTGGCCGACCGCATCTGCGTGCTCGACCTGGGCCGCCAACTCGCCTACGGCACGCCGGCGGAGATCCAGCGGGATCCGCGCGTGCGCGAGGCCTACCTGGGGAAGGCGCAATGAGCCGCACGGATCAGGACACGGTGCTCGAGGTGCGCGGCCTCGCGGTCTCCTACGCGGGCAACCGCGCGGTGGCGCTCGACGCGCTGCGCGTCGGACGCGGCGAGATCCTCGGCGTGATCGGCGCCAACGGGGCCGGCAAGTCGACGCTGGTGAATGCGCTCGCGGGCTGGTCGCGCGGCGATCCGCGCGTGGCCGGCGAGGTGGTGCTGAACGGCGAGCGCATCGATGCCTGGCCCACGCACGACCGCGTGCGCGCCGGCCTGCTGCTGGTGCCCGAGGGGCGGCTGGTGTTCTCGCGCATGAGCGTGGAGGAGAACCTCTCGACCGCCTTCGCGCCGCTGGCCGCGCCCGGGCGCAAGGTCTACACGCGCGACGAGATCTACGGCCTGTTCCCGCGCCTGCACGAGCGCCGCGGCCACCTGGGCGCGCAGCTCTCGGGCGGCGAGCGCCAGATGCTGGGCATCGGGCGCGCGCTGATGATGGGCCCGCGCCTGCTGCTGCTCGACGAACCCTCGATCGGCCTGGCGCCGATGCTGGTCTCGCAGGTGCTGCAGACCATGCGAACGCTGGCCCGCTCGGGCCTTTCCATCCTGCTGGTCGAACAGAACGTGCGCGCCGCCATGGAGGTGGTCGACCGCCTCGTGCTGCTGGAGCGCGGCCGCGTGGTCCTCGAGGGACCGGCGGCCGAGTTCGGCAACGACCCGCGCATCGCGCAAGCCTACCTCGGAGCCCACGCGGCATGAACCTGTTGCAACAACTCATCAACGGCATCGTGCTCGGCCATGCCTACGCGCTGGTCGCGATCGGCTGGACCGTGCTGCTGGGCGTGGCACGCCTGGTGAACTTCGGCCACGGCCAGATGTACATGCTCGGCGCCTTCGTGAGCTGGTGGGCCGTGACGCGCGCCGGCGTGCCCTACGCGCTGGCGCTGCCGATCGCCATGGCGGTGGGCGCGGCCTTCGGCGTGGCGATGCAGCGCGTGATGCTGCGCGCCACCTTCGAGCAGAACCTGGTCTCGATCATGATCATGACGCTGGGCTTCGGCTACGTGCTGCAGGGCGCGGCGGCGCTGATCTTCGGTTCCACCGGCCAGATCCTCGAGACCGCGCTGTCGCAGCGCGAGATCGACATCGGCGATCTCTGGCTGACCTGGCAGGACGCGGCCATCGTGCTGGCCGCGATCGCGGTCTTCATCGGCCTGAAGTGGACGCTCGACGGCACCCGCACCGGGCGGCTGGTGCGCATGGTGGCGGAAGACCCGAAGCTGGCGCAGCTCGCCGGCGTCAACGTGCGGCGCGTCTACTACGGCGTGTTCGCGTTCGAGGGCGCGGCGGTCGCGTTCGCGGCCGGCATGGTCGCGCCGCGCACGCCGATCCTCACCTCGATGGGCTTCGAGGAGGTCATCATGACCTTCGTGGTGGTGGTGCTCGGCGGCATCGGCAGCGTGGCGGGCAGCTACGTGGCGGGCGTGGCGCTGGGCATCTTCACGGCGCTGTTCGGCGCGCTGGTCTCGCCGGCCTACACCACGGCCGCGGCCTTCCTGGTGCTGATCGCGGTGCTGGTGCTGCGGCCCGGCGGCCTGGGCGCCGGCGCGCGCGGGGGAGTGCACTGATGGCCCGCCTGCGTCCGCAGCGCGCCGCGCTGCCCATCGTCGCCGTGCTCGTGCTGTTCGCGCCGGGCTGGCTCGGCGGCGGCGCCTCGGTCTACAGCGCGGCCGTGCTGATCGCGATCCTGGCCGTGCTGTCCTACGGCCTCGACGTGATCGTCTCCGACCTCGGCGAGGTCAGCCTCGGCCACACCGTGTTCTTCGCGGTCGGGGCCTACACCACGGCGCTGCTGTCCACGCGCGCCGGTGCGGGCTCCTGGGCCACGCTCGGCGCCTCGATCGCGCTGGCGCTGGTGTTCGCCGCGGCCATCGGGCTGGTGACGCTGCGGCTGCGCGAGTTCGTGTTCTCGCTCGTCACCTACGCGATGGCGGTGGTGGCGATGACGCTGGCGGCCAACTGGGCCTTCCTCGGCGGCTCCGACGGCGTGCGCGGGCTGCCGATGCTCGATCTCTCGATCGGGCCGCTGACGCTGACCGCGCGCAACGACAAGGAGCTCTGGCCCTATGCCTTCGCGCTGCTGGTGGTGGTGATCTACCTGGTCGACCGCTTCCGCCATTCGCAGCTCGGCGCGGCGGCCATCATGACCCACCTGAACCCGCGGCTCGCGACCATCGGCGGCATCGACCCGGCGCGCGTGCGGCTGCAGGTGTTCCTGTTCTCGGCGCCGATCAGCGCACTGGCCGGCTGGCTCTACGCCTACCAGCGCGCCTACGTCAGCGCCGACATCCTGGAGAACTACTTCCTGATCCTGATGCTGACGGCCGTGGTGCTGGTCGGGCGCCGGCAGCTGCTGGGCCCGCTGCTGGCGACGGCGCTGGTGCTGGTGCAGGAGAAGTTCTTCTCGCTCGGCGGCTACGTCGACAAGATCGTGCTGGGCAGCGTGCTGGTGCTGATCCTGGCTTTCTTCCCGCAGGGGCTGATGGGCCTGGCGCGTCCGCTGGGCCGTCTGTTCCGCGCGCGCACCGCCCCGGCCACACCTTCTTTGACCACCCTGGAGACTCCCAAGTGACCGTGATCTGGACCCCATCGCTCGACGACGCCGCCACCCGCTGGCAACAACTGGCCGACCGCCTCGGACGCGAACGCTTCGCGCCGCTGGCGCCCGAGCTCGACCGCGACCAGCGCTATCCCTGGGAGACCATCGAGGCGCTGGTGGAGCACCGCTTCACCGGCCTGTTCCTGCCCACGCAGTGGGGGGGCGAGGGCCAGAGCCTGACCGCGACCGTGGCCGCGGTCGAGACGCTGGGCATGCATTGCGCGTCGACCGCCGCGATCATGTGCGCCTACCAGCTCGGCGCCTTCCCGATCCTGCTGGCCGGCACCGACGCGCAGAAGGACTTCTACCTGCGCGAGATGACGCAGGGCCGTGCCACCAGCTTCGCGCTGTCGGAGCGCGTGGCGGGCTCGGATGCCGCGGCCATCGAGGCCACGGCGGTGCGCGAGGGCGATGGCTGGCGCCTGCGCGGCGAGAAGTACTGGATCGGCAACGGCGGCGCCTCGCGCTACTACGTGGTGTTCGCCAAGACCGACCCGGCCGCGGGCGGGCGCGGCATCTCGGCCTTCATGGTCGACAAGGAGAAGCCCGGCGCGGTGGTCGACGAGCTGTCCGACAAGATGGGCATCCGCGGCACCCAGACCTCGAACCTGCGCGTCGACGTGGTGGTGCCCGACAGCGCGCGCATCGGCGAGCTCAACCGCGCGCTGCGGCTGGCGCTGCAGACGCTCAATGTGGGCCGCATCATGGTGTCGGCGCAGTCGATGGGGCTGGCGCTCGCGGCCTTCCGCGAGGCCTCGCAGCGCGCCGTCGAGCGCCGTACCTTCGGCCAGCCGATCGGCGAGAACCAGGGCATCGGCTTCAAGCTGGCCGACATGGCGACCGAGATCTCGGCCGCCCGCATGATGCTGTACGAGGCCGCGCGCGCCTACGACGCCGGCGCCGACGTCTCGAACCTCGGCGCCATGGCCAAGCTCTTCACTTCCGAGGTGGCCCACCGGGCGGCGGACAATGCGGTCCAGATCTGGGGCGGCATGGGCTACTGCAAGCCGACGGTCGCGGAACGGCTGTACCGCGACCAGCGCATCCTCGAGATCTACGAGGGATCGTCCGAAATCCAGCGGCTGGTGTTGTCACGTGCCGTGCGCAAGGAGGCGGAAGATCGGGTCAAGTGAATCACGAAAGAGAAGAGGTCGGTGATGGCGAGTGCACAACAGGCGGTGGCGGATGCGGGCGGCAACGAGTCGCGCAGCGAGATCCTGCAGGCGGCGGCGGAACTTTTCATGGAGCTGGGCTATGCGGCGACGTCGATCGACGCGGTGGCGCAGCGCCTGGGCGCCACCAAGGGCCGCATCTACCACCACTACCGCAGCAAGGCCGACCTCTTCTTCGACGTGCAGATCGCCGCGATGAACCGGCTCAACGAGCAGGTCGAGCCGATCGCGCGCGGCGCGGGCGACCCGCTCGAGCGCCTGTCCGCGATGGCGCTGCGCCACACCCAGATCCTGCTGACCGAGCTGCCGATGCAGAAGGTGGCGGTGCAGGGGCTGGAGCGGCACCTGCTGGGTGCCTCCTCGGGCGCCAAGCGGCTGCGCTCGGTGGTCAAGATGCGCGACGACTACGAACAGATGTTCGTCGAGGTGATCGACGACGGGGTGCGCGCGGGCCTGTTCGTCGACCAGCCGGCGAAGCTCATCACCAAGCCCTTCTTCGGCGCGCTCAACTGGGCCACCGTCTGGTACAGCCAGCGGCGGCTGCAGAGCGCCGAGGCGGTGGACGACATCGCTCATGCCCTGGCAGCCTTCGCGCTGCGCGGGCTTCTCAAGGATCCAAACCATGAAGCAGCAAGAAAGACAGCCCTTTTCCGAGACCATCTGGGATGAGAGGGAGACCTGGTCGCGCGACCGCATCGAGGCCTTCCAGCTCGATGCCCTGCGCCGCCAGCTCGAGCGCGTGGGGCGCACCAGCAGCCACTACCGCAAGGTGTTCGCCGAGGTCGGCTTCGAGCCCGGCGACCTGAAGAGCTTCGCCGACCTGCGCCGGCTGCCGTTCACGCGCAAGGCCGACTACGTCGCCGGCCTCGAGGCACAGCCCCCGTTCGGCGCCCTGGCCGCCGTCGAACCCGGCGAAGCCGTGCGGGTGCATTTCTCCTCCGGCACCACGGCCCGGCCCGCGCCGGTGCTCTGGACCCAGGCCGACATCGAACGCTGGGCCGACCTCTACGCGCGCTACCTCTATGCGCAGGGCCTGCGGCGCGGCGACATCTTCCAGTGCATGTTCAACTACGCGTGGTTCGTCGGCGGCCTCGGCGCCACGCTCGCGGCCCAGCACCTGGGCGCGCTGGTGATCCCGGCCTCCTCGGGCGACACCGAGCGCCAGATCGAGACCATCTTCCAATACGGCAGCCAGTGCGTGATCGGCACGCCCTCGTTCATGGCCCACATGGCCGAGGCGGCCGAGAAGCTGGGGCGCGACCTGACGACCTCGCGCGTGAAGATGGTCTGCGTGGGCGGCGAGCCCGGCGCCAGCATCCCCGGCACGCGCGAGCGCATCGAGCGCCAGTGGGGCGCGAGGATGTTCGACTGCTACGGCGCGCTCGAATGCCAGCCGATCGGCTGGGACACCGCCGCGCAGCTCGGCCCGACGCTGGCCGAGGACTTCATCTACGTCGAGGTGCTGCATCCCGATACCAAGGAGCCGGTGGCCGACGGCGAGCGTGGCGTGCTGGTGCTGACCCACCTCGACAAGGAGGCCTGCCCGCTGGTGCGCTGGTGGACCGGCGACATGGTGGTGCGCGACAGCCGCACCGCGCCCGACGGCCGCACCCATGCGCGCCTGGCCGGCGGCGTGCTGGGCCGCGCCGACGACATGCTGATCATCCGCGGCGTGAACCTGTTCCCCTCGGCGGTCGAGGACATCGTGCGCGCCTTCCCGGGCCTGAGCAACGAGTACCTGCTGGTGCTCGACGACAGCGTGAAGGACCCGCACACCGGCTTCCTCACCGGCGTGAAGCTGCGCGTGGAGCGCGCGGCGGGCGCGCCGGCCGACCTCGGCGAGCGGCTGTCGCAGCGGCTGCGCGAGAAGCTGCAGGTGCGCTTCCATGTCGAGGTGGTCGAGTCCGGCACCCTGCCGCGCACCATCCACAAGGCCACGCGGGTGGTGCATGCCTGAGGCGCGGGCCCAGGGCCTGCCGCGCCCGCTGGCCGGCCGGCGCGTGGTCGACCTGTCGCAGTTCATCGCCGGGCCCACCGCGGCCCAGTACCTCGCGGACTTCGGCGCCGAGGTCACGAAGGTCGAATCGCCGCAGGGCGACGGCGTGCGCACCCTGCCGGGCAATGGCTTCGGCAGCTACTACGCGCGCAGCTTCAACACCGGCAAGACGAGCCGGGTGCTGAACCTGCGCGAGGCCGCCGACCGCGCGGCGCTCGATGCCATGCTCGCGGAGGCCGACGCCTTCGTCTGCAACCTCGCGCCCGCGTCGCTGAGCGGCCTGGGCATGGACGGGCCGACGCTGCGCGAACGCTTCCCGCGGCTGGTGATCGTGCTGATCTCGGGCTACGGCCAGCAGGATGCGCGCATCTGCATGGACACCATCGCGCAGTGCGAGTCGGGCTTCGCGCTGCTCAACGGCGACGAGGACGGCTCGCCGCGGCTGTCGACCAGCTGGCCGATCGACATGTTTTGCGGCATGTACGCCGGCATGAGCTGCGCCATGGCCATGCTCGACCCCGCGCGGCAAGGCTGCCTGGTCGACCTGTCGATGATGGAGGTCGCGGCCAGCATGCTGATCGGGCCGGCGATGCTCGCGGTCAGCGAGGGCGACGCGCTCGATCCGCCGATGGGCAACCGCGACCGCGCCTCCGCGCCCTCGAGCATCTACCGCTGCGCCGACGGCCACGTCTACATCCTCGGCGGGCTCGATGCCTATTGGCGCCGGCTGCGGCCGCTGGTGGGCGCCGACGACGCGCCGATCAAGGAGCGCATCGCGCGCGCCGCGCATTTCGACGCCCAGGTCGAGGCCTGGACGCTGCCGCGCCGGCGCGACGAGGTGCTGGCGCAGATGCGGGCGCTGCAGATACCGGCCGGCAACGTGCGGCCGCCCGAGGAGGCGCTGGCCATGATCCGCGCGCTGCGGCCCGGCGCGGTCTCGCGGGCGCTGCCATCGGGCGAGCACGTGCCCGCGTTCCCGGCGCTGTTCGACGGGCAGCGGCTGCCGCGCAGCGCGACCCCGCACGTGGGCGGCGGCCTGCGCTTCGCTTGACGCCGCGTCCTTTCCCCTTCTTCCATCCTTCCGATCCGAGGAGCCTTCGATGGCCAGCACTTCTTCCCTTCCCGCCGCCGACGCGCTGCGGGTCATGCGGCCCGGCGTCCACCAGGGACGCTCGGCCTTCATCACCGGCGCCGGCTCCGGCATCGGCCGCGCGATCGCGCTGCGGCTGATGGCGCTGGGCATGGACGTCTTCGGCACCGGCCGCCGCGCCGAGGCGCTCGAGGAGACCGGCCAGTTGGCCGAGGGCCTCGCGGGCCGCTTCGGCTTCGAGACCTGCAACGTGCGCGACACCGAGGCGATCGAGGCGCTGGTCGCGCGCGTCGGCCAGCGCCAGGGCATCGACCTGCTGGTGAACAACGCGGGCGGCCAGTTCTTCGCGCCCGCCACCGGCATCAGCCGCAAGGGCTGGGACGCCGTGATCGACGTCAACCTGTCGGCCATCTTCGTCGTGACCAAGGCGGCCTATCCCTTCCTCAAGGCGCGCAAGGGCTCGGTGGTCAACATCTCGCTGTCGGGCGTGGACCGCGGCTCGATGGGCATCGCGCATTCGATCGCCGCGCGCGCCGGCGTGCTGGGCCTGATGCGCACGCTGGCGCTCGAATGGGCCAGGGACGATATCGCGCTCAACTGCATCGGCCCCGGCGCGGTGCTGACCGAGGGCCTGGCCGGCGAGGCCGCGAAGGCGATGCTCGACCGGCTGGTCGACGCCACGCCGATGGGCCGCGCCACCAGCGTGGAGGAGGTGGCCGAGCTGGTCGCCTTCCTCGCCACGCCGGCCGCGCACCTCATGACCGGCCAGCTGATCCAGATCGACGGCGCGGCCCACCTGGGCTCGGGCCTGCACATGCTGGCGGCCTGAAGCGATGGACGGTGCTCTCTCGCATGTGAAGGTGCTCGACCTGTCGCGCGTGCTGGCCGGGCCCTGGGCCTCGCAGATGCTCGCCGACCTCGGTGCCGACGTGATCAAGGTCGAGCGGCCCGGCAGCGGCGACGACACGCGCAGCTGGGGCCCGCCCTTCCTGCACGACCGCGACGGCCAGCCCACGCGCGACGCGGCCTACTACCTGTGCGCCAACCGCAACAAGCGCTCGGTCACCATCGACATCACCACCCCCGAAGGCCAGCAACTGGTGCGCGAACTCGCGGCGCGCTGCGACGTGCTGGTGGAGAACTACAAGGTCGGCGGCCTCGCGCAGTACGGCCTCGACTACGCCACGCTGCATGCCGAGTTCCCGCGGCTGGTCTACTGCTCGATCACCGGCTTCGGCCAGACCGGTCCCTATGCGCCGCGCGCGGGCTACGACTTCCTGGTGCAGGCCATGGGCGGGCTCATGAGCGTCACCGGCCGCGCGGAATCGGAGCAGGGCGCCGGGCCGCTCAAGGTCGGTGTCGCGGTGGCGGACCTGTTCACCGGCTTGTACGCCTCGAACGCGATCCTGGCCGCGCTGGCCTACCGCGAGCGCAGCGGCACGGGCCAGCACATCGACCTCGCGCTGCTCGACGTGCAGGTGGCCTGCATGGCGAACCAGGGCATGAACTTCCTCTACGGCGGCCGCTCGCCGGGCCGGCTCGGCAATGCGCATCCCAACGTGGTGCCGTACCAGGACTTCCCGACCGCCGATGGCGACGTGATCATCGCGGTCGGTAACGACGGCCAGTTCGCGCGGCTGTGCACGGCCATCGGCCGGCCGGCGCTGGCCACCGACGAGCGCTTCGCGACCAACCTCGCGCGCATCGCGCACCGCGTCGAGCTGGTCCGGCTGCTGCGCGAATGCACGCTGACGCGTTCCACCGACGAATGGGTGGCGGCGCTCGAGGCGGCCGAGGTGCCCTGCGGCCCGATCAACGACCTCGCGCGGGTGTTCGAGGACGCGCAGGTGATCGCGCGCGGCATGAAGATCGAGGTCGAGCACGCCACGGCCGGTTCCATTCCACTGGTGGCCAATCCGATCCGGCTGTCGGCCTCGCCGGTGGCCTACAGGCGCGCGCCGCCGACCCTGGGCCAGCACACGCGCGAGGTGCTGGCCGACGAGCTCGGCTGCGATGCCGGGCGGATCGACCGGCTCGCGGCAAGCCGCGTCATCTGAGCGGCGTCAGTCCAGCCGCAACTCGGGCGGCGGCACCGCCGAGGCCGCGGGCAGCTCCGCGCGCAGGAAGTCGATCAGCGCGCGCAACTTCGCGGGCACGCGGCGCCGGTCGGGGTAGTAGAGCGTGAGGCCCGGCAGCACCGGGCTCCATTCGGCCAGCAGCCGCACCAGCAGGCCCTGCGCGATCAGCGGCTCGATGTAGCCGTTGATCATGTAGGCGACGCCGATGCCGTCGAGCGCCGCGCGCACCAGCGCGGCCGAGTCGTTGAGCACGAGCCGGCCGTCGATCGCGAGCTGCAGCGTCTCGTCGCCGCGCGCGAACTGCCAGCGCTCGACCTGGCCGGTGCTGACGTGGCGAAAGCCGATGCAATCGTGCGCCATCAGTTCGGTGGGATGCACGGGCGTGCCGTGGCGCGCGAGGTAATCGGGCGAGGCGATCACATGCGCTTCGATGCGCGGCCCGATCCTGACCGCGATCATGTCCTTCTCGACCAGGTCGCCGAAGCGGATGCCGGCATCGAAGCCCTGGGCCACGATGTCCACCAGCTGGTTCTCGATCCGCAGCTCGAGCCTGACGTCGGGGAAGCGGTCGAGAAAGCGCCGCAGTACCGGCTGCAGGCCGATGGTGTAGCCCGCGCGCGGCACGTTGAGCCGCAGCAGGCCGCTCGGATGGTCGGCCTCGCGGCCCAACTCCTCGGAGACGGCGGCGAGCTCCGACACCACCGGCCGTACCTTCTCGAGATAGCGCTCGCCGACCTCGGTGAGGCTCACGCTGCGCGTGGTGCGGTTGAACAGCGTGATGCCGAGGCGCCGCTCGAGGCTGCGGATCGACTGGCTCACGGCCGAGGGCGTGACGCCCAGGCGCACCGCGGCGGCCGAGAAACCGCGTTCCTCCGCCGACACGATGAAGGCGACGAGTCCATCCAGCAGGTCCTGGCGCATGCGGCGCTCTCCATTGCGACATCGAAGCGCCGAGTCTAGTGGCGGCTTTGCGATCTGTTAGTTGGCCTTGCAAGCCCATGCAGCGCTGGCGGCTTGTAGCCATGCGCACCGCTGCGTAGCCTGCGGCCCGGTTCCCACCATTCCACTGTTTGGAATCGAACGGTGTCGCGAGCCGCGCGCCCTTCCTACCATGCATCCATTCTTCCTATCCACCGAGACAGCGGCCAGCACGGCCCCAAGGAGACTTCCATGAGCGCGAGCACGCAAGGCGCGGGCGTCAGGCCCTTCCTGATCGGCGCCACCTGGACAACAGGCCAGGGCACGCCCTTCGAATCGATCAACCCCGCCAACGGTGCGCGGAACGGCCTGATCGGCAGCGCGAGCCGCGAGGACGTGGACCTCGCGGTGCGCACCGCCAAGGCCGCGCAGGCCCGGCCCGAGTGGCGCGCGATGCTGCCGCACCGGCGCGCGGCGATCCTGCACCGCATCGCCGACCTGATCGAGGCCCATGCCGAGGAGCTGGCCGAGCGCCAGATGCGCGAGAACGGCAAGCTGCGCGCCGAGTGCGTGGCGCAGGCGGCCGGCGGCGCGGCGGCCTACCGCTACTTCGCGTCGATCTGCGAGACCATGCCGGCCGAAGTGGCGCCCTCGCGCGGCGACCACCTGTCGATGGTGCTCTACGAGCCCTTCGGCGTGGTGGCTGCGATCACGCCCTGGAATTCACCGCTCACGCTCGAGTCGCAGAAGGTGGCGGCGGCGCTCGCGGCCGGCAACGCGGTGGTGCTCAAGCCCTCGGAGTTCACGCCGACCATCGCGCTGCGCGTGGCCGAGCTCGCGCTCGAGGCCGGCCTGCCGCCGGGCATCCTCAACGTCGTGACCGGCCTCGGCGCCGAGACCGGCTCGGCGCTGGTCGCGCACCCCGACGTGCGGCTGATCTCGTTCACCGGCGGCACCGCCACCGGCAAGGCGATCGCGCGCGAGGCCGCGGGCCGCATGGCCGCGGTGGCGCTCGAACTCGGCGGCAAGTCGCCGCACATCGTGTTCGCCGACGCCGATCTCGACAAGGCGCTGCAGGGCGTGCTGCACGGCGTGTTCTCGTCCAGCGGCCAGTCGTGTATCGCGGGCACGCGGCTGTTCGTCGAGCGCGGCATCCACGACGCCTTCGTCGCGCGGCTGGTGCAGGCCGCCAAGGCGCTGCGCGTGGGGCCGCCCGACGATGCGCGCTCGCAGGTGGCGCCGCTGTCGTCCTTCGTGCACCGCGACAAGGTCGAGGCCATGGTCGACATGGCGCGCGAGGACGGCGCCGAGGTGCTGGCCGGCGGCAGCCGCCCGGCCGACCCCGCGCTGGCCGATGGCGCCTACTACCTGCCGACCCTCATCGGCGGCGTGACGAACGACGCGCGCATCTGCCAGCAGGAGGTGTTCGGCCCGGTGCTGTGCGTGATGCCGTTCGACAACGAGGAGGACCTCGTCGCGCAGGCCAACGACAGCTTCTTCGGCCTGGCCGCGGGCGTGTGGACGCGCGACTTCCCGAAGGCCTGGCGCGTGGCGCGCGCGGTCGAGGCCGGCACGGTCTGGATCAACACCTACAAGACGCTCAGCGTGTCGGTGCCCTTCGGCGGCTTCAAGGAAAGCGGCTCGGGCCGCGAGAAGGGCTTCTTCGGCATCCGCACCTATCAGGAAGCCAAGACCGTGATGGTGGGGCTCTGAGATGACGCTGCAGACCCTGGGCTTCATCGGCCTCGGCGTGATGGGCGAGCCCATGTGCGCCAACCTCGCGGCGAAGAGCGGCGCGCGCGTGCTGTGC
The DNA here is from genome assembly GCA_016806145.1 of Variovorax paradoxus. Taxonomy (NCBI): domain Bacteria; kingdom Pseudomonadati; phylum Pseudomonadota; class Betaproteobacteria; order Burkholderiales; family Comamonadaceae; genus Variovorax; species Variovorax paradoxus. The sequence goes on from CP063167.1 coordinate 2,042,652, forward strand.
CACGACCTCGATGCCGCGCCGATGCGGCGGCTGGCCGAGCGCGGCGCGGTGCCGGCCGACTCGCTGCGCGCATTGGCGCACGAGGCCTCGGTGGTGTTCCTCTGCCTCGCGAGCGCGCAGGCGGCGGAGTCGGTGGTCGAGGCGCTGGCCGAGGCCTGGCAAGGCAGCGGAGGCGTTCGCACCGTGGTCGACATGGGCACCACCTCGGTGCTGGCCACGCGCCGCATGGCCGAGCGTCTCGCGCAGGCCGGCCACCGCTTCGTCGACGCACCGGTGGCGCGCATGCCCGCGGCCGCCATCGCGGGCACGCTGAGCATCATGGCTGGCGGCACGGCCGAGGACGTGAGCGCGCTGATGCCCCACTTCCGCTGCATGGGCAGCGACATCACGCATTGCGGCGGCACCGGCGCGGGCCAGGTGGTGAAGATCCTGCACAACACCGTGCTGTTCGAGGCCGTGCAGTCCCTGGCCGAGGCGATGGCCGTGGCGCGCGCGCATGGCGTGGACGGCGCGGTGCTGCTCGATGCCATCGAACTGGGTTCGGCCGACAGCCGCGCCGCGCGCGTGCAGGGACGCGAGGCGCTGCTGCCGCGCCACTATCCCGAGGGACGCTTCGCGACGCGCTATGCGCTCAAGGACGTGAGCCTCGCGCTCGAGCTCGCGCAGGCCGTGGGGCTCGAGGCCGCGATGGCGCGCGAGACCGCCTCGACGCTGCGGCGCACGATCGACGCGGGCTGGGGCGACCGCTACTACCCCGCGCTCTACGAGCTCGTGTCGGCCGCGCCGCCGCGCGACGCCGCGAACGACTGAAGTCCTTCCCTTCTGCTCCCGATTCATCACAACGCATGCCGCACCAGCGGCAGGAGACAGCCATGACCGCTTCCTTCCTCTTTCTTCTCTCGCGGCGCGCCGCCCTCGGCGGCCTGCTCGCGCTGGGCTTCGCCGCCTCCGCGGCCGCCGCCTTCCCCGACAAGCCCATCACGCTGGTCGTGCCCTTCCCCGCGGGCGGCGCCACCGACGCGATGGCGCGCTTCACCGCGACCCGGCTCTCGAAGGAACTGGGCCAGCCCGTGGTGGTCGACAACCGCGGCGGTGCCGGCGGCGCGATCGCTGCCGAGGTGGCGCTGGCCGCACCGAAGGACGGCTACACGCTGTTCTTCACCACCACCGGCACGATGGCGATCAACCCCTTCATCTACCGCAAGCTCAAGTACAACCCGCTGACCGATTTCGAGCTGATCGGCAACGTGGCCTCGGCCTCGAACGTGCTGGTGGTGCATCCCTCGGTGAAGGCGAACACGGTGGCCGAGCTGATCGCGCTGGCCAAGGCCAACCCCGGCAAGCTGACCTACGCCTCGGCCGGCATCGGTGCATCGAGCCACCTGTCGGGCGCGCTGTTCGAGAGCATGACCGGCACCCGGATGTTGCACGTGCCCTACAAGGGCTCCGCGCCCGCGCTGTCGGATTTCCTCGCGGGCCGCGTCGACATGATGTTCGACACCGCCTCGACCCATGCGCCCTACGTCAAGGCCGGCAAGATCCGCGCGCTGGCCGTGACCAGCCCGCGCAAGTCGCCCGCCTTTCCCGGCGTGCCCTCGATCGCCGAGGCCGGCGTGCCGGGCTACGACGTCTCGATCTGGTTCGGCGTGGCCGCGCCCGCGGGCGTGCCCAGGCCCGCGATAGACCGCCTCTCGGCCGCGCTCGAGAAGGCCTGGCAGGCCCCCGACATCAAGGCCGCGCTGGCCGAGGTGGGGGCCGATCCGCTGTACCTGGGGCCGGCGGAGTACAAGCGATTCATTGCGGCGGAGCACCAGAAGTGGGGGCGGATCGTGAAGGCGGCGGGGGCCGAAGGGCAGGACTGAGCGGACTCAGCGCCCGGTAAACCCATCCGTCGCCTGCAGCAAGCGATCGAGGATTCCGGGTTCCGAATACGCATGCCCGGCCCCCTCGATCAGGTGGAACTCCGCCTCGGGCCAGGCCTTGTGCAGGGCCCAGGCGTAGCGCGCGGGGCAGGGCATGTCGTAGCGGCCATGCACGATCACGCCCGGGATGCCGTGCAGCCGGTGCGCGTCGCGCAGCAGCTGGCCGTCCTCGAGCCAGGCGTCATGCACGAAGTAGTGGTTCTCCAGCCGCGCGAAGGCCAGCGCGAAATGGTCGTCGGCATGCGAGGCCGCGAGCGCGGGGCTCGGCAGCAGCGTGATGGTCTGGCCCTCCCAGACGCTCCAGGCGCGCGCGGCCTCGATCTGCGCCACCGGGTCGTCGCCGGTCAGGCGCCGGCGGTAGGCCGCGATCATGTCGCCGCGCTCGGCCTCGGGGATCGGGGCCTGGAACTGCTCCCACTTGTCGGGGAACATCTCCGACACGCCGAACTGGTAGTACCAGTCGAGCTCGGCGCGCGTGACGGTGTAGATGCCGCGCAGCACCAGCTCGCTCACGTGCTCGGGGTGCTTCTGCGCATAGGCCAGCGCCAGCGTCGAACCCCACGAGCCGCCGAACACCAGCCAGCGCTCGGCGCCCACCAGCGCGCGCAGGCGCTCGATGTCGGCCACCAGGTGCCAGGTGGTGTTGGCCTCGAGGCCCGCATGCGGCTGCGACAGGCCGCAGCCGCGCTGGTCGAACAGCAGCAGGTCGTAGCGCGCGGGATCGAACAGCCGCCGGTGCTCGGGCGAGATGCCGCCGCCGGGGCCGCCATGCAGGAACACCGCGGGCTTGGCGCCGGGCGTGCCCACGCGCTCGTAGCGAATGCGGTGGCCGTCGCCCACGTCGAGCATGCCGCTCTCGTAGGGTTCGATCGGAGGATAGAGCTGGCGCAGGGTGTCGGTCATTCGATGCTTCTTTCGGGGTTCATGCAAAGCCGCGCGCGAGCGCGCGTTCCACGTCGGCCACCAGCGCGAGCAGCGCCGGCGAGAGTTCGCGCACCACGCTCGCGAGCGATTCGCTGCTGGAGACGCTGAGGTTGAGCACGTAGCCCGAGGCGCCCGGCGCTTCGTCGGGCTGCGCGGCGGGCAGGCGGATCGGCGCGGCGAGCGCCACCACCTCGGGCTGCCAGGCGGCGGCGCAGAAGCCGCGCGCGTTCACGTTCGCGATGGCGGCCTCGATCTCCTCGCGCAGCGCCGGCCACTGCTCGCGCCGGCGCTGCTTGAACAGCGCGTAGAGCGCCTTGCGCCGCGGCTCGCCGGCCGTGGCGAGCCAGGCGCGCCCGAGCGAGGTGAGCTCCATCGGCACGCGCTGGCCCGAGACCACGTTGCGCAGCGACACGCGGCGGTTGTAACGGATCGACTCGAGGTAGACCATCTCGTCGCGGTCGGGCGCGGCCAGGCCGACGTTGATGCGGCGCGACTCGGCCAGCGCGCGCATCTTCGGCGCGGCCAGCGACAGCACGCTCGAGCCCGAGCGCATCGCATGCGCGAGGCTCAGCACCGCGGGCGCCAGCCGGTAGGCGCGCTGGCCCGCATCGACCTGCAGCATGCCCGCGCCCACCAGCGTCTGCGTGAGGCGGCTGACGGTGGAGCGCGACAGACCGGTGCGGTCGGCGAGCTCGGCATTGCCCAGCAGCTCGGAGCCCGGACGGAAGGCACGCAGGATCTCCACGCCGCGTTCCAGCGAACGGTTGGCCGGCGAGATGCCGGGTTTCTGCTCGAGCGAGGGGGTCATGCGGCTCATGCGGACTCCATGCTGGCCTGGATTTCGATTCCATTGCTTGGAATTGGGGGAGTGTATGCGCAGACCCTCGTGCCTATGCTTTTCCCCTATGGCGCGGCGAGCTTTTTCCGTTCGCGCCGAGAAGGAGACAGCATGCAATTTCGAATCGACGGGCGCGCGCGGCGCGTGCTCATGGGCCTGGCAACCGGCCTGGCCCTCGCCCTGACCATGGGCAACGCGGCCGCGCAGGCCTTCCCCACGAAGCAACCGATCCGCCTCGTGGTGCCGTTCGCGGCCGGCGGCGGCACCGACGTGATCGCACGCGTGCTCGGCGCGGGCATCGGCGCCGAACTGAAGCAGTCGGTGATCGTCGAGAACAAGCCCGGCGCCGGCACCATCATCGGCAGCGATTACGTCGCCAAGAGCGCGCCCGACGGCTACACGCTGCTGATGGCGACCTTCGCGCACGCGGTCAACCCCAGCCTGCAGCCCAAGCTGCCTTACGACCAGGCCAAGGCCTTCGCACCATTGAGCCTGGTCGGCCGCTCGCCCAATGTGCTGGTGGTGCGCAGCGACCGCGACTTCCGCTCGGTGGCCGACCTGCTCGCGTTCGCGAAAGCGCATCCCGGCAAGCTCAGCTACGGCTCGTTCGGCAACGGCACCTCGGCGCATCTCGCGGGCGAGCTCTTCAAGCGGCTCGCGCAGGTCGACCTCACGCACGTGCCGTACCGCGGCTCGGCGCCCGCGCTGACCGACCTGCTCGGCGACCAGATCGACCTGATGTTCACCACCGCCGCGAGCGTGGCGCCCTACATCGCGAGCGGCAAGCTGCGCGCGCTGGCCGTGACCTCGCCGCAGCGCTCGCCGGCCATGCCCTCCGTGCCCACGGTGGCCGAGAGCGGCGTGCCCGGCTACGTGGCCGAGAGCTGGTATGGGCTCTATGCGCCGGCCGGCACGCCCACCGAGGTGGTGGCGCGGCTCCATGCCGCGATCCGCAAGGCGGCGCACAGCGAGACCTTCAGCAAGCGCATCGCCGACGAGGGCATCGTGGTGATCGCCTCGCCGCCCGAGGAACTGATGCGCTACGTCGCCGCCGAGCAGGCCCGCTGGGGCCAGCTGGTGCGCGAGGCGCACATCCAGCTCGACTGAGCGAGCCCTCATCGTTTTTTCATTCCCTTGCCGACATGACCACTCCCACCTCTTCCATCCAGCTCCGCACCGAGGACGGCGTCGCCATCCTCACGCTCGACCGCCCCGAGGTGCGCAACGCCGTCGACGACGCCATGCGCGGCGAACTCATGGCCGCGCTCGAGCGCGTGAACCGCGACGACAGCGTGCGCGCGCTGGTGCTCACCGGCGCGGGCAAGGCCTTCTGCGCGGGCGGCGACATCCGCGCGATGCAGCAACGCATGCAGGCGCCGGCCGGCGATATCGCCTACAACGGCTGGGCGCGGCAGCAGCGCACCCATCACGCACTGAGCGCGCTGCACGACCTGCCCAAGCCCACCATCGCCGCGGTGAACGGCGCCTCCACCGGCCTGGGCACCGACCTCGCGATGGCCTGCGACTTCGTGATCGCCTCCGAGCCGCACGCCAGCTTTGCCTGGAACTACGTGCTGCGCGGTCTGATTCCCGACGGCGGCGGCATGTACTTCCTGCCGCGCCGCGTGGGCCTGGCGCGCGCCAAGGCGCTGATCTTCACGGGCCGCACCGTGCGCGCCAACGAGGCGATCGAGCTCGGCATCGCCGACCGGCTGAGCACGCCCGAAGCGCTGTTGACCGAAGCGACGGGCTGGGCGCGCGAACTCGGCGCGGGGTCGCGCACCGCGGTCGCGCTGGCCAAGGGCATCCTGAACCAGAGCTTCGAGCTGCAGGCCGAACAGGTCTTCGGCCTCGGCAGCCAGGCGCAGGCGATCTGCTACACCTCGAACGAGCACCGCGCCTCGGTCGAGGCCTTCCTCGCGAAGTCGGCGGCCAAGGAGGGGGCGCGATGAGCGATGCCATCTCTCCGATCTCCCGCCTGGTCCGTCCGCGCAGCGTGGCGGTGATCGGTGCCTCGGCCGACCTCGCGAAGACCTCGGGCCGACCCGTCGCCTATCTGCAGAAGCATGGCTTCGCAGGCGCGATCTACCCGGTCAACCCGAAGGCAGAGACCATCGCGGGCCTGCGCTGCTACCCCGACATCGGCGCGCTGCCCGAGGCGCCCGATGTCGCGATCGTGCTGCTGGGTGCCGAGCGTGCGCAGGCTGTGGTGCGCGAACTCGCGGCGCGCGGCTGCGCCGCGGCGATCGTGCTCGCGAGCGGCTATGCCGAGACTGGTGCGCAAGGGCAGCAGCGCCAGCGCGAGCTGCTCGAGGCAGCCGGCGGCATGCGCCTGCTCGGGCCCAACACCATCGGGCTGGTGAACCTCAGCGACCGCATCACGCTGTCGGCCAGCGGCGCGCTCGAGGCCGACGACCTCGTGGCCGGCGGCATCGCCGTCGTGTCGCAGAGCGGCGGCATCCTGGGCTCCCTGCTCTCGCGCGGCGCGGCGCGCGGCATCGGTTTCTCGAAGCTGGTCTCGACCAGCAACGAGGCCGACCTCGACCTCGCCGATTTCGTCGACCACCTCGCCGACGATGAAGCCACGCGCGTGATCGCGCTCTACATGGAGGGCGTGCGCGACGTCGCGAAGTTCCGCGCCGCCGCCGCCAAGGCGCGGCGCGCGGGCAAGCCGCTGGTGGTGTTCAAGATCGGCCGCTCCGAATCGGGCGCGCAGGCCGCGGCCTCGCACACCGGCGCACTGGCCGGCGCCGACCGCATGTACGACGCGCTGTTCCGCGAGGTGGGCGCGATCCGCGCGCGTGACTTCTCCGACCTGCTCGACCTGCCGGCCGCGCTGGCCACGGGCCGGCGCCTCGGCGGGCGCCGCGTGGCCATCCTCACCTCGACCGGCGGCGCCGGCACCTTGGTGGCCGACAGCCTCGGCGCGGCCGGCTTCGAGGCGCCGCCGCCCGACGCGGCCACCGCCGAGGTGCTGCGCACGCTGCAGGCCGACGGGCCCTCGGTGCTCGACCGCAATCCCATCGACGTGACCCTGGCCGGCCTGCAGCCGCAACTTCTGCGCCGCGCGCTCCGCGCGCTGCTCGACAGCCCGGGCTACGACGCGGTGGTGGTCATCGTCGGTTCGTCGGCGCTGGCCATGCCGGACCTCGTCGCGGATGCGATCCGCGACTGCCTGCCGGGCACGAGCAAGCCGGTGCTGGCGTATGTGAGCCCGCATGCGCCGGCCGTGGCTGCGCTGCTCAACGGACGCGGCGTGCCGGCCTTCAGCGCGCCCGAGAGTTGCACCGTGGCGCTGCAGGGCATGCTGATGCAGGGCGGCGCGACGCCGCCGGAATACGCGTCGACCGGCGCCATCGTCGATCTCGCGGGCCTGCCTGCGCAAGGCTCTTTCGACGAAGCCGAGGCCAAGGCGTTGTTCGCGCGCTTCGGCGTGCCGGGCGTGCGCGAGGTGGCGGTGCGCGATGCGCGGCAGGCGGCCGAGGCCGCGCCCGCCCTGGGCGAGAAGGTGGTGCTCAAGATCCTCTCGCGCCGCATCACCCACAAGACCGAGGTCGGCGGCGTGGCCGTGGCCGTGCCCGCATCGCAGGTGGCCGCGCGGGTGGCGCGCATGCACGACGACGTGGCGACCGCCACCGGCCAGGCGCCCGAGGGCTACCTGGTGCAGGAGATGGTCACGGGCGGCACCGAGATGATCCTCGGCCTGCACCGCGATGCGCTCGGTACCGCGCTGCTGATCGGCATGGGCGGCGTGACCGCCGAGCTCGTCGGCGACACCGTGCTGCGCATGGTGCCGCCGGGCGGGGCGCTGGCGCGCGAGGAGGCCGCCGCGATGCTGCGCGAGCTGAAGACCTGGCCGCTGCTCGATGGCTACCGCGGCCGGGCGCCGGCCGATGTCGAGGCACTGGTCGACGCGATCGTCGCGTTCTCGCGCATGGCGGGGCAACTGGGTGCGCGGCTCGAGACGGCCGAGATCAATCCGCTGTTCGTGCTCGCGAAGGGGCGGGGGGTGAAGGCGGCCGACGGGGTGGTGGTGCTGGCGCGGGGCTGACGAGGGCGTCGGCACGCCTTCTTTCTCGACGGCTACACTCCGCCTCCGCGGAGGGAGACCGTCGATGAGAGCAGGAAGCGAGCGTGGAGGATGGCGGCCGCTGGGCATGGGCATGGGCATGGGCATGGGCATGGCCTTGCTGGTGCTGGGCCTGCTTGCGAGTTTTCTGTACGCACGGATGGCGCGGCAAGAGGCGTCCGCACCCATCCCTCCCATGGCCGTCTCGCAATCCCTGGCGCAGGGCGTGGCGTGGATCTGGCCCGACAGCAACGGCCCGTCCCCGGCATCCGGCGAGGCGGCTTCCTATAGCCAGGCAGCGGTCCTGGTGGAGTCGCTGGTGTTTCGTGGCTCCGGCGTCGAACGCGGCGGACGCCGCCAGCCCCTGGCGCTTCCCGCGGGCGCTCGCTTCATTCCCGTCATCCATGTGGAAGCGGGCGCCTCCGCGCCCGACGAATTCACGCCCGTCCAGCAGCAGGCGGTGCTTGCGGCCGTGCGCCGCCAGGCCCGTGCCGCCGAGGCCGGTGGTGGCCTGCTGCAACTCGACTTCGAGGCACCGGCGCGCCAGCGCGATGCCTACCGTGCGCTCGTCGCCGCGGTGCGCGAGGCGCTGCCTCCAGGCGTGCGGCTGAGCATCACCGCGCTCGCGCACTGGTGCGCGCAAGGCGATTGGCTCGATCGGCTCCCGGTCGACGAAGTGGTGCCCATGCTCTATCGCCTGGGACCGCAGGCCGCGGATTGGCGGCGGCGCTTTGCACAAGGCGACCCGGGACTGGCGCGCCGCTGCCGCGGCAATGCACTGGGATTCGCCACCAACGATCCGCCATCTGCGGCCCTTCTCGATCGCGCCACGCGAGCCTACTGGTTCGACGAGGCCGCATGGTCCAACCCCTCCCGTCCTCCGCGTCATCCTCTTTCATGAACATGCCCCGCACACCCTTGCGCCGTCTCTGCATCGCACTTGCCACGCTCGGTGGCCTCCTGCTCGCCGCGCCGGGCCATGCCGCCCCCCCAGCCGCCGACGACGAAAGCAGACTGCCCGACAGCCTGCGCAGCGACTACGTCGAGCCCATCAACGGCCCCGCCGACAACCGGGCCTATGCGCACGGCACGCTGGGCCTGATCCAGTCGAACTATGGCCGCGCATCCCTGTTCGTGGCCTGGCGCGTGATGCACCTGCCCGTGGGGGCCGTGGCGCGCGAGAGCCATCGTCGCCAGTCGGACTGGGTCCGCGGCGTGCCCACGCCGCCTCCGGCCGAGGACGAGATCGCCACCTGGTCGAAGGCGCGTGCCGCGTGGGTGCCGCAGGCGCCGAGCGTGCCGCCGAGCTACTTCCGTCCCGCGAAGCTGAAGGTGTCGGGGTTCGGCGAGATGGACATCGAGGTCGGCCAGTGCGGCCCCGACGCCTATGCCTTCGCCGCGCGCACGCTGGGCGAGCTCGTCGCCGATGCATCGCTGAAGGATGCGGATCGCCGGACATGGGTCGCCGGCCAGGATGCGGTGTTTGCGCGCTGTTCGGCCACGGTGCAAAAGATGCCGGCCCTGCCCGCACTGCTGCCGGCCCGCGCGCCGGCGAAGCTGAAGGCATTGAACGCCTACCAGCGCGCCGCCGCGCTGTTCTACGGCGACGAGTTTGTCGCCGCGCGCGAGGCCTTCGATGCCATCGCGGCCGTGCCCGATCATCCGATGCGGCCCTGGGCCACGCTCGGTGCGTTGCGCTCGCTGCTGCGCGACGGCGTGCGCGACACCGAATGGGAGGCGGTCTTCGAGGACGCCTGGACGCGGCGCCAGCTGCGCGGCGCCGAGTTCAAGGCCGCCGTGGCGGAACCGGCGGCGCGCCATGGCGCGCGTGTCGAAGCCGCGTTCAAGGCCATCGACAGCCGCGCGAAGGCGGCACTCGCCGATGCCACGCTGGCTCCCGTGCACGAGGCCATCCGCTACACCGCGCGCCGGGCATTCGTGCAGCTCATGCCGGGCATCCCGCTGCGCATGACGATGACGGCGATGGAACGGCCGGAGTTCAACCCCTACGAATCGAGCGCGCTGGATTTCTTCCAGGAGCTCTATCCGATGGTGGCCCCCGACCGGCCGACGGGCGTGCTCGGTGAGGCGTTGCGGCGGCATGCGTGGTTCGACTTCGTCGTGACCGTGCAAGGCTGCTCCGACGCACAGAAGGCGCAGGACGCCGGCGTGTGCGATGCCGAGCATGCCCATGCGCTGGCCCGGTGGCAGGAAACGAAGGACAGCGCCTGGTTGCTGGCCGCCCTGATGACGGCGCGCCAGCCCTCCGCGGCCGATCTGCCCGCCGCCGATGCGGCGCGTGTGGTGGCGGTCGACCGTCCGGAATGGGCGAGCCTGCAGTTCCATGCGGCGCGCGTGCTGCGCGCGCAGGGGCGTGGCGCACAGGCCCGCGCGGCGCTCGATGCCCTGGCGACATCGCCGGTCGTGCACAAGCGCGACCGGCCGCTGCTGGAGGCCGAACGCAGGGGGCTCTGAGGCGCGCGGGCGCGGGGCCTCAGCGACGCGTCTTCCTGTCCCGCAGCAGCTTCTCCAGGCTGGGCCTCGACTGCTCGAAGCTCGGCAGCATGGCGGTTCGCCTTTGCGTCACCTCGATGACGTGCCAGCCGAACGGCGTGTGCACCGGCGGATCGGTCATTCCGGCCGGTCCCATTGCCTCCATGGCCGCGGCGAACTCCGGCACGAAATAGACGCCGAAGTTCCAGCCGAGCTCGCCGCCCTTTCGATTGGAGCCCTCGTCCAGGGAGACCGCGTTGGCCACCGCGCCGAACGATTCCCCGGCGCGCACGCGGGCGAGGGCTGCCTCCGCCTGCGCCTGGGTGCGGACCATGATGTGTCGCACGTCGTATTCGTACTGGCCCTGGAACCTGGCGGTCCACTCCGCGCTGGCGCGGGCGTATTCGGCACGCAGTTCTGCTTCCGTGGCCTGGGGGCTCGTGCTCTGGCAGGCGGCCAGGCTCAGCGCGAGAAGTGCGAGAAGTGCGATCGCGATGCGCGGGGACCGTGTCTTGGCGTGGTTCATGCGGGATGGCCGAGAGGCCGTGGATGCGGGATGAAATCGGACTGCATTCTGCAACGGCCCCGCATCAGGCCAGGCTCTGGTCCTCGGCATCGAACTCGACGCCGGTCGTCAGCCGCACGCCGCGCGTCATCGGCACCCGCAGGAACCCGCTCTCGGTGTCCATCAGGGGCCGGGTCGAGGTCGCGCCATCGCGCAAGGTGCGATGCACATGTCCTTTTGCGCAGGCCGCGCGCAACCCCGATCAACAGGCCTGCGCTATCCTCGAACGACCATGTCCGAACTGCGCATCACCACCGACAAAGCGGCGATCGACGTCGCCCTGGTTCACCGCTTCCTCAGTGAGAGCTCGACCTGGGGCCGAGGCATTCCGCTGGCCACCGTGCAGCGCTCGATCGAGCACTCCCTGTGCTTCAGCGGTTTCATCGGTGCCGACCAGGTGGCCTTCGCCCGCGTGATCTCCGACCACGCGACCTTCGCGAACCTGGTCGACGTTTTCGTGCTCCCAGAGCATCGGGGACGTGGATACAGCAAGGCGCTCATGCAGGCGGTGATGGGCTTTCCCGCGCTGCAGGGGCTGCGTCGCTTCACCCTGGCGACGAGCGATGCGCACGGGCTGTACGAGCGGTTCGGGTTCACGGCACCGCTCAGGCCGCAGTCGTTGATGGAGCGGTATTTCCCGAATCTCTACACCTCACGGGATTGAGGCGGACGGCTGCTCGACGCAGCCGATTTCGAAACTCTCAACACGGTTGAGAGAGATTTGCTGGCGTTCGTGCCTTCGTGCCCGCAGCCTCCACCGGATCCAGGGCGGCGCGAGGTACCCGGGGCACGCGGGAAAAACAAGGAGGAGCGTGATCGGAAGACCGACCCCACTCCTTCCGGCCCGGCAACGCTCAAGCTGCCTTCAAGGCTTCCTGCCCATACGTCCCCGCCGCCCTTACATCCGCCGGATCGAAGCTCGCCCCCGCCCCCTGCTGCTCGCGCTGCGCCGCGAGCCGCGCGCCTTCCTGCGCGGCCATGTCGAACAGGCGGTTGGGGTCGTGGCGACGCAGTTGCAGCGCGGCTGCTTCGAGCCCCGCCGCGATCTCGATCTCGCGCTGGCCCGAAGCCATGCCGTCGAGCAGCAGGCCGGCCGCGACGGCGGGCTCCATGCCCTGGTCGATGTTCGCGTCGGAACGGCCGCGCGCGCTGCCGTCGGGGCCGAGCGCGTTGATCGACACCGCGGTGCGCACCGAGCCTGGCAGCGCGACGCTGACGCGGATGCCGTAGGCCTGCTCGACCTCGGCGCGCAGCGCATCGAAGTAGCCCTGCACCGCATGCTTGGCACCGCTGTAGCCGGTGCGCAGCGGCGCGCCGACCTTGCCGGCCACCGAGCCGATCACGGCGATGTGGCCGCCACGGCGCTCGGCCATGCGCGGCAGCACGAGCTGGGTGAGGGCGACGGGTGCGAGGTAGTCGACCTCGATCAGGCGGCGATAGACGGCGAGGTCGGTGTCGATGGCGAGGCTGCGCTGGGCGATGCCGGCGTTGTTGATCAGCACGTCGATCCGGCCCTGCCAGCCGGCGGCGCGCTCGACGATGGCCGGCAGTGCGTCGTAATCGGTGGCCTCGAAGGGCAGTACCAGCACGCGTTCGGGCGCGCGCGCCGCGAGGGCGGCCAGCGGCTCGGGGCGGCGGCCGGAGGCGATCACGCGCGCGCCGCGCTCGAGCAGCGCGAGCGCGAGCGCCTCGCCGATGCCGGAGGAAGCGCCGGTCACCCATGCGGTCTTGTTCTCGAAGTACATCTGAAAGCTTTCCTTGACGTGGAGCGGAGTGGAATCCCGCGGCGCGTGTCGGTGTGTTGGATTCGGATGTTCTGCTCCGACGAGGCCGCGGGCGTGGCGTGCGCCTCGGTCATTGTGGCGGCGCGGCTCGGGCCTGACCATCGGCCAATAGGGGTAATGCAAGAGTGTGCGTGGCCATCGTGGATGGCGGTCGCGCACGGCCCGCTATTTGCCCTTGGCCGGCGCGGTGGCGGCGGGCGCGCCCTGCGTCGCGGGCGCGGGCTTGTCGCGTTCGCTGCTCACCCACGTCAGCGCGTAGATGACCAGCACGACGGCGACCACGGCGATCGCGCTCCACATCACGATGCCGGGCTTCTGGTGGTTCTGTCCCTGCGGGGGTTGGTTCGGCATGGTGTCCCTCTCTGTCTGTGGTACCGCGTTGCGGGGACCTCCAAGCTAACAGGCGGCGCGCGCGCGGCTGTCGGACGCACGCCAGCGCGCGACGTCAGCCAACCGGACAGCCTGCGTCGCCGCAGCCTTCATCCGCATGAGCTCCTTCGTCGCGCACCGCGTCCGCGATCAACGGCGCGGCCACGTCCTCGGCCGCGAGCTGCCCGATGGCCGCACCGAGCGCCATGTCGTCGAGCAGGCCGAAGTGGCTCAGCCGCAGCCGCCCCTGCCGGTCGATCAGCACCACGCTCGGCGTGCCCTGGAACTGGTAGGCGCGCATGGTCTGCGGAATGCTGCTGCCCGGCGAGGGCCGGTCGATGCCGATCGGGAACACGTAGCGGTACTCGCGCACGAAGGCCTCGAGCGCCGCGGGCGTCATGACCTCGTGGTGCTCGAACACCGAGTGCAGCCCGATCACCGCGACGTCCTTCGCGGCGAACAGCTGCCGCGTCTTCTTGGCCTGCGGCAGGCCGTGCGTGGCGCAGGCCGGGCACAGCATCTGGAAGGCGTGCAGCACCACGACCTTGCCGCGCAGCGATTCGAGCGTCACGGGGGCCTCGGTGTTGAGCCAGCGCTCGACCTGCAGCTCGGGCGCCGGGGGATGGATTCTCGACATGGTTGATGGCTCCAGTGCAATGGCAAGGCCCCGGCGCCGCCGCTCAGGCGGCCGCGCGCAGCTTCACGCCCGGGAAATCGACGGGCACGTCGAAGGCGACATTCACATAGTTCGTGAACAGGTTCAAGGCCACGTGCGCCAGCAGCTCGACGATCTGCCGGTCGTCGAAGCCCGCGTCGCGCAGCGCCTGCACCTCGGCGGCGTCGATCTGGCCGCGCTGCTCGACCACCGCGAGCGCGAAGCGCAGCGCGGCGGCGGTCTGCGGGTCGGCGGACTCGCCGTGCTGCGCGGCGGTCATCTCGGCCGACGAGGCACCGGCCTTGCGGCCCAGCGCCGTGTGCGCGGCCAGACAGTAGTGGCAGGCATTGCGGTCGGCGATCGCCACCGCGATCTTCTCGCCGAGCTGCGCGGGAATCACGCCGCCGCCGAGCGCGCCGAACGATCCCCACAGGCTCTGGAGCGCGGCCGGCGAGTTGGCGACGGCGCGGAACATGTTGGGCGTGGCACCGAAGGCGCCGTGGATCTGCGCGAGCAGGACCTGGGCGTCTCCGGTGGCTTCGGCGGGGGAGACGAGGGGGATGCGGGACATGGTGATTTCCTTCGGGGTTGTGAATCGGTGAAGGAAGTGTGCGCGCGATGGTCGTATGATTCGGCTCGTTTTGTCCATGGAACATGCCTTTTCGTACAGATGACCGCGCCACCCCCGATCGACAGGCTGTCCGCGCTGCTCGAGCGCTTCCGCGTGCGCGCGCACCTGTTCCACAACGGCCCGCTGTGCGGCACCACCACCTTCGCGGCCGAGCCGGGGCGCGGCTTCCTGCATGTGCTGCGCCGCGGCGAGATGGTGGTCACGCATGCCTCGCGCAGCGGCGTGCGGCGCAAGCTGGTCGTGAAGGAACCGAGCCTGCTGTTCTATCCGCGCCCGCTGACGCACCACTTCCACAACGCGCCCGTCGAAGGCTCGGACTTCGTCTGCGCGACGCTGGACTTCGATGGCGGCGAGACCCATCCGCTGGCGCGCGCGTTGCCGCCGCTGATCCTCCTGCCGCTGCGCGAGGTCGAGGGGCTCGAGCAGTCGCTCGCGCTGCTGTTCGCCGAGACCGCGCGCGTGCAGTGCGGCCACCGGCTGCTGGCCGACCGCCTGTTCGAGGTGGTGCTGATCCAGCTGCTGCGCTGGCTGCTCGATCATCCGGAGCACAGCGAACTGCCGCCGGGCCTGCTGACGGGGCTCGGCGATCCGCGGCTCGCGCGCGTGCTGGTCGGGCTGCACGAGCGGCCCGGCGAGCCCTGGCCGCTCGAGCAGATGGCGCGCGAGGCGGGCCTGTCGCGCAGCGCCTTCGCGCAGCGCTTCCGCGAGGTGGTGGGTACCACGCCCGCCGACTACCTCGCACTCTGGCGGCTCAGCATCGCGCAGGCGCAACTGCGTGGCGGTGCCTCGGTGAAGACCATCGCCGACGAACTCGGCTATGCCAATGCCTCGGCGCTGTCGCGGGTGTTCGCGCAGAAGCTGGGCGTGTCGCCGCGCGAGTGGCTGGCCACGGTGCGCGGCTGAGGCCGGCGCGTCACTCGCGCGCGGTGGCCAGCGTGGGCAGCGCGAACAGCACCGCGAGCGCGCACAGCAGCGCCGCGAGCACCGCGAACGGCAGCATGCGGTCGAGCGCGTAGAGCGCGGTGCTGGCGGCCGGTGCCGCGATCAGCGCCAGGCCCTGGGTCGCGGCGATCAGTCCGGCGACCGCGCCCTGCCGGTCGGTGGGAACCGCGAGCGAGGCGCCGGCCATCGAGCCGGCCATCATGAAACCGGCGCCGGCCCCGAGCACCGCGAAGGCCGCCACATAGGCCGCGAGCGAGGAGGTGCCGAGCAACACCAGCAGTCCCGCGATCCAGGCCGCGCTGCCCGCGATCACCATGCGCTGCGCCGGCCAGCGCAGCACGCGGGCCTGCAGCAGCTGGCTCGCGATCAGTGCCACGCCTGTCACCGTCAAAGCCGCGGCCAGCCGCGGACCGACCTGCGCGGTCTCGAGGCCGAGCCGGTCCTGGAAGTAGAAGCCCGCGATGATCTGGATCGTGACGATCGCGGTCCACGACATCAGGCTCGCCGCCAGCCAGCGCCGCAGCTCGGGCCCCCAGGGCGAAACCGGCGGCGACGCGACCGCCGCGCGCATGCGCGTGCCGCGCGGCACCGTGGCCCACACCACGAAGAAGGCCAGCAGGCACAGCGCGCCCGACAGCGCCAGCGGCCAGAGGATGCCGCGCAGCGCGAGCAGTCCGCCGAGCGCCGGGCCGACCACGAGGCCGACGCCGTTGGCCGCGCCGATCAATGCCATGCCCGCGGCGCGCTCTCCCGCCTCGGTGTGATCGGCCATCAGCGCCTGCGCCGCGGACGGCACGGCGGGCAGGAAGGCGACCAGCACGGCGCGTGCGCCGGTGACCAGGGCGAACAACCCGGTGCCGGCAAACGGGCCCGACAGGCCCTGCCGCACCACCGCCGTGAACAGCCCATAGGCCAGGAACATGCCCGCGAAGCCGATCAGCAGCACGCGGCGGCGTCCCCAGCGGTCGCTGGCCAGGCCCCAGGGCGCCGCCATCGCGGCCATGGCGAGCGAGCTGATCGACAGCATCCATCCGCCCTGCTGCACCGTCAGGTGCAGCGAGCGCACCAGCGGCGCGAGGATCGGCAGGATCACCGCGCTGGTCAGCGTGGCGAGCGCCACGCTCGTGAACACCACGGGCTTGATGGGGCTCGTCATGCCCGATCCTTCGGCGCGCGGGAACGCACGCCGCGGTAGAGCGAGATCGACCCCGTCGGCGTCGGGATCACCGCGGTCTCCTCGACCTCGGCGAAGCCCGCTTCCCGCATCAGCAGCGGCACGATGCCGTCGGCATTGGGCTGGGTGTCGGCGAAGCCGTCGACGCACTGCACCAGCTTGAACAGCGTTCGCATGGCCCGGGTGCGCTGCAGGCCGTAGTCGGCGATGTGCAGCTCGCCGCCCGGCACCAGCGCCGCGTGGATGGCCGCGAGGCCCGCGCGCTTTTCGGCCAGCGGCACCTGGTGCAGCACCAGGCTGGTCACGATCTTGGTCGGCTGCAGCGGCCACAGCAGCGCGGCCGCGTCGCGCAGGTAGCCGCGGTGCAGTTCGCAGCGCACGCCGGTGGCCGCGAGCTTGGCGCGGGCGCGCTCGAGGATGCGCTCGTCGGGGTCGATGCCGATCAGCCGAGGCATCGACCCCGAACGGCCGAGCAGCGCGAGGAAGGAGCCGGTGCCGCAGCCCACGTCGGCGATCACGTCCGAAGGCCGCGGCGCGAGCTGCGCCAGCAGGGCCGAACGCCACTGCCGCTCGCGCGTGAACAGCGACACGAGGGGGTCGTAGGCGCCGAGCACCGGCACCGCGGGGGTGAAGTCGCGCGCCGGGCGCAGGGTCTTGGTCATGGCATCTCCAGGGGTGTTCCGCTTCGCTGCGTTGCGATCGATAATCCGAGCAATTGCTCACAATGTCTACTCGCATTCGAGGAACGCCATGGCCCGTGCACCCGTCGTCCACCCGAGAAAGAAGGCCTCGCAGGAGCGTTCGCGCGCGACCGTCGACGCACTGATCGAGGCCACTGCTCGCGTTCTGGTGCGCGAGGGCTTCGAGCGCGCGAGCACCAACCGCATCGCGGCCGAGGCCGGCGCCAGCATCGGCTCGCTCTACCAGTACTTCCCGACCAAGGAGGCGCTGGTGGCCGCGGTCATCGAGCGGCACAAGAACGACATGATGGAAGTGCTGCGCCGCGCGCTGGTGCGGGTCGCGGGCATGCCGCTCGAGCAGGGCGTGCGCGAACTGGTCGCGCTGATGATCGACGCGCACCGCGTCGATCCCGAGCTGCACCGCGTGCTGGTCGAACAGATTCCGCGCATCGGCCGGCTGGCGGAGGTGGAGGGCTTCGACCGCGAGGTGCTCGAACTGGTGCGGGCCTACCTCGAGGCCCACCGCGGCGAGCTGCGCGCGCTCGACCTCGATCTCGCGGCCTTCGTCTGCGTCGCGTCCGTCGAGACGCTCGCGCACGAGGCCGTGCTGCACAACCCCGCGCTGCTCGCGAACCGCAAGGTGAAGGCCTTCACCGACGAGGTGACGCGGCTGGTGATCCGGTACTTGACATAGCTGCGAGGCGCTTCGCGGCGGCGCGCAGCAGCACGCGGGAATAGAGCTGGTGGAAGCCCGTCAGCGCATCGACCGTCCATCCGAGCCCGCCCCGCGCGCGCGGCAGGACGGCCGAGCCGAAGAACAGCGTGGTCTGCGGCGCGGCACCGTCCGCGCGCGGCGCCACCATGAGCCAGCTGCGCGTGCGCCCGGTCGCCAGCACGATCTGGTCGTCGGCGCGCGCCTCGACGCGCCAGGCCGAGAAGGTCTCGACATGGCCCGCGGCCAGCGCGGCCGCATCGGCGTCGTTCGCGCGCCGTCCGAGCGCAACCCCGAGCAGCCAGCGCTCGGGCTTGAACATGGGCGAGGTGTAGAAGGCCTCGATGTAGCTGGCCAGCGGCACGCGGCCGTCGACGGCGAGCGCATGGCAGTCGGTGTAGGCGCCCGTGCCCTCGTAGCGGGCGAGCAGGGCATGCGCGGGCAGGGCGCGGATCTCGATCGGGTTCATGGGGCGGCGGCGGTCGCACGAGGATGCGTGCCCGCGCATTGTGCGGTGGCGCGCCCCATGCCTGGTTTCAGTCGACCCGGATCTTGGCCGCCTTCACGATCTGGTCGTACTTGGCGAGGTCGGCGCGGATCTGCTGGCCGAACTCCGCGGGCGTGTTGCCCAGCGCCGAGATGCCGAGCGACGCGAGCCGCTCGCGCACCTCGGGCGACTGCACCACCGCATGCAGCTCGCGCTGCAGCCGCTCGACGATGGGCTGCGGCGTCTTCGCGGGCGCGAGGATGCCGATCCACGAGCTCGACTCGAAGCCCGGCACGCCCGATTCGGCGACCGTGGGCACCTCGGGCAGCGAGGCCAGCCGCTGCGCGCTCGACACGGCGATCGGCCGGATCTGGCCCTTCTGCACGAAGGGATAGGCACCGGCCACCGCGGTGTAGAGCATCGGCAGCGAGCCGCCCACCACGTCGGTCATCGACTGGCCGCCGCCCTTGTAGGGCACGTGCACGAAGTTCGCGCCGGTGCGGGCCTTGAGCAGTTCGCCGGCCAGGTGCGGCGTGCTGCCGGTGCCCGCGCTGCCGTAGGACACGCCGCCCGGGTTGGTCTTGGAATAGGCCACCAGCTCGGACAGCGTCTTCGCGGGCACCGAAGGATGCACGACGATGATCAGCACCGCGTCGCCGATCTTGCTGACCGGCACGAAGTCCTTGAGCGTGTCGAACGGCACCTTGGCATAGACGTGCGGGTTGATGACCAGCGTGCCGTCGAAGCCCAGCAGCAGCGTGTAGCCGTCGGGCGCGGCGGTGGCCACCATCTGCGTGCCGATGTTGCCCGAGGCGCCGGGCCGGTTGTCGACCACCACGGTCTGGCCCAGGCGCGCGCCGAGCTTGTCGGCCACCACGCGCGCGCCGGTGTCGGTCACGCCGCCGGGCGTGAAGGGCACGATCAGGCGGATCGGCTTGTTGGGGTAGTCCTGCTGCGCGCCCGCGGGGCCCATGGCCAGCGCGAGCGGCAGCGCGGCCGCGAGCAGGCGCGCCAGCGTGTTCTTCCATGCATTCATCGCTTGTCTCCTTCGTTCGTTCTTGGTTTCGTTCTCGTGTCGCTCAGCGCTTCAGGCCCTGCTTCGCGAGCCACTGGTCGACGCGCTCGGCAATCGCATCGGAGTTGCGGTCCATCATGAGCATGTGCGAATTGCCGCGCCAGCCGAGCTCGGGCAGCAGCAGCCGGTCGCCGGTGCCGCCGGCCGCGATCAGCCGCTGGCGGAAGTTCTCCTGCTGCGCCGTGATGCGCGTCCAGAACGGATAGCGCTCGAGGTTGTCGCCCCACACCCACAGCATGGGCACGCCCTTGAGGCGCGCGAAGTCGGTGGTCTCGGGGTTCGGCGAGCCCGAGGTCTCGACGGCGACGATGGCCCTGACCTTGTCGGGGTACTTGAGCGCCGAATTGAAGGCGAAGTTGCCGCCCTGGCTGTGGACCACGATCACGCAGGGGCAGGCCTTCTGCACATAGGCGTCGTAGGCCGCCTGCGTGGCCGCGTCGTTGGTGCTCCAGCGCGGGATCGCCTGCTTCGCGAACTGGTCGAAGCTGGCCACCGGGAACTGCGTGCCCGGCAGCGCGCGGCGCTTCGCGGGATCGGTGTCGTACGAGCCGGTCTCGCCGATGCGGAACAGCTCCCAGCCTTCCTTCTTCGGCCGGAAGAAGGGCTCGCTCTTGAAGATCTCGGGATAGCGCGCCCACGAGGCGCGGCCGCGCTCGACCGCGTCGCTCACGTACACGTCCCAGCCCGCGCGCAGGAAGTGGTTCTCCCAGCCCGGCTGGCCGTCGGGCTTGGTCTCCCAGGTCACGCCCGAGAGCCCGCCGCCGTGCCACAGCAGCAGCGGATAGCGGCCCTTCGGGTTCGCCAGGCGCGTGTAGCGCGCATAGAGCCCCTCGACCTCGAAGTCGCCGTTGGGGTCGAACGTCAGCGGCGGCGCGCCGGGCGTGAACACCAGTTCCTTCTCGGGCAGGCCCGTGAGCGTGACGGCGCGTCCGCCCACGTGATAGCTGCCGACGTCGGCCACCTGCAGCGCGCTGGTCGAGCAGCCGGCCAGGGCCGCGGCCGCGATGCCGAGCAGCGCGAGCTTCCATGCATTTCTCATCTCTTGTCTCCGTTGTTGTTCGTAGGGATGGGGCGCTATCGCGCCCAGCGCTTCTCGAAGTCCCAGACCTCCTCGAAGCCGATGCGCCGGCAGAACTCGTTGAAGTCGAACAGATCGTCGCCCGGTGCCACGCTGGCGCCGCTCGCCTTCAGGTGGCGCAGTGCGCGCTCCATCGCGGCCGCGGCCACGAGGCTGGTCATCGAGGGATAGATGGCGAGCGAGAAGCCGATCTCCTGCAGCGTCTGCGCGCTCAGCATCGGCGTCTTCCCGCCATCGGACATGTTGGCCATCATCGGCAGTTCGAAGGCCTCGCAGGCGCGGCGCATCTCGGCCTCGGACTGCGGCGCCTCGAAGAACAGGATGTCGGCGCCCGCGCGCGCATAGGCCTCGAGCCGGCGCAGCGCCTCGTCGACGCCGAGCTCGGCGCGCGCATCGGTGCGCGCGATGATCAGGAAGTTCTTTTTATCCTCGCGCGCCTCGGCGGCCACGCGGATCTTGTCGACCATGTCCTGCACCGGCACGCAGCGCTTGAACGGCGTGTGGCCGCACTTCTTCGGAAACTCCTGGTCCTCGAGCTGGATGGCCGTGACGCCGGCCGCCTCGTAGCCGCGCACCGTGTGGTGCACGTTGAGCAGGCCGCCGTAGCCGGTGTCGGCATCGGCGATGACGGCCGCGCCG
Organism: Variovorax paradoxus; assembly: GCA_016806145.1. NCBI lineage: Bacteria > Pseudomonadati > Pseudomonadota > Betaproteobacteria > Burkholderiales > Comamonadaceae > Variovorax > Variovorax paradoxus. The sequence continues at coordinate 2,063,689 of CP063167.1, forward strand.
CCGCTGCTGCGCACCAGCGTCGCCATGCGGTCGAGCATCTGGGTGTAGGTGGCGATGCCCGCATCGGGCAGACCGAGGCTCGAGGCCGTGAGCCAGAAGCCCGAGCCGTAGACGATGTCGAAGCCGACCTTGGCCGCCATGGTGGCGGCGATCATGTCCTGCAGGCCGGGGATGACGATGAACTCGCGGCGCTCGAGCTTCTCGCGAAGGAGGGGGCTGGCCATCGTCACTCGGCCCGGATGCCGCCGCGTTGCGCGACCAGCGTCCACTTCTTCGTCTCGGCCGCGAGGAAGCTGCGGAACTCGGCCGGCGGCGTGAGCGTGATGTGCGCGCCCTGGTCCTCCATCTGCTTGAGCACGGCCGGGTCGGCCGCCACCTTCTTCAGGTCCTGGTTGATCTGCGCGACGATCGGCGCGGGCAGGCCGGCCGGGCCGAACAGGCCGTACCAGCTCAGCGACTCCACGCCGTCGAGGCCGGCCTCCTTGAAGGTCATGGCATCGGGGAACAGCGCCATGCGCTGCGTGTCGGCCACGCCGACCACGCGCAGCGCGCCCGAGCGCACATGGGGCAAGGCGGTCAGCACGCTGGTCACGCCCATCGGCAGGTGGCCGCCGATGATGTCGACCATGATCGGCGCGCCGCCCTTGTAGGGCACGCCGGTGGACTGCAGCTTGCCGGCCTGGCGGATCATCTCGCCGGTCAGCCGGGTCTGGCCTTCGGAGTAGCCCACGCCCAGCGGCTCCTTGCGCGCGGCCTCGATCACGTCGCGCAGCGTCTTGTAGGGGCCGTTGGCCTGCACCACCAGCACCGAGGGCGAGTTCGCGATGTTGGTGATCGGCGTGAAGGCCTTGTCGGTGTCGTAGGGCAGGCTCTTCATCAGCACCGGGTTGACCGCGTGCGAGCCCACCACCAGCAGCAGCGTGTGGCCATCGGCCGGCGCGCGCGCGACGAAGTTCGAGCCGATCACGCCGTTGGCGCCGGTGCGGTTGTCCACCACCACCGACTGGCCCCACAGCTCCGACAGGCGCTGCGCCATCAGCCGGCCCACGATGTCGGTGCCGCCGCCCGCGGAGTAGGGCACGACCAGCGTGACGGGCTTGCTCGGGAATTTCGCGGCCGGTGCCTGGGCCCAGGCGCCGGCCGAGGCCATGGCGGCGAGCGCGGCGAGTGCCGTGCGGCGGGTGGGATGCGCGGTGAAGGGGGTCGATGGGTTCGTCATGTCTTGGCTGTCTCCGGGGATGTGTTGTTGGATGAATTCTTCTTCTCGCGCTGGCGCCGCAGCCAGGCGATCGCGCGGCCGCCGAGCGGGCGCTGCAGCCGCTCCTGCGCAAAGTCGATCGCCTCGAGCAGGCCGTCGAGCGCGATGCCGGTGGAAAAACCGCTGCGCTCGGCCATCAGCACCAGGTCTTCGGTGGCGAGGTTGCCGGCGGCACCGGGCGCGAACGGGCAGCCGCCGATGCCGCCCACGCTGGCGTCGAAGCGCCGGATGCCGGCCTCGAGCGCGGCCCAGGCATTGGCGACCGCCATGCCGCGCGTGTCGTGCAGGTGGATCGCGAGCCGTTCGGGCGCGATGGCTTCGGCGAGCACGCGCATGCGTTGCTTCACCATGCCCGGCGAGGCCGAGCCGATGGTGTCGGCGATCACGATCTCGCCGGCACCCGCGGCCTGCATGCGCCGCGCGAGGCGCAGCACCTCGGCCAGCGGCGTCTCGCCCTCGAACGGGCAGTCGAAGGCCACGGCAACGTAGGCGCGCGTGCGCAGGCCCAGCGCTTGCGCCGCGGCCAGCGTGCGCTCGCTGACCTCGGTCGCCTGCGCCAGGCCCATGTTGATGTTGCGCTGGTTCATGGTCTCGGTGGCTGAGAGCACGACCGCGATCTCGGCCGCGCCGGCCGCATGCGCGCGCTCCAGCCCCTTGAGGTTGGGCACCAGCACGGAGCAGCGCAGCTCGGGCAGCGCCGCGTGCACCAGCGGCAGCAGCTCGGCTGCGTCGGCCATCTGCGGCACGGCCTTGGGCGACACGAAGCTGGTGGCCTCGATGCTGCGCACGCCGGCCGCCGCGAGCAGTTGCACCAGGCGCAGCTTGTCGTTGGCGCCCAGGTGCACCGGCTGGTTCTGCAAGCCGTCGCGCGGCGCGACGTCGGTGATGTGGATGGCTTCCATCGTTATCTTCAGGCGATGGTGCCGGCCTGGCGCAGCGCGTCGAGCTTCGCGTCGGAATAGCCGACCCAGTCGCCGAGCACGCGGCGCGTGTGCTCGCCGAGCGAGGGCGGGCTGCCGTAGGCCTGCGGCACGGCGGCCGAGAGCTTGATCGGGTTGCCCGGCATGCGCACGGTCTCGCCGGTGTGCAGCGGCACCTCGACCACCATGTCGCGCGCGAGAACCTGCGTGTCGCTCAGCGCCTGCGCGAAGTCGTTGACCGGCCCGCACGGAATGCGCGCCTGGCGCAGCCGCGCGAGCCAGTGCGCGGTCGGCTGCTTGCGCAGTTCGTCGGCGATCAGCGCGTCGATCTCGGCCTTGGCCGCGAAGCGCACTGGCTGCTGCCGGTAGGCCGGGTCGCGCAGCTCCGGCAGGTCGATGAACTCGACGAAACGCTCGAAGAAGGGGTCTCCGATGCAGGCGATGATGATGTGGCCGTCGGCCGTGGGATAGCTGTTGTAGGGCACGTGCACGAAGTGGCCGTTGCCGATGCCCGCGGGCACGTGGCCCGACATCAGGTGCATGGTCGCCATGTAGTTGAGCAGCGAGATCTGCGCGTCGAGCATCGAGATGTCGACGTGCTGCCCGCGCCCTGTGCGCTCGCGCTCGGCCAGCGCCGCCAGCACGCCCATCGCGCCGAACATGCCGCCGCCGAGGTCGCCGATCGGGATGCCGCTGCGCGTGGGGCCGCTCTCGGGCGTGCCGGTGATCGACATGCCGCCGCCCATCGCCTGCACCACCTGGTCGAAGGCCGGGCGCTGCGTCTCGGGGCCGGTCTGGCCGAAGCCCGTGACCGAGCAGGTCACGATGCGCGGGTTGACCTGCGAGAGCGATTCGAAGTCGATGCCCAGGCGCTGCGTGACGCCGACGCTGAAGTTGTCGAACACCACGTCGGCCCGGCGCACCAGGTCGAGGAACACGGCCTTGCCCTCGGCGCTCTTGAGGTCCACGCAGACGCTCTCCTTGTTGCGGTTCAGCGTGAGGTAGTAGGCGCCCATGCCGCCGCGCGCGTAGTCGGGATCGTTCTCCAGCAGGCGTCGGGTGCCTTCGCCGCTGCCGGGCGGCTCGACCTTGATGGTGCGCGCGCCGAGGTCGGCCAGCAGCATGGTGCCGTAGGGGCCCGACAGCATGTGCGTCAGGTCGAGCACCGTGATGTGTTCGAGTGCCAAGTCGTGTGTCTCCTGAAAGACCTTCGTGTTGCACGGCATGTGCCAGCGCTTGGGCCTGGAGGCAAGTCGTTGATGCGAAAGGAGATTTTTTCGGAGGGTCGGGTTTTCACTGTGTCGTGTGCGACATCAATGAAACGCTTGGCATGTTTCAATGCAACGCATGATGGAACGCCCGCTCCCCTCCGACCCGGCCTCGCCCGCGCGCCGCGGCCTGCCGCGCCTGTGCTTCCTGAGCTACCGCCAGATCCGCGAATTCGCGCTGCCCGTGGTGGCCGAGTACGTCGGCCGCGCCGAGATCGAGGTGGTCGACGGCACCTTCGGCGACGCGCTCGCGATCGCGCGCGACCGCCTCGAGCGCGGGCTGGTCGATGCCTTCGTGAGCGCGGGCTCGAACGCGAGCATCCTGCGCGCCGGCCTCGAGGCGCCGGTAGCGACGATCCAGCTCGGCGGCTTCGACCTGATGCAGGCGCTGATCAAGGCGCGACGCATCGCCAAGCGCGTGGGCGTGGTGATGTACGGCCAGACCATTCCCGAGCTCGACGAGGTCAAGGACCTGCTCAACATCGAGGTCAGCCAGTACGCCTACCGCACGCCCGACGACGCGCGCCAGCGCTTCGAGTCATTGCGCCGCGAGGGCTTCGACGTGATCGTGGGCTCGAGCCTGGTGGTCGAGCTGGCGCAGCAGGCGGGGCTGCACGGCCTGCTGGCCTATTCGCTCGCGAGCATTCGCAAGGGCTTCGAGGATGCGATGGAGCTCGCGCGCGTGGCGCGGCTCGAGGCCGGGCGCTACGAGCAGCTCAACGGCGTGCTGCACAACCTGCAGGAGGCGGTGCTCGCGGTCGACCGCGACAACCGCATCATCGCGGTCAACCCGCCGATGCAGCTGCTGCTGGGCCATGCGCCCGCGCGCCTGCTCGGCCGCTCGCTCGAGGTGATGCAGCCCGAGCTGTCGCTGCGGGCCACGCTCGACCAGGGCCTGGAGGAGCGTGCCCTCGTGCAGCGCTTCGCGCAGCGCGACTGGGTGGTCAACCGCACGCCGATCCGCGAGCACGGCGAGATCGTCGGCGCCGCGCTCACGCTCTACGACGCACGCGCGATCCAGGAGGCCGACACCAGCCTGCGCATGCAGCACGGCCGCCGCCAGAGCGCGGCGCGGCACCGCTTCGCGAGCCTGGTGGGCCACAGCCCGGCTTTCGCGCGCGCCGTGCAGACCGCGCAGCGCTTCGCGCGCAACGACCTCACGGTGCTGATCGCGGGCGAGAGCGGCGTGGGCAAGGAGCTGTTTGCGCAGTCGATCCACAACGAGAGCACGCGCGCGGGCCGGCCCTTCGTGGCGGTGAACTGCGCGGCCTTTCCCGAGGCGCTGCTCGAGAGCGAGCTGTTCGGCTACGAGGAAGGCGCCTTCACCGGCTCGCGCCGCGGTGGCAAGCGCGGCCTGTTCGAGACCGCGCACACCGGCACCCTGTTCCTCGACGAGATCGGCGACATGCCGCTGCACCTGCAGACGCGCCTCCTGCGCGTGCTGCAGGAGCGCGAGATCACGCGCCTGGGCGCGACCGCGCCGATCCCCGTCGACGTGCGCGTGATCGCCGCCACGCACCAGCCGCTGCAGCAGATGATCGCCGAGTGGCGCTTTCGCCAGGACCTCTACTACCGCATCAACACGCTGCGCCTGGTGCTGCCGCCCTTGCGCGAACGGCGCGAGGACGTCGCGCTGCTGGCCCAGGTGCTGGTCGAGCGCTGCCTGCAGCGGCAGGGCCATGGCGTGCTCGATGCGCGGCGTGCGCTGGCACCGCTGATGCCGCGCCTGCTGGCCTACGGCTGGCCCGGCAACGTGCGCGAACTCGAGAACGTGGGCGAGCGCATCGCCGTGTTCCTCATGCAGTTCGAGCGCATCGAGGAGATTCGCTGGGAGGAGCTGCGGCACGAGTGCCCGGAGCTGTTCGCGGACGAGAGCGCCGCGCCGGTCGAGGCGGGCGGCGTGCCCGCGAAGTCGCAATGGCGCGAACTGCTGGCCGCGAACGGCGGCAACCGCCAGCAGACCGCGCGACAGCTGGGGGTGAGTCGGTCGACGTTGTGGCGGTGGGTGCGGGAGATGGAGAATGCCGAGGAGCTATGAGACCGAGTCAGGCCAGGGAAGATCGACAACCCGCACTGATCAGACCAGCCCGGGCTGGCTGATTGTTCTTACGCAATGGAGTGCGACATGAAAAATGGAATGCGCCCGGTCCATCCGGGTGAAGTCCTTCGCGAGGACTACCTGAAGCCGTTCGGCATGACGGCGAACGCGTTGGCGAAGGCATTGCACGTGCCCGCCTCGCGCATCAACGACATCGTGCTCGAGCGTCGCGGCATCACGCCGGACACGGCCCTGCGCCTGGTGCGCTATTTCGGCGGTGAAGAGGCCGATGCGCAGGGCTGGATCACCATGCAGGCGACCTACGACTTCAAGATCGTCGCCAAGGCAGTAGGCAAGGCGATCTCCAGGGAGGTCTCGCCGCGGGCTGCGGACGACGACCGCCTGGCGCTCACCTCGTAAGAGCGCACTGGCGGTCGGAGGCACGAGGGCCGCGGGCCCTCGGTCCCGTCGACTTACTTGTTCGGCGCCGCCGCAGGCCCCGCCGGCAGCGCCGCGATGCCGTCCGCCTTCACGTACGTCAGCGTCGTCACATAGCTCACGTTGTCGAACTTCTCGGGCCCGTTGGCACCGGGCCGCTCGCCGGCCACGGCGTCGCTGACGCTGACCTCGGCCACGTAGGTGCCCTGCCACGGCAGGTCGAACTTCACCAGGCCCTGTTCGTCGGTATGGCCTTCCTTGGCCCAGCCCGATTGCGTGACCAGCGCGACCTTGGTCTTGGCCTTGGGCTGGCCCTTGAAGAACAGCTTGAACTCGCCGGCATTGCCCGCGGGCACGAGGTCGAGCACCAGCTTCGGCTGCAGCGGCGCGAAGCCGGTGACCAGGCGCGCGGCCGGGTGGTAGCGGCCGACGGTCTGCTTGTCGCCCTGCTTGCGGTTGAACAGCGGATAGCCCGCGTCCTCGGCCACGATGCTCTCGCCGACCGCGGCGCCGAAGGGCAGCGCGAAGCCGCTGGCGGTCTTCTGCGCGTCGACGCTCTGCTCGCCCTTGGCCGACACCAGCGTGGCGGTGGGCTTGCCGAACTTGTCGAGCAGGCCCGGCGAGACCTCGCGCAGGTTCTCGCCGAATTCGCCGAAGCGCACGACGGCGGTCTTCTCGCCGGCCGGCTGCTCGATCCAGATCTGGTGCGCCTGCGCGGCACCCGCGAAGCCCAGCAGGGCGAAGGCGGCGGTGGCGATGGCGGTGATGCGGTTCATGCGTAGAGCTCCTTGGTTCAGGTTCAGAAATCGACGGTGGCCGACAGCATCAGCGTGCGCGGCGCGCCCACGGTGACGTAGGTGCTGGTCACCCAGTAGTTCTTGTCGAACACGTTCTCGAGGTTGGCGCGGAAGGTCACGGGCTTGCCGCCCATCTTCGTGGCATAGCGCGCGCCGATGTCGAGTCGCGTCCAGCCCGGCACGCGCAGGATGTTGGCGGCGTCGGCATACACGGAAGACGTGTGGATCACGCGGCCGTTCAGGCTCAGGCCCGCCACCCACGGCGTGTCCCAGTCCAGGCCCAGGTTGAAGGTGCGGTCGGGCACGCCGGCGGCGTCCTTGCCCTGGTTGGTGCCGCCCGCGGTGCGCGTGAGCTTGGCGTCGTTGAAGGCCGCGCTGGCCATCACGCGCAGGCCCTGCTGGAGCTCGCCGTAGGCCGTGAGCTCGAGGCCGCGGTTGCGCTGCTCGCCGCCGAAGCTGTAGACCAGCGTGGCCGGGTCGGTGAGGGCATTGGGCCGCGTGATCTGGTAGACGGCGGCCTGCGTCGTGAGGCGGCCCCAGTCGACCTTCACGCCGGCTTCGTACTGCTTCGACTTCTGCGGCGCGAAGGTCTCGCCGACGTTGGCCGTGCCCGGGCCCGCCGTGCCGCCGCGCGTGAGGCCGGCCGTGTAGTTCGCATACACCGAGACGTTCTGCACCGGCTTGAACACCAGGCCCACCAGCGGCGAGGTCGCGCTGGCCTTGTAGCGGCTGGTCGACGCGCCCGAGGTCTGCGAGAAGTTCTCCTGCTCGATGGTCTGGTCGCGCAGGCCCAGCGTCGCGAGGAAGCGGCCGTCGGCGAAGGACATCGTGTCGGCCAGCACCACGCTCGACTGCTTGAGATCGGCCGACTTCACCGCCGGCGTGCGCGGCGTGGTCACCGGCGGCAGTGGAGAGGGAAAGTACAGGCTCGACGGGTTCGTGGTGCGCGAGGTCGCGTAGAAGAAGCCCGACTCCTGGTCGAGCAGGTTCACGCCGAGCGCCACCGTGTGGCCCACGCTGCCGGTCTTGAACTTCGTGCGCACGCCGGCGTCGGCCGCGGTGGTCTTGCTGTAGAAGTCGTAGTAGGCGTTCGAGACGTTGAAGTTGCCCAGCGAATTGGGCCGGCCGCTGGGGAACACCTGACGGTAGTCGAGGTCGGTGTAGCCCACGCTGCCGTAGACCATCGTGCTGTCGCTGATGTCGTACTCGACGCGCGAGATGGCGGTCTTGACGTTGTCGTTGAGCTCGGTGCCCGGGTAGAAGTTCAGGCGCGCCGACGGCGGTTCGGGAATGCGCGTGATGCCGGCCGCGAAGCTGGTCTGCGGGCGGAATTCGCGCGTCTCGCCCTTGCTCGCGAAGGCGTCGAGCGACCAGCGCAGGCGCGTGCCGAGGTAGTCGAGGCCCAGCGAGCCGAGACCGAGCTTCTGCTTGCCGTTGTCGATGTTGCCTTCGCCGTTGCGGAACACGCCGTTGACGCGCACGCCCCACTGGTTCTCGTCGCCGAAGCGGCGGCCCACGTCGAGGTGCGTGCCGAGCTGGCCCTTGCTCATGTAGGTGGTGGTCAGGCGCGTGAGCGGCGCGTCGGCCGCGCGCTTGGTCACCACGTTGATGCTGCCGCCCACGCTGCCGCTGGGGCCGACGCCGTTGGCCAGCGCGCCCGGGCCCTTGAGCACCTCGACGCGCTCGATCATCTCGAGCGGCACGCGCGTGGTGGGCGTGAGGCCGAACAGGCCGTTGAGGCCGATGTCGGCGTTGGGCACGGTGAAGCCGCGGATCTGGAAGTCGTCGCCAAAGCCGCCGCGCGAGGTCAGCGGGCGCACCGAGGCGTCGTTCATCACCACGTCGGCCACGCTCAGCGCCTGCTGGTTCTGGATCAGCTCGGCCGTGTAGTTGGTGGTGCTGAACGGCACGTTCATCAGGTCGGTGATGCCCAGGATGCCGAGGCTGCCGCCGCGCGCGAACTGGCCGCCGGCATAGGTCTTCTGCAGGCCGCCGATGGCTTCGGCTTCACCGGAGACGACGACTTCGCCGAGCTGGCCCGTCGCGGGCGCGGTCGGGGCCTGGGCTGCGGCGCTCGCGGCGGCGAAAGCGAGGCAGGCGACCAGACAATGGCGCGCCAGGGGACGGAGGGAAGAGGGAGGAAGAGAGGAAGCGGTGCGGGACGGGGAAGCGGCGGACGAGGGCATCGGTCAGGAATCGGCGAGAAAAGGCAGGCACCGGCGAGCCGGTGCGGGGGGGCGGGGCGAGGTCGGAAACAGGACGGCACGACGCGGGTGGGCCAGCGTGCCCGGGCTCTGGCGAGCTTGTTAAGAATGAAAACGATTCTCATCATAGGTTGGGGCCGCTGCAAACCTTCCTATGCCTTTTGACCTTTGTGGACAAATGTGTCCTGAAGACCACAGCCGCCCGCGGCCCGCCGCCGCGGCGCGAAGCGTCGCGCGGCGACGCGCCGATACTGTGGGCCGATGCCTCCCATCCCCGCGCCCCCGCCGCTCCCGCTGCTTCGCCGACGCAGCTGCCTGATGCTGGCCGCGGCCGCCCTGATGAGCGCCTGCACCGCGCCGCCGCCGAGGTTCCAGGGCAGCTTCCTGCAGCCCTGGAAAAGCCATGAATCGCTCTCCCTCGACGAATGGCGGCGCCGGCTGCGCATCACGCGCGCACTCGGCTGCGACGAGATCGTGCTGCAGTGGAGCGCCCTGTACGGCGGCGCGTTCGACTGGGCGCCGCCCGACGGCCTGCTCGCCATGCTGTTCGAGGAGGCCGCGCGCGAAGGCATGGGCATCCGCATGGGCCTGCCCTACGACGAAGGCTGGTGGAAGGCCATGGGTTCGAAGGACCCGGCGGTGCTGCAGTCACTGCTGGCCACCGCGCGCGACCGCTGCCAGCGGTTCATGGAATCGGCCCCGTGGCCCAAGCGGCAGGGCTTTCGCGGCTGGTACCTGCCTTACGAGATCGACCAGTACAACTGGGCCACGGTCGAGCGGCGACAGCAACTGGTGGACTGGCTCGATGGGATCGCGACTGTCGCCCGCCGCACGGGCGGCCTGCCGCTCGCCGTGTCGACCTTCTTCAGCCGCTTGCCGACCGAGGGCTCGCTCGCGGAACTCTGGTCTCGGATCCTCGACCGCGTGCCGCTGCGGCCCATGTTGCAGGACGGTGTGGGCGTGGGCGGCATGGACAACCTCGCGGGGCTCGAGCCGCTGCGCGCGCTGTTGCGGCGGCGCGGCGTGGCCTTCGATCTGGTGGTCGAGCTGTTCGAGCAGTTGCCCGCCGCGCCGGGGGGCGAGGAGGGTTTCAAGGCGCGTGCCGCGACGCCCGAGCGCGTGCGACGGCAGATGGAGATCGCACGCGGCTATGGCGCTGAGCGCGTGATTGCGTTCGCGATCGATCCGTGGATGGTGGGGGATACGCCGGAGGCGAAGAGGTTGCTTCGAGACTTGATGGAGAAACCCCCTTTGTGAACCTTGCTGCAAAAGCGGAAGAAAGGCCAAGACTCCCCTTCGCCGCTGATTTCACGGATACATTTACATCGAAAAAATCCCCAATCAATCAGCAAACTGGGAAAGTATGGCAGAGCACCAAATTTCACCTGAAAAAGTCACAAAGCCAATTCAACTTCTTGCCGCTTGGTTGGTTGGATTAATTTTAGTTAATGCTTCATTTCTATTTTCAGCCCAGAAAATTACTAATCCCTCGTGGGCGGGTGCGGTGCTGGTAATTGCTGCTGTGACTAATGTGCCGGTTTTTATTGCGGCCCTATTTCTTCTGCAAACAAAATTTCGACCTCAAATGCAGGAGGATAGCTATTACTCTCAGTATTTAAAAAAACGAAAAAGAATATAGCGGGCGAAAAATTGAGGGTGAGAGCGCCGAGAGGCTAATTGAAAAAATTATTGCGCAAACGGCGGAGCGCATCACGAGTTCTCTTGGAGTTTCTGGTAGTGGAAAAGAGAAGCCGATCGAAACAATACTCCGCGAATCGCAAGAGGATGTTTTGGTGCAGCGGCTTGGTGGGTCAAGATCTCTATCCGAGATTTATCTGTCACCTCAGACATGGGCGTCGTTGGTTGAGCGCTGGGCAAATGTCAAAAGTTTCACAAAAGACATCGACCTCATCATTTCCGAGGGATTGGTGACTAAGTCAGGTGAAAGCTACAAGGAATGCCGACTGACGGAACTAGGTGAGCAGGTGGCCCGTATGGCTGAGGCGAAGGGGTTGCTTTGGAGGCAAACCCATGCGTTGAGTTGGGATAAACAGCACAGGGTTTCGAGATTTGTTGCGGATCAAAAACTTGAATCGGTTAATGCTTCAGGTAATTGATTGCAAATCATGTTGAATTCGCGTTGTGTTAACGGCCGTTACATGCTCTTTCCTTCGATAAGGCTGGCGAGAGCAGCACTTGAGTGCAGGCAGAGACGCTCAGCACCACTAGACACCTCTACTATCTAGGCGTCGTCGTGGATCGATATAGGTCGGGGGTACGAAGACAGACATGAGTGGGCTACAACTCAACTGCGCTAGTACGACAACGTCAGATTCAAGAACACCCCCTTCGCCCGCCCCGCCACCCCGCCCAGCGTGGTCCGGTACTGCAAGCTCGCATCCACATGCGAGCGTTGCGCGTTGTAGCGGTCCTCGTTGAACCAGTAGCGCAGGTTGATGCCCACGCCCGCGCCGGCCGACCAGCTCGATCCGCGGTCGGCCAGGGCCACGCTGTCGAAGCCCGCGATCGGCACGCCGCTGGCGCGGTTGCGGTTGGAGAACCAGTCCGCGGCGAGCGTGACGTGGGGGAAGAACACGAGGCGGTCGTTGTAGTCGGTGACGAAGCTGCGCCCGATGCGCACCTCGCCGGCAGCGAAGCCCTGGCCGCGCTTGAGGCGGCCGCTGCCGTCGGCGAGCACGTTGCCGGCGGTGTCGCGCACGGTGTAGGCGGCCGGCATGTCGAGCAGGGTGTAGCCGGCCTGCAGGTAGCCTTCCATGGTGAACCAGCTGCGCGTGTCCACCCGCAGGCCGGTGCCTTCGTAGAAGCCGTAGAGCAGGTAGGCCTGCCAGCCGCCCGAGCCGGTATCGGCGCGGTAGTCGAGGGCCGCGGAGCGGTTGTTGAGCTGGCAACGCAGGCTCGCGGGCGCGGGATCGATGGCGCCGGAACGCGTGGCGCTGCCCAGCATGAACTGCCGCTCGAGGCCGAAGGTGAGGCCGGTCGCGGTGTCGGGCGTGTAGCGCACGCCGAGGGCGGCGCTGGTCGAGGGCAGGCCGGCGATGCCGCGGGTGCGCTGCTCGGGCGTGACGCCGACGCCGCCGCAGGGGTTCGGCATGAGCTGCGCGGCGGTCACGTCGGTGCCGGCGTGCAGCGTGGTCGAGAAGCGGCCGTAGACGTCGAAGATGCTGCGGTTGGTGTTGAGGATGCCGCCCGGGCGCCAGAACACCTCGGTGGTGTTGAAGCTCGCGTTGCCGGGCACGGCCACCGGCTGGCCGGGCAGTCCGAAGGAGGCGGCATGCGCGCCGCGGTAGCCGACGGTGCTGTTCACGCCCCATTCGCGCGAATAGCTGGCGATGGTGCCGCGCAGGTCGTGGAGCTGCTGGCGGTCGAGCGAGAGCCAGCCCACGTCCTCGTCGTCGACGGCCTGGCGCAGCGTGGCGGCCGCGCCGGCGCGGTCGCCGGTGCCGGCGGCCGCCTGCGCCTCGTCGAGCAGGTTGCTGCGCGGGGCCTGACCAGTGTGGCGGGCCGCTACGAAATCCTGCAGTGCGAGCGCCGGGTCCTTGTTCGCGATGTGCAGGTAGCCGCGCTGGCGCAACAGGGTGGCGTCGGCGGGTTGCGCGGCGATCGCGGTGTCGAGCCGCTGCAGCGCCTGCTGGCGCTCCGCGGTCGTGCCCGCGGCGAGCGTGGTGGTCAGCAGCTTCTGGCGCGATGCGTCGTCGGGCCGTTCGGCCGCGGCCTGCCTGGCCAGCGCGATGGCCTCGGGATAGCGCTTCTGCGCATAGGCCGCGTAGGCGCGCGTGGCGGCATCGCCGGCCTTCGGCGTGTCCCAGGGCGCGAGCGCGCAGGCCGGGCCCTGGGGCGTGTCGTTGCAGAGTTTCACGGGCGCATAGGCGGTGACCGGCGGCGTGGCGGGCGAGCCCCAGCCGCTCGAGGCGTCCTCGGCCCGCTGGCGGCGCGAGCGCACCTGCGCGTCGTCGGGCGGCAGCGGCGCGAGCAGCGTGCGCGCGCGTTCGCCGTCGCGCGCGGCCAGCGCGAGGTCGGCGCCGATCAGGCGCGCGTCGCGGCGCTGTGCCTCGTCGACCTTCGCATCGGCGACCACGGCATCGACATCCTGTTGCGCCTCGCCGCCGCGCGACAGCTGCTGGCGCAGGTAGGCGCGCTGCAGCCGCAATGCCGCGCCGTCGTCCTGCGCGGCCATGGCCTCGGTGGTTGCCTGCTCGGCGCCTTCGATGTCGGGCACGGCCTGCAGCGCATCGATCAGCAACTGGCGATGGCTCGCGACATCGGGCGCGATGCGCACCGCCTCGCGGGCCTCGTCGACGGCCGCGCGCGGCTGTTGGCGCGACAGGGCGTCGTAGGCCTTCTGCGCATGCTGCAGCGCGATCGAGCGACTGGCCTGCCGCACGCGGGCGGCGATCTCGGCGGCGTTCGGCGCGCCCAACTCCAGCGCGGTGGCGGCCGCCTGCGCGAGCTCGTCGGAGCGCTGCTGCCGCGCGAGCGCGTCGAGCCACAACAGCGCCCAGGGGCCCTGGCTCGGATCGGCGCGCACCGCTTGTTCGGCCGACTTCGCCGCCTCGGCATCGCGGCCCTCGGCGTAGTCGCGGTAGGCCTGCGCCGCGAGCGGGAAGCCCGCGCGGTAGGCGTCGGTGCCGGGCGCGCCGCCGGCGGGCGTCGCGCGCAGGTTCGCCAGTGCCGTGCGCAGCGCCGTATTGCCATGGCCCTGGTCGATGGCGCGCTCGGCCGCGCGCGCGGCCTCGTCGTTGCGCCCCAGCTTCTGCAGCGCATACACGCGCAGCAGGTGCACGCGCTGCGCCGCGGGCTGCAGGCGCAAGGCGGCATCGGCGCGCGAGAGCGCGGTCTCGAAGTCGCCGCGGCCATAGGCCTTGAAGGCCTGGTCGGCCAGTTGCCATGCGCGACCGTGCGACGAGCGCTTGCGCGGCGCGGCGCGTGCCGGCATCGGCGGGGAAGCGGTTGAAGTCGAAGTCGATGGCGAAGGCGCGGCCGGCAGCGAATGCACGGCGGCGAATGCGGGCACCGCGGGCCAGGCCGCGGCCAGCGCGACCGCCAGCAACGTGCGGTTGTCGAGCCCCTTCATGCCGGCACTCCCTGCGGCGCGAGCGGCGCCAGCACCGAATCGCCGCGCTGGAACGAGATCGCCTCCTCGAGCGTGCCGGCGTCGAGCCAGCCCTGCTCGAGCAGGATGCTGCCGAGCTTGCGGCCCGTGCCGCGCTGGAGCATGAGCGCGTCGTCGAGCTGCGCCTCGTCGATCGCGCGCCACGACAGCAGCACCTCGCCCAGCCGCTGGCGCTGCTGCACCAGTTGGTCGGCCGAGGGGAAGTCGTGCATGGTCTTGTCCCACACCAGCCGCTTGCCGAACAGCTTGTGCGAGAGGAACAGCTTCCATGCGCGCGCCGCGGCCATGGCGTTGATGAAGTTGCCGATCACCATGCGCGGGATCGACAGCAGCCCGTGCTCCCAGCCATAGAGCGCCGACACGAAATGGAAGCGCTGAGCGAAGCGCAGCAGCAGCGCCACGGCGTTGAGCTCCATCACCGTCATGAGCCAGCCGCCCGACTGGAAGATCGACGGGTAGTAGACGGTCCACCAGCCCATGGCGTCAGCGAAGAAGAAGACCAGGAAATTGAGCATCAGCAGGTAGCCGAGGATGGCCACGAAGGCGGTGAACAGCCCCTTGCGGTCGCGGAACAGCAGGTACTTGGTGGCCAGCGAGCCGGCCCAGCCCATCTGTTCCCAGCCCTGCAGGCCGATGCCCAGGGTCCAGCGCGCCTTCTGGCGGTAGGCGGTGCGGAAGGTGTCGGGAAAGTACTCGCGCACGCCCAGCGGCATGCGCAGCGAGCCGACCTTCTCGCTGCCCGCGCCGAACCAGGAGGTGCGCCGCGTCACGTATTCGACGTCGAACTTGCCGAAGATCTGCTTCATGCCGAGCCGGCCCAGGCGCGCGCCGATGTCGTAGTCCTCGGTCAGGCTGGCGGTGTTGAAGGGCTGGTTGTCGAGCTCCGCGGCCAGCGTCTGCAGCGCGCGGTGCGAGAAGCAGGTGCCGACGCCGGCCGAGGGCACCATGCGCGACAGGCTCTCGCGCACCACGAGGTCCTTGCTGTGCCACTCGGCGAACTCGTCCATGTAGGTGCCGGCCACCAGCTCGAACCAGTGGCGCTCGAGCGAGGTCACGGGCAGCTGGATGAAATCCATCCGCGGCAGCAGGTAGTTGAAGTACTTGAGTTCGAGCGGGTGCAGCACGTCCTCGCTGTCGTGCAGCACGACGCCCGCGAAGGGTTCGCCCATGGTGCGCTCGTGCTGGAACAGCGCCTGCACCACCCAGTTGAGGCAGTCGGCCTTGCAGGTCGGGCCGTCGTGCGGCACCTCCACGCGCACCAGCTGGCGGTAGCGCCGGCGCATGCGTTCCACCTCGGCGATGGTGCGTGCGTCGTTGCGGTAGGTGCCGACGAAGATGGCGTAGTTCTTGTACTCGAGCGTCGACACCATGTTGGCGAGCATCGGCGCGATCACGTCGTACTCGAGCCAGGCCGGCACCATGATGGCCATCGGCTGTTCGCGCGCCGCGCGCAGCTGCACGGCGGTCAGGCGCCGGTAGCGGCGGCGCACGGTCAGCGAGCGGTAGATCTCGCGCACCCAGTACCAGGCATCGACGAACAGGTCGTCGATGCTCGACAGCAGGATCACCACGCCGACGAACGCGGTCACGATCTCCAGACCGCGGTAGTAGTCGGCCAGCAGGAAGGGTCCGTAGAGCTCGAACATGCGGCTTCGGTCGGATCCTTACTGCTGCGACTTGCGCGCGTGGCGGCGCCGTGCGCGCCAGGCCAGCAGGATCAGCAGCAGCAGCGCGAACACGGCCACGCCGATCACCGGCATGCCCCAGGCGGCGTACGAGCGCCATTCGAAGAACGCGCCTTCGCCGCCGCGCCGCGCGCTCTCGTCCGCGGGGTTGCCGCTGTCGAGCCAGCTCACGGGGCCTTCGGCGCCGAGCATCGCGATGTCGCCGCGGTTCAGCACGAAGGGCTTGGCCGGCACCACGGGGCGCGCGCCGATCGGCTGCCACTGCATGCCGTCCTGGCCGTGCGCGCGGCTGACCTCGATGGCACTGAGCTGCGACAGGTCGTCGAGCGCGAGCCACGGCGCCTTGCGGCCGTGGATGCGCAGGCTGGCGTCCTTCACCTCGACCTTCGAGGCGGCGCCGTCGACCGCCACCTGCAGCGCGAGGAAGGGCCGGGTCGGCGAGAAGGCGCCGGACTGGGTCACCACCAGCTCGGAGCGCACCGGCGTCACGCCGGCGGCCACGGCCATGCGCACCAGGCGCGCGAGGCTCGCGGGCGCGTCGGCCAGCCAGGCCTGCGGCACGGCGACCTGCGGGTTGCCCGACATCAGCGGCAGCAGGCCGACGAAGCTGCCGTCGGGCCGGGCGTCGCCCGCGCGCACGAAGCTGGTGGGCAGCACGTTGACCGGGAAGCCCTGCGGCATCTCCTGGCAGTCGTTCGAATAGGGCTGGCGCTGGAAGGACACGCGCACCACGTTGCTCAGGCCCAGCGCATAGCCCGGAATGCGCGCGTCGAGGCGCTCGGGTCGGCCGTCGGCCTCCAGGCGCTTGGCCGCGAGCAGCACGTCGTTCCAGAACACCGAGGCCACGGGACGCGTCGACGAGGCGCCGGGCGCGGCCGCCACGTCGATCACCAGCTCGGAAGGCATGCGGCCATTGGCCGCGACCACGCCCAGCGGCAGGGTGGCGGTCCACTCGCCGCGCGACACCACGTCGAAGCCGGCTTCGCTGCCGCCGAGGCTGTTGAGGCGGATCGCCGAGCGTTCGCTCGCATCGGGCGCGTCGGCCGTGCGCACGCCGGCCTGACGCGACACCAGCAGGTTGCGCCAGGTCTCGGCGAAGACGCCGGCCGCCTGCGCGCCCGCGTTCTCGGGCACCACGATCACCGGATGCGCGCCCAGCGTGGCGAGGCGCACCTGGCCGGCGCTGGCGGCATCCGCGGCGAGCGCGGTCTGCTGCTCGCGCCAGAGCGCGAAGGCGCGCAGCGCGTCGGCGTCGCCCGCGAACTGCACGGCCAGCGCCTCGAGCGCCTTGGCGATCTGCTGGCGCAGCGCCGTGTCGGCCACCAGCAGGTCGCCGCTGGCCGCGGTGGCGCCGAGCACCAGCAGCGCGCCGACCTCGGCCTCGTTCTTGAGTTCGTAGCGCGCATTGCCGCTGGCGAGACCGGCGAAGGCCGGCAGCGCGGCGAGCCCCGCGGGCACCTGCCAGCCCGAGGTGTCGACGATGTCGCCCGCCACCGGGAAGGCCTGGATCTGCACGCGGCGGTTGGCCTGCTCGAGCGCGACGCCGAGGCGCCAGGCGCTGTCGTAGCTGGTCTTCGAGAGATTGCGCGAAGCCACCAGCAGGACCGGGCGCGCGGGCAGCGTGGCCCAGGCGTCGGCGAGGCTGGTCAGCGCGCCGCTGTTGAAGCGGTAGTTGAAGCGCGTCTCGGGCGAGATCGCGAGCACGTTGCCGGTCGAGCGTTCCAGTTCGCAGACGCGGCGCGCCACGTTGTTCGACCACTGCACGCCGAGGCGCACGAAGTTCGCGCTGCGCGCGACGCCGGTGTCGACCTTGAGGCTCTGGCTCGCGTCGCCCTCGGCCGCCTCGATGCGGCGCGCCTGCACCGGCCGGCCATTGACCGTCAGCAGCATCGAGGTGCTGCCGCCCTCGGCCTTGTGATAGCGGCCGCTGAAGTCGATGCTGGCCTCGGCCAGCGCGAGGCCGCGCGGCACCGGCAGGTAGAACTCCTGGCGGCTGTCGAAGCCGTTGAGCAGCACGGTGTCGCCGATGCCCAGGTCCGACAGCGCGAAGCTGCGGTTGACCCAGGTCTCGCCCTGCAGGCGCTGCAGCGCGTCGCTCGCGGGGCTGGCGTGCGCGAGGAAGGAGGCGCCCAGGGCGCTCAGGGCGAGCACGGCCGTGGGGACGATGGGGGCGATCCGTCGTGAGAACAGAGAAGGCATGGGGAGACTCGGCAGGAAGACTTCGAAAAACTTGAAAAAAGAGGGGCGGCGGTCCGTGCTCAGGGCACGAACTCGGCGGTGTGCCGTTCGCACAGCACGTCCACGATGCGCTGGCTCGCGCGCGCGTCGCCGTAGGGATTGCCGCGGCGGCAGAACTCGGCGTGCACCGCGGGGTCGTCGAGCAGGCGGCGCGCCTCGCCGACGATGCGTTCGCTCGAGGTGCCCACCAACCGCACGGTGCCGGCAGCCACCGCCTCGGGGCGCTCGGTCACGTCGCGCATCACCAGCACCGGCTTGCCCAGCGAGGGCGCCTCTTCCTGCACCCCGCCCGAATCGGTCAGGATCAGGTAGGCGCGCTGCATGAACCAGACGAAGTCGAGGTAGGCCAGCGGCGCGATCAGGTGCACGTTGGGCAGGCCCGACAGCTGGGCCTTCACCACGTCGTGCACGTTGGGGTTCAGGTGCACCGGGTAGACGATCTGCACGTCGTCGCGCTGCGCCAGTTCGCGCAGCGCGGCGCAGATGTTGCGAAAGCCCTCGCCGAAGTTCTCGCGGCGGTGGCCGGTGACCAGCACCAGCCGGCGCCTGGCATCGACCCAGCCGTGGCGCTTCGCGAGCGTGGCGGCCAGCGGGCGGTCGGACTCGAGCCGCTCGACCGTGGCCGCGAGCGCGTCGATCACCGTGTTGCCCGTGACCCAGATGCGCCCCGGCGGCTTCTCTGCGAGCAGCGCGTCGCGCGACGAGGGCGTGGGCGCGAACATCCAGCTGCTGACCGAATCGACGAAGCGGCGGTTGAGCTCCTCGGGAAAGGGCGAGCGGATGTCGCCGCTGCGCAGGCCGGCTTCGACGTGGCCGACCGGAATGCGGCGATGGAAGGCGGCCATGGCGCAGGCCGCGGCGGTGGTGGTGTCGCCGTGAACCAGCACGCAGTCGGGCTGCTCGGCCTCGAGCACCGCGTCGGCGCCCGCGATCAGGCGGCCGTAGAGCCCGTTGAGCGACTGGTTGGGCCGCATCACGTCGAGGTCGTGGTCGGCCTCGAGGTCGAACAGGGACATCACCTGGGTCAGCATCTCGCGGTGCTGGCCGGTCACGCACACGGTGCTGCGCACGCGAGGCTCGCGGCGCAGGGCGGTGACGAGGGGGGCCATCTTGATGGCCTCGGGACGGGTCCCGAAGATCGACAGTACGTGCATTTCGAGGAATCAGTGGCTGGCGCCGACGCACAGCCTCCCCGCGTGTGGACGCAAGGCGGCGGCAAGCCGGACACGAACAAATGAATAAAGGGGTACTCGCGTACCCCCTCAGGGCGGGACCGGTCTGCGCCGTCTGACCCTCGAAGCCGACAGTGTAACTAAAAATTTAACAAATCATCAACAACTGAAAACGGAAGTGCCTACTTTTTGGCACTTCGGGCCGCCGCGTCGGCGGCCCGTCCGCTCAGCCCGCGCGCCGCGCCACGTCCACCACCGCGGCCGCGAAGGCCTGCGGCGCTTCCTGCGGCAGGTTGTGGCCGATGCCGCCGTCGACCTGCCGGTGCTCGTAGAAGCCCGAGAACTTCTTCGCGTAGCTGGCGGGCTCGGGGTGCGGCGCGCCGTTGGCATCGCCTTCGAGCGTGATGGTCGGCACGGTGATCACGGGCGCCTTGGCGAGCCGGTCCTCGAGCGGCTGGTACCTGGCCTCGCCCTCGGCCAGGCCGAGGCGCCAGCGGTAGTTGTGGACCACGATCGCGACATGGTCGGGGTTGTCGAAGGCGCGCGCGCTGCGTTCGAAGGTCGCGGCATCGAAGTTCCATTTGGGCGAAGCCAGCTGCCAGATCAGCTTCGAGAAGGCGTTGCGGTTCTTGTCGTAGCCCAGGCGACCGCGTTCGGTCGCGAAGTAGTACTGGTACCACCACTGGAACTCGGCCTCGGGCGGCAGCGGATTCTTGCCGGCCTCCTGGCTGCCGATCAGGTAGCCGCTGACCGACACCAGCGCCTTCACGCGCTCGGGCTGCAGCGCCGCCATGATGCAGGCCGTACGCGCGCCCCAGTCGCAGCCCGCGACCGTCGCGCTGCGGATCTGCAGCGCGTCCATCAGCGCGAAGATGTCGGCCGCCACCACCGACTGCTGGCCGTTGCGCGGCGTGTCGGCCGAGAGGAAGCGCGTGGCGCCGTAGCCGCGCAGGTAGGGCACGATTACGCGGAAGCCCGCGGCCGCGAGCAGCGGTGCGACGTCGACGAACATGTGGATGTCGTAGGGCCAGCCATGCAGCAGGAGCACCGGCGCGCCGTTGGCGGGTCCGGCCTCGAAGTAGGCCACGTTGAGCACGCCCGCATCGATGTGCTTGAGCGGCTCGAGGCGCCGCGGCGTGCCGCCGGCGGACGGCGCGTTCGACTGCGCGAACGCGGGAACGACTGCCGCGAACTGGGTCGCGGCGAGGCCGATGGCGGCCTTGGCGAGGAACGAGCGGCGCTCGAGCGGGGAGGAAAGCGTCATTGGGAACTCCTTGCGAATGGTGGTGGATGGCATCGGGCCGGTGTCGTTCGCGCTGCCTGGCGATCGATGGCGCGGATGTTCATTCGCGGGAGTGGCCGGGGGCCGGGGCTGCGTATCGCTGTGTATCGGGGGTGGGTTCGCAGACAGTAAATTTCGTTTTTCGCGAGGGATGTGCCGAGCGGATGTGCCTCACGCGTCCCGCCTGCCGACCCACCCACCCACGCGGGCGGCTCCTACGCGACGCGGCCGCGCCGTCCATAGACTCGTTCTCAGTCATTGAAGACCTGGACAACGAGAGGACCATCCGAATGAGCTTCGAGGAAAGAATCGACCTGTGGGAACACGCTTTCATCTGCCGTGCGGAACCCGACGGCAGCGGCCGCTACCTGGCGCGGCTCGACTATGCGGGCGGCCCCGCCTTCATCGCCGATGAACTGCCCGCGGACGACCTCGGGCATGGCAGCGCCGAGGAGGCGCTGCGGCAGGCCCAGCTGCAGGCCATGCGATGGGTGCACGACCGCACGGGCGACGCGCAAGGCCATTTCTGACATTGCCGAGCCTCACGCGCTGAGCGCCGAGCCTCGGCAGGCTCAGGCGGCCGGCGACTGCAGCGCGGCCGCGAGGAAATCCACCAGCGCCGCCACGCGCCGGCTCGGCGCACCGCCCGGAAAGACCGCGAACAGGTCGATCGGCCCCGCCGCGTAGTCGTCGAGCACCACCTCGAGCGCGCCGGCCGCCAGCTCGTGCCGGATGTCCTGCCGGTTCTTGAAGATCACGCCCACGCCGTTGACGGCCCATTCGCGCAGCACCGAGCCGTCACTGGCCTCGCGGTCGCCAGATACCTTCACGTTGAAGGACCGGCCGCCGTCGCGAAAGGTCCAGGCCGCGAGCGGTGCGCCGGGCCGCGCGAGCACCAGGCAGTTGTGCCGCGCCAGTTCGCCCGGATGCGCCGGCCGCCCGCGCGCGTTCCAGTAGGCCGGCGCGGCGCAGACCAGGCGCTCGCCGGGCACCAGCAGGCGGGCCTGCAGGTTCGAGTCGGGCAGCGGGCCGAAGCGGATCGCGAGGTCCATGTGGGTCTCGATCAGGTCGATGGTGCTGTCGCTGAGATGCAGCCCGATGCGCACCCGTGGATGGCGCTGCTGGAAGGCGTCGAGCAGCGGCCGCAGCTGCGAGCGGCCGAAGTCGTTGGTGGCGGTGACGCGCACCGGGCCCGACAGTTCGCCCTGCTGGCGCAGGCCGCCCAGGGCTGCATCCCATTCCGAGACGATGCGGCGCGCGTCCGCCACGAGCGACTCGCCCTCGTGCGTGAAGGCCAGCCGTCGCGTCGAGCGCTGCATGAGCCGCGCGCCCACCTCCTGCTCGAGCTGGTTGATGGCCAGGGTCACGGTCGAGGTGGCGACCGCGCGTTGGCGCGCGACCCCCGAGAAGCTGCCCCATTCGGCGACGTCGATCAGCAGGCGCAGGGCATCGATGCGGTCCATTGTTCGAGGATGTCGAAAGGTGATTTGGAGATGCTCCGGATTATCAATGGATCCACGAAGAAATACGATTGCACCCATCGACCAAGGAATCCCATGAACATCCACTTCAACCACCGCCGCGTGCTGGTCACCGGCTCCACCCACGGCATCGGCTTCGCCACCGCCCAGGGCTTCCTGGCGGCGGGCGCCGAAGTCGTGATCAATGGCCGCGGCGAGGCTGGCGTGGCGGCCGCGCTGGCGCGGCTGGGCGACGACGCCTCGCGCGCCCAGGGCTTCGCGGGCGATCTGTCGACGCCCGAGGCCTGCGCTGCGCTGCAGGCGCGCCACCCCGAGTTCGACATCGTGGTCAACAACCTCGGCGTGTTCGCACCGCAGGACTTCTTCGACACGCCCGACGCGGAATGGGAGCGCTTCTTCCAGACCAACGTGATGTCGGGCGTGCGCTGCGCGCGCGCCTATGCGCCGGGCATGGTGGCGCGCGGCTGGGGCCGCATCGTGTTCGTGTCGTCGGAGTCGGCGCTCAACATCCCGGCCGACATGATCCATTACGGGTTCTCGAAGACGGCGCAGCTGGCCGTCTCGCGCGGCCTCGCGAAGCGGCTGGCCGGCACCGGCGTGACGGTCAATGCCGTGCTTCCCGGACCCACGCTGTCCGAAGGCGTGGCCGACATGCTGCAGGCCGGCGTGGAGGCCTCGGGCCGCAACCTGGAGGCGGTCGCGGCGGACTTCGTCACGACGCACCGGGGCTCGTCGATCCTCCGTCGCGCCGCGCGCGTGGAAGAGGTCGCGAACATGATCCTCTACGCGAGTTCCGAGCAGGCCTCGGCCACCACCGGCGCCGCGCTGCGCGTCGACGGCGGCGTGGTCGACAGCATCGTCTAGCGCCGCCTCCTTTCCCGATTCCCTTCGTCCCGTTCCAGCCGCCCGCGCCGCCGCGCGCGGGCGGAGGACGGGGCTCGTCCGCAAGCTTCCTCCAAGGAGATTCCCATGTCCCATCCGTACCCGATCCTCCAGGCCATCGAAGAGCGCCGCACCACCAACCTGTTCGATCCCGCGCGCGGCATCGACGACGAGCGCATCGAGGAACTGGTGCGACTAGCCACGACCGCGCCGACCTCGTTCAACCTGCAGAACTGGCGCTTCATTGCCGTGCGCACGCCCGCACAGAAGGCGCGGCTGCGCGCCCTGGCCTGGGACCAGGCCAAGGTCAGCGAAGCGGCCGTGACCTTCATCGTCTGCGGCCAGCTCGCCGACCACCGCACGCTGCCCGATCGCCTCGCGGGCGCCGTCGCGGCCGGCTTCATGCCGGCGGAGATGGTCCCGGGCTGGGAGGGCGCCGCCAAGAGCCTCTACTTCGAGCAGCCGCAGCGCCAGCGCGACGAGGCGGTGCGCAGCGCGACCTTCGGCGCCGGCACGCTGATCCATGCGGCGCAGGCGATGGGGCTCGGTTCCGCGCCGATGATCGGCTTCGACGCGCCCGCGGTCGCCGAGGCCTTCGCGCTGGCGGCCGACGAGATCCCGGTGCTGCTGCTGGCCATCGGCTATGCGACGCCCGAGAACTGGCCGCGCAAGCCGCGCCGGCCGTTGGCGCAGGTGCTGCAGCTGGTCTGAGCGACGCCGTCAGCGCAGCAGCGCCAACGCCAGGCACGGCATCGCGAGCGATGCGGCGGCCACGCCGATGGCCGCCGCGTGCTTCGCGGCGTAGCTCGCCACCAGCACCGTGCACAGCGCCGCGGCCGTGAGCGCGCCGAACCACAGCACCCAACCGATGACCGCGCCCTGCGCCGCGAGGCAGGCCGCCAGCGAGAGCAGCAGCAGCGCGCTGCCGGCGCCCTGCAGCGGTCGCCGCCAGCGGCCCGGGCTGCGGCCGCGGCCGAAGGCGTCTTCATGGTGGCGGTCCATCGCGAGGCTCAGCGCGATGAAGCCGCCGAGCGCGGCGGCGAAGGCCGCGAGGATCGACAAGGCCTGCGTCATGCGCGCAGTCCCGCGGGCGCGTTGGCGGCGGACGGCGCCGGCTTCTTCACCGCCTTGCGCCGGCCCAGGTGCCAGGCCGCCGCGCCCAATCCGACACCGAGCGCGAGCGACACGAGGTCGAAGCCCGCCACGGCCCACAGTCCCGCGCGCAGCGAATGGCCGAGGTGGGTGGCGGTCGTGAAGGCATTGAGCAGCGGGATCGCGGCGAACAGCAGCGCGCCGATCGCGAGCTGCACCCGCCACATGCGCCGCGCCGGCCAGGCCAGGCCCGCGACGGTCGCCGCGCCCCAGGCGACGAAGAAGCAGAGGATCTCGTTCGCGCCGCGATCCTCCATGCCCACCGGCAGCAGCCGGTTGGCCCAGAAGTAGCTCGCGAAGGCGATCGGCAGCCCGGCGATCGCGCCCACGTTGAGGCCGTCGACCAGCCGCAGTCCGAAGCCGATGCGGCCCCCCTGCCTGAGCGTCTTCGCGTACTTCTGGCGTTCCTTCACGGCCCACAGCAGCAGGCCGGTCGCCACCATCAGACAGCCCGCGAGCCCCGAGACGAAGAACAGCGCGCGCAACAGCGGGTTCGCGAAGCGCCCGATGTGCAGGCCGTAGAGCACGCCGCGCGTCTGCGCGGCCGCCTTGGGCACATCGCCCGTGGTCGAGATCAGCGCGCCGGTCACGCCATCGAACAGCATCGAGGGCTGGTCGCTCGAGAGGCCGCGGCCTTCCTGGCGCGCGATGCTGACGGTGGCGTTGGCGTCGTTGGGATGGCCGATGGCGATGCGCCCGACGGGCGCGCCGTCCCAGTGCGCACTGGCCTGCGCCAGCAGCGGTGCGATCGGCACCAGCGGCGCGGGCTGCCCCGCGGCCTTGGCATCGCGCGGGCCGCCCGCGGGGAACACCTCGGAGAAGAAGGCCTCGGTGCCGCCCTTGTCCTGGTAGGCGAGCTGCGGGCCCCACGGCATGTAGAGGAACATCAGCGTGACCAGGCCCGTGTACGTGATCATCGCGTGGTAGGGCAGCGCCAGCACCGCGGTGGCGTTGTGCGCGTCGAGCCAGGAGCGCTGGCCCTTCTTCGGCCGGAAGGTGAAGAAGTCGGCAAAGATGCGCTTGTGCGTGATCACGCCGCTCACGATCGCCACCAGCATGAACATCGCGCAGAAGCCGACGATCCAGCGCGCCCAGAGCGCGGGCATGTAGTGCAGGTCGAAATGCAGGCGGTAGAAGAATTCGCCGCCGCGCGTGGCGCGCGCGGCGGTGATGGCCTCGCCGGTGGCCGGATCGAGGGTCGCGTTCTCGAAGCGCGCGCGGCGCGGCCGCTCGCCCGGGCGGGCGGCGGCGGCGGGCGGGCCGCGCCAGAACACGCGCACCGCGGGCTCGCGCACGGTGGGCAGGGTGATGGTCCAGCTCGGGCTGTTCGGGCCGCGCTGCTGCAAGAGCCCGATGGCGCGCTCCGCGGCCTGCGCCTGCGGCACCGGCTGGCGCGCAGCCTGGTGCAGCTCGGGCTTCATCCACAGCGTGATCTCGTCGCGGAAGTAGGCGGCCGTGCCGGCGGCGAACACCAGCAGCAGCACCCAGCCCACCAGCAGGCCCGACCAGGTGTGCAGCCAGGCCATCGATTGGCGGAAGCCCTCCTTCATGCCGGGCTCCCCGGGTAGCGCAGCCACACCAGCGCGCCGAGCAGCAGCGCGGCCGCGGCCAGCCCCAGCCAGGCGCGCGCGGCGCTGCGGGCGGCGAACACCCACACCACCGCGCCCGCGAACACGAGGAAGGAAGCGAGCGTGCCGCCGAGCGCGGCCTCGGCGCGGCTCGCGGGCCACCACAGCGCGATGGCGGCGGCCGACAGCGCGGCCACGGCATAGCCACCGCCGATGGCGGCGACGGCACGCGAGGCAACGGCCAGGCGATGGCGGATCGGGGTGTTCATCGGCCGCCCCCTCAGAACTTCGCGCGCAGCGAGACCGTCACGTTGCGCGGCTCGCCCCAGTACACGCCGTCGTAGAAGCCGATGTTGCGGTAGTACTTCTTGTCGAAGAGGTTGTTGACGTTGAGCGCCACCGTGAGGTTGCGGTTGAGCTCGTACGAGGCCATCACGTTGAACAGCGTGTAGCCGGGCTGCCGCATCTCGGCCTTGGAGGTGGTGCCGGGCCGGTTGTACCAGGACAGGTTGGTGGTCGCGCTCTGCACGCTCACGCTGCCGCCGAGCGTCAGCCCCTGCAGCGCGCCGCCCAGCCGGTAGGCGGTCGACAGCCGCAGCAGGTGGCGCGGCGGGATCGGCACCGAGCAGCTGCAGGCCGGCCGGTCCACGCTCATGTAGGTGTAGCCGGCCGTGAGGTTCCAGGCCGGCGTGAGCTGGCCCGAGACCTCGGCCTCGACGCCGCGCGCGATGGTGCCGGTGCCGTCGGTGACATAGGCCGAACTGCCGTCGGCCAGCGTGAAGCCCGCGGGCACCGAGGTGTCGAGCGTGGCGACGTTCTCCTTCTTGGTGCGGAAGACCGCGCCCGAGACGTTGAGCCGGCCCTCCAGCAGCTCGCCCTTGATGCCGGCCTCGATGTTGGTGCCGGTGGCCGGGTCGACGAAGTTGTTGTTCCTGTCCTTGTACGACTGCGGTGCGAACACGTCGGTGTAGCTCGCGTAGGCCGACCAGCGGTCGTCGATGTCGTAGACGATGCCCGCGTACGGCGTGACCTCGTTCTTGTGGCGCGAGATGCCGCTGAAGCCGTTGTAGACGCCGGCCGTGCTGTAGCTGTTGGTGCGCGTGGTGTAGTTGCTCACGCGCGCCCCGACGATCACCGTCAGCGGATCGGCCAGGCTGAAGCGGCCCGCGACATAGCCGCCGCCCAGGCGCGTGTGGCCCAGCGTGTAGGCGCCGGTGCGCACCGCGACCGGCTGCGGCAGGTCGCCGTTCCAGGTGTGATAGTTGGGCACCGTGGCCGAGTAGGGATAAGTGACGCGCGCGGCCGGCGTGTCGCTCTCGCGCCAGTCGCCGTTCCAGCCCGCGATCAGCTCGTGCTTGCGGCCCAGGAAGCTGACCGGGCCCGACACGTGGAGATCGAGGTTGTCGCGCGTCTCCTTGGCCCAGCCCACGCCCGACCACAGCGACAGCCCGCCGCCGGTGGCGGGATTGGGATAGCCGCTGCCCGCGTAGACCACGCTGCGGTCGACCTCGCTCTCGGTGCGCGCCAGGCCCAGTCTGGCGCGCCAGCCATTGTCGAAGCGGTGCTCGAGCGAGGCGAAGGCGGTGCTCTGCTTCTTGTCCCAGCCGCTCCACGGCGTGGTGATGCTGAAGTTGCGCGGCAGGTTGGCCAGCGTGCCGTTGGAGTTCCAGTAGGGCACCGCGCCCCAGGTCGCGCCGCGCGGCTTGTTGTCCTGCAGATCGAAGCCGGCCGTGAGCAGCGTCGAGGACGTGAGGTCGGCCTCGATCGAGACCATGCCGAGCTTCTTCTTCTCGCGGTAGTAGTCCATGAAGGACTTGCGGTCGGAGTCGGCGAACACGAAGCGGCCGCGCACGCTGCCGCTCGCGTTGAGCGGGCCCGCGATGTCGACATCGGCGCGGCGCAGGTCCCAGCGGCCCAGCGTGAGGCCGGCGCTGGCCTGGAACTCGCGCGTCGGGCGCTTGCGGATGAAGTTGATGGTGGCGGAAGGATCGCCGGTGCCGCCCATCAGGCCGTTGGCGCCGCGCACGATCTCGATGCGGTCGTACAGCGCGGTGTCGGTCAGCGGGCTGTTGCTGCCGCGGGACATGCCGTCGATCTGGAAGTTGTCGATCGAGAAGCCGCGCGCATAGAAGCCGGTGCGCTCGCTGTCGAGTTCGTTGACCGTGATGCCGGTCGACTGCGCGAGCACGTCGGCCACGGTGCGCAGGCCCTGGTCGTCCATCTGCTGGCGCGTGACCACGCTGACCGACTGCGGCGTCTCGCGCGGGCTCATGTCGAGCCGGGTCGCGGTGCCGGCCGCGCGCGCGGTGTAGGAGCCGCTGCCCTCGGTGCGGCTGTCGCGGTCGGCGGTCACGGTGATGGCGCCGAGTGCGCGGGTTTCGGCGGCCTTGGCAGGCGCGGCGGTCTCGGGCGCGGCCTGCTGCGCGGCGGCGGACAGGCTGCAGAGCAGGGCCGCGAGGGCCAGGGGCGAGGGACGGAAGCGGGGAGCGTGATGTGGCATGGGAATCCGGAAAGGGCGTCGCGCGACGCCGGTTGCCGTGGAAGGGAATGGCTGGCGCCGCCCGCCGGCGCCGAGGCCGGGGGGCGATCTGGCTCGAAGGATCAGTAGGTGCCGCGCAGCGTGACCGTGAGGTTGCGCGGTGCGCCGTAGAAGCTGGTGGTGGTGCTCGTGTGGTAGCGCTTGTCGAACACGTTGTTGAGCGCCACCGCCAGGCTGAGCTGGCGCGAGATCTGGTAGCGCGCCATCAGGTCGAGCGTGGCGTAGCTGCCCTGCGTGAAGGTGGCCGAGCCGCTCGGGCCCAGGTTCCGGCTGTAGCTCGCGCTCTGCCAGTTGAGCCCGCCGCCCACGGTGAGGCCGTTGCCGATGCCCGCGATGCGGTAGCTGGTGAACAGCTTGAGCAGGTTCTTCGGCACCTGCGTGTTCAGGCGCGCGCCGGCCGCGTCGCGCGACACGCTGTGCGAATAGCCGGCGCCGATCTGCCAGTCGGGCGCGAGCTCGCCCGCGGCCTCGAGTTCGTAGCCGCGCGTGGTCGTGCCCTGCGCCGCGCGGTAGGCGGCCGAGCCGTCGGGCGCGAACTGGTTGTCCAGCCGCACCGCGAGGTTGTCCTGCCTGACCTCGAACGCGGCCGCGCCGAGGTTCAGGCGCTCGTCGAGCAGCGCGCCCTTGATGCCGATCTCGTAGGCCTTGCCCTCGAGCGGATCGAGGTAGTCGCCGGCGAGCGCCTTGTTGGTCTGCGGCTTGAAGATGTCGGTGTAGCTCGCATAGGCCGACCACTGCCTGCTGAAGTCCCACACCACGCCGGCATAGGGCGTGACCACGTCCTTCTCGCTGCGCTCGCCGAAGGTGGCGCTGCCCTGGAAAGGCACGCGGCGCGTGCGCTCGGTCCAGCGGCTCACGCGCGTGCCGAGGATCACCGACAGCGTGTCGGTCGGGCGCAGGCGCGCGGTGGCATAGGCGCCGGTCTGGTTGGTCGCGGTCTGCGAGCTGCCGGTGCGCGGATTGAAGGGCTCCGCCGGCCAGTCGCCGTTCCAGAGGTAGAAGTTCGGGATCGAAGCGTCGTAGCCCGGGATGGTCCAGTTGGCGTAGGTGGGTGGGCTGTCCTTGGTGCGCGAGATGTTGTAGCCCACCACCAGCTCGTGCTTGCGCCCGAACAGCTCGAAGGGCCCGCTGGCGTAGATGTCGGCCGCGTTCTGCAGCGGTTGCGAATTCCAGCGCGTGGCCCACAGGCCCAGGCCGGCGCCGCTCGCGCGGTTGACGTAGCCGCGCAGCGCATAGCCGATCACGTCGTCGTAGCCGCGGCGCGACTGGTTGAAGCTCGCATGCAGGGCCCAGCCGTTGTCGAAGCGGTGGTCGAGCGCGGCGAAGAACTGGCGCTGGTCCTGGTACGAACGTGCCCAGCTCGCGGCCGCGCTCTGTGAGCGCGCGAAGTTGGCGAGCGAGCCATCGCTGAAGTACAGCGGCAGGCCGCTGCGCGCGGTGCCGTCGTTGTGGTGCTGCTGCAGCTCGACGCCGGCGGTCAGTCGCGTGGCCGGCGTGAGGTCGGCCTCGACGATGCCGTAGAAGAGCTTCTTGCGCTCCGAATAGCGGTCGATCCACGAGTCGCCGTCCTGCGCGGCGGCCACGATGCGCGCGCGCAGCGTGTTGGCCTCGTTGAGCGGGCCGCCGATGTCGACCTCGCCGCGGAAGGTGTTCCACGAGCCGGCGCTCAGCGCGGCGCTGGCGCGGAAGTCCTGCGTCGGCCGCTTGCGCACCAGGTTGATGGTGGCCGCCGGCGTGCCCACGCCGTTGAGCAGGCCGGTCGCGCCGCGGATCACCTCGACCCGGTCGTAGAAGGCGAGGTCGCCGGTCTGCGTGAGCCAGCTGCCGGTCTGCGGGATGCCGTCGACCTGGTAGTTCTCGACCACGAAGCCGCGCGCGTAGACGCTGTTGGCATCGGTGCCCGCGTTGCCGCTCTGGATGAAGCTCAGGCCCGGCGTCTGGCGCAGCACGTCGGCGACCTGCGTGATGCCCTGGTCCTGCATGCGCTCGCGCGTGATCACGGTGACCGACTGCGGCGTCTCGCGCAGCGTCATCGGCAGCCGCGTCGTGCTGGTGAGCGGGGCATCGGTGGTGTAGGAGCCGCTGCCCTCGGTCACGGTGTCGCGCGAGGCGTTGACCTGGATCGCGCCCAAGGTCGCGCCCGCGGGCACGGCCGCCTCGGGCGGTGCCGATGAAGGTGCCGCGGCGCGCAGCGCATAGCCGCCGTTCGGGTCGCGCACCGCCTGCAGCCCGCTGCCCGCGAGCAGCCGCTGCAGCGCCTCGTGGGGCGTGTAGCGGCCCTGCAGCGCGGGCGCCTGCTTGCCGCGCACGGCCGCGGCGTCGACGCCGACGATCAGCCCCGTGCGTACCGCGAGGGCCGTGAGCGCGCCGCCCAGCGGCTGCGCCGGCTGCTGCCAGTCGATGGGTGCGTCGACGGCCTGGGCATGGATCGGGGCCGTGGCGGCGCAGAACAGCAGCGCCACGGCGGTCAGCCGCGGCGCGTTCCAGCGGTGGTTCATGTCAACCTCTTGTCATTGGTGTGTGGCTCTTTCCACCTATGACAAGCGAGCGCCGGAATCGGGTAGGGGCGGCGCGTTTTTTTTGGGGCGATCCCTCACCGCGCGGGGCCGGCCGCGCTCACGCGCACCAGCCAGGGCGACACGCGCAGCACCCGCAGCGGCAGGCTGGCGCCGAGCAGCTCGAGCGCCGCGTCGCTCTGCGCGGTCGGCAGCACGCCGGTGAAGCGCAGGTCCTGCAGGGCGGGGTCGTCGGCGAGCAGCAGGCCGGGGCGATAGCGCGCGAGCTCGCGCAGCACCTCGGGCAGCGGTGCATCGTCGAACACCAGCCGGCCCTGTTGCCAGGCCAGCGCATTGGCCGTGCTCGCGGCGGGTGGGCGCGTGATGCCCTGGCCGTCGAAGCGCAGCTGCTCGCCGGCGCCGAGCTCGACGGCCTCGCCGTCGGCGGCCCGCGGGCTGATGCGCACGCGCGATTCGGTGACGGTGACCAGCGTGTCCTCGTCGTCGCGCCGCACGGCATAGCGCGTGCCCAAGGCGCGCACGCTGCCGTCGCGGTCGAGCACCTCGAACGGGGCGGCGGCCTTCGCCACCTCGACGTAGACCTCGCCGCGCAGCAGGCGCAACTGGCGCACCTCGCCGGAGAGATCGATGTCGACGGCGCTGTCGCCGTTCATGACCAGCCGGCTGCCGTCGGCGAGCGTGAGCCGGCGCAGCTCGCCGATGCCCGTGCGCTGGTCGGCCGCCCATTCGCGCCAGGGCAGCGCCCAGGCGCCGAGCAGCAGCACCGGCACCAGCGCCAGCAGGCCGAGCGCGCGGCGCGCATGCGGCGTGCGCCGCCGCGTCGTCGGCACCGCGCCGGCGACCGGCGTCTGCGGCGTGACCGCGCCCCACAGCTCGCGCATCTCGGCGAGCAGTCGGGCGTGGCTCGGATGTTCGGCGCACCAGGCCTCGCAGGCGGCGCGCGTGGCGTCGTCGACCTCCTCGTCGGACAGCCGGACGACCCAGTCGGCGGCCTGCGCGCGGCTGCGTTGCTCCGCCGCGTTCATGCCGCGACGGCGGCGGCCATGCGGCTGTGGCAGTGCAGCAGCACCTTCGCGAGGTACTGCTTCACGCGGGTTTCCGACACGCCGAGCTGGGTCGCGATCTCGCGATAGGACTGGCCGTCGACGCGCGCCAGGATGAAGGCGGTGCGGCTCTTCTCGTCGAGCTCGTCGGCCAGCAGCGCGAGCACCTGGCCCAGCAGCTCGCGGCGCGAGGCCGCGTCCTCGGCGCTCGGCGCGAGATCGTCCTCGGCCAGCAGCGCCACGGTGCGCAGCACCTCGTTCTCGACCGTCAGGCGCCGGAAGCGGTTGATCATCAGCCGGCTCGCGACCACCTGCAGATAGGCGCGCGGCTGGCGCAGCACCGGCGCGGCCGGCTGCTCGAGGATGTTCACGAAGGTGTCGTGGCTCAGGTCCGCGGCGGTGAAGCCGCAGCGCAGGCGGCCGAGCAGCCAGCCGCGCAGCCAGCCATGGTGCGCTGCGTAGAGCTCGCGGATTTCAGGGTGAGAGGAAGACACGGCGCGCGATCCCGGACAGCTGATGGTGCGATTGGATAGTGAGAACGATTCTCATTGTAGTGCCAACTTTTTCACTATCCGCCTTCCGCCCGTGCTGCCGGACTACCCGTTTCCGCACTTCGCGCGTCATGCCGGTATGAGAGCAATTTCGCAACCGGGGCGCTGACCGCGATGGCGCACGAAGAAGACATCCCGAAGCCGCGCCGCCTGCGCTGGCTGCTGGCCGGCGCGGCCGTCGCGCTGCTGGCCGGCCTCGCGCTGGCCTGGCAGGGCCGCGAGACCGGCGGCTACGAAACCGCCGTCATCGCGCGCGGCGACATCGAGGCCAGCGTGAGCGCGATCGGCACCCTGCAGCCGCGCAGCTACGTCGACGTGGGCGCGCAGGTGTCGGGCCAGATCCGGCGCCTGCACGTGCGGCCCGGCGACGACGTGAAGCAGGGCCAGCCGTTGGTGGAGATCGATCCCACCGTGCAGCAGGCCACCGTGGACGCCAACCGCGCCGAGCTGGCCGGGCTCGAGGCGCAGCTCGCCGAGCAGCAGGCGCTGCACCGCCAGGCGCTGCGCCAGCATGCGCGCCAAGAGCAGATGGCGCGCGCCAGCGCGACGCGCGAGGAGGACGTGGAGGCGGCCGAGACCGCGCTGGCCACCGCCGCGGCGCGCATCGCGCGCCTGAAGGCGCAGATCGAGCAGGCGCGTTCCACCCTCAAGGGCAACCAGGCCCAGCTCGGCTACACCCGCATCGACGCGCCGATGACCGGCACCGTGGTGTCGGTCGAGGCGCGCGTGGGCCAGACCCTCAACGCCACCTACCAGACGCCCAACGTGCTGCGCGTGGCCGACCTGTCGGCCATGACGGTGTGGACCGAGGTCTCCGAGGCCGACGTGCGGCGCGTGAAGACCGGCATGCCGGTGCACTTCACCACGCTGGGCGGGCAGGGCGGGGCCGAGGGCCGCCGCCGCTGGAGCGGCAGCGTGCGCCAGGTGCTGCCCGCACCGCCGGTGCCCGAGGGCAAGAGCGCCGGCACCGCGCTCGCGCCGTCGACCAGCAAGGTGATCCTCTACACCGTGCTGTTCGACGTCGACAACGCCGACGGCGAACTGATGCCGCAGATGACGGCGCAGGTCACTTTCGTCACGGCCGCGGCCAGGAACGTGCTGACCGCGCCGCTGCCGGCGCTGCGCCCGGTGGCCGGCAAGCCCGGCCGCTACACCGCGCGCGTGCTCGCTGCCGACGGCCGGCCGCAGGAGCGCCAGGTGCGCATCGGCGTGCGCGACCGCCTGCGCGCCGAGGTGCTCGAGGGCCTGGCCGAGGGCGACCGGCTGATCACCGCCGACCCCGCGCCCGCCTCGGGCCCGCGGCGCTTCCAGCTGTGAGCGAGGCGCCGCCCCTGATCGAGCTGCGCGGCCTGCGCAAGCGCTACGGCGGCCGCGGCGGCGCGCCCGCGGTGGAGGTGCTGCGCGGCGTGTCGCTGCGCATCGAGGCCGGCGAGTTCGTCGCCATCGTCGGCGCCTCGGGCTCGGGCAAGTCGACGCTGATGCACCTGCTCGGCTGCCTCGACCGCCCGAGCGGCGGCAGCTACCGCTTCGCCGGGCGCGACGTCACGCATTTCGATGCCGACGCGCTGGCCTGGCTGCGGCGCGAGGCCTTCGGCTTCGTGTTCCAGAGCTACCACCTGATCGGCACCGAGTCGGCGCGCGAGAACGTCGAGGTGCCGGCCCTCTATGCCGGCATGCCCGAGGCCGAGCGCCGCGCGCGCGCCGCTGCGCTGCTGGCGCGCCTGGGCCTCGAGGACCGGCTCGGGCACCGGCCGCACGAACTCTCGGGCGGCCAGCAGCAGCGCGTGTCGATCGCGCGTGCGCTCATGAACGGCGGGCGCATCATCCTGGCCGACGAGCCCACGGGCGCCCTCGATTCGCGCAGCGGCGCCGAGGTGATGGCGCTGCTCGACGAACTCGCGCGCGCCGGCCACACCGTGATCGTCATCACGCACGACCACGAGGTGGCGGCCGCCGCGCGGCGCACGATCGAGATCAGGGACGGCCTGATCGTCGACGACTCCGGCCCGGCCGCGCCGCCCTCCGGCGCGGCGGTGCTGCCCGAACTGCGGCCGCAGGCCAGGGGGGCGCGCGCGCCGTTCGTGGCCGAGCTGCGCGATGCCTGCCGCGCCGCCTGGCGCGTGATGTGGATCCATCGCTTCCGCACCAGCCTCACCCTGCTGGGCATCGTGATCGGCGTGGCCTCGGTGATCGTGATGCTCGCGGTGGGGCTCGGCGCGCGGCAGCAGGTGGTGGCGCAGGCCAGTGCCTTCGGCGCCAATCTGCTCTACATGAGTTCGGTGGGCGCCAGCTCGCGCATCCCGGGGCGCAGCGTCACGCTGGCCGACCTGGCGGCGGTGGCCGAGCTGCCGCAGATCGAGGTGGTGCTGCCCAACGTCACCGGCAACAAGGTGGTGCGCTTCGGCGAGAAGGACCTGCAGACCTATGTGCGCGGCACCGGCGCCGCCATGCCCGCGGTGCAGACCTGGCCGGTGCGCAGCGGCGGCTTCTTCAGCGCCGAGGACGAGGACGACATGGCCGCCGTCGCGGTGCTGGGCCGCAAGCTCGCGCGCGAGCTGATGCCCGAGATCGCCGATCCCGTGGGGCAGCACATCCTGATCGAGAACATGCCGTTCCAGGTCATCGGCGTGATGGCCGAGAAGGGCGCGCTGGCCGGCGACCAGAGCTACGACGACCTGCTGCTGATGCCGTTCTCCACCGCGAGCGTGAAGGTGTTCGGCCAGCGCGAACCCACCTACACGGCGATGACGGTGCGCGAGGGCGCCGGCGTCGAGGCCGCCGAGCGCGCGGTCGACGCGGTCATGTTCGAGCGCCACGGCATCCGCGACTACCGCATCGGCAACGCGGCCGCCGCCATCGCCGCCAAGGCCCGCACCGAGGACACGATGACCCTGCTGCTGGGCCTGATCGCCGCGGTGTCGCTGCTGGTCGGCGGCATCGGCGTGATGAACGTGATGCTGATGACCGTGCGCGAGCGCACGCGCGAGATCGGCATCCGCATGGCGACCGGCGCGCGACAGCGCGACATCCTGCGCCAGTTCCTGACCGAGGCCGTGCTGGTGTCGGTGGTGGGCGGCTGCGCCGGCGTCGCGATCGGCCTGGCCCTGGGCGGCGCGCTGATCTGGTGGAACGTGCCCGTGATCTTCTCGCTGCGCGCGATCGTCGGTGCCTTCGCCTGCGCCACCGCCACCGGTCTGGTGTTCGGCTTCATGCCGGCGCGCCAGGCCGCGCGGCTCGATCCCGTGGCGGCCCTTTCGAGCGAATGAACAGGCACACGATGACGATGAGATTTCTGCTCTGGCTGGCGCTCGCGGCGCTGTCTGTGGGCTGTGCCCATGCGCCGCCGCCGGTCGTGCCGGAGGCTGCGCCGCAGTCCGCGGACGCGGCACAGGCCGACTGGTGGGCCGGCTTCGGCGATGCCGGTCTGCAGGCCGCGGTCGTGGCCGTGCAGGCGCGCAACCACGACCTGGCGGCCGCCTCGGCGCGTGCGCGCCAGGCCGAGGCCCAGTCCCGCATCGACGGTGCACTGCTGTGGCCCGCGGTCACGGCCTCGCTGGGCGCGCGCCGCGACGACCGGCTCGGCGGCAACGCCATGGTCGCGGGCGCCAGTCACGCGATCGGCCTCGCGGCCAGCTACGAGGTCGACCTCTGGGGCCGTCAGCGCGCGACGCAGCGCGGCGCGCTCGAGGACCTGCGCGCCAGCCGCTTCGACCTCGCCGCGCTGCGCATCGGTGCCAGCGCCGGCGTCGCCTCGGCCTGGCTGCGGGCCGCGGGGCTGCAGGAGCGCGTGGCGATCGCGGGGCTCAACCAGCGCGATGCCGAGCGGCTGCTCGCGCTGATCGAGGCGCGCCACCTCGCCGGCGCGGCCACGCCGCTCGAGCTCGAGCAGCAGCGCGGCATCGTCGCGGCGCAGCGGCGCACCGCCGATGCCCTGCGCCAGGCCGAGGCCGACAGCCGGGTCGAACTCGCGGCCTGGCTCGGCGAGCGCGAACCGGCCGCGCCGCTTGCGCCCGGCAGCCTCGAGCGCCTGCGGCCACCGCGCGTCGACGTAGGCCTGCGCAGCGAGCTGCTGCTGCGCCGCCCCGACATCGCGCGCGCCGAGGCCCGGCTGGCCGCGGCCGATGCGCGCGTGGAGGCTGCGCGCGCGGCGATGTTTCCGAGCCTCGTGCTGACGGCCGCGCTCGGCAGCGCCGACGGCCGCCTGCGCGGCCTCTTCGACAACCCGGTCTACGGCATCGGTGCCGCGCTGGCCGCGCCGATCTTCGACGCGGGCCGGCTCGCGGCCGGGCGCGATCTCGCGCAGGCGCGCCGCGAGGAGCTGCTCGCGAACTACCGCGCCGCCATCGTCAACGCCTTCGCCGACACGCAGACCGCGCTGCACGCGGTCGAGGGCCTCGAGGCGCAGATCGCCTCGCAGGCCGGCGAACTCGCCGCGGCCGTGCGCTCGCGCGTGCTCGCCGAGACGCGCTACCGCGCCGGGGCCGAGAGCCTGATCACCCTGCTCGATGCGCAGCGCACGCTCCATGCGGCGCAGGACCACGCGGCGCAGCTGCGCATGGCGCGGCTGCAGGCGAGCGTGGGGCTGTACCGGGCCCTGGGCGGCGGCTGGCGCGCGGGGGACTGAGAGAATGCGGCCAAGCCTCCACCCACCCGCTCCATGGCACGCCGCATCGATCCCTACAGCATCCGCCTCTTCGTCGCGGCCGCGCAGGCGGGCTCGATCGCGCGCGCGGCCGAGCGCGAGCACATCGCGGCCTCCGCGCTGGGCCGGCGCATCACCGACCTCGAGCACGCCTTCGGCACCGCGCTGCTGGTGCGCTCGCCGCGCGGCATCGCGCTCACCGACGCCGGCCGGCTGGTGCTCACGCGCGGCATCAAGATCGACGAGGACCTCGAGGCGCTGGCGCGCGAGGTCCAGAGCGAGGGCGGCGAGCTGCGCGGCACGGTGCGGCTGTACGCCAACATGTCGGCCGTGGTCGGCTTCCTGCCCGAGCGGCTGCGGCGCTTCATGCAGGCCCATCCGCAGGCGCGCGTGGCGCTGCACGAGCAGGACACGCGCGACGTGGTGCGCGCCTGCCTCGACGATCTCGCCGACGTCGGCGTCGGCGTGGAGCAGGCGGTGCCGGCCGGGCTCGAGGCCTGGCATTTCGCGCACGATCCGCTGCAGGTGGTGGTGCCCGCGGGGCATGCGCTCGCGGCGCTCGACAGCGTCTCCTTCGCCGCCGTGCTGCGCGAGCCGCTGATCGGCGTGCATCAGGGCGGCGCGCTCGACCGCTCGCTGCACGAGCGCGCCGAGGCCGGCGGCGGCCGCTTCTCGCCCACGATGTCGGTCAGCAGCTTCGACGCCGTGTGCCGCATGGTCGAGGCCGGGCTCGGCATCGCGATCATCCCGCGCAGCGCGGCCTCGGCCTTCGCGGGCACCGCGCGCTTCGAGCGCCGCCCGCTCGACGAGCGCTGGGCCGACCGCAAGCTGCAGCTCTACAGCCTGCGCCGCTCGCCGCAGCCGCGCCTGGTGCTCGCGCTGATCGACAGCCTGCGCGGCTGAGCCGGCCGCGGGTTTCACCCGATCACGTGTTTCGCGTGACCCCCTCTGCCGCCTTGGCGCTTCCCGCGCGCAGGCGGCGGCCGCAGCATGCGGCATGCTCCACGACAGACGAGAAGACCCGCCCGGCGACGCGGCGCTTCGCTTCGATCCCCGCATCCTGTTCCTCGGCACCGCGCCCGGCGCCATCGAGGCCGTGCTGCGCGGCGAACGCGGCAGCCTGGCCGCGGCCGGCGCGCTGCGCGACGATGTCTCGACCGACGAGATCACGCCGATCGCGATCCTCACGCACTACGACGAGCAGCTCGGCCGCTTTCCCTACACCGGCCTCGAGGTCGACGGCCGCAAGCCGATCGCGCCCGGCGCCATGGCCGCCTCGGGCATCGAGGTCGTGGTGGCGGGCGGGCGCTACGGCAAGGGCTCGTCGCGCGAGCACAGCCCCGCGGCTGAGAAGCTGGCCGGCGTGCGGCTGGTGATCGCGCGCAGCTTCGAACGCATCTATCGCCAGAACGCCGACAACATCGGCCTGTTCACCTCCACCGATTTCGGCCTGGTCGAGCGCATCGAGGCCGGCGAAGCGATCGCCCTCGACGAGCTGCTCGCGGGCCGCGACGCGCTGGCCTGCGCCATCCTGCGCAGCGGCGGGCTGCTGCGCTTCGGCGCCTCGCATCTGCGGCAGCCCGAGGCCGCGCCGGCATCGGACACGGAACGCCCGCGCACGCTGTTCGAGAAGATCGTCGAGCGGCATGCGCTCTCGACGCCCGTCACCGGCGGCCGGCCCGCGCCGGGCGACGGCGCCTTCGTGCGCGCCGACCTGCGCTTCATCCACGAGTACTACACCGGCATGGCCGCGCACATGCTGCATGCCGCCTTCGGCCCGCGCCTGGAGCTGCACCGGCCCGACAGCATCGTCGTGTTCGAGGACCACACCTCCTACGTCGAGGAAAGCCCG
Organism: Variovorax paradoxus; assembly: GCA_016806145.1. Lineage (NCBI taxonomy): Bacteria > Pseudomonadati > Pseudomonadota > Betaproteobacteria > Burkholderiales > Comamonadaceae > Variovorax > Variovorax paradoxus. The sequence continues at coordinate 2,102,346 of CP063167.1, forward strand.
ACCCATGTGCGCAGCGGCCTGGTGCCCAACGTGCATCGCATGGTGGAGGCGCAGCGCCGCTTCGCCGCGCAATACGCGCTGCGCAGCCATCGCACGCTGACCGAGCACGAGGCCGCGCGCGACGACGGCTCGAACGTGGCCGGCATCTCGCATGCGATGGTGGCCGAGCGCCATGCGCTGCCGGGCCAGCTGATCGTCGGTACCGATTCGCACACGCCGCACAGCGGCGCGCTCGGCTGCGTGGCCTTCGGCATCGGCACCACCGACATGGCCAATGCCTTCGTCACCGGCGCCGTGCGGCTCACGATGCCGCGCTCGCTGCGCGTGGAACTCGCCGGCCGGCTCGCCGAGGGCGTGACGGCCAAGGACCTGGTGCTGCACCTGCTGGCACTGCCCTTCATCCGCGCGGGCGGCGGCGTGGGCATGGCGTTCGAGTTCACCGGCGCCGCGGTGCGGGCTCTGTCCATCGACGAGCGCGCGACGCTCACCAACATGACGGCCGAGCTCGGCGGCTTCACCGGCATCGTCGCGCCCGACGAGGAAACGCAGCGCTTCCTGCGCGAGCGGCGCGGCGTCGAATTCGAACTCGAGCCGTGGATGCACAGCGACGAGGGCGCGGTGTACGACCGGACCCTGCATGTCGATTGCGCGGCGGTCGGCGCCATGCTCGCCGCGCCCGGCGATCCCGGCAACGGCTTGCCGCTCGCGGCGCTGGCGGCGCCGGTGCGCGTGGACATCGCCTACGGCGGCTCCTGCACCGCCGGCAAGCGCGAGGACTTCGCGCACTACCACGCGGTGCTGCACTGGGCCGCGTCGCGCGGGCTGCGTGTCGCGCCCGGCGTCGAGCTGTTCCTGCAGTTCGGCACCACCGCCGTGCGCGACCACTGCATCGCCGCCGGCTACCTCGAGGTCTTCGAGCGCGTCGGCGCACGCATCCTGCAACCCTCGTGCGGCGCCTGCGGCAACTGCGGCCCCGGCGGATCCACGCATGCCGCGCAGGTGACGGTCAGCGCCATCAACCGCAACTTTCCGGGCCGCGGCGGTCCCGGCAGCGTCTGGCTCGCGAGCCCGCCCACGGTGGCCGCGAGCGCGATCGCGGGCGAACTGCTGTCCTTCGCGCAACTGCGCGCGCGGCATGGCGAGGCCTGAGCGCGCCCCCAAGAATCAAACCCACGGAGACGACCCCCATGACGAGCACCTCGATGAAACGCCGCGCGCTGGCCGCGATGGCGACCGCGTTCACCCTCGCGCCGATCGGCGCCTGGGCCCAGGCCCTGGGCGGCGACAAGCCGCTGCGCATGATCGTGCCGCTCGCCGCGGGCTCGACGGTCGACGCGGTCGCGCGCGCCGTCGCACCCGCGCTGGGCCGCGGCACCGGCCACCCGGTGGTGGTGGAGAACGTCGCCGGCGCGGGCGGCATCCCGGGCACGCAGCAGATCGTGCGTGCACCCAAGGACGGACTGACGCTCGGCATGATCTCGTCCAACCACGTCATCAATCCCGGCATCTACAAGTCCATCCCCTTCGACAGCCTGAAGGACATCACGCCGATCGCCGTGCTCGCCACCGTGCCGCTGGTGCTCGTGGTCAACCCGGGCCTGCCGGTGAAGTCGACGAAGGAGCTCCTGGCCCACGCCAAGGCGAAGCCCGGCACCCTGAACTACGGCTCGGCCGGCAACGGCAGCACCTTGCACCTCGCGGCCGAGCTGCTCGTGAGCGAGACCGGCATCGACATGAAGCACGTGCCCTACCGTGGCACCGGCCCGCTGATCACCGACCTGATCGGCGGCCAGGTGAACCTGGCCTTCGTGTCCGTCTCGCAGGTCGCGCCGCAGGTCAAGGCCGGCACGCTGCGCGCGCTCGCGGTCAGCACCCGCCAGCGCTCGGCCGCGCTGCCCGAGGTGCCCACGCTCGCCGAGGCCGGCGTGCCCGGCTACGAATTCGATGCCTGGATCGCGCTGGTCGGTCCCGCGGGCCTGCCCAGGCCGGCCGTGGACGCGGCGGCAACCGCGATCCGCGCGGCCATGAAGTCGCCCGAGGCGCAGACCGCCGTCACCGGGCAGGGGCTGGCGCTGCTCGACATCGGGCCCGACGCCGCGCCGGCCTTCTTCCAGTCGGAACTGGCGAAGCACCAGAAGCTCGTCAAGCAGTCGGGCGCGACGCTGGATTGAGGCATGCACGGCAACGACACACACGAGGCCACCGCCGATGTCGCCGACCGGCTCGGTTCCGATGCCAGGGTCTGCGAACTCGACTTGCGCTCCTTCGGATCGAAGCGCCATGCCTCGGGCCTCATCGCCTGCCTGCGCGTCCACGAGGACGCCGGGCTGGTCCGGGACCTGCTCGCGACCGCTGGCAAGGGACGCATCCTGGTCGTCGATGGTGGCGGCACCTGCCGCATGGCGCTGCTCGGCGAACGGCTCGCGCGCATCGGCCTCGCCAACGGCTGGGCCGGTGTCGTGATCCATGGTGCCGTGCGCGATGCCGAATTGCTGGAAGCGCTGCCGCTGGCCGTGCTCGCGATCGGCACCACGCCGCGGCGCGCGAGCCTGGTCGGCGCGGGCGAGCGCGACGTGGTGCTGACCTTCGGCGGTATCGATTTCCGGCCCGGCGATCGGCTGTGGCTCGATGCGGACGGGGTGGTCGTGTCCGCGGCCTGAGGCCTTCTGTCGGCGCAGGCCGACCCCCGGAAGGGCAAATGGACGAATCGTGCCACCGCGCATTGGGTGCGCAATGGCTTGAGGGGGTGAGAACTCCCGCCACCCGTTGCCCACCATGGTCGATCTTCCATCAGGTCAGGACCACTCGAGCGGCCCGTCGCCCGACGAACTCTCGAGACGGGTGAGGGGCGACCAGCTCCTGTCGGTGCAGCGCAGCGTGCGCGCCGTCGTGCCTTCGGGCATGGCCGTGGGCTGCGTGACCGCCGGCGTCGCGCTCTACGCCTCGGTGCACTGGGTCGGGCCGGCTGCCTGGCTGATGTTGGTCGTGCTGTCGAACGCCTACCGCGCCGATGTCTGCCGCTCGCTGCGCGCGGTGGAACGGGCCGTGGCCGGCATGGACGAGCGCGAACTCGCGAGACGCTTTCGCAAGATCACCGTGTCGTCGTTCCTCTCGGGCTGCGTCTGGGCGCTGCTGCCCTTGTTCTGCGACAGCGAGAACCCGTCTGAGACGCTGTTCTTCATGACCATCGTCTGCGGCGTCTGCGCCGGCTCCGTGATCTTCAGCGCGGCCTATGCGCCGGTGCCGATCTTCTTCGTGACGCCCGCGCTGGCCGCGGTTACCGCCTGGCTGCTCCATGCCGGCGGCTTCCATCACGACGCGCTCGCGGCGATGGTCTTCGTCTACCTGTGCACGCTGGTCTATGCCTCGCGGCGCGGCGAGCGCGCGTTCCGCGCCAGCAGCCGGCTCAAGAACGAGGCGCTGTTCATGGCGGCCGAGCTGCAGCGCACCCATGCCGAGTCCACGCGCGCGACGCGCGAGCTGGATTTCCGCGCCAACCACGATTCGCTGACCGGCCTGCTCAACCGCGAGGGCTTCGCGAAGGCAGCCTCGCGCTTCGAGGCCGCGCAGGCCGATGCGACGCCGCATGCCGCGCTGATGCTGGACCTCGACGGCTTCAAGGCCATCAACGATGCCTTCGGCCACAAGACCGGCGACCGCGTGCTCAAGGACGTCGGCCAGTGGTTGCAGCAGCGGCTCGCGCGCCATGACGCCGTGGTCGGCCGCTGGGGCGGCGACGAGTTCGCGGTCTTCTATCGGCCGCGCGGCGCGGCCGACGCGCCCGAGCACGTCGCGCAGGGACTCATCGATTCGATCGCCCATGCCACCTCGCACTACGGCGGCCAGCTCGGCGTGAGCGTCGGCATCTGCACCAGCCTCGACCGCTCGGCCGAGGAGATGCTGGCCTTCTCCGACGAGGCGCTCTACGAGGCCAAGCGGCGCGGGCGCAACCGCTGCCACCGCTTTGACGAGGTGCTGCACGACCGCCTGCTGCGCCGGCGCGACATCGAGCGCGACATGGTCGAGGCCATGGCCACGCGCGCCATCTGCGCCTGGTATCAGCCCATCCTCGCCGACCGCGGGCGGCGCCTGCACAGCCTCGAGGCCGTGCTGCGCTGGCGGCATCCGAAGCACGGCTGGGTCGCGCCCGGCGAGGTCATCTTCGCGGCCGCGAGCACCGGGCTTGCCGAGCGCCTGCTGCGCCATATCCTCGAGGAGGTCTGCTATGGCCTGGTGCAACTCAGTGGCATCGGCGGCGCATTCGCCGAGCTGCCGGTGGCCATGAACGTGTCGCCGCGCGAGATGTCGCAGCTGCCGGTCGATGTCATCACCGCCGAGGTGCTCGCCGCGCACGGCCTGCCGCCGCAGCGCCTGCAGATCGAGATCACCGAGGAGGTCGCGCTCGACACCTCCACCGCGCGCGCCCGGCTGCGCGCGCTGGCCGAGTCCGGCGTCGCGGTGTCGATCGACGATTTCGGCGTCGGCTATTCCTCGCTGGCCTCGCTGCGTGGCGAGCACGTGCGCCAGGTGAAGATCGATCGCAGCTTCGTGTTCGGCCTCGATTCCTCGCCCGCCAGCTGCCTGATGGTGGAGGCGGTGGTGCGGCTGGGCCGCTCGATGGACATCGAGGTGGTGGCCGAGGGCGTCGAGAGCCAGGAGGAGTTCGAGACGCTCGCGCGGCTGGGGTGCCCGCTGCTGCAGGGCTTCTATTTCATGCGGCCGGCGCCGTTGGGGCAGGTGGTGGAGTGGGCGGAGCGGCGCAACGCGGTCGTGGCGCAGCCCTGAAGGACGATTGCGGTCCCCGACGCCGTCAGCGCCACCGATTCGGCGGCCGCGGCAAACCCAGGTGCTCGCGCAGGGTGCTCCCGTCGTAGGCGCTGCGGAACAGCCCGCGCCGCTGCAGCTCGGGCACCACGTGGTCGGCGAACTCCGCATAGCCTTGCGCGAGGAACGGCGCCATCAGCGTGATGCCGTCGCATGCTTCGGTGCGCAACCAGTGTTCGAGGTCGTCGGCGATCGTCTGCGTGCTGCCCACCAGCACGCGGTGCTTGTTGCCGACGGCCAGGCGCTGCGCGGTCTGCCGCAGCGTCAGGCCGTTGGCGACCGCGAACTGCGTGATCTCCTTCTGGTGCCCGACCGAGAACCTCGCGGGCGCCACGTCGGTGGGGAACGGGCTGTCCAGCGGATGGCCATGCAGGTCCAGCATCAAGTTCTCGACGGCCACGCCGATGGGAAACAGCGACGCGATCTGCTCGAACTTCTCGGTCGCCAGGGCATCGGTCTCGCCCCAGACGATGCTGCAGCCCGGCATGATCTTCAGGCTGTGGGGATTGCGGCCAGCCGCTGCCACGCGTCCCTTGAGGTCGGCGTAGAACGCGCGGCCCGATTCGATCGACAGGCAATTGCAGAAGACGAGGTCCGCGGTCTGCGCCGCGAAGTCGCGGCCAGCCTGCGATGCGCCGGCCTGCGCGATGACCGGGTGGCCCTGCACGGGACGCGCGATGCGCAGCGGTCCGCGCACGCCAGGGTAGTAGCGGCCGTCGTGCTCGAGCCGATGGATGCGCGCGAGGTCGGCATACAGGCCGCTCGCCTTGTCGCCGAGGATGGCGTCGTCCTCGAAGCCGTCCCACAGGCCCCTGACGACCTCGACGAACTCCGCCGCGCGCGCATAGCTGTCGTCCTCGGACTTGTCGGCCGGCAGTCCCAGCTGTCGCGAGGACGGGCCATAGGTGGTCACCAGGTTCCATCCGGCGCGCCCGCCGCTCAGGTGGTCGAGCGAGGCGACCTGGCGGGCGAGCAGGGCGGGCGGGTAGTCGCTCACGCTTGCGGTATAGATCAGGCCCACGCGCTGCGTGCGCGCGGCAATGGCGGTCAACAGCGTCAATGGCTCGAACAGGCTCACCGACGCCATGCGCTCGACCACTGCGTCGGGCGCTTCGGGAAAGGTCGCGCTGTCGGCGACGAACACGGTGTCGAACAGCGCCCGCTCGGCGATCTGCGCGCATTCCACGTACTGCGCCAGATTGAAGGCGAAATCCGAAGGCAGCGCGGGGTGGCGCCAGGATTGCGAGGTGAATCCCGGCATGATGAAAGCCGCGATCCGAAGCTGCCGGCTGGGCGCGTTCATCGTTTCACTTGCCGAGCCAGACGTTCTTCAGCGCCGCCTGCGATGCATCGGCATCGTCCGAGAGACCGCGCACTCGCTGGTTGCGCACGGTGAAGTTCTTCTCCTCGTACAGGGCCATGGCCGGAAGGTCGCGTTGCGCGATGCGCTGGAAATCCTTGAAGGCAGCTTGGCGCTGCGCCTGCGCCGGGGCATAGCGGATCTTCTCGATCACCGCGTCGATCTCGGGATTCGCATAGCCCGAGGCGTTCTGCCACGGCGTGCCCTTGCTGATGGCCTGGGACCAGAACTGGCGCAGGCCGCCGAGCTGCGGATCGATGTACGGCGCCCAGCGCGTCGTGTGGATGTCGAAGTCGTAGTCGGTATAGACGCGCTTCAGGTAGCTCGCGAGGTCCTGGTTGCGCACTTCGACCTGGATGCCGACACGCTTGAGGTTCTGCTTGATGTACTCGGCGTGCCGACCGAAGTTCTGGTTGAACGGCGCATAGTCGATGTGGATCGCGAAACGCACGCCGTCGGCCTTGCGCGGGTAGCCGGCCTGGTCGAGCAGCCGGTTGGCCAGGGCCGGGTCGAACGGATACTGCGGCACGTCCTGCGTCGTGTAGAAGGGCTTGAGCGTCGAGGGGATCGCGCTGGTGGATGGCGTGCCGAGGCCGTACCAGACGGTTTTCGTCAGCCCCGGCCGATCGATCGCATGGGCAATGGCATGGCGGACCTCGGGCTTGGACAGCGCCTCGTGGCGAAGGTTGAATTCCAATACCAGGTAGTTCGATTGCCAGGTGTAGCCCTGGTACTCCACGCGTAGAGCAGGCGATGCGCGCAGCCGCTCGAGGTCGGCCAGCGGCACGCTGTCCCAGGGCACATAGTCGACCTCCCCGGCCTCCAGCGCGGCCACGCGCGCGGCCGCATCGGGAATGATGCGGAACACGATGCCGTCGAGATAGGGCTTGCCGGCGTCCCAGTAGCTGTCGTTGCGCACCAGCTCGATGGATTGGCCCGGTCGCCATTCCTTGAACCGGAACGGGCCGGTGCCCACGGGCTTGAGGTTGAGCGGGTTGTTCAGGACATCGGTGCCTTCGTACAGGTGGCGCGGCAGCACGGGGGAGCCCTGCGCATTGAGGAAGTTGAGCACCACCAGCGACGGCCGCTTGAAGCGGAAGACGGCGGTATGGTCGTCGGGCGTCTGCACGTCCTCGAGGTCGGCGAAGATGTTGCGGCCGATCGGATGGACCTTCTTCCAGACCTCGAGGGCCGAGTAGCGGACATCGGCCGAGGTGAAGGGTTTGCCGTCGTGCCAGGTCACGCCCTGGCGCAGATCGAAGCGCAGCGTGAGCGCATCGGGCGAAACCTGCCAGCGCGTAGCCAGGCCGGGCTTGGCCTGGTGGTTCCTGTCGTAGCTCAGCAGCCCTTCCAGCACGTTGGTGGCGACGACGCCATTGACGTAGGAGTTGTTGTAGCCGGGGTTCAAGGTCACGGGCTCGGGCTGGACCACCGCGCGCAGTACGCCGCCGCGCAGCGGGGACGACGCCCCGTCCGCCAGCGCGTGACTGCTCGCGGTCTGCGCGAAGGAGGCCAGGGACACAGGAAGCAGCGACCCGAGGGCAAGAAGGGTCGCGGCGCGACGGCGCGAGGGCAGGAATCGCTTCATGACGGCAGGAGAGGGCGGTCGCAAACTTTAGTGGCACCCCCGCCGGTGCATAGCGCGTTATGCGCAGATGGATATGCGCTGCGCTGCTGAGTGAATCTTCCTGCCGCTCAACCCGCCACCGTCATCAGCGCCACGAGCTCGCGCACATCCTCCAGTTCGTCGAGCCGGCGCAGCGCCACGGCCAGCGCTTCGGCGCGCGACACCGGCATCGGCGGCACGGCCGAGGCGCAGCAGGCCATGAACTTGGCGTGCTGGTCCGCGGCCGGCAGCGGCCGGCCGGGGCTGCCGAGAAAGTGCGGCACTTCGAGGCGCAGCATGCGGCCATCCTTGAGCACCACCTCGACCGCCTGCGGCCCCAGGGCATTCGGGTTCGGATTGCCGTCGTCCACCACCTCGATCCGGCGCGCCAGTTCGAAGGTGGTGGCATCGTCCAGCGCGGCCGGGTCGAAGTCCTCGATGCCGACGCGGCCCTTGCGCAGGGCCGTCGCGACCACGAAGCCCATGCTGAGCTTGGCGCTGGCCGAGTCCATGCCGCGCCGGGCCGGCCGGCCCACGAGGCGCGCGATCAGCGCCGAGGCATGCACGCGCACGGCCTCCACGTCGTCCGCCGCGAAGCCGTGCGCGGCCATGAGGTCGACGACCGCATCGACGCCGGCATGGGTGGCGCGGCCGGTGGGATAGGGCTTGTGGCTCATGCGCTCGATCTGGAACACCTGGCCGACGTCGGCCGCCACCTCGCTCCAGCGAGCCTGGCCGAAGTCGTAGAGCGCGAAGTAGCCGAACGGCCCCTCGAGGATGTCGCGCGGACCCGGGAAACCCGCGCGTGCGAGTTCGAAGGCGGTGACGGCCGCGCGGGCATTGAGGCCGACCTGCAGGCCGACGGCCGGCGAGCCCTCGCTGTGCGCCTGCATGGTGCCCGAGAGGTGGCTGTAGGCGAGGCCGAGCGCGTCGTGCAGGGTCTCTGCGTCCATGCCGGCCAGCTTGCACAGCGTGGCCGTGGCGCCGAGGCCGCCGCACATGGCGGGGCGGAAGAAACGCATCGGCGCGCGCTGGGCCAGGGCGATGTAGATCGCCACGTCGAGCCCCAGCGCCACGGCCGCGATCAGGGCCTTGCCCGAAACGCCGCCCTCGCGCTGCGCGAAGCCGAGCGCGGCCGGCACGATGCAGGCGAAGGCATGGACCACGGCGATGTCGTGCACCGCGTCGAACTCCTGATTGAACACCTGGTAGGCGTTGAGCATCGCGGCCGACGGAAAGGGCAGCTTCTCGCCGCTGCCCCAGACCGTGACCGCGTCGCCGTCGCCCAGCGCGCGCGCCGCCTGCCGCAGCGCCGGCATGCGTGGATGCCGGGAGCCGGAGATGCCGACGCCGACGGTGTCGAGGATGAACATCCGCGCGGCGGCCACGGCCGCGGGCGGCAGGGTGTCGAAGTCGTGCGCGCGCACGTGGGCGATGAGGGTGTCGATGGCGTTCATTGGGGCATCGGGAAGAAGGGAGCGTCGCCGGGCGGGGCGACGAGCGCAGCCGGCGCGGGAACCTGCGCGGCGTACCAGTCGTGGATGGCGCTGCCGGTCACCACCCGCACCATCGGGTGCGCGAGCAGCAGCTCGAGCATGGCCTCGAAGTCGCCGAAGCGATGGGGAACGCCCATCAGGTGCGGGTGCAAGCCGATCGCCAGCACCCGGGGCTGGCCGTGGCGGGCCGCCTCGCGCGCGAACACGTCGAGCGTGCGCTCGAGCCGCAGCTTCATCTCTGGCGACGAATGCTTCTCGACCGCGTAGATCACCGAGTCGTTGACTTCCAGCATGTAGGGCTGGGCCATGAGCGGACGGTGCGCGGTGCGCATCCAGCAGGGCAGGTCGTCCAGGCACCAGTCGAGCACGTGGTCGACGCCGGCGGCGGCGAGGATGTCGGGCGTGTCGGCTGCCTCGCGCAGGCCCGGCGAGAGCCAGCCGCGCGGCCGGGTGCCGGTGAAGGCGGCGATGCGCTCGAGTGACCGGCGCACCGCCTCCGCCTGCGCGTGGGCGTCGAGTTGCGCGAGCGACTGCTGCTGCACCCCGTGGCCGATGAATTCCCAGCCGGCCTCCAGCATGGCCAGCGCGGCACCCGGGTGCGAATCGATCACCGAGGCGTTGAGGCTCGCCGAGGCCCGCAGCCCGCGGTCGCGCAGGGCCTCGATCATGCGCGGCAGGCCGCAGCGCAGCCCGTACTCGGCCCAGGCGAAGTTCGGCACGTCGGGCACGGTCTCCTTGCCGTGCGGCGGCGTCAGCAGCGTGCGCGGCATCGGGCGGTCGAAGGGCCAGTGCTCCACGTTCACGACGATGTGAACGAGGATGTGGCCGCCGTCGAGCGGCTGCAGCGGCGTGCGTTCGGAAGACAGCTGGAAGGGAATGCGTGGATTGCTCATGGCTGGGGCCTTTCCATGGTGGCGGTCATCGGTTCACCGCCCTTCGAAACGGGGCGCGCGCCGCTCGGTGAAGGCCGCCTGGCCCTCGGCATAGTCGCGGCTCGCGAAGCACTGCCGCACGAGCGCATCGATCGCTTCGCGTGCCGGCCCGGCGGGCGCGTCCAGCGCGGCGAGGATCGCGGCCTTCGCGGCACGCAGGGACAGCGGCGCATTCTGCGCGATCAGTGCCACGCGCGAAGCCACCTCGGCATCGAACGCGTCGGCCGCGATGCTGTCGTTGACCAGACCGAGGCGCATCGCCTCGGGGGCCTCGATGCTGCGCGCGGTGTAGAACAGGTCGAAGGTGGTGGGCGCGCCCAGCAGCGTCACCAGCCGCTGCATGCCTTCGTAGGCATAGCCCAGGCCGATGCGCGCGGCCGGCATCCGGAAGCGCGCCCGCGCCGAGGCGAAGCGCAGGTCGCAGGCGGCGGCGATGCCGATGCCGCCGCCCATGCAGATGCCCTGGATGCGGGCCACCGTCGGCTTGGGGCATCGGGCGAGTGCCCGTTGCGCCGTGGTCACGGCCTGGTCGTAGGCCGCGACGGCGTCGGCGCCGCTGCGCTGCTGGGCGAACTCGCCGATGTCGGCACCCGAGACGAAAGCGGCATCGCCTTCGCCGGTGACCACGATCACGCGCACGCGGTCGTCCTGCGCCAGCGATGTCACCGCGTCGCCCAGTTGCCGCCACATGGCCAGCGTCATCGCGTTGTGCTTGCTGGCGTGGCTGATCACGAGCGTGCCGATGCCCGCGGCCGTCTCGGTCCGGATGTGTCCGCCGCTCATACGGCCGCCTTCGCCTGCAGGCGCTCGATGTCGGAGGCCGTGTAGCCGATCTCGGCCAGCATCTCGGTCGTGTGCTCGCCCCAGGCCGGCGCCGCATGCGCGATGCGCGCCGGCGTGCGCGCCAGCGTGATCGGCTGCGACACCAGCCGGTAGCGCCTGCCGTTGCCGGCCTGCACCTCCTGCGCGATGCCGAGGTGATGCACCTGGGCATCCTCGAAGACTTGCGGGATCGAGTAGACCGGGCCCGCGGGCACGCCGGCCTGGTTCAGCAGCTCGACCCATTGCTGGACCGTGCGCTCCCTGAACAGCGCGGCCAGGGCGTCGTTGAGCGCGCCGCGGTGTTCGACGCGCAGCTTCTCGGTGGCGTACTCGGGTGCGTCCTTCAGGTGCGGGACCTGCAGGCACTCGCACAACCGCAGCCAGTTGCCTTCGCCCGAGGCGCCGAGGTTGAACACGCCGTCGCGCGCCTGGAACAGGCCCATCGGGCTGCTCGTCGGATGGTCGTTGCCGGCCTGGGCCGGTACGTCGCCGTCGTTCAGGTAGCGCGCGGCCTGGAAGTCCATCAGCGCGACCTGCGTGTGCAGCAGCGAGCCGTGCACCCACTGGCCCTGGCCCGAACGCTCGCGCTCGAGCAGCGCGATCAGGATGCCGGTGGCCGCATAGATGCCGGTGCCCGAGTCGGCCACCGCGAGGCCGGCGCGAACGGGGCCCTGGGCCGGGAAGCCCGTGACCGACATCAGCCCGCCCATGCCCTGGATGATCTGGTCGAAGCCCGGTCGCCAGGCATAAGGTCCGTCCTGGCCGAAGCCCGAGATGCTCGCGAGGATGATGCGCGGATTGACCGCGCGCAGCGCCTCGTAGTCGACACCCAGCCGCGCCTTGACGTCGGGGCGCCAGTTCTCCACCACCACGTCGGCCGTTTCCACCAGCCGCATGAAGGCCTCGAGGCCCTCGGGCTTCTTGAGGTTCAGCGTCATCGATCGCTTGTTGCGGTTGAGGTTCTGGAAGTCGCCGCCCCAGCGGTCGGCCGCGAACATCGCTTCGTTCGGATCGACGCCCGCGGGTGGCTCGATGCGGATCACGTCGGCACCGAAGTCCGCGAGGATGCGCACGCAGGTGGGGCCCGCGCGCACGCGGGACAGGTCGAGCACCCTGAAGCGCGCGAGGGCAGGGGAGGCGTTGATCTTGGGCATGGTTCTTTCCGTGGAAGTCAATGAAGAAGGGGGCTCGCCGTGGCGGCGAACTGGTGGCCGAAGGCCAGCAGCCCGGCCTCGTTGCCGGGCGCTGCGAGGGCCTGGATGCAGACCGGCCGGCCGCGCGCGTCGGTGCCGACCGGGAACGACAGCGCGGGCAGCCCGAGGTAGTTCGCGAAGGCGTGGTAGCGGTGCAGCGCCACCAGTTCGCGCGGGTCGAAGCCGTCGGCGGTGGTGGTCACGGCCCGCGCATCGGGCACGCCGCGCGGCAGCGAGGGCAGCAGCAGCACGTCGGCCTGCGCCAGGTGCGCGGCGACGAAGGCATCGCGCCAGGCCGCACGTGCCTCGCGGGCGTGCCGGTACCAGGCGGCCGGCACGGCCCAGCCCGGCAGCACGATGGCCTGCGTGATCGGCGCCAGGGAGTCGAGCGCGTGCCGCGCGCTGTGCGCATGCGTGAGCGCGGCCTCCACGTGCAGCACGACCTGGGCGAGGCACGAGAGCGGCTCGAGCCCCCGCAGCGCGATGCGGCGCCACGCCACGGCGCGCGAGGTGGCGCGCGACTCGAACCGGTCCAGCCGCTGCGCGACGTCGTCCCGCAGATCGGGCTGGTCCAGCGCGGAGGCGACGCGCCACGGCCGGTGGCGCGACAGTGCCTGCTCGATGCCTTCCGGGCTGGCGAGGCATTGCGCGAGCGGGGCCTCGTCGGGCTGCAGTGCAGCGAACACGTGCGCGGCGTCCGAGACCGAACGCGCGATCACCCCGACGGTGTCGAGCGAGGGCGCCAGCGGCGACACGCCGCGCGCATCGATCGCGCCGGGGCCGGGCTTGAACCCGACCACGCCGCAGGTCGAGGCGGGAATGCGCACCGACCCCGCGGTGTCCGTGCCCAGCGAGGCGCGGCACAGGCCGGCCGCCACCGCAACGGCCGAGCCGCTCGACGAGCCGCCGACGGCCGCGGCCGGGTCGAGCGGGTTCAGCGGCGCGACGAAGTGCGGGTTCTCCGCGGTGGCACCGCAGGCGAACTCGGCCATGGCCAGCGCGCCGAGGTAGCTCGCGCCCTGTGCGGCCAGACGCTGCAACGCGGCCGAGGCGGCGGCAGGGGGCGCGCCGGCCTGGCTGCCCGAGGGCCGGCCCTGTCCCGCGGCGCGCAGGCCGGTGTGGAACACGTCCTTGTGCGCCATCGCAATGCCGGACAGCGGCGCTCGCGCGACCGGCTGGCTGGCGTGCGCATGTTCGACCACGCAGTGGTGCAGGGCCGCACCGCGACCGAAGGCCTCGCGCTGCAGGTCCAGCGCCTCGTCGACGGTGCGGCGGCCCGTGGCGATCGCGCGGCGCAGTTCGGCGATGGAGGGGATCGCGGCCTCACTCATGCACGGGCTCCGCGCGAAGCTCGTCGAGCGACGCCGCCATGCCACCCGCGGCGAGTCCGCTCGCCATCGGCGCGAGTCGCGACAGCGTGCGCGCCGCCCGCAGCGCGAGTCCGGGGTCGGCATGGATGCCGTGCAACTGCAGGCTCAGCGCGACCCATGTGGTCCATGGCTCGAGGGCGGGGTCGGTCAAGGCGGTCTCCTGGCAGGTGGCCCATGCTCGGGGCGGGTAAACTGGAAAGATGGATACGGTCTATAAATATATTTATAGCTCACAAATGTGTTTTGTTCAATCGTTGTTTCCAACGTCGTTGGAAGGGAGCCCGTCTCATGAAGACTGCTGAACGCATACGGCTCGCGGTGGAGGAGTCCATCCGCGATGGCACGCTGCTGCCCGGCGATGCGGTGGACGAGCAGGAACTGATGAAGGCCTACGAGGTCTCGCGCACGCCAGTGCGCGAGGCACTGCTGCAGCTGCAGGCCCAGGGCCTGGTGGAAAGCCTGCCGCGCGGCGGCATGGTGGTCGCGAAGATGGACATGACCCAGCTGCTGGCGATGTGGGAACTGCTGGCCGAGCTCGAGGGCCTGTGCGTGCGGCTGGCCTGCGAGCGCATGACGGCGGAGGAACGCCTCGAGCTCGCGCGCTCGCACGAACGCGCGGCCGCCACCGTGAAGAAGGAGGACGTGAAGGCCTGGCAGGAGCACAACCGGCGCTTCCACGAGGCGCTCTACCAGGGTGCGCGCAATCCCTATCTGCGCCAGGAGATCCTGCGCATGCGCTCGCAGACCGGTGCCTACCGGCGCCACGCCTTCGCCGCGTTCGGCCGGCTCAGGTCCTCATGGGAGCAGCACGCGAAGCTGCTCGAGGCGATTCAGCAGCGCGATGCCAGGGCGGCCGCCGAGCTGATGGTCGCGCACATGAGCCCGGGCCAGGGATCGACCAACTTCGCATCGTTCATGGCGGCGCTGCCGAAGGAGCTGCTGAATTGAGCGGCGGCAGCCGCTGCTTGAGGAAGGCGACGAACGCGTGCACCTTGCGCATCAGGTGCTCGCGCGTCGGATAGACCGCGAACAGGCGGCGCGGCGGCGCAACCCAGTCCTCGAGCGCGGCCTGCAGGCGGCCATCGGCGAGTGCCTCCTGCACCATCACGGTAGGCACCAGGCCCAGCCCGACGCCGCGCTGCATCGCATCGATCAGCAGCAGGCTGTTGTCGGCGCGAAAGCTGCCCTTCACGCGCACGCGCATGGGGCCGCCGGGCCCGTCGAATGCCCATTCGCCGACGTCGTCGCCCAGCAGGTACTGCAGGCAGTCGTGCGTCGACAGCTCGGCGGGCGTCGCGGGCCGGCCATGGCGTTCCCAGTAGGCCGGTGCCGCGCACACGACGCGCGACAGGTCCATCAGCGGCACCGCGACCAGGCTCGAGTCCTCGAGGCGCGCCTGGCCGCGCAGCGCCACGTCGACGCCCTCGCGCACCAGATCGACCGGCCGGTCGTTCAGCCGCATCTCGAGCTCGATGCCCGGGTGCTGCGCCTGGAACGCATGCAGATGCACATGCAGGTGCGAGAGCGTGAGCGAGACCGGCGCCGCCACGACCAGCCGGCCCGTCAGCCCGCGGCTCGCCGAGCGCACGTCGCTCAGCGTGCGCTCGGTGTCCTCGAGCATGCGCTGGCAGAAGCCATAGAAGCGCTCGCCCGCTTCCGTGAGCTGCATGCTGCGCGTGGTGCGCGCGAGCAGGCGGCAGTCGGTCCAGGTCTCCAGCGACTGGATGGCCTTGGTCACGACCGAGTTCGAGAGGTTGAGCGAGCGTGCGCCGGCGGCGAGGCTGCCCTGCTCGACGACCCGGCAAAAGTACTGCATGGCGGCATAGCGGTCCATGGCGCCGAGCGTAGCAGCCGCCGGGCGCGGCGCGCGATCCGTGCCGGCCTCAGCGCCGCAGCGGCATGGCGATCGGGCGGATCGGCGCGGCGTCGCCCCCGCGCAGCTTGAGCGAGGCACCGATGAATGCGAACTCGTAGACGCGGTCCCTGGCGAGTGCCTCCAGGTTGACCAGCTCGATGATCGGCGTGCCCTGCTGCGCGAGCAGATAGGTGTGGACCGGCACGTAGTTATCGTCGGCGTCGGGCGGGAAGGTCTCGAAGCTCAGGTTGTCGGCGCCCACGACCATGGCGCCGCCCGATTCCACGAGGAAGCGCGCGGCATCCACGCTCATGCCCGGCGGCGAATCCATGTAGGCGTCGGCCTTCTCGTAAAGCTTCATGCGGCCGGTGCGGATCAGCACCACGTCGCCGGTCTCCAGCTTCACGCGCTGCCGCTCGAGCGTCTGCTGCAGGTCGGCCCGCGTGACGCGATAGCCCGGCGCGAGCATCTCCACGCCCTTGGCGCTGGCCACGTCGATCAGCACGCCGCGCGCGACGATCGGCGGGATGGTCTCCGCGCCGGTCTTCTTCCAGCCGCGGTCGCCGAGGTGCTCGCGTGCGTCGAAGCCGTTCCAGATCTTGCCGTCGAGGCCGAAGTGGTTGAGCGCATCGATGTGCGTGCCCATGTGGGTGTACATGGAGATCGCGGCGCCGGTGTAGCTCACGTGCTTGTTCTGCGTGTGGCCGACCCCCATCGGATCGTCGACCACGGTGCCGTGCGGCGTGTGCGTCATCCAGATCTGGTAGCGCGGATCGCCCAGGCCGTGCCAGCTCGGCATGCCGACGAAGTACTCCACCGACAGGTCGTACACGCGCGAGCCCTCCGCGCGCGACAGGATGCCGGCCTGCGTCGCCGCGGTCATGAGGTTCAGCCGGCCGCGCTCGTCGTTCGGTCCCCACGGGCTCTTGCCCACCACGGGCCCCGCCAGGGCGAGGGTCGCGCCCAGCGCGCCCCACAGTGACGCCGCGGCGCCGATCTTGCGTATCCATCGAGACATTGAAAGTCGCTCCATTTCGTTCGGTTCGGTGTGCCGGTACGCATCTCTCGCGTGGCCGGAACCGGACCTTAGGGGCAAGCGCACGGCGCGGAAACCGCCTGTGCGGCAATGGTCCTTTCTCGATTCGAGAACGATGGAAGCGGTGAAATACGAGGTGGAGAGGGGTGGGGAGGGGTAACTACCAGTGCGCGATTGGATGTCTATAAATATATTTATAAACATCGTGCGTACAAAATGACGCACGCCCGATTTCTGTCATTGAAGGAAAAGGAAACTGTCGTGGACGCTACCTCTGTCTCATCCCTCGCGCGGCTGCCGGCCGGCGACCAGGCCCTCTCGGGCCATGACCGCATGCACCGCAAGATCGCGTGGCGGCTGGTGCCTTTCCTGGTCTTCCTGTTCCTGCTGGCGTGGATCGATCGCGTCAACGTGGGCTTCGCGAAACTCCAGATGCTGCAGGACCTGCAGTTCAGCGAAGCGGTCTACGGACTGGGCGCGGGCATCTTCTTCATCGGCTACTTCCTGTTCGAGGTGCCGAGCAACCTGCTGCTGCAGAGGATCGGCGCGCGCAAGACGCTCGCGCGCATCACGATCCTCTGGGGCCTGACCTCGATGGCGATGATCTACGTGGAGACGCCGACCTCCTTCTACGTGCTTCGCTTCCTGCTCGGCGCCTTCGAGGCTGGCTTCTTCCCGGGCGTGATGCTCTACCTCACGTACTGGGTGCCGGCGCATCGCCGCGGCAAGATCAACGGCTTCTTCATGACCTCGTTCGCCATCGCCGGCGTGATCGGCGGCCCGCTCGCGGGCTGGATCATGAGCGGCATGGACGGGGTCGCGCCGCTGCGCAGCTGGCAATGGCTCTTCCTGCTCGAGGGCATTCCCTCGGTTCTCGCGGGCTTCGCGGTGCTCGCCTGGCTGCCCGATCGGCCGCAGTCGGCACGCTGGCTGACCGAGGCCGAGAAGGCCGCGCTCGCTGCCGAGCTGCAGAAGGAGAACGTCGATGCCGCCAAGCAGTCGAGCTTCGCGCTGGCGCTGCGCAACCCGGCGCTGTGGCTGTGCACCGCGGCCTATTTCTGCATCGTGAGCGGCAACGCCACCATCGCGTTCTGGACACCCTCGATCGTCAAGGAGCTCGGCGTGAAGGGCACCTTGAACATCGGCCTGCTGTCGGCGGTTCCGTTCATCCTCGGCACGGTCGCGATGGTGCTCAACGGCATGCACTCGGACGCCTCGGGCGAGCGCCGGCGGCACTGCGCCTTCGCGACGCTGGTCGCGGGCATCGGCCTCGTGGCGACCGGCCTGCTCATCGATCGCCCGGTGCTCGCCATGGCCGCGCTGAGCTTCGCGACCATCGGCATCCTGGCGGCCTTTCCCGTCTTCTGGTCGATCCCGGCCTCCTTCCTGACGGGCACCGCCGCGGCGGGCGGCATTGCCTTCATCAACTCGGTCGGCAACCTGGCGGGTTTCGCGGCCCCCTTCACGATGGGCTGGTTCAAGACCTCCACGGGCAGCGTGGCCACCGGTCTCTACGCTGTCGCGGGACTCGAGATCGTCGCGACGCTGGTGCTGCTCTACGCGATGCGCAACCGGGCGCGCTAGGACCGCGGCACTGCGGAAACGGTGGTGCCGGCCGACCACCGGGTGCCCGCGCGCGAAAACGGCCTGCCCGCCGACGCGGCAAGGGCCGCGGCGCCCCTACGATACCGGCCTGGAAGGCGGATCGAGGGATACGCCCAGCACGCGGACGCACTCATGAAGAACGGCGAGACATACGGCGGACCTGGCACCGCACTGCAGCACGGAGGACATTTCCACCCGGACGGCACGTTCGCCGCCGGGCTCCTGCGCGACCACGACTGGACGCGCTCGACGCTCGGCCCGCCGCAGGGCTGGAGCGGCCCGCTGCGCCAGGCGGTGTCGCTGATGCTCGATTCGGCCCTGCCGATGTGGCTGGCCTGGGGCGAGGGGCTGGGCATGGTCTACAACGAGCTGTACGCCGGGGTGCTCGGCGGCAAACACCCGGCAGCTCTGGGCGCGCCGCTGGCCGAGGTCTGGGCCGAGATCTGGCCCGATGTGGGACCGCTGATCGACACGGCACTGGCGGGCAGCCCGGTCCGTCGCGAGGACCTGCCGCTGGTCGTCAACCGCGACGGGCAGGACGAACAGACCTGGTTCACCTTCTCCTATGCGCCGCTGCGCGACGAGCAGGGCGTCGTGCGCGGCCTGCTGTGCACCGTCTGGGAGACCACCGCCGAGGTGCTGGCCCGACGCCGGCTCGCCGACAAGGAGGACGAAGCCACGCGGCGCCAGGCGCAGCGCAGGGAGACCGAGGAGCGCTACCGGCTCGCGGTGCTGGCCACCAACGACGCGGTCTGGGACTGGCGTCTGTCCGACGGCCACGTGGTCTGGAACCAGGCGCTGACCACGCTGTTCGGCCACACGGAGGAAGAGACCAGTGCCGATTGGTGGCTCGACCACATCCATCCCGAGGACCGCGAGCGCGTCGAGACCGGCATCCATGCGGTGATCGACGGCGGCGGGACGGCCTGGACGCAGGAGTACCGCTTCCTGCGCAAGGACGGCAGCTATGCCGCGGTGTTCGACCGCGGCACGGTGCTGCGCGACGCGCAGGGCCAACCGTTGCGCATGATCGGCGCCATGCTCGATCTGACCGAGCGCAAGGCGGCCGAACTCGCGCTGCGCGAGAGCCACCGGCAGTTCCGCACGCTGTTCGAGACCATCGACGAGGGCTTCTGCGTCATCGAATTCCTCGACGGGCCGCACGGCCCGATGAGCGACTACATCCACGTCACGGCCAACCCGGCCTACCTGGCCAATGCGGGCATCGCCGACGTGGTGGGCCAGCGGGTGCGCGAGATGGTGCCCGACGAGGCCGACGGCTGGGTCGAGATCTACCGCCGCGTGCTGCTCACGGGCGAGCCGGTGCGCTTCGAGCGCGAGCTGGTGCGCACCGGCCGGTTCCTGGAGCTCGCGGCCTTCCGCGTCGAGCCGCCCGAACGCCGCCAGGTCGCGGTGCTGTTCCAGGACGTGACCCAGCGCCACCGCGCCGAGCGCGCGCTGCTCGAGCTCAATGACTCGCTCGAGCACCGCGTGGCCGAGGAGGTCGCGCAGCGGCTCAAGACCGAGGAGGCGCTGCGCCAGGCGCAGAAGATGGAGGCGGTGGGCCAGCTCACCGGCGGCATCGCGCACGACTTCAACAACATGCTCGCGGTGGTGATCGGCTCGCTCGACCTGCTGGGCCGCCAGCTCGCGGCCGACGACACGCGCGCCCGTCGCTATGTCGAGGCCGCGCGCGACGGTGCGAAGCGCGCCGCGCTGCTGACGCAACGCCTGCTCGCCTTCTCGCGCCAGCAGCCGCTGCGCCCCGAATCCCTGGACGCCAACCGGCTGGTGGCGGGCATGTCGGACCTGCTGCGCCGCTCGCTCAGCGGCGCGATCCAGCTCGAGACCGTGCTGGCCGGCGGCCTGTGGCGCACGCATGCCGACCCCAACCAGCTCGAGAACGTGATCCTGAACCTCGCGGTCAACGGGCGCGACGCCATGCCCGATGGCGGGCGGCTCACCATCGAGACCGCCAACACCCACCTCGACGAGCGCTATGCCGTCGAGCACCTCGGTCTCTCGGCCGGGCAGTACGTGATGATCGCCGTCAGCGACACCGGCGCGGGCATGGCCGCCGAAGTGGTCGCCAAGGCCTTCGATCCCTTCTTCACCACCAAGGAGGTGGGCCGCGGCACGGGGCTGGGGCTGAGCCAGGTCTACGGCTTCGTCAAGCAGTCGGGCGGCCACGTGAAGATCTATTCGGAGGTCGGCGAGGGCACGGCCGTGAAGGTCTACCTGCCGCGCCTGCTCGGTGCGCCCGCCGAGGACGAGAAGGCCGAGGCCGCCCCCGACACGCCGCTGGGCGGCACCGAGGAGCTGATCCTCGTGGTGGAGGACGAGCCCGCGGTGCGGCAGCTGACGGTCGCGGCGCTCACCGAGCTCGGCTACCGCGTGCTGCAGGCCGATGGCGCCGTGGCGGCGCTGAAGCTCATCGATGCCCATCCCGAGATCCAGCTGCTGTTCACCGACGTCGTGATGCCCGAGACCAACGGCCGCAAGCTGGCCGACGAGGCGCTGCGGCGGCGGCCCGAACTCAAGGTGCTGTTCACCACGGGCTACACGCGCAACGCGGTGGTGCACAACGGCGTGCTCGACGCGGGCGTGCACCTGATCGGCAAGCCCTTCACGATCGAGGAACTGGCGGTGCGGGTGCGCGAGGTGCTCGACGCGTCCTAGGACGCGTCGATCAGGGCAGCCGCAGCGCCTCGCTGTCGGCGAAGGCCCGGGCGAGATAGTCCATCACCGCGCGCACCGTGGCCGAGCGCTTGAGCTCGCGGTGCGTGACCAGCCAGATCGCATGCTCGAAGGGCTCGCCGCCGGGCTCGAGCTTCACCAATGCGGGCTCGGCGTCGCCGAGGAAGCAGGGCAGGCCCGCGACGCCGGCGCCGGCACGCGCGGCAACGAGCTGGCTGCTGATGTCGCCGAGTTCGCAGCTCACCGGGCGCTCGCCCGCGTTGCCGAGCAGCCAGCGCTGCTGGGGCATGTCGGCGAAGCGGTCGTCGTAGGCGATGAAGGTCCAGCGCGCGGGCTCCGCGAGGGCGGGGTAGTCGCGGCCCGCATAGAGCGCGAAGGGAATGCGGCCGACGCGGCGCGCGATGTTGTTCGGTTCGCTGGGCCGCACATGGCGCAGTGCGAGGTCCGCCTCGCCGCGGCTCAGCGAGACCTGCTGGGCCTCGGAGCGCACCGACAGCTGGATGTCCGGGTAGGCCGAATGGAAGTCCGCCATGCGCGCGGCGAGGAAGTGCGTGGCCAGCACCGGCGAGGCGCTCAGCGTCACCTTGCCGCGCAGCGACACCTGCCGCGCCTGGCTGCGCCGCGCGATGGCGAAAGAGGCGCTCTCCATCGCCTTGGCCTGCTCGAAGACCTCGAGGCCCGCGGCCGTCAGGCGACAGGCGCGCGGCAGCCGCTCCACCAGCGGCAATCCCAGTTCGGCCTCGAGCGCCGCCAGCCGGCGGCTCACCGTCGCATGGTCGACACCCAGCGAACGCGCGGCGCCCGACAGCGTGCCGGCGCGGCCGACGGCCAGGAAATGGCGCAGGTTCTCCCAGTCGAACATGGTGTTCTCTATCTGTGCGTTTTCTCGCAGTGAGTCCGCGATTTTAGGGAGTTCACGCACAGAGCGCCGCGGCGCACCATCGCCTCCTCTTCATGGATGCAAAGGGTGGAACATGCGAACCGGATCGTCGTCGCGCCGGGGCACGCTGGTGGCCGCGTCGCTGGGCTTCGTCGTGGTGCTGCTCGACGTGAGCGTGGTCAATGTCGCGCTCGACGCGCTGCTGCGCGAGTTCCGCACCGACGTGGCCGGGCTGCAATGGGTAGTCAATGCCTACACGCTGGTGTTCGCGGCCCTGCTGCTGAGCAGTGGCGCGCTCGGCGACCGCTTCGGGCCGCGCCGCATCTACCTCGGCGGCCTCGCGCTGTTCACCGTGGCCTCGGTCGCCTGCGGCGCGGCGCCCGGGCTCGGCACGCTGGTGGCGGCGCGCCTGCTGCAGGGCGTCGGCGCGGCGCTGCTGGTGCCCAACTCGCTGCTGATGCTGCAGCGGGCCTTCGCGGACCCGGCCGAGCGCAGCCGCGCGATCGGCTGGTGGGGCGCGATCGGCGGCATCGCGATGGCGGCCGGGCCGGTGCTCGGCGGCGTGCTGGTCGCGCACGGGGGCTGGCGCAGCATCTTCCTGATCAACCTGCCGATCGGCCTGCTGGCCGGGGCCCTGACCATGCGCCACGTGCCCGCCGACGGGCCGGGCCATGCGCGGCGCCTCGACGGGCCCGGGCAACTGGCGGCCGTGCTCGCGCTCGCCGCGCTGACGGCGACGCTGGTCGAGGCCGGGCGACTGGGCTGGACCAGCGCCTGGGTCGCGGGCGGGCTGCTGCTGGCGCTCGCGGCGGGCGGGGCCTTCGTCTGGATCGAGGCACGCAGCGCCGCGCCGATGCTGCCGCTGGGCCTGCTGCGCATCCGCGCCTTCGCGATCGCCTCCCTGTGCGGCGTGGTCGTCAACTTCGGCTACTACGGGCTGGTCTTCGTCTTCAGCCTGTTCTTCCAGGTCCAGCAGCACCTGTCGCCGCAGCGGACCGGCCTGGCCTTCCTGCCGATGACGCTGGTGCTGATGGGCGCCAGCGTGCTCGCGGGCCGGCTCGTCACGCGCATCGGCGCGCGGCGGCTGATGGTGATGGGGCTGGGCCTGGCGGCCTGCGGCTATGCGCTGCTGCTGCCGGTGCGCATCGAGGGCGCCTATGCCTGGCTGATCGTGCCGATGCTGCTGGCCGCGAGCGGCACGGCGCTGTGCGTGCCGACGATGACCAACCTCGCGCTGTCTTCGGTCGAGGCCTCGCGCGCGGGCATCGCCTCGGGCGTGCTGAATGCCGCGCGCCAGGTCGGCGGGCTGCTCGGGGTCGCGGTGTTCGGCCACCTGGTGCGCCACACCGCGCCGCAGGCCTTCCTGCGCGGCATGCAGCTGTCGGCGGGCATCGCCGCGGTGTTGCTGCTGCTGGGCTGCGCGCTGTGCTGGTGGCGGCTCGCGCCGTTGCCGCGCGGCCGATGACGGCGGCGGCGGGCCGCGCTCAGGCCGCGGCGCGCACCGCGAGCCAGTCGAACAGCTGCGGGGCCGGCAGCGCGCGCGAGTACAGGAAGCCCTGCAGCTCGTCGCAGCCCATCGTCAGCAGGATGTCGCGCTGGGCCTCGTTCTCGACGCCCTCGGCCACCACGCTCAGGCCCAGCGCGTGCGCGAGCCGGATCACGGCGTCGACCACGGCGCGCGAATCCTCCTTGGATTCAAGGTCCTGCACGAAGCTGCGGTCGATCTTGACCTGGCGCGCGGGCAGCCGGCGCAGCTGGCTCAGGCTCGAGTAGCCGGTGCCGAAATCGTCGATCGACAGGAACACGCCCACGGCCGCCAGGCCCTCGAAGGTGCGTTGCGTGGCGCGGATGTCCTCCATCGCCACCGACTCGGTGATCTCGCACAGCAGCAGCGAGGCCGGCACCGCATGCCGAGTCAGCGCGCGCTCGACGCGCTCGACGAAATCGACCTCGCGCAGCTGCATCACCGACAGGTTCACCGCCACCGGCATCGACAGCCCCTGCGTGCGCCACTGGGCGATCTGCCGGCAGGCCTCGTCGAGGATCCAGTCGCCCAGGCGCACGATCATGCCGAAGCGCTCGGCCAGCCCGATGAACTGCATCGGCCCGATCAGGCCGAGCTCGGGGTGGTTCCAGCGCACCAGCGCCTCCACGCCGCTGAGCGAGCCGTCGCGCCCGTCCATCTTCGGCTGGTAGTGCAGCTCGAACTGGTTCAGGTCGACGGCCCGGCGCAGGTCGCTCTGCAGCCGCAGCTGCGCCGCCACGTCGGAGCCCATGTGCGATTCGAACATCACGTAGTTCGCGCCGCCGGCGCGCTTGGCGATGTACATCGCGGCGTCGGCATTGGCCACGAGCTTGTCGGGCTCGCCCTGGCCGGGGTAGACCACGATGCCGATCGAGCAGGCGATCTGCAGCGGCTTGTCCTGCAGCGAGAAGGGCTCGGCCAGCTTGCGAAGCGCGCGGTTGGCGACCTGGGCAGCCTCGGCCGCATCGCTCACGCCCTCGAGCAGCAGCAGGAACTCGTCGCCGCCGATGCGCGCCACCGTGTCGCCGTCGCCCGCGACCTCCGTCAGCCGCCTGGCCGCGGCACGCAGGATCTCGTCGCCGGCCGCGTGGCCGAAGGAATCGTTGATCGGCTTGAAGCCGTCGAGGTCGACGAACAGGATCGCCACGCGTTCCTTCACCAGCGGCTGGTTGACGCGCGCCATGCGCGCGAGCGCGTGCTCGAGCCGGTCCTCGAACAGCACGCGGTTCGGCAGGCCGGTCAGCGCGTCGGTGAAGGCATGGCGCTGCAGCTCGCGGTTGGCATGGGTGAGCTCGGCGTTGGCGTCCTCGAGCGACAGCGCCAGGCGTTGCGTGACCATCTGCATGCGCGCCTCGAGGATGGAGCCGAGCAGCGTGCCCAGCAGCAGCACGCACGACGCCAGCACCACGATCACCGTGAGTCCCGCGCCATGCAGCTCGCCCGCGCTCAGGCAGACCGAATCGGGCGCGAAATTCGCCGCCGCCATGCCCGTGTAGTGCATGCCGCAGATCGCCACGCCCATCACCAGCGCGGCCAGCAGCTGCACGGCCGGGCGCCGGGCGGCGCTCACGCGGCCCAGGTTGCGCATGATCAGCAGCGCCACCGCCGAGGCGCCGATGCCGATCAGCGCGGACAGCGCCACGATCACCGGCTGCCACAGGATGCCGGGCGCCATCTGCAGCGCCGCCATGCCGATGTAGTGCATGGCGCAGATGCCGCCGCCCATGACCAGCGAGGCCAGGCCCAGCCGCCCGAGGCTGTAGTTGGGCCGGCTCGCGACCCACAGCGCCACGCCCGAGGCCGCGACCGCCGCGACCCACGACAGGAAGGTGTACCAGCCCGAGAAGCCGAGTTCGATCGGCAGCGTGAAGCCCAGCATGCCCACGAAGTGCATCGACCAGATCCCCGTGCCCAGCACCACCGAGCCGACGCTCCACCACAGCGGCTGGAAATCCCCGCGCGGCCCGCGCATGCGCCGCGACAGGTCGAGCGCGACGAAGGAAGCCAGGGTGGCGATCAGCAGGGAGGCCGCGACGATCAGCGGGTCGTGGTGGGACGGGAGAAAAAGGGACGGGGCGTTCACCTCCCGAGTATCTCGCGAGCTTGTAACAAGGGGTTGACGCGGGGGCGAGTGGCCGTGCCGTGGAACCGGGCACTCCCGGCTAGTCGCGCGCGGGGACGGAAGGCCGGGTCCAGGGTGTCGCCTGGGAGACGGCCTGCCTCGCCATCGCCTCGATCACCGCCAGCTTCGGCACCAGCGGCGCCGGCGAAGCCGTGCGGCTGTGCGTCAGCGACACGGCGACCAGCGCCTGCGCGAGGCGCACGGTCACCTCGACGGGATCGAGCAGGGCCAGCGGGAAGTCGGGCGCGATCTTGCGCGCCGCGGTGCTCAGCGCGCCGCTGTCGAAGCACAGCACCTCGGCGCCCTGATCGAGGCATTCCCACAGCGTGGCGCGCAGCGCATGCGGCGCATCCGGCTCGGCCGTGCGCAGCGCCGCGCAGTGGCGCTCGATGCCCCACTGGCGCTGCGCGGCGGCGGCGCGCACGGCACGTTCGCGCGTGCCGGCGATCAGCGCGAAGCGGCCACCGAGCGTGAGCGCATGCAGCGCCACGGTCTTGGCGGTGGCGAGCACGGGCAGCGCGAGCATCGAGCGCAGCGCGTTCGCGCCGCCGTCGTCGAGGGCATCGACGCACACGGCATCGAAGCCCTCTTCGGCGGCATGGCGGCCGGCCTCGAACACGGCGAGGTCCTCGAGCGCGGCGTCGACGAAGCCGCCGGCGGCACTCCAGGCGCCGCCGACGGCGCGGTAGGTTGCGTCGATGTCGGATTCGAAGGCTGGTCGCGGCGCGGCGATCGCGGGCTCGGAGAACGCGTGCGGTTGCAGGACGAGGATGCGGGTCATGGCGGGTTCGTCGAAGAAGAAGGGGTCTCAGGCCTCGGCGCGCGCGCCGGCCGCGAGCACCGCGGCGAGCCATTCGGGCCGCGGCACGGCCTGCGGCGGATAGGCGCGCGGGCTGTGGGGCGCGCGAAGCCGCACCGCGGCCTCGGCCAGTGCGTAGCTCAGCGGGCCGGGATTGACCACCGGCACCGGCAGCCGCTGCGCCAGGTGCGGATGCGCCTGGTGCATGGTCGTCGAGCCGAGGATGATCACGTCGGCCCCGTCCTCGCGCACGCATTGCAGCGCCACCTCCTCGAGCCGCGGGAACACTTCCTCCTCCTTGCCGGCCAGCAGGTTGCGGTTGTCGGGCCGCAGGTTGGCGGCGCGCACCGAGGCGCAATGCGCCTGCAGCCCCAGCTCGGCGATGGTCTTGCGGTACAGCGGCTGCCAGGCGTCCCACATGGTGAGGATCGAGAAGCGGCGCCCGAGCATCATCGCCGTGAGCATCGCGTGGCGGCCGGGGCCGATCACGGGAATGGTGAGCGCGGCGCGCAGCGCGGTCATGCCGGTGTCGCTCATGGTGTCGATGCACACGGCATCGAAGCCCTCGCGCTCGGCGCCCAGGCCCACCTCGAGGATCGACAGCTCGGCGATCACCGAGTCGTGCCCGCTCACGTAGTTGGAGGGCGCGACCTTGGTCGTGCGGTACTCGAGCGTGGTGCCGCTCGGCAACCGAACCGCGTGCGATTGCTCGCGGCGCTGCGCGAGGTTGTGGGCGTCGAGCGGGAAGGGGACGATGACCAGGATGCGTGTCACTTGGAGACCTCGTTGTCGCGGTGGATGGCGCTCGCCGCTCAGTGCGCGGACCGGTGCTCGAGCCGGCTCAGCATCCGCACCACGGGCCACAGGATGGCCAGGTAGATCAGCGCGGCCAGCACCATCGGCGTGGCGTTGTAGGTGGCGGCGCGCGCCATGTCGGCGTTGTAGAGCAGCTCGGGCATGGCCACCACGCTCGCGAGCGAGGTGAGCTTGACGACCTCGACGATGTTGGAGACCAGGTCGGGCAGCACGTTGCGCACGGCCTGCGGCACGACGATGTAGGCCAGGGTGGTGAAGCGGCCGAGGCCGGTGGAGGCGGCGGCCTCGCGCTGGCCCGGGCCCACGGACTCGAGGCCGGCGCGGAACACCTCGCAGAAGTAGCTGGTCATGCTCAAGACGAGCGCCACGCACACCGCCGCGAACGGCGAGAGCCGCACGCCGAAGAAGGGCAGGCCCGAGTAGGTGAAGATCAGGATCACCAGCGGCGGCAGCGAGCGGAACAGGTCGACGAAGACCACCACCAGCCAGCGCAGCCAGCGCTGCCGCGCGCCGCCGGCGATGGCCGCGAGCAGGCCCGAGGCGAGGCCCACGGGAATGGTGCACAGGCAGATCAGCAGCGTGACCCACAGCCCCTGCATCAGCAGCGGAAAGACCTCCGCCATGATCGAGAGGTCGAAGAACTGTTCGAGAAGCTGGTTCATGGCGGTCCTGGCGGCACGGTGGCGCGGGTGGTCAGCGGCGCTTCCAGCGGAAGCGGCGTTCGATCGCGCGGCCCAGCGCGACGAAGGGCACGAAGATCGCGAGGTAGGCGATGGCCGCCATGAACAGCGGCGTGCCGCTGCCGCTGAAGGACTGGGCGGTCGAGGCCTGGTTGAGGATCTCGGGCACGCCGATGACCGTGCCCAGCGCCGAGTTCTTGGTGATGGCGATGGTGCGGTTGGTCAGCGGCGGCACCGTGATGCGCAGCGCCTGCGGCAGCACCACGTAGACATAGGCCTGCGTGAAGCCCAGGCCGGTGGAGCGCGCGGCCTCCCACTGGCCCTTGGGCACCGACAGCAGCCCGGCCCAGAAGATCTCCTCGGCGAAGGCCGCCAGCACCAGGCTCAGCACCAGCCACAGCACGACGAAGGCCGACAGGCTCAGGCCCGCGTTCGGCAGGCCGAAGAAGGCCAGCAGGATCACGACCAGCGGCGGCAGCGCGCGGAAGACGTCGACGAAGCCGACGATCAGCAGGTTCAGCGCACGGATGCGGTAGACGCGCACCGATGCGAGCGCCAGGCCCAGCGCGATGCCGGTCACGATGACCGCCGCGGCCACCTGCAGCGTGACCACGGCGCCGGCCGCGATGTTCGGGCCGTAGGTGCGGAAGATCGCGGGGTTCGCGAAGACCTCGAGGAAGCGTTGCCATTCCATGGTGCCGGGTTCTCTCTTGTCGTTCTTCTCAATGCAGCGCGTCGGTCATGAAGTCGCGCGCGCGGCTGCCCGGCGGCGCCGCGAGGATCTGCGCGGGCGAGCCCTGCTCGACGACCACGCCGTGCTCCATGAAGACGATGCGGTCGGCGGCGTCGCGCGCGAAGCGCATCTCGTGGCTGACCACGACCATGGTGACGCCGGTCTTCTTGAGTTCCTGCATCACCTGCAGCACCTCGGACACCAGCTCGGGATCGAGCGCCGAGGTCGGCTCGTCGAACAGCATGATCTTCGGCTCGAGCGCCAGCGCGCGCGCGATCGCGGCGCGCTGCTGCTGCCCGCCCGAGAGCTCGCCCGGATAGGCTCGGGCCTTGTGCGCCAGGCCCACGCGCTCCAGCGCGGCCAGGCCCGCGCGGTCGGCTTCGGCGGCGGACAGGCCGCGCACCTTGCGCAGCGCGAGCGTCACGTTGGAGAGCACGCGCAGGTGCGGATAGAGGTTGAACTGCTGGAACACCATGCCCACGCGCTGGCGCAGCAGGTTCAGGTTCGTGCGCGGCGAGAGCAGGTCCTCGCCGTCGACGGTGATCGAGCCGCCATCGGGTTCCTCGAGCCGGTTGCAGCAGCGCAGCAGGGTCGACTTGCCCGAGCCCGAGGGGCCGATGATGAAGACCAGCTCGCCCGTGGCGATCGACAGGTCGATGGACTTGAGCACTTCGTTGCCGCCGAAATGCTTGCGCAGTCCGTGGATCTGCAGGATGGGCGCGTTCATGCGGGGCACTTCTGTCGGGTCATGGCCGCGGCCTTCATTTCTTGCAGTTCGCCGGATGCGGCGCGGCGTCGTGGCCGGGCAGGCCGGCCACGCCGTAGCCGGGTTCGACCGTGGTGGCGACCGAGCCGGCCGCGGGCGCGACGCCGAACCACTTCTCGTAGAGCCTGGCGACCTCGCCGCGCGCCTTGAGGCATTCGAGCGCGCCCTCGACCTCGTTGCGCAGCGCGACCGAGTCCTTGCGGAAGGCCATCGAGAACACCTCGCCGGTCGCATGCCGGTAGCCGGGCCGCAGCCGCGGGTTCTTCTTGACCGCCCAGGCGACCTCGGTGGTGTTGGTGAGCGCGGCCGCGCTGCGTCCCGAGATCACGGCGGCGATGGCGTCGTTGGTGGTGCCGTAGGACTCGACGATCCAGCCCGTGGTGGGCGCCTGCGCGCGCGCCCAGGCGTCGTAGGCCGCGCCCTTGTTGACCGAGATGGTCTTGCCGCGGTAGGACTCGAGCGTTTCGAGCGGCGCCGAGGCGGCCGTCACGAACTGGTAGTCGGTGTTGAGGAAGCCCTCGGTGAAGATCATGCTCTCGGCGCGCAGCGGCGTGGCCGTGACGGGCGCGCCGACGAAGTCGATGTTGCCGGCCTGCATCGCGGGGAACACGCCCGAGTACTGCATGGCCGCGACGTCGATCCTGCGTCCCAGCTGCGTGCCGATGGCCGCGAGCAGGTCGATGCTGAAGCCCTCGAGGCCGCCGCTGAGCCTGGTCATCGCGAAGGGCGCGGCCACGGGGTCGACCGCGGTGCGAAGCGGCGCCGGCTGCGCGAGCGCGGTGGAAGCGGTGAAGGCCACGAGGCCGAGCGCGAGCAGTGCCGCCTTGAGTGAGCTATGCAACATGCGGTCTTTCCTTGGAACAGTGGATGAATCGGTCGGCGATGTCGCCCGCGGTGGTGAGCAGCACGTCGCTGCGTTCGCGCAGCAGCTCGAGGGTCTGGCGCAGGTAGCGGATGCGGTGCGGCGCACCGAACAGCCAGGGATGGATGCCGATCGAGAACACGCGGCCCTCGGGCAGGGCCGCGGCGCCGTCGAGCATGTCGCGCACCAGGCCGGGAAAGCGCTCGGGCGCGATGCGCCGCAGGGCGATGGTCTGCACGTCGTCGAGCTCGGTGGGCGCGGGCAGCGCGACCAGCCCGCGCGGCAGCTCGCCGGTCGCCTGCCAGTAGGGCTGGTCGTCGTTCGGCCAGTCGAGCGTGTAGGCGAAGCCCGCTTCGCGCAGCAGTGCGCCGGTGCGCGGCGTCAGGCCGTGGTCCTGGCCGAGCCAGCCGCGCAGCGGCGCGGGGCAGGCCGAGGCGACGATGTCGCGGCAGGCGACGATGAACGCGCGCTCCTCGGCCTCGTCCATGCGCGCGCTGATCATGCGGTTGGCCGAGAAGCCGTGCACCGCCACCTCCCAGCCGCGCCGCACGATCTCGGCCACCAGCTCGGGATGGGTCTGGACCACGGCCGCGCCGAGCGCGACCGTGGGCGCGAAGCCGAATTCGTCGAGCAGCGAGAGGATGCGCCAGACGCCGACGCGGTTGCCGTAGGCGCGCGAGCTCCAGGTGCGGAACTCGGGCGCGAAGGTGCCGAACTCGCCCTTGAAGCGCGGGTCGCGCAGGCTGCCCTCGGGCGGCGCGAGCTCCCAGTGCTCGAGCTGCAGCACCAGGCAGGCCGCGAGCCGGCGCGTGCCGAACGAGAGCGCGGGGCGCGCGGGCAGCGGCTCGAAGTCGTAAAGCGCGTGGTCCATGCCGCGCGGTGCCGGCTGCGCGGAGGGCAGAGGCGAACCGCTCATGGCGCGGCTCCTGCTTGCGCGCGGATGGCGTCGCGAGTGGCATCGCGTGCCGCATCGGCCGCCAGCGTGGCCTCGTAGCCGTTGGCGTAGTACCAGTCGGCGATCTCCTCGCCGGTGGCGAACCACACCTTGTCGTGCGACGCGATGTGGCGCAGCGCCGCCTCGAGGTAGCGCAGGCGGTGCGGTCGGCCCATGATGTACGGGTGGAACGCGATGTTCATGACGCGCGGCTGCACCTCGCCCTCGGCATACAGCGTGTCGAACATGTCCTGCGCGATGCGCAGGAACTCGGGGCCCTCGGCGGCGCCGGCGTGCAGCACCGCGTCGTTGAGCTCGGTCTGGTAGGGCAGGCTGATGAGCCTGCCGCTGCGTACCGCGATCGGCGTCGGCTGGTCGTCGTGGTAGAGGTCGCAGTAGTACTTGAAGCCGGCCTCGGCCACGAGGTCGGGCGTGCGCAGCGTGTGCGAGATGGCCGGCGAGAACCAGCCCGCCATGCGCCGGCCCGTGAGGCGGCGGAAGCGCTCGACGCAGTTCGCGATCAGCGCGCGCTCGGCGTCCTCGTCGAGGTCCCAGAGGTACTGGGTGTTGTAGATGCCGTGGCACATCGTGTCCCAGCCGCGTGCCTCGCAGGCTTCCATGATCTGCGGATAGCGTTCGAAGTTGGCGAGGCTCAGCGACACCGTCGCGCGGATGCCGAGGCGATCGAACAGTTCGAAGATCGGCCAGACGCCGACGCGGTTGCCGTAGTCCTTGGCGCCGTAGCCGAGCACGTCGGGATGCGGCATGCGCGGCCAGGGGTCGCGCACGCGCACCGGGTCGGGCAGCCATTCGTAGTGCTCGAGGTTGGGACAGACCCAGACCGCGATGCGCGCGCCGCCGGGCAGCACGAGCCGGGGCCGTTGGAAGATGGAGCCGCCGCGCAGGCGGTCGGGGTCGCGCACCTGCATGGCGTCAGCGCGTCGCGGGCGCATCGGGCCAGGTCGCCAGCACTTCGGCGGCCGTGGCATGCGGATAGCGGGCGCGCATGAACTGCAGCGAGCCCTCGTGCAGCGCGGCGCTGGTGCTGCTCAGCAACTCGGGCACCGTCACCATGTAGTAGTCGTGGTAGGAGCCGCCGCGCAGCGTGGACTCCACGCAGCCCTCGGTCGAGTTGCCGACCAGCACCAGGGTCTGGATGCCGCGCGCGCGCAGCAGGCCGTCGAGCGGCGTGCGCACGAAGGCGTCGGGGCGGAACTTCTCCACCACCACGTCGCGCGGGCCGGGCACCAGCCCGTCGACCAGCTCGGCGCCCCAGCTGCCCTTGAGCGTGTACTCGGGCGTCTTGCCGTCGCGGCACTTGAAGCGCAGCCAGGCCGGCGAATCGCTCAGGCCGTGCGGCAGCGTGAGCTGGCGGATGAAGGCCACCATCACCTGCCGCGCCTGCACCTCGCGCACGAAGGCCGAGAGCGCGGGCACCGAGGCGGCGATGGCGCCGATGTCCTTGCCGTTGCGCGCGAAGTGGCCGTCGGGGTGGCAGAAGTCGTTCTGCATGTCGATCACCACGACGGCGGTGTGCCGCGGGTCGACCAGTTCGGCCAGCGTGTCGAGGACGGGAACGCCTTGGATGGTGCGCATGCTGTGGATCGCTTTCGGTTCTGAATTTCTATCTGGTAGAATTTATTTCTCTCTGATAGAAAATCATAGGCGAGCTCTTTCCACAAAGTCAAACTGGGGCAGACCCCGAGGAGCATGGACATGACGCCCAAGGGCAAGACAACGGCCGCGCGCAAGACGGCGGTCGCGGCCGATCCACAGGCCGATTCGCCGGCCGAGGCCGAGACCAGGGACAAGCCGCGCGTCGAGGCCGTCGAGCGCGCGCTGTCGGTGCTGGAGGCCTTCGCCGACGGCACGCCGCGCATGCCGCTGAGCGAGATCTCGGCGCGCACCGGCTTCTATCCGAGCACCGTGCTGCGGCTCTTCCATTCGCTCGAGCACTTCGGCTACCTGCACCGCGACGACGACGGCTTCTTCCGCCTCGGTCCCTCGCTGTGGCGGCTCGGCGTGCTCTACCAGAACACCTTCGACCTCGAGCGCCATGTGCGTCCCGTGCTCGACCGCCTCGTCGAGCGCCTGGGCGAGACCGCGGCCTTCTACATCCGAGAGGGCGACCGGCGCATCTGCCTGTACCGCCGCTTCGCCGCGAGTTCGATCGGCCATCACGTGGAGGAGGGCGCCGAGCTGCCGATGGACCGCGGCGCGAGCGCGCACGTGCTGATGGCCTTCACCGGCGCCGAGGGCGCGAAGTACGACGCGGTGCGGCGCGACGGGCTCTACGTGTCCTATGGCGAGCGCAATCCCGATGCGAACGCGATCGCGGTGCCGGTCCACGGACAGGGCGATGCCTTCGTCGGCGCGCTGAGCATCATCGGCCCGGTCAACCGGCTCGTGGGTGCCACCATCGACAAGAGCATTCCGGTGCTGCAGGAGGCCGCGCAGGCACTGGCGCGCAGCCTGCGCGGACGCTAGGAGCCTGCGCCGCTCAGCGGCTCAGCCGCTCGACCATGAAGTCGACGAACACACGCATCTTCGGCGGCAGCTGCCGGTCGGGCAGCCACACCGCCGAGATCGTGGGGCCGAAGGGCGGGCGCACGGTCCAGTCCGGCAGCAGCCGCACGATGCGGCCCTGGCGCAGGTCCTCGTCGACCACGAAATCGGGCAGCAGCGCCACGCCAAGCCCCTGGCGCACCGCGTCGCGCAGCGACTCGCTGCTGTTGACGAGCAGGTTGCCGCTCACGCGTACGGCGCGCACGTCGCGCGGGCCGTCGGCGCCATCGAAGCGCCAGAGCTGGTGGGTCTCGCCCTCGCCATAGCGCAGGCAGTTGAGGGTGGCCAGGTCCTCGGGGCTGGCGGGCGCGGCCACGCGCGATAGATAGCCGGGCGCCGCGCACAGCAGGTACGCGGTGCTGCCCAGCGGCCGCGCGACCGCGCCCGCGGGCAGCTCGCGCGTGGTGCGGATCGCGATGTCGAAGCCTTCTTCCGCCAGGTCCACCGAGCGGTCGAGCAGCACCAGTTGCACCCGCATCTCGGGATAGGCCTCGAGGAAGGCCGGCAGCGCGGGCGCGACGACCAGCCGCCCGAGCGTCATCGGCGCCGTGACGCGCAACAGGCCCATCGGCCGCTGCAGCAGCGAGGCGACCTCGCCGCCCGCGCTGCGGCACAGCGCGATCGCCTCGGCGGTGCGGTCGTACAGCGTCTGGCCGGCGGCGGTGGGGCTCAGGCTGCGCGTGGTGCGGCGCAGCAGCTGCACGTCGAGCAGCGTTTCCAGCCTTGCGATCTGCTTGCTCACGGCCGACTTGCTGGTGCCGAGCATGCGCGCGGCGCCGGTGAAGCTGCGGGCCTCGACGACGCAGGCGAACACGGCGATGCCGGCCATCTGTTCGGGAAGGTGGTCGCTCATGGCGGGAAACCTCGAAAGTAGCGAGAAGTCGGATTGTTTCCGAATGGAAACGGCAGGACTGAAATCCTCGCGATTGTCTCCAATTCGGCGCTGCCGAATACTGCGGCTCCCCCGACGACGCTTTCTTCTTCCGCCATGACGACCATCGCTTTCTTCCGTATCGCCGCCGTGCTGGCTTTCGGCGCGCTGTGCCTGCAGGCCGGCGCCGGCACCGCGCTGCCCCTGAAGCTCGAGGCGCGCGACCCCGCCGTCGCCGAGCTGCTCGCGGCCGACGCGCCGCTGGAACGCCTGGCGACCGGCTTCGGTTTCGCCGAGGGGCCGCTGTGGATCGGCGACGCGAAAGGCGGCCATCTGCTCGTGAGCGACATTCCCGCGAACGTGGTCTACAAGCTGGACCGCGACGGCAAGGCCAGCGTGTTCCTCGAGCGCAGCGGCTACCGCGGCGTCGACCTCTGGCGCGTCGGCATGCCGTTCAACAACCTGCGCGATGCCGGGGACGCGGGCTTCGAGCAGTTCAACCTCAGCGGCTCGAACGGGCTGGCGCGCGACCGGCAGGGCCGGCTGCTGATCGCGACCTGGGCCGGACGCTCCATCGACCGCATCGAGCGCAACGGTCGCCGCACGGTGCTGGCCGACCGCTTCGAGGGCCGGCGCTTCAGCGGCACCAACGATCTGGTGGTGCGCAAGGACGGCTCGATCTACTTCACCGACATGTTCGGCGGCCTGCTGAAGCTCGACAAGGATCCGACGCGCGAGCTCGAGCGCGCGGGCGTGTTCATGCTGCGCGACGGCAAGGTCACGCGGCTGGTCGACGACATCGCCGCGCCCAACGGCCTGGCCTTCTCGCCCGACCACCGGCTGCTGTATGTCGACGGCAGCGACGACCGCAAGGTGCGCCGTTACGAGGTGCGCGCCGACGGCACGCTAGGCGACGCACGCGTGCTGATCGACCTGAGCGCCGAGCCGGCGCCGGGCATCACCGACGGCATGAAGGTCGACACGCGCGGCAACCTCTGGCTCACGGGCCCGGGCGGCGTGTGGATCGTCGCGCCCGACGGCAGGCCGCTCGGCGTCATCGCTCTGCCCGAGGCGGCCACCAACCTCGCCTTCGGCGATGCCGACCGCCGCACGCTGTTCATCACCTCGCCGACCAGCGTCTACACGCTGCGCACGCGCGTCGCGGGGCTGCCCTGACCCATTCATTCATCAACGCAACAGGAGTGCATCGAACATGGATCTCAAACTCTCCGACAAGGTCGCGATCGTGACCGGCGCGAGCATCGGCGTGGGCCGCGCGATCGCGCGCTCGCTGGCCCAGGAGGGCGCCCGGCTGGCCATCGTCGCGCGCGGCAGGGAACGGCTCGAGGCGGTCGCCGACGCGCTCGCGGCCGAGGGCTTCGAACGGCCGCTGGTGCTGGCTTGCGACATCACGCAGCCCGACACGCCGTCCGTGGTGCGCGCCGCGGTGCTGGAAGCCTTCGGCAGCGCCGACATCCTCGTGAACAACGCGGGCGGCTCGCGGCCCTTCGAAGGACTCGGCACCGCGCGCCAATGGGAGGACGCGATGGCGCTGAACTTCCATGCGGCGCGCGAGCTGACCCATGCGCTGATCGACGACATGCGCGCGCGCGGCTTCGGCCGCATCGTGAACATCACGGGCGGGGACGAGCCGGTGGCGATCAACGGCGCGGTGCCGCCCAATGGCGCGACGCACATCTGGGCCAAGGCGCTGTCGCGCCACGTCGCGAAGGACGGCATCACGATCAATTCGATTCCGCCGGGACGCATCCACTCCGAGCAGGTCGACCACAAGCTGCTGCCGACCGAGGAGGCGCAGCGGCGCTGGGTGGAGGAGAACTGTCCCGCGGGCTATATCGGCGAGCCCGAGGACCTGTCGGTGCTGGTGGCGTTCCTGTGTTCGCCGCTGGCGCGCTACATCACGGGCCAGGTGATCCACGTCGATGGCGGGGCGCGGCGCTTCTCGCACTGAGGCGCGCGCGGGGCGCGGCCGCGCCGGCTAACGCCGCGCGCCGAAGGCCGTGACCACGTAGTCGGAGAGCTCGAAGCCCAGCTCCGACGCGATGACCTTGAGGCGGTTCTCGATCTCGGGGTCGAAGAATTCGAGCACGTCGCCGGTCTTGGTGCACACCAGGTGGCCGTGGTGGCGTTCGCGGTCGTTGAGTTCGTAGACGGCCTTGTTGTTGCCGAGCTGGCTCTTCTTGAGCAGGCCCGTCTGCTCGAACTGGGCCAGCACACGGTAGACGGTGGCCAGGCCGAGGTCGGTCTGCTCGGCCAGCAGCTGGCGGTAGACGTCTTCCGCCGCCATGTGCCGCTGCTTGCTGGTGCGGAACAGGTCCAGCACCTTCAGGCGCGGCAGGGTGGCCTTGAGCCCGGTCTGCTTCAGGTCGGGAGCGGCGGCGTGCTCGTCCATGCGCGTGCGTCCGGTCGATGTTCGTCGGCGTGGGAAAAAAATGCATGGCTGGCCGGTGAACCGATGGCTAGCAAAAAACGACCCTTGGAGACCGTTGAGTCTCGGAGTCGCCCCACGATGAAACTGAAACTACTTGGTCAGGATGAGCTTGCCCAGCTTGGTGGCCTGCAGCCTGTACACGAATCCGTTGTGCGAGATCTCGACCACCTTCTGGCCGCGCAGCAGCGCCGCGCTGTCGAGGCTGGCCGTCGAGAGCGCCGCGGCTTCGCGAGCGACTTCGTCGGCGAGCACCGGCGCGTGCACGAAGGCCTCGGCCGCCAGGGCGACGGGCTGCGGCGTCGCGGCGCGGCGTACGCGCAGGGTCGGACGGTGGCTCGTCAGTCCCGACGGGGACGGTTGGCTTCCTTGAGAGAGGAGAGCTTGCATGGTGGCGGTGGTCGCTTCGCAATGAAGCTGGTTGGTGACTTGGCTCGACTATAGCACTGAATGAGAGTGATTCGCATTAATGAAAGATGAATTTTCAGTCGATGGATGAAAAGAGCGCATTGAGATCGCCGACCGACGGCATGCGTTCGTCCATCGCATCGAAGCGACCCTGCGCGAAGGCCTCGCTCGCGAGCTGGCCCACCAGGCCCAGCGCCGCCTGCAGCGGACCGCAGCCGAGGCTGATGCGGCGCGCGCCGGCCTGGGCGAGGGTCTCGGCCGTGGGCGCGCCCGCATAGCCCGCGTACACGTTCACCGGCAGGGCGAGCGCGCGCGACAGGCGCGCGATCTCCTCGGGGCTCGACAGGCCGGGCACGAAGATGCCGTCCGCGCCCGCCGCCGCGCAGAGCGTGGCGCGGCGCAGCGTTTCCTCGAAGCGCGCCGCCGGGTCGTCCCAGGGGACGATGTGGGTGTCGGTGCGCGCATTGATGAAGAAGCGCCCATCGAGCGCGCGGATCGCCGCGATGCGCTCGCACAGCACCTCGGGCGGCGCCAGCTCGCGCGTGCCCGGCCGC
Source organism: Variovorax paradoxus (assembly GCA_016806145.1). NCBI lineage: Bacteria > Pseudomonadati > Pseudomonadota > Betaproteobacteria > Burkholderiales > Comamonadaceae > Variovorax > Variovorax paradoxus. The sequence goes on from CP063167.1 coordinate 2,140,106, forward strand.
GTGCCGTCTTCGATGTTGATGCCGGCCACGCCCAGGTCGATGAGCGCGGCCGCCACGTCGCGCACCGCCTGCGTGCTGTCGCCATAGCCGCGTTCGAGGTCCACGCTCATCGGCACGCGCGACACGCGGCGGATGCGCGCGCAGGCCGCGACCAGCTCATCGGCGGGCATTCGTTCGCCGTCCGCATAGCCGAGCGACCACGCGATGCCCGCGCTGGTGGTGGCGATGGCGCTCGCGCCCGCGCGCTCGATGACGCGGGCGCTGGCGGCGTCCCAGGCGTTGACGAGGATCAGGGGGGCGGGGCCCGAATGCAGGCGGTGGAAAAGGTCGCTTTGGGATGACATGGGCTATGGCGGTTGGGACGAAGGTGGCCAAAGCTTAGGAAAGGCGCGACGCAGCGGCTTGGAAAAAACTGCGGTCGCGACCCTTGAAAGTGCTGCCGGCAAGAGCGTGTCTCGTCCGAAGAAAGCCGCCATTTGCCGGGTCAATAACAACAGATGCCGCCCGAAGTTTCCCGATTTCATCTTTATTCGGATTTCAGGAACCAAGATCTCCAACGTGGCTGTTCTGACCAGGGAAGGCTGCACTGTTTTCTCTTTGCAACGGCCCGCGCTCAAGACTGACGAAAAGCTGAACTAACAGTTATGAACCATTGCGGTGCAATTCATAATTGTGTCAAAACGTTCTAACCGTCAACAAGGCATCGAGACATCCCCATGAACATCGCCTTCAGAAGCCTCTGGAATGCAGCCACTGGTAGCTGGGTCGCCGTACCGGAAACGACCCGGTCCTGCGGCAAGCGCAGCGTATCGACCACCGTTGCGGGCGCGGCGCTTGCCCTGTTCGCGACGAGCTTCTTCCCCGCCCAGGCGGCATGCACGACCGCTGGCAGCAACGTGACCTGCAGCGGGGCGGCCAACCCGCTCGCGCCGAACTTCGCCAATGGCTCCAATAACCTGAACGTCACGGTGAACCCGAGCGGCAGCGTGGGCGTGCTCCTGGGCGTGGGCGGCAATGCGATGACGCTCACGGGCTCCAACGACACGCTGACCAACAACGGCCGGATCGATCCGACCCTCCTGGGCACGGGCCTGGGCGTGTTGTCGTCGGGCGTGGTCATGGGCAACGCGACGGCCAGCACGCAGACGGTGACCAACAACGGCATCCTCGGCGGGACCCGGGGGCTGTCGTTGGGGCTGACCGGCATGGCGCTGGCGATTCAGAACGGGGCTGGAGGCACATCGAACATCACCAACACGGGCACCTTGTCCACGTCCCCCATCATCGGGGCTACCTTGAGCGCTCCCGACGCAGGCGTGATGGTGGGCTACGGCGGTGGACAGGTGAACGTGGACAATTCCGGCACCATCACCGGGCGCGTCGGATTGGGCTCCTCGGCCGGGGGCAATACCTTCACCAATTCGGGCATCGTGAATGGCAGCGTCTCCCTCGGCGCCAACAGCACCAACCAGTTCGTGGCGACGACCGACTCGTCGGTCAACGCGGCGGGGGGCGTGGCTCCGGCGGTCAATCTCGGCATCGGCGCCGTCACGGTCAATTTCGCCGCCGCGGGCATGGTCGACGGCGGCTCGGGCGGCAACAACACGCTGCGCCTGCGGCAGGGCACGTCGCTCACGGGCACCATCGCCAACGGCAGCTTTCTCAATTTCAACAAGCTCGATGTCGAAAGCGGCACCTGGACGTTGAACGGCGCCTCGGGCGTGAGCCAGGCGACGCTGGGATCGGGGGCGACCGCCGTGGTCGACAACGCGCTGTCGCTGGGCAAGGGCACGGTCACTTCGAACGGCGGGGCGCTGGAAACCGCGGTACCCGGTCTCTCGCTCGCCAACGACGTCGTTCTGGGCACCGGCGGGCTGATCTTCACGGGCGCGAACGGCGTGCAACTCTCGGGCGCGATCTCGGGTGGCGGGGACCTCACGCAAGCCAGCGGCGCCACGCTGGTGCTCAGCGGCAACAACGTCTACACGGGCGACTCGGTCGTGCTCAATGGCGTGCTGCAGGTCGCCAGCGACGCCAATCTCGGCTTGGGCAGGCTCGTGCTCGATGGCGGTACGCTCGCATCGACCGGCGATCTGACGAGCGCGCGCAGCGTGGTGGTCAGGGCCAACACGGGGAGCATCACGAGCACGGGCTCCGCCATCGCTCTGACCGGCGCCATCGACGGTGGCGGGGCGCTGAGCATTCAGGCGAACGGTGGCGCGATCTCGCTCACGAACAACGCCAACGACTTCCGCGGCTTCGTCAACCTCGCGGGTGGCGCCACGCAGATCAATGCCGCCAATTCCCTGACGCTGGGCAACATCGCGACCGGTGCGCTGACGGCCGTGAGCGGCGGCACGCTGTCGCTCGGGCAAGGCAGTGCCGCATCGATCGATTCCACCAGCGCAAGCGGTGCCGTCGTCCAGGGCGGGGCGATCAGCGTCGTCGGCGCGACCACCGTCTCCGCTTCGGGGGGCGCTGGCGCCATCACGCTCAACAACGCGGGCAACGACTTCGGCGGCGTGGTGCATCTGACCGGGGGGTCGACGGAGATTGCCGACGCGAACGCATTGACGCTGGGCAACCTCGCAACCGGCGACCTCACCGCAACCAGCAACGGGGCGCTCTCGCTCGGCCAGGGAAGCGCAGCCTCGATCAATGCCACGAGCAACAACGGCGCCATCGTTCAGTCCGGTCCGCTGGCGGTCGCCGGCACCACCACGCTGAATGCAGGCACGGGCACCATCACGCTGACGGAAGCGACGAACAGCTTCGGCGGCGCATTGGGCATCGCCGGCGGCAACACCGCGATCGCCGCGGCCTCCGACCTGACGCTGGGCGACGGCTCGGTCGGCGGCACGCTGGCTCTCACGAGCGGCGGCGCGATCACCCAGACCGGTTCGCTGTCGGTCGTCGGCACCAGCAGCTTCGGCGCCACGGGCGCCATCGCGCTGACCGATGCGAACAACGATTTCGGCGCCGCGGTCAGCCTCCAGGGCAGCAGCATCGCCATCCGCGACCGCAACGACCTCACCGTGTCTTCGCTGACCAACGGCACCAATGGCAGCGTCTCGGTGATCGCCGGCGGCCAGCTCGTGCTGCCGAGCCAGGCCATCGATGCCGGCACCGGCAACGTGGTCCTCGCCGCGGAAGGCGGGCAACTGGGCATCAGCAACGCCGTGCGCGGCGCCAACGTCACGCTGGGCGGTCGCGACGGCATTGCATTGGCCGCCGATGTCGAGACGGCCGGCACCTTGAGCCTGAACAGCAGCCAGGGCATCGCGCAGTCCAGCGGCACGATCACCGCGGGCACGCTGACCGGCAGTGCCGCGGGCGCGGTCACGCTGTCCAACGAGGCCAACCAGATCGGCACCCTCGGCGACTTCAGCGCGCAGGGCCTGACCGTGAAAAGCGGTCTCCAGCTGAACGTCACCGGCAAGGTGGACGGCGGTGCCGGCACCTACCTGATGGGAAGCAACCTCTCGATCTCCGGCACGGTGAGCGCGACCGACACGGTGTTGTTCTCGACCGGCGCGATCGGGCAGACGAGTTCTGGCGCGATCGTCGCCGACACCCTGAGCGGCACCGCCGTGGGCGTCGTCAACCTGACCGGCGCCAACATGGTCGCGACCCTCGGCGATTTCGACGCCGGCAGCGTTCCCGGTACCGGCGATTTCAGCTTCGCCAATGGACGGGCACTGAGCATCACCGGCAAGGTCGCCGCCGACAATCTCTCGTTCGACGTGAGCAACGGCGCGGTGGTGACGGGCTCGCTGACGACGAGGGTCCCGGGCGGCACGACCACGATTGCCTCGGGCACCCGGCTGCAGATCGGCGCCGGCGGCACGGCGGGCAGCATCTCGGGCGACGTGGTTGCCAACGGCGAGCTGGCCTTCGATCGTTCCGACACCGTGAGCTTCGGCGGCAGCATCGGCGGGTCCGGCAGCCTGACGCAGGCGGGCAGCGGCAGCCTCGATCTCACCGGTGCCAGCACCTATGCGGGCGGCACGACGGTGGCCGTGGGCACGTTGAGCGTGAACAACAAGAGCGGCAGCGCGACCGGCACGGGTGACGTGCAGGTGCAGGCCGGTGCGACGCTCGCGGGCACCGGCAGCATCGCGGGCGCCGTCACGGTCGACAAGGGCGGCGTGCTGTCGGCGGGCAACGGCGGCGCCGGCACGCTCACCCTGGGCAGCCTCAGCCTGAATGCGGGCTCGGTGCTGAACTACGAGCTCGGCCAGGCCGGCGTGGCCGGTGGCTCGCTCAACGACCTGATCGACGTCAACGGCAACCTGCAGCTCGACGGCACGCTCAACGTGAGCGAGACCGCCGGCGGCAAGTTCGGCGCGGGCCTGTACCGCCTCATCAACTACACGGGCACGCTGACCGACAACGGCCTGGACATCGGCACCGCACCGACGGACGCGAAGAACCTCCAGATACAGACCGCGGTGGCGAACCAGGTCAACCTGGTCAACAGCGAAGGCGTGACGCTCACGCTGTGGGACGGCAGCGACCCTGCGAACTTCAACGACGGCAAGGTCGCGGGCGGCAGCGGCACCTGGCGCGCGGGCGGCTCGACCGCGAGCTGGACCGGCATCGACGGCCAGCTCAATGGCGGCTGGCAGCAGGATGGCGTCGCCATCTTCAGCGGGCAGGCCGGTACCGTCACGGTGGACAACAAGGGCGCGGGCGGTGCGGTGCGCATCGGCGGCGCGCAGTTCGCGGTCGACGGCTACACCATCAACGGCGACCCGCTCACGATCAGCGCACCCCAGACGGTGGTGCGCGTGGGCGACGGCACGGCCGCCAGCGCGGGCATGACCGCGACCATCAACGCGGCCATCGGCGGCGCGGGCGGGCTGGTCAAGGACGACGGCGGCACGCTGGTACTGGGCGGCAACAACAGCTACGCGGGCGGCACCACGGTCAAGGGCGGCATCCTGCAGATCTCGGCCGACAACAACCTCGGCGCGGCGGGCACGGGCCTCTCGCTCGATGGCGGCACGCTGCGCATTGCCACGGGTTCCGGGTCGCTCTTCGTTCCGCGGACGGTGGCGTTGGGCACGGGCGGCGGCACCCTCGATGTCGGCAACAGCAACTTCGCGGTGGGCGGTCCCATCAGCGGCAAGGGGCAACTCACCGTCACGGGCAAGGGCGGCGGCTTCAGCCTGGTGGCGGCCAACAGCTACAGCGGCGGCACGGTGCTGCAGGACGCGGTGACCGTCTCCACGGTTGCCAGCGGCGTGTTCGGCAGCGGCGCCGTGCAGCAACAGGGCAACGGTTCCTTCGTGTTCCTGCTGGGCTCGGCCAGCGCCGGCAGCAACAGCTACAGCGTCGGGCGCGCGGCCACGGGCGACATCAACAACCGGCTCGCGTTCGGGCAGACCGCGACGGGCGGCAGCGCGAACATCACGGTCAACGGTTCGGGCTGGCAGTCGCCGGCCGGCAATGCACTGCAGTTCGGCGACAACGCGACCGCCGGCTCGGCCACGATCAACAACCTGGGAGGCTCGGTCTACTTCCTGCAAAGCGGCAGTGCCGGTGGCGCGACGATCGCCAATGGCAACAACAGCCTCTTGAGCTTCATTGGCTCGGCCACGGCCGCCAACGCGAAGATCAGCAACGCGAAGGGCAGCCTGGTCTACTTCGCCGACAGCAGTTCGGGCGCGGGTGCCACGATCGGCAACACCGCGGGCGGCGTGGTCGACGTGTCGGGCTCGACCGCCAAGACCGGTGTCGAACTCGGTTCGCTCTCGGGCGCGGGCGGTGTCGTTCTCGGCGCCACGCGGCTCACCGTGGGCGGGCTGAACACCAGCGATGCCATCTCGGGCGCCGTCAGCGACAAGGGCAGCGTGTTCACGCAACCGGGCTCGGGCACGGGCGGCTCGATCGTCAAGGTGGGCAGCGGCACGCTCGCGCTGAGCGGCGCCAACAGCTACACCGGCGGTACCACGGTGGCGGCCGGCACGCTCAGCGTGAACAACGCGATAGGCAGCGCGACCGGCACGGGCGCGGTGCAGGTGCAGTCGGGCGCGACGCTCGCGGGCAGCGGCAGCATCGCGGGCGCGGTCACGGTGGCCAATGGCGGCGCACTGTCGGCAGGCAACGCGGGCGTGGCCGGAGGTGCAGGCACGCTGACCGTGGGCAGTCTCGACCTGGGCGCGGGCTCGGTGCTGAACTACCAACTCGGCCAGGCCGGCGTGGCCGGCGGCTCGCTCAACGACCTCATCAACGTCAACGGCAACCTGCAGCTCGACGGCACGCTCAACGTGAGCGAGACCGCCGGCGGCAAGTTCGGAGCGGGCCTGTACCGCCTCATCAACTACACGGGGACGCTGACCGACAACGGCCTGGACATCGGCAGCGCGCCCACGGGCAAGCTCGCCGTGCAGACCTCGGTCGCGAACCAGGTCAACCTGCTCAACAGCGATGGCCTGGTGCTCAACCTCTGGGACGGCGGCAACAGCGCCAACTTCAACGACGGCAAGATCGCCGGCGGCTCGGGTACCTGGCGCGCGGGCGTGCCCGGCGACAACTGGACCGACGCCAACGGCCTGGCCAACGGCACCTGGGTGCAGGACGGCTTCGCGATCTTCAGCGGCCAGGCCGGCACCGTCACGGTCGACAACAAGGGCGGGTTCGGGCCGGTGCGCCTGGGCGGCGCGCAGTTCGCGGTCGACGGCTACACCATCAACGGCGACCCGCTCACCATCAGCGCCCCCCAGACGGTGGTGCGCGTGGGTGACGGCACCGGCGCCAGCGCGGGCATGACCGCGACCATCGCCGCTTCGATCGGCGGCGCGGGCGGGCTGGTCAAGGACGATGGCGGCACGCTGGTGCTCACCGGCAGCAACAGCTACACGGGCGGCACCACCATCAAGGGCGGCATCCTGCAGATCTCGGCCGACAACAACCTCGGTGCCTTCGGCACGGGGCTCGCGATCGACGGCGGCACCTTGCGCATCGCGGCCGGCTCTGCGCCGTCTTTCGCTTCGCGCGCGCTCGTGCTGGGCGCGGGCGGCGGCACCATCGATCTGGGCAACAGCCTCTTCGGCCTCGGCGGTCCTATCAGCGGCAACGGCCTGCTCACCGTCACGGGCAAGGGTGGCAACCTCGGCCTGGTGGCGGCCAACAGCTACAGCGGCGGCACCGTGGTGCAGGGCGGCGCGAGCATCGGCGTCGGCGCGAGCGGGGCCTTCGGCAGCGGCGCGGTGCAGCAGCAGGGCAGCGACACGTGGGTGTACTTCTACAACTCGGCCAGCGCCAGCGCCGCCGGCAACAGCTACACCATCGCGCGCGCCGGCACGGCCGACAGCAACAACCGCCTGAGCTTCAGCGCGAACTCGACCGCTGGCAACGCGACCATCACGGTCAATGGCACGGACTGGAAGTCGCCAGTGGCGAACTACCTGCTGTTCGGCGAGAACACGAGCGCCGGCACGGCCACCATCTTCAACCAGGGCGGCTCGGTCTACTTCCAGCAGGCCTCGACCGCGGCCAGCGCAACCATCGCCAATGGCGCCAACAGCGCCCTGAGCTTCCTGGGCACGTCCAGCGTCGGCAGCGCGAAGATCAGCAACGCGAAGGGCGGTCTCGTCTACTTCGCCGAAAGTGCCTCGGGCGCGGGTGGGTCGATCTCCAACGCCGCGGGCGGCGTGGTCGACGTGTCGGGCTCGATCGCCAAGACCGGTGTCGAACTGGGCTCGCTCTCGGGCGCCGGTGGCGTGGTGCTCGGCGCCACGCGGCTCACGCTCGGCGGCCTCGGCACCAGCGATGCCCTCTCCGGCACGGTCAGCGACAAGGGTGGTGCCTTCGGGGTACCCGGCCCGGGCGTAGGCGGCTCCATCGTCAAGGTGGGCGCGGGCACGCTCACGCTGAGCGGCGCGAACACCTACACCGGCGGTACCACTGTCGCGGCGGGCACGCTCGCCGTGAACAACGCCAGCGGCAGCGCGACCGGCACGGGCGCGGTACAGATCCAGGGCGGCTCGACGCTCGCGGGCAGCGGCAGCATCGCGGGCGCGGTGAGCATCGCCAAGGGCGGCGTGCTGTCGGCAGGCAACGGCGGTCCCGGCACGCTGACGGTGGGCGGCCTGAGCCTCGCCGACGGCGCGGTGCTCAACTACCAGCTCGGCCAGGCCAACACCGTGGGCGGTCCGCTCAACGACCTTGTCAACGTCAACGGCGACCTGCGCCTGGACGGCACGCTCAACGTCGCGCAGTCCACGGGCGGCAGCTTCGGCGCGGGCCTGTACCGGCTCATCAGCTACACCGGCGGCCTGATCGACGCCGGCCTGGACATCGGCACCGCGCCGGGCGCCAAGACCGACCTGCAGGTGCAGACCTCGGTGTCCAAGCAGGTCAACCTGGTCAACCGCGCGGGCCTGTCGCTGAACTTCTGGGATGGCGGCGACCCGAGCAAGTACAACGACGGCCAGATCGCCGGCGGCAGCGGCACCTGGCGCGTGGGCGTGCCGGGCGACGGCTGGACCGGCGCCGACGGCAAGATCAACGCCGCGTGGGTGCAGGACCAGTTCGCCGTCTTCAGCGGCAGCGCCAGCATCGTCAGCGTGGACGGCGGCAACGGCACCGTGCGCATCGCCGGCGCGCAATTCGCCACCGACGGCTACCGCGTGCAGGGTGACGCGCTCCAACTCGGCAACGCGGCCACCACCGTCCGCGTGGGTGACGGCACCGCGGCCAGCGCGGGCATGACGGCGACCATCGCGTCGTCGCTCACCGGCACGGGCGGCCTGGTCAAGGAAGACCTGGGCACGCTGGTGCTCGAGGGCGCCAACAGCTACAGCGGCGGCACCACCGTCAAGGGCGGCATCCTGCAGATCGCATCGGACGCCAACCTCGGCGCGGCCAGCGGTGGCCTCGCGCTCGAAGGCACCACCTTGCACGTGACCGGCGACACCGCGAGCACACGCGCCGTGAGCCTTGGCGCGGGCAGCAACACCTTCGACATCGACCTGAGCCGCACCGTCGCGCTCAATGGCGCGGTCAGCGGCGCGGGCGGCCTGCGCAAGACCGGCGCGGGCACCCTGCAGCTCGGTGCGGCCAACGGCTACGCGGGCGGCACCGAAGTGGCGGCGGGTTCGCTGCAGGCACTGGTCACGGGCGCGCTGGGCACGGGGCCGGTGTCGGTGGCGGGCAATGCCTCGCTGGCCTTCACCGACAAGGCCGACGCGGGCAAGCTCGCGATCACCTTGGCACAGCGCGGCAGTGCGCCGACCGACAACGGCGGCTTCCTGGCCTTCAGCGACAGCAGCTCGGCCGGCAGCGCGACCATCACGGCGAACAAGGACGCCACGGTCGAGTTCCGCGATACCTCGAGCGCGGGCAATGCGGTGATCGAGAACCGCGGCGGCATCACCACCCTGTGGTTCAACGCGAACGCAGGCAAGGCGCAGATCACCAACTTCGATGGCGGACAGATCAACCTGCTCGACGATGCGAGCGCCGGACAGGCGCGCTTCGTCAACGAGAGTGGCGGCCTGATCGACCTGTTCGACCGCGTCAGCGCGGACCAGGCCACGGTGGTGAACAACGCGGGCGCGCGGCTGCGCATCGGCAACCTGACGAATGCGGGCGTGGGCATCGGCTCGCTCGAAGGCGCGGGCAGCGTGCTGCTGGGCGCGAAGGCGCTGACCACGGGTGGGTTGAACACCAGCACGACGGTGTCGGGCACGATCAGTGGTGCGGGTGGTTCGCTCGTCAAGGTGGGCAGCGGCACGCTCGAATTGAGCGGAGCGAACACCTATACCGGCGGCACCACCATCGCCGCGGGGACGCTGGCGGTGAACAACGCGAGCGGTAGCGCAACAGGAACTGGCGGCGTGCAAGTTCAGTCCGGCGCAACGCTCGCAGGCAATGGCAGCGTCGCAGGCGCAGTCAGCATCGCCAAGGGCGGCATCCTGTCGGCGGGCAACGGCGGCGTCGGCACGCTGACGCTCGGCGGCCTGAACCTCGCCGAAGGCGCGGTGCTCAACTACGACCTGGGCCAGGCCAACACGGTCGGCGGCGCGCTCAACGACCGCGTGCAGGTCAACGGCAACCTGCAGCTCGACGGCACGCTCAATGTGGCGCAATCGAAGGGCGGCGTATTCGGCGCGGGCATCTATCGCCTCATCGACTACACCGGCAGCCTGACCGACAACGGTCTGGACATCGGCAGCGCGCCGATCGCGGCCAAGGACCTTCAGGTGCAGACCTCGGTGGCCAAGCAGGTCAATCTGGTGAACCGCACGGGCCTGTCGCTGAACTTCTGGGATGGTGGCGACAACACCAAATACAACGACGGCAAGATCGCGGGCGGCACGGGCACCTGGCGTGTGGGCGTGCCGGGTGACGGCTGGACTGGTGCCGACGGCAAGATCAACGCGGCCTGGGCGCAGGATCAGTTCGCGGTGTTCAGCGGCACGGGCGGCACGGTCACGGTCAGCAACGCAGGCGGCACGGTGCGCATCAACGGCGCGCAGTTCGCGGCCGATGGCTATGTGCTGCAGGGCGATGCGATCGAGCTGGGTGCGTCGGGCACGGTGGTGCGTGTGGGCGATGGATCGGGTACCGATACCACGCGCAGCGCGAGCGTGAATGTGGCGTTGACCGGCGCGGGCGGCCTGGTCAAGGACGACGTGGGTCGCCTGATCCTCGGCGGCACCAACACCTACACCGGCGGCACGACCGTGAAAGCCGGCGTTCTGCAAGGCAACACGGCGAGCCTGCAAGGCGGCATCGTCAACGATGCGGAAGTCGTGTTCGACCAGGCCAAGACCGGCAGCTATGCCGGCGCGATGAGCGGCACGGGCAAGCTGCGCAAGATCGGTGCGGGCACGCTGACGCTGAACAGCGTGAACAGCTACGCGGGCGGCACCTTCGTCGACGCGGGCACCTTGGCCACCGACGTGACCGGTGCACTCGGCAGCGGCGCGGCGAGCGTGGCTTCGGGCGGCACGCTGCAACTGGGTGGCGGCTTCGATGCCGGCACCACGGCCATCGGCAACCAAGGCACGGTGCGCTTCCAGGACAAGGCGAGCGCGGGCACGTCGACGATCACCAATGCCGCGGGCGGTGTGCTGGCCTTCGCGGACGACGCGACGGCCGACAAGGCCACGGTGCTCAACCAGGCCGGCGCGCAGGTGCGCATCGACCAGTCGACCACGGGCGTGAGCTTCGGCTCGCTGAGCGGCGCGGGCGAGTTCGTGCTCGGCGCCAAGGCGCTCACGCTGGGCGCGAGCGGCGACAGCACCACGCTGTCGGGCACGATCAGCGGCAATGGCGGATCGGTCGTCAAGGTGGGCGCTGGCACGCTGACGCTCACGGGCGCGAACACCTATACGGGCGGCACCACGGTGGGCGCGGGCACGCTGAGCGTGAACAACAAGAGCGGCAGTGCGACGGGCACGGGTGCCGTGCAGGTGCAAGCGGGCGCGACGCTCGCGGGCAGTGGCAGCATCGCGGGCGCGGTGACCATCGACAAGGGCGGCATCCTCGCTGCGGGCAACAGCCCCGGCACGCTGACGCTCGGTGCGCTCACGCTCGCGGGCGGCTCCACGCTCAACTACGAGTTGGGCCAGGCCGGCGTTCCTGGCGGCGCGCTCAACGACCTGATCAACGTGACGGGCAACCTGCAACTCGATGGCACCTTGAACGTCGCGCAGTCGGCGGGCGGCAGCTTCGGGCCTGGCTTGTATCGCTTGATGAGCTACGGCGGCAGCTTCACCGACAACGGTCTGGACATCGGTACGGTGCCGGGCTCGGCCAAGGCAGCCGATCTGCAGGTTCAGACCTCGGTGGCGAACCAGGTCAACCTGGTGAACCGCGCGGGCCTGTCGCTGAACTTCTGGGATGGCGGCGACAGCACGAAGTACAACGATGGCCAGATCGCCGGCGGATCGGGCACCTGGCGCGTGGGCAATCCGCAGCCCTCGATGGATGCCTGGGCCGACATGGACGGCAAGCTCAACGGCAACTGGGCGCAGAACCAGTTCGCGGTGTTCGGCGGCAAGGCTGGCACCGTGACGGTCGATGCGGCCGGCGGCGCGGTGCGCATCGCCGGTGCGCAGTTCGCCACCGATGGCTATGTGGTGCAGGGTGATGGCATCGTGGTGGATAACGCCAACTCGGTGATCCGCGTGGGTGATGGCACGGCCGCGGGTGCGACCATGACCGCGACCCTCAATGTGGCGCTCAGCGGCACGGGCGGCATCTCGAAGGAGGATGCCGGCCGGTTGATCCTCGGTGGCACGAACACCTACACGGGCGGCACGACGGTGAAGGGCGGCGTCCTGCAGGGCAGTGCGACGAGCCTGCAAGGCAATATCGTCAACAACGCCGAAGTCGCGTTCGATCAGGGCAAGACTGCCGGCACCTATGCGGGCGTGATGAGCGGCACGGGCAAGCTGCGCAAGATCGGCACGGGCATCTTGACCTTGAGCAGCGCCAACAGCTACAGCGGCGGCACGCTGGTCGATGCGGGCACGCTAACGACTGACACCACGGGTGCGTTTGGCTCGGGTCCCGCCAGCATCGCTTCGGGCGCCACGCTGCAGTTCGGCGGCAAGGCGGACGCAGGCAAGCTCGCGATCGCCAATGCAGGCACCTTGCGTCTGCAAGACACCGCGAGCGCGGCAGGCGCCACGGTGATCAACGCAGCGGGCGGACAGGTACGCATCGATCTGACGACCACGGGCACGAGCATTGGCTCGCTTGGCGGCGCGGGCGATGTAGTGCTCGGCGCGAAGGCGCTGACCACCGGCGCGCTCGGCATGGACAACACGATCTCGGGCGCCATCACCGGCACCACGGGCTCGCTCGTCAAGGTCGGCGCAGGCACGCTCACGCTGTCGGGCACGTCCAGCTATAGCGGAGAGACCCGCATCGCAGCAGGCACCCTGAAGGCCGGCGCGACCAACGCCTTCAGCGCCGCATCGAGCGCTGTGGTCGCCAGCGGCGCCACGCTCGACCTCGGCGGCTTCAGCCAGAAGATGGCCGGCCTGACCAACGCCGGCACTGTCTCCCTGCTCGGCACCGTCCCAGGCACGACCTTGACGCTGACCGGCCCCTACGTCGGCAACAACGGCGTGCTGCGCCTCGGCGCCAAGCTCGACAACCCCGGCATCGCAGACCGCCTGGTGCTCGATGGTGCATCGGCCAGTGCGAGTGGCAAGACCACAGTGCAGGTCACCAACCTAGGCGGCCTGGGCGCACGCACCAGCGGCGCGGGCATCGAGCTGATCAGCGCGAAGAACGGCGCCACCACCACCGCGCAAACCAGCAAGGACGCCTTCGTGCTCTCGGGCGGCCGCGTCGATGCCGGTGCCTACGAGTACCGCCTGTACGCAGGCGATGCGGGTGGTGAAGGCGAGAACTGGTACCTGCGCACCGAGGCAGAACCCGGAGCCTCGCTGCCGACCTACCGCGCCGAAGCCTCCCTCTTCGCAGCACTTCCGAACCAGCTGCGCCAAAGCAACCTCGGCATGCTCGCAAGCCTGAGCCAGCGCATCGGCGACGACGACGTACGCGGCAGCGGCGGTGCGAGCTCGAGCATCGACGGCGGCAACCGCCGCGCCTGGGGCCGTCTGATCTCCACCGACATGGACATCCGCCAGGGAGGCACCGTCTCGCCGCATGCCGAGGGCCGCGTGAGCGGGCTGCAGGCCGGCACCGACCTGTGGGCCAATGCGAACTGGCGCGCGGGCATCTACGTGGGCCAGCTCGAGGGCGACACGCGTGTCAGCGGCTTCAGCAGCGGTCTCCTGAACGGCGCCGCGGGTCGCAATGACCTGCGCAGCCAGTACCTGGGCCTGTACGGCACGTTCACCAGCGACGACGGCTTCTATGCAGACACCGTGCTTCAAGCCGGCCGCCATCGCTACACGGTGCAGCCGCAACTGAGCGCCGGCGTCACGGGCAAGGGCAACAGCTTCCTGGCCTCGATCGAGGTCGGCAAGGCCTTCGCGCTGGGCACGGGCGGCTGGTCGGTGGAGCCGCAGCTGCAGCTGATCCATCAGCGCCTGCGCCTGGACGACGTGGCGATCCCCGGTGCGCTGGTGCAGCAGGACGCCGACAGCAGCTGGACCGCACGCGCGGGCGTTCGCATCAAGGGCAGCTTCGCGACGGGCGCGGGCACGCTGCAGCCGTATGCGCGCCTGAACGTCTATCGCAGCTCGAAGGGCAACGACATCGCCCGGTTCGTGAACCCGGCGGCGATCACGCCGGTGGGCGCGCCGATCGGCGGCACGAGCACGGAACTGGCCGCAGGCTTCACGCTGGCACTGAGCCAGCGCACGAGTCTGTATGGCGAACTCGGCAAGCAGTGGGCTTCGGGTGGCGTGGCGCGCGTGGGCAGCTCGGTCAATGCAGGGGTGGGCGTTCGCGTGAAGTGGTGAGGCTGAGGGCCGGGCAGGCGGCAGGCGCGATAACCGCGACTACGCCCGCCCGTTCTCGCCCGAGGCCCGGATCCACTTCGCCCCGGTCCACTCGCCGCTGTCGACCGCGGCCTCCATGCAGCGCTTGAGTTCGCCCACCACGCATTGCACCGCCGTGGAGCTGCGCCGCGTCGTCGGCAGCGCCAGGTAGATGCTGCGCGCGAACTCGGGCGCCGCGATCGGGGCGGCCGACAGCAGGCCGCGTTCGAGCTCGCTGCGGATGGCGACCGCCGGCAGCACCGAGAACCCCACGCCCTGAACGACGAGGTCGCGCTGGACCGACAGCGCATTGGTCTCGGCCGCGATCCGAAACGGCACGTCGGCGACCGCGCATGCATGCTCCACGAGCCCGCGCAGGATGTGCGGCTGGCTCGGCAGCACCAGCGGCGCCTGACCCAGCGCGCGCACCTTCACGGGCTTCTTCAGCGAGAGGCCGTGCGCCGCCGGCGCGGTGAGGCACAGCACCTCCTTGAGCAAGGGCTCCAGACTCACGCTCGGCCGTTGCGGGGCGTCGTACAGTAGCGCCATGTCGAGCTCGCCCGTCTCCAGCCAGCGCGCGAGATGGTCGGTGTAGCCCACCGACAGCGACACCTGCACGCCGGGGTAGCGGTCCTTGAGCGCCAGCACCAGCGGCGCGGCGAGCAGCTCGCAGCTGCTCGGCAGCAATCCCACGTTGACGATGCCCGCGATCGACGGGCCCGAGGGCTGGATCTCCGACCTCGCGTTGTCGAGCTCGCGCAGCGCGCGCCGCGAGTACTCCACGAGCGTGCGGCCCGCATCCGTCAGCACCATGCCGCCGCGGCTGCGCTCGAACAGCAGCGCGCCGAGGTCGTCCTCCAGCAGCTTGAGCTGCCGCGAGATCGCGGGCTGCACCACATGAAGAAGCTCGGCGGCGCGCGTCACGCTGCCGGTGTCCGCGATCGCCAGAAAGGCCCGAATCTGCCGCGTGTCCATCGCGTCTCCTGCCAGCAAAAAAAGTGATTTATCGATCAGAAATGGTAATTCGACGGCATGTGAAATGCAAATTTATGATCCCCCCACTTCACACCGGCACCCGCATCCGCGAGTGGCCCGGCAGCCCAGGAGACAGGACCATGGACATTCAGAAGAACCTCATCGGCGGCGAATGGATCGCCGGCCAGGAATCGATCGCCAGCATCAATCCGTCGGACACCCACGACGTGGTGGGCCATTTCGCGCTGGCCGACGCGGCACAGGTCCGCCAGGCCGTGGCGGCCGCGCGCGCCGCCCAGCCGGCCTGGGCGGCAACCACCACGCAGGTCCGCAGCGACCTGCTGCAACGCACGGCGCACGAGCTCTTCGCGCGCCGCGAGCAGATCGGCGAACTGGTGTCGCGCGAAGCCGGCAAGACGCGCGCCGAAGGCATCGGCGAAGTCACGCGCGCCAGCCAGATCTTCGGCTTCTTCGCCGGCGAGGCCGTGCGCTACGGCGGCGAGAACCTCCCTTCGGTGCGGCCGAGCATCGGCGTGCAGACCAGCCGCGAGCCGATCGGCGTGGTGGGCCTGATCACGCCGTGGAACTTCCCCATCGCCATCGCCGCATGGAAGATCGCGCCCGCGCTCGCCTTCGGCAACACGCTGCTGCTCAAGCCTTCCGAAGAGACGCCCGCGGTGGCGAGCGAACTCTTCCGCGTGCTCGAGCGCAACGGCCTGCCCGCTGGCGTCGCCAACCTGGTGAATGGCCATGGCGCGGTCGCGGGCGCGGCCATCGTCGATGGCGTCGACGCACTGAGCTTCACGGGCAGCGTCGCCACCGGCCGCAAGCTGGCGCAGTCCGCGGTCGCGAAGATGGTGCGCGTGCAGCTCGAGATGGGTGGCAAGAATCCGCTCGTCGTGCTCGACGACGCCGACCTGCCGCAGGCGGTCGAGTGCGCGCTGAACGGCGCCTTCTTCTCGGCCGGCCAGCGCTGCACCGCATCCAGCCGGCTGATCGTCACCGACGGCATCCACGACCGCTTCGTCGAGGCCCTGCGCGCACGCATGCGCGAGGTGCAGGTGGGCCACGCCCTGGCGGCGGGCACCGACATCGGCCCGGTGATCAACCAGCGCCAGCTCGACATGATCCAGCGCTACATCGCGGTCGGCAAGGACGAGGGCGCCCGGCTCATCGAAGGCGGCAACGTGCTCGAGCGTTCGACGCCCGGGTTCTTCATGGCGCCCACGCTGTTCGTCGACACCCGCAACGACATGCGCATCAATCGCGAGGAGGTGTTCGGCCCGTTCGCCACGGTGATCCGCGCCCGCGACTACGAGGAAGCGCTCGCGCTGGCCAACGACACCGAATACGGCCTGTCGGCAGGGATCTGCACCCAGTCCCACAAGCACGCGACCCACTTCCGCCTGAACGTGAAGAGCGGACTGGCCATGGTCAACCTGCCGACCGCGGGCCTCGACTACCACGTGCCCTTCGGCGGCACCAAGGGCTCGAGCTTCGGCCCGCGCGAGCAGGGAAGCTACGCGGCGGATTTCTACACGCTGACCAAGACCGCCTACATCGGGCATTGATACCAGGAACCACCGGAGACATCGCATGGAAAAAATCGGCTTCATCGGGCTCGGGCGCATGGGCAAGTCCATGGCCCTCAACCTTCGAAAACAGGGCTACCCGCTGGTGGTCCACGACCTGAACGCGGCGGCGGTCAACGAGCTGGTCGATGCCGGCGCGGCGAGCGCGCAGAGCATCGCGCAGATCGCGCGCGAGTGTTCGATCGTCGCGACGATGCTGCCGAGCTCGACCGAGGTGGAGCAGGTGGCCCTGGGCGCGGAAGGCATCTTCGCCAACGCACGCAAGGGCAACATCCTGCTCGACATGAGCACCATCGACCCGCTGGCCACCGACCGGCTGGCCGTGGCCGCGCGCGCGGCCGGGCAGTCCGTGGTCGACGCGCCCGTGGGCCGGCTGGCCGAACACGCGGACCGCGGCGAGTCGCTCTTCATGGTCGGCGCGACCGACGAGGACTTCGCCCGCGTGCGGCCGCTGCTCGATGTCATGGGCTCGACCGTCTACCACTGCGGCGACGTCGGCACGGGTGGCCGGACCAAGCTGGTCAACAACTACGTCGCGGTCACACTGTGCCAGGTCAACGCCGAGGCGCTCGCGCTGTCGCAGCGTTTCGGGCTCGATATCACCCGCACCCTGCAGGTGCTCTACGGCACCTCGGCGACCAACGGGCAGTTGCGCCTGAACTTCCCGAACAAGGTGCTCGTGGGCGACACCACGCCGGGCTTCACGATCGACCTCGCGCACAAGGACATGGCGCTGGTGATGGGCGCGGCCCACGCGGCGCGGGTGCCGATGCCGGTGGCCGCCGCGGTCTTCGAGTCCTTCAGCCTGGCGCGCGCGAGCGAGTACGGAAAGATCGATTTCTCGGGCATCGCCGATGCGGTCTGCGACCTCGCTCGGATCGAGCGCGCACGGGTGCCCGCGGGCTGGAAGGCCGCCTGACGACGGCCAGCGCTTTCGAACGAAACGAGTCCGGCAAGAGGCTCGATCTCTAGCTTCCCGATCAACATAAAGCGCAGCCGAAGCATCGGCTGCCAAGGAGACAAACAATGAGAATGCATGCCATCGCCCTGGCCGTCCTCGCGGGACTGCCCTGGATCCAGAACGCCAGCGCGCAAGCCGCGCCCGATCGCTTCAAGATCGGCTTCGTCACCGACATGTCGGGGCCGTACTCCGACTTCGACGGCGCCGGCGGCCTCGACGCGGTCCGCATGGCCGTCGCGGATTTCGGCGGCAAGGTGCTGGGCCGGCCGATCGAGGTGCTGTCCGCCGATCACCAGAACAAGGCCGACATCGCGGCCAACAAGGCGCGCCAGTGGTGGGACCAGGACAAGGTCGAGCTGGTGATCGCGGGGTCCAACTCCTCGGCGTCGCTGGCGATCAGCAACATTTCGAAGGAAAAGAAGAAGGTCTTCATCTCCGCCGGCGCGGGCGCCGACAGCCTGACGGAAGAAGCCTGCCAGCCCTACCTCGTGCGCTACACCTACAGCACCTCGGCCCAGGCGCGCGGCACGGCGACGGCCATGGTGGAGCAGGGCGGCAAGAGCTGGTACTTCGTGACCGCGGACTATGCCTTCGGCTACTCGCTCGAGAAGGCCAGCATCGACGTGGTCCAGGCCAGCGGCGGCACCGTCAAGGGCAGCGTGCGCCATCCGCTGAACGCGAGCGACTTCTCGTCCTACCTGACGCAGGCGCAGGCATCGGGCGCGCAGGTGGTCGGCCTCGCCAACGGCGGCAGCGACCTCATCACCTCGATCAAGACGGCCAAGGAGTTCGGCATCAGCAGCAAGATGCGCCTCGCCGGCCTCATGGTGTTCATCACCGACGTGCACAGCCTCGGCCTCGACACCACCAGCGGCATGTACCTGACCGATGGCTGGTACTGGGACCTCAACGACAAGTCGCGCGCCTTCGCGACCCGCTTCTACGAGAAGCACAAGAAGATGCCCACCACCTTCCAGGCCGGCGACTACTCGGCCACGCTGAGCTACCTGAAGGCGGTGGAAGCGGCGCAGAGCACCGACGCCGACAAGGTGATGGCCGCGCTCAAGTCGCTCAAGATCGACGACATGTTCGCGCAGGGCTACATCCGCGCGGACGGCGCGATGGTGCACGACATGTACCTGATGCAGGTCAAGAAGCGCGGCGAATCGAAGCAGCCGTGGGACTACTACAAGGTGGTCTCGAAGATCCCGGGCGAGCAGGCCTATGCGCCGACGAAGCCTGGCGCCTGCTACCTGATGCCCAAGAGCTGATCCGCGCCGAAGCCGTGCCGCCGCTGCGTTTCGCGCGGCGCGCGGCCGCATGGCTTTTTCCTTTGCTCCCACTCTCCTCTCCATGTCGTATCGCACGGACATCATTCTCGAAACACGCCAGCTCACCAAGGAATTCAAGGGCTTCACCGCGGTCAGCAAGGTCGACCTCTCGGTCGTGCGCGGTTCGATCCACGCGCTCATCGGACCCAATGGCGCGGGCAAGACGACCTGCTTCAACCTGCTCACGAAGTTCCTCGAACCCACCAGCGGCACGATCCTGTTCAACGGCCAGGACATCACGGGCGAGCGCCCCGCGCAGATCGCGCGGCGCGGCATCATCCGCTCGTTCCAGATCTCGGCCGTGTTCCCGCACCTCACGCTGCTGGAGAACGTGCGCCTCGGGCTGCAGCGCAGGCTCGGCACCTCGTACCACTTCTGGAAGAGCGAGAAGTCGCTCGAACCCTTGAATGCGCGGGCGCGCGAGTTGCTCGCGGAGGTCGGCCTTGAAGATCTCGCCGAAGAGCAGACCGTGAACCTGCCGTACGGCCGCAAGCGCGCGCTCGAGATCGCGACCACGCTCGCGATGGAGCCCGAGCTGATGCTGCTGGACGAGCCCACGCAGGGCATGGGCCATGAGGACGTGCACCGCGTGGCCGAGCTGATCAAGCGCGTGTCGGCGGGCCGCACCATCCTGATGGTCGAGCACAACATGAGCGTGGTCTCGACCATCGCCGACACCATCACCGTGCTGCAGCGTGGCGCCGTGCTGGCCGAAGGCCCGTACGCGGAAGTCTCGAAGAACCCGCAGGTCATGGAGGCCTACATGGGCACCACGGACGGCCAACTGCAGGGAGCTCACTGATGACCGCCGCATTGGAGATCAAGGGTCTGCAGGCCTGGTACGGCGAATCGCATGTGCTGCACGGCGTCGACATGGTGGTGCAGCCCGGCGAGGTCGTCACCTTGCTGGGCCGCAATGGCGCGGGCCGCACGACCACGCTGCGCGCGATCATGGGCCTGACGGGCGCGCGCAAGGGCAGCATCGAGGTCAACGGCAAGGAAACGATCGCGATGCCCACGCACCGCATCGCGCACCTGGGCATCGGCTATTGCCCCGAGGAGCGCGGCATCTTCGCGAGCCTGTCGTGCGAGGAGAACCTGATGCTGCCGCCGGAGCTGAAAGGCGCGGGGCAGGGCATGTCGGTCGACGAGATCTACGCGATGTTCCCGAACCTGGCGGAGCGCCGCCACAGCCAGGGCACGCGGCTGTCGGGCGGCGAGCAGCAGATGCTGGCGGTGGCGCGGATCCTGCGCACGGGCGCCAAGCTGCTGTTGCTCGACGAGATCTCCGAAGGCCTGGCGCCGGTGATCGTGCAGGCGCTCGCGCGAATGATCACGACCCTGCGTTCCAAGGGCTACACCATCGTGATGGTGGAGCAGAACTTCCGCTTCGCGGCGCCGCTGGCCGATCGCTTCTATGTGATGGAGCACGGCCGCATCGCCCTGGAATTCGGTGCGGCGGAACTCGAAGCCAGGATGCCGGTGCTCAACGAATTGCTGGGAGTCTGAGGCGATGACGACTGTCTTTGGTTTTCCCGTGCAGGCCCTGCTGAGCCAACTGCTGCTGGGCCTGGTCAACGGGTCGTTCTATGCGATCCTGAGCCTCGGGCTCGCCGTGATCTTCGGGCTGCTCAACGTCATCAACTTCGCGCATGGCGCGCTGTTCATGGTGGGCGCGGTGTTCAGCTGGATGGCGATGAGCTATCTCGGCATCGGCTACTGGGCGATGCTCGCCGTGGCGCCGCTGGTCGTCGGCCTGCTCGGCGTGCTGATCGAGCGGCTGTTCCTGCGCTGGATCTACAAGCTCGATCACCTCTACGGCCTGTTGCTCACGCTGGGCCTCACGCTGCTGATCGAAGGCGCGTTCCGCTCGGTCTACGGCGTCTCGGGCCTGAGCTACGACACGCCCACGGCACTGGCCAGCGCCAGCGACCTCGGCTTCATGGTGCTGCCCAACTACCGCGCCTGGGTCGTCGTGGCCTCGCTCGCCGTGTGCTTCGCCACCTGGTATGCGATCGAGAAGACGCGCCTGGGCGCCTACCTGCGAGCGGGCACCGAGAACCCGCGGCTGGTGGAGGCCTTCGGCGTCAACGTGCCGCTGATGATCACGCTGACCTATGCCTTCGGCTGCGGCCTCGCCGCCTTCGCCGGCGTGCTGGCCGCACCGGTGATGCAGGTCTCGCCGCTGATGGGCCAGAACCTCATCATCGTGGTGTTCGCCGTCGTCGTGATCGGCGGCATGGGCTCGATCATGGGCGCCATCCTCACCGGCCTGGGCCTGGGCGTGATCGAAGGCCTCACCAAGGTGTTCTATCCGGAGGCCTCGTCCTCGGTCGTGTTCGTGATCATGGTCATCGTGCTGCTGGTGCGTCCGGCCGGCCTGTTCGGCAAAGAAAAGTGAGTCCGCGGTCATGAAGAAACTCTCCCTCGTCCTCTATCCGCTGCTGCTCGCCGGGCTGCTGCTCGCGCCCTTCCTCGGCGCCTATCCGGTGTTCGTGATGAAGCTGCTGTGCTTCGCGCTGTTCGCGGCCGCCTTCAACCTGCTGCTGGGTTTCGCCGGCCTGCTGTCCTTCGGGCACGCGGCGTTCCTCGGCTGCTCGGCCTACGTCGCGGGCCAGGCCATGAAGGCCTGGGGCCTGACGCCCGAGCTCGGCCTGGTCGCGGGCACGCTCACCGGGGCCTTGCTCGGCTGGGTCTTCGGTTCGCTGGCGATCCGCCGCCAGGGCATCTACTTCGCGATGATCACGCTGGCGCTCGCGCAGATGATGTTCTTCGTCGCGCTGCAGGCGAGGTTCACCGGCGGCGAGGACGGCCTGCAGGGCGTGCCGCGCGGCAAGCTGTTCGGGCTCGTCGACCTCAGCGACGACCTCACGATGTACTACGTCGCGCTCGCCGTGTGCGTGCTGGCCTTCCTGCTGATCGTGCGCACCGTGCATTCGCCGTTCGGGCAGGTGCTCAAGGGCATCAAGGAGAACGAGCCGCGCGCGCTCTCGCTGGGCTACGACGTCAGCCGCTTCAAGCTGCTGGCCTTCGTGATCTCGGCGGCGCTGTCGGGCCTCGCGGGTTCGCTCAAGACCTTGGTGCTGGGCTTCGCCACCTTGTCCGACGTGCACTGGACCGCGTCGGGCCAGGTCGTGCTGATGACGCTGGTGGGCGGCCTGGGCACCCTGTCGGGCCCGCTGGTGGGATCGGCCGTGGTCGTGCTGCTGGAGAACAAGCTCGGCGAGTTCGGCAGCCTGCTCGCGCGCATCACGAGCATCGAGTGGTTCAACACGCTGGGCGAGTCGGTGACCATGGTCACGGGGCTGATCTTCGTGGTGTGCGTGCTGGCCTTCCGCAAGGGGATCATGGGCGAGGTGGTGGCGTTCATGGCGCGGCGCCGTCTGTAGCGCGCCCGGTTTCGTTCCGGTGGCGCGGGGCCCTGGGTCCAGCGCGATGCGTGACCTGGCCACTTCGTACCCCGGTGCGCGAAGGAATTTGTAAACCTTCTTGCTAAGAACCAGAAGGCTTTGAGATACTGTTTATCCATACAGTATCAGGAGCCGCGATGGCCATCTCCCTGTCATGGGCGGGTGGTGTCCACACGCCCCTGGCCTCTCAACCCGGCGCTTCACGGGTCGGTGCGCATCGACGGCCGATGGTCCTTCCACCTGACGTGGAATCCGCGGTCTGGCGTGGTGATTCGCTGGGCACGCCCGTGACTTCGACGGTCAGCAGCGGCTTCCTGGTCCTCGACGCCGAGCTTCCGGGTGGCGGCTGGCCCTGCCGATCGCTGACCGAAGTCCTGCAAGTGCAACCCACGGTCCTGGAGTGGCGTCTCCTGGCACCGGCCATGCGCGCGTTGGTCGAGCAGGACAGGCAGATCGTCGTCGTCGGGCCGCCGAAGGCGCCCCATCTGCCCGGCCTTCGTCAACTGGGAGTCGACGAGCGCCGGCTGGTCTGGGTCGACGTGCAGAAGCCGGTCGAACGCCTGTGGGCGACCGAGCAGCTGATCAAGTCCAATGCCGCGGGCATGCTCGTGAGCTGGCTGCCGCAGGCGCGCCAGGAGCAAATTCGACGGCTCCAGGTGTGTGCCCAGGGTTGCGACGGCCCTGTCATCCTCTGGCGTCCTGCCGCGGCGGCCGACGAAGCCTCGGCCGCGCCTTTGCGGCTGCGGGCGCGCTTCGGCGTCGATTGGGAACTGCGCATCCATCTGCTCAAGCGAAAGGGGCCGCCTCACGAGGGCGAACTCGCACTGCCGTCGGTTCCAGGCGGCCTGCAGGACATCCTCACGCCGCGCCTGAGTCACCCGAGCCGCCTGATCGCGGCCCGTCATTCCCGAGACCTTCCCCATGCTGTGGGCAGCCCTTCTTCCCGACAGCCTGCCGGACGCGCCCCAGCCTCGCACTGAGATGCTCGCGGGTCTGGCGACGTGGTGCCTGCAATTCACGCCACGCGTTGCCGTCCTCGAGGCGCTTTTGGAATGCCCGGCGGTGGTCATGGAGCTCGAACAGAGCCTGCGTCTGTTCGGTGGCAAGCGCCGGCTGGTCGAGCGGGTGCGAGAGGAGTGCATCGACCTGGGCGTGCGACAGCTGGCGTGGGCCCCCACGAGCCTGGCCGCGCTCGCCGTGGCCAGGGCAGGCCTGTCCAACGGATTCGCCAGGCCGCTCGCGCAACTCCTCGATGCGTTGCCCCTCGAGAACTTGACGCAGGTCGCGGCCCATGGGCCGACGCTGGCGCGGCTGGGGTGCCGGACCCTGGGGCAGGTGCGTGCGCTGCCGCGCGGCGGGCTGAGCCGGCGTTTCGATGCACAGCTGTTGTCGGCGCTCGACCAGGCCTATGGCTTGCGGCCCGAAACCCATGCATGGGCGCAGCTGCCCGAAAGCTTCCTGGCGAAGCTCGAGCTGATGGCACGCGTCGAGCATGCGCCGGCACTTCTCTTCGGTGCGCGTCGCCTCATGCTGCAGATGGCTGGCTGGCTCATGGCGCGCCGATCGGGCGTGACCGCCTTCACCCTGCGCTGGTGCCACGACGCGATGCGCGCCAGGAGCGCGGGCGATGGCGGCGAGCTCACGGTGCGCACGGCACAGGCCACGCGCGACACCGAGCACCTGATGCGCTTGCTGGCCGAGCATCTGGCGAAGGTGGAACTGCTGGCGCCCGTGGGCGACCTCGCGTTGGCCGCCACGGAGGTCCAGCCGCTGGAGGAAAGAAGCTTGTCGATGCTGCCCGAGGCAAGGCAATCGGGAGAGAGCCTGGCACTGGTGCTCGAGCGCATCGCGGCGCGGCTGGGGCCGGACCACGTGTTGCGTCCGGTCCTCCTCGAAGACCATCGCATGGAATGGATGTGCCGCTGGCGCCCGGCGCCCGAGCCGGCACCACGCGCCAGATGCCGGCCCCTCGAGGTGCCTCAGCCGACTTTCATCCTGCCGAAGCCGCTGCGCCTGGCCACCGAGAACAACCGGCCGATCTACCAGGGCGTGCTCCAGCTGCTTGCCGGCCCGCATCGCGTCGAGGGAGGATGGTGGGATCGGACTTCGACCGGGGCGCACGCCGATGAGGACGAGAAAGGCGATGGAAGGCCGCCGCACGAAGCGAAGGCGCCGCAGGAGAGCACGCGTCATGTCGCCCGTGACTACTGGGTGGCCGTGAGCGAGCACGCCGGTGTGCTGTGGATCTTTCAGATGCGCCTGGCCAGGGAAGAGACCGGCTGGTTCCTGCATGGCACGTTTGCATGAGGACGCGCCATGCAGCTGCCCGAATACGCCGAGCTCAAATGCGTGAGCAACTTCAGCTTTCTGCGCGGCGCCAGCCAGCCCGAAGAACTCGTCGAGCGCGCGAAGCAACTGGGCTACGCGGCGCTGGCCATCACCGACGAGTGCAGCCTGGCCGGCGTGGTGCGCGCGCACGTGGCGGCCAGGGAGCATGGGCTGCGGTTGCTGATCGGCAGCCAGTTCCTGGTGGAGCCGGAACCGCTCGATCCGAATGCCATCCCCTTCACGCTGACCGTGCTGGCCTGCCACCTGGAGGGCTACGGCAATCTCTCCCAATTCATCACCAAGCTGCGCCGCGCGTCCGAAAAAGGCGCCTATCGGCTGCCCATCGCCGAGATCCAGGGCTCGGAACTCGAAGACTGCGTGGTGCTGGCTTCGCCCCGGCGCATGGCAACGCCGGCGCAGCTGCAGTGGCTCGGAGGCTGGCTGCTGCGCCAGTTCCTGGGGCGCTGCTGGCTGGCGGTGGAAAAGCTGCGGCTGCTCGACGACGAGATGTGGCTGTACCGGCTGAGCCAGGTGGGCAAGGACATGGAGATTCCTCTCGTCGCGGCGGGCGATGTCCACTTCCATGTGCGATCGCGCAAGCCCTTGCAGGACGTGATGACGGCCACACGCCTGCGCAAGCCGCTGACGGAATGCGGACTCGATCTGCAGCCCAATGCGGAGCGACATCTGCGCACCCGGCTGCGGCTTGCGCAAACCTACGGCGCCGAGCTGCTCGCGCAGACGCTCGAGGTGGTCGAACGCTGCAGTTTCAGCCTTGACGAGTTGCGCTATCAGTATCCCGACGAGGTTGTGCCCGAAGGCGCAACGCCGGCAAGCCATCTGCGCCGGATCACCTACGAAGGAGCGGGGCGCCGCTGGCCCGACGGCATTCCAGCCAGGATCCAGACGCAGATCGAGCACGAGCTCGCGCTGATCGCCGACCTGCGCTACGAACACTACTTCCTCACGGTGGCCGACATCGTGGCCTTCGCGCGCTCCCGACACATCCTCTGCCAAGGGCGCGGCAGTGCCGCCAACAGCGTGGTCTGCTACTGCACGGGTGTCACGGAGGTCGACCCTGGTCGCATGAGCGTTCTCTTCGAGCGCTTCATCTCCAGGCAGCGCAACGAGCCACCGGACATCGATGTCGACTTCGAGCACGAGCGGCGAGAAGAGGTCTTGCAGTATCTGTACGCCAAGTACGGACGCGAGCGCGCCGCCATCACGGGCGTGGTGATCAGCTACAGGCCGAAGAGCGCGATCCGCGATGTGGGCAAGGCCCTGGGCATGTCGCTCGAGATCGTCGACGCGCTCGCCAAGGGACACCAGTGGTGGGACGGCGGCGAGGTTCGCCCGGAGCGTTTGCAGGAGATCGGCCTGTCGATGGAATCATTGCAGGTTCGACAGCTGATGCACCTGACCGCGCAGCTGATCGGATTCCCTCGGCACCTGAGCCAGCACACCGGCGGTTTCGTGCTCACCAAGGGACTGTTGTGTCGCATGGTGCCCATCGAGAACGCATCGATGCCCCATCGCACCGTGATCGAGTGGGACAAGGACGACCTCGACGCGCTCGGCCTGCTGAAGGTGGATTGCCTGGCCCTGGGCATGTTGACGGCGATCCGCAAGGCGCTCGATTTCATCGGCCAGCGCAAGGCGTGCGTGTTCGGCATGCAGGACATTCCCGCGGAGGACAGTGCCACCTACGACATGATCTGCAAGGCCGACACCGTCGGCGTCTTCCAGATCGAGAGTCGCGCGCAGATGAGCATGCTGCCGCGACTGAAGCCGCGTTGCTTCTACGACCTGGTCATCGAGGTCGCCATCGTGCGCCCGGGCCCCATCCAGGGCGGCATGGTGCATCCGTACCTCGATCGTCGCCAGGGCAGGGAACCCGTGGTCTACCCGAGCGAGGCACTGAAGGAAGCGTTGGGCCGCACCCTCGGCGTGCCGGTGTTCCAGGAGCAGGTGATGCAGATCTCGATCCTGGCGGCCGGCTTCACTCCCGGGGAGGCCGATGGCCTGCGCCGTTCCATGGCCGCCTGGCGGCGCAAGGGAGGGCTCGAGCACTATCACGCGAAGATCGTCAACGGCATGACGGCGCGCGGTTATGAAGAGAGCTTCGCCAAGGCCATCTTCGAGCAGATCAAGGGATTCAGCGAATACGGCTTTCCGGAGAGCCATGCGGCGTCCTTCGCGCTCCTGGTCTATGCGAGCTGCTGGATCAAGTGCCATCACCCGGCCGAGTTCCTCGCCGCCATGCTCAACTCGCAACCGCTGGGCTTCTATTCGCCGTCGCAACTCGTGCAGGATGCGAGGCGCCACCACGTCGAGGTGCGACCCGTCGACGTGATGTACAGCGACATCGACTGCACGCTGGAGGACCTGGCGCACCAACCCGCGGTGCGCCTCGGCTTGCGGATGATCGGTGGCTTGGCTGCCGCTTCGGCGCAGCGCATCGTTCAGGCCCGCGAGCTGCAGGTCTTCGACAGCGCGCAAGACCTTGCCCTTCGTGCTGAGCTGCAGGTGCACGAGATGAAGCTGCTGGCCGCCGCGGATGCATTGCTGAGCCTCTCGGGCCATCGACGCCAGCAAGTCTGGGAGGCGGCGGGGCTGCGAGCCGCGCCCGAGCTGCTGCGCAATGCCCCGGTCGATGAGGAGTTTCTCGAGCTCGAGCCGGCACCGGAAGGCGAGGAGATCGTGTTCGACCATGCGTCCACCGGCCTGAGCCTGCGCAGGCATCCGCTGGCCCTCCTGCGCGAGCGCCTGGCGCGTCGAGGGCTGGCCACGTCGCAGGACCTGGAAGCCGTGGAAAACGGCGAGCAAGTGAGCTACTGCGGGATCGTGACCTTGCGCCAGCAGCCGGAGACCGCGAAAGGGACGATCTTCGTGTCGCTCGAGGACGAGACCGGCGTGGTGCAGGTGATCGTCTGGAAAGGGCTGCGCGAACTGCAACGCCGGGAACTGCTCGGCGCGCGCCTCATGGCCGTGCACGGGACCTGGCAGCGCGAAGGAGCGGTCAAGAATCTCATCGCGGGCCGGATCGAGGATCTCACGCCGTTGCTGGGCAGGCTCGCTGCGTCGGCGACGAGTCGGGATTTTCGCTGAACAGGATCGGACGGCATGTCGTTGCAGGCGTCGTCATTCCACCGCCGCCTCGTCCGGCAAGCTCCCCTTCGATTTCACGAACGCCTGCATGTGCTTCAGGAAGGCGTTCGCCGCCGGTGTCAGTTCCGCGTCGCTGCGCGAATAGACGCCCATGTTCCGCTTGACCGTCGGGCGCACCAGCATGCGCGTCTGCACGCAGGTGCGGCGCGAGAGCTGGCGCACGTTGACCGGCAGCGCGGCCACGCCCATGCCCGCGGCCACCATGCTGATCAGCGTGGACGAGAAGGTCGCGACATGCGCGGGCACCGGCCGCAGGCCGACGGAATCGAAGGCCGCGTCGGCCAGTGCGCGCGACGGGCTCTGGTCGGACAGGCTGATCAGCGGATGCTTGGCCAGCTCGCGCCAGGTGACGGCGCCGCGCTCCGCGAGCGGATGGCCATCGGGCACCAGCGCCACCAGATGGTCCTGGTAGAGCGTGACCTCCGAGAGTCCCGGCTCGCCTTCGACCAGCGTGCCGACGCCGAGGTCGACCTCGCCGCGGCGCACCTGGTCGCGGATGGTCTCCTCGAAGCCGTCCTTGAGGATGCACTGGATACCCGGATGGCGCTGCTGGAACGACTGGATCACCCAGGGCAGCAGCGTGGCCGCGATCACGATGGAGGCGGCCACCGTGACCCGGCCGCGCTTGACCTCGGCCAACGCGCGCGATCCGGCGACCGCGGCCTCGAGGTCCTCGAGCGCCTTGCGCGCCAGCGGCAGGAACTCGGCGCCCGCCTCGGTCAGCTGGACCACGCGCGTGCTGCGGTAGAACAGCCGCAGGCCGATCTGCTCCTCGAGTTCCTTGACCAGCGTGGACAACGCGGACGGCGAGAGGTGCATGCGCTCAGCCGCGCGGGCGAAGGCGCCGACCTCGGCCACTGCGAGGAAGGCGCGGATCTGGCGCAGCGTAATGTTCATCTTTGGCGAATAATCGTTCGGATCATTCTGATTGTCCAAGCATTGAGCCGGTGCTGCAATGGCGCCGTCCATCGATCAGGAGCATCCCCATGACGACATCCGCCACGGCGAACACCGCCCCGCGCGCCGAAGAACGGCCCGCATCCTCGACCAGCCCGCGGCGCGTCGCCGCCGCGAGCCTGGTCGGCACCACGCTGGAGTTCTACGACCACTTCGTCTTCGGCACGGCGGCGGCGCTGGTGTTTCCGAAGCTGTTCTTCCCGCAGACCGATCCCTTCGTCGCGACCATCCTGTCGCTGCTGTCGTACGGCATCGCCTTCGTCGCGCGGCCGGTGGGGGCTGCGATCTTCGGCTCGCTGGGCGACAAGCTCGGCCGGCGCTTCGTGCTGGTCTCGACCCTGTTGGTCATGGGCCTGTCGACCTTCCTGATCGGGCTGCTGCCGACCTACGAGCATGTCGGGCTGCTCGCGCCGCTGCTGCTGGCGGTGCTGCGCTTCGCCCAAGGGCTCGCGCTGGGCGGCGAATGGGGCGGGGCGGCGCTGATGGTCAACGAGTTCGATGCCAGCGGCCGCCGCCGCGGCTTCTACGGCAGCCTGGTGCAGGTAGCGAGCCCGATCGGCGTGCTGATCGCCAATGCGATGTTCGGCTTCATGAACACGGTGACCACCGATGCGCAGTTCATGGACTGGGGCTGGCGCGTGCCCTTCCTCGCGAGCATCCTGCTCGTGGGCATCGGCTATTTCATCCGCCGCACGATCGAGGAATCCCCGGTCTTCAAGAGCCTCGAGAAGAGCGACCACAAGGCCGAGGCCCCACTCGCCGAGACACTGCGCAAGCACTGGCACCAGGTGCTGCTGGCGATCGGGGTGCGCGCCGGCGAGGGCGTCATCTGGTACGTGTTCTCGCTGCTGCTGCTGATCTACGTGCCGAACCGGCTCGGCCTGCCGCGGCAGGTGGCCTTGAATGCCGTGCTGTGGGGCGCGGCGGTCGGCGTGGTTGCGATCCCGCTGTTCGGTGCGCTGTCCGACCGCTTCGGCCGCAAGCCGATGCTGCTGCTCGGCGTGGCCGCGTCGATCGTCTGGTCGTTCGCGTACTTTCCGCTGCTGGAGACGCGCAATCCCTCGCTGGTGGTGCTCGCCGCGGTGATCGGCATGGTCTGCCAGGCTTCGCTGTGGGCGCCGCTCGCGGCCTTCATCCCCGACATGTTCGAGTCCAGGGTGCGGTGCACGGGCGCATCGCTGGGCTTCCAGCTCGCGGGCGTCTTCGGCGGCGCGCTCGCGCCCAGCATCTGCGTCTGGCTGCTCGACCGCTTCGACAGTCCGCTGTCGATCTCGATCTACTGCACCCTCGGCCTGCTGCTGATCGGCGTCTGCGTGGCGAAGGCGAAGGTGCAGCGATGAGCGAGGCGGTGCGCGACTTCATCGGCTACGGGCGCGCGCGTCCCGACTTCGAATGGCCGGGCGGGCGACGCGTTGCGCTCAGCGTGGTCGTCAACTACGAGGAGGGCGCGGAGAACTGCGTGCTCGAGGGCGACACTTTCTCGGAGGTGCTCAACAGCGACGTGTCGGGCGCGACGGCGCGCGCCGGGCGCCGCAACCTGGTGGTGGAGTCGCACTACGAATACGGCAGCCGGGCCGGCCACTGGCGCATCCTCGACCTGCTCGCCGAATGCCGGGTGCCGGCGACCTACTTCGCGGTGTCGGGCGCGCTCGAGAAGCATCCCGAGGCCGCGCGATCGATCGTCGAGGCCGGACACGAGGTGGTCTCGCACGGCGCGCGCTGGATCGACTACGACGAGGTGCCCGAGGCAACCGAGCGCGCGCACATGGTTCGTTCGCTCGACGTGCTCGAGCGCCTGTGCGGCGAACGCCCGGTCGGCTGGTACACCGGCCGCGTCAGCCCGCGCACGCGCATGCTGGCCGTCGAGCAGGGACTGCAGTACGACTCGGATGCCTACAACGACGACCTGCCGTACTGGACGCGCGTCGACGGCAAGCCGCATCTGGTGCTGCCCTACAGCTTCGACTGCAACGACATGCGCTTCGCCTCGGCGCCGGGCTTCGACACGCCCGACGACTTCACCGACCACCTGCGGCGCACGCTCGCCTGCCTGCGGCGCGAAGGCCGCCGGCAGGCGTCGATGATGTCGATCGGCCTGCACCTGCGCCTGGCCGGGCGGCCCGGGCGCACGGAGGCGCTGCGCGAGTTCCTGCTCGCAGCCTCCGAATTCCCCGATGTCTGGTTCTGCCGCCGGCGCGACATCGCGCAGTTCTGGCGGCATCGCTTTCCGGCCACGCCATGACGGCGAGGACGCTGTTTCTCAATCCGAACTCGAGCCGCGAGATCACGGCCACGCTGCGGCGCCACATCGCGCGTGGCGGCTGGCCGTCCGGGTGCTGGGCCGCCGCCGAGGTCGAGGCGGCGCCACGGATCATCGGCTCCGCCGCCGACAACGCGCGGGCCGAGGCGGCACTGGCGTGCGCGCTGCCGAGCCTGAGCGAGGGCTTCGACCGGGTGGTGGCGATGTCGTCGGTCGACACGGGCTACGAGATCGTGCGCGAGCGCTTCGGCGATGCGGCCCATGGTTTCACGCGCAGCGTGCTGGCGCTGCACCGGAGCCTCGGGCACCGGCTCGACATCGTGACCTTCGACCGCGGAATGACGGCGCTCTATGAGGCCGCCTTCGAGGCGACGGGTCATGCGTGCACGATCGACGGCTGGCAGGTGATTGATCTCGCGCCGGCCGTCATTGCCGCGCAGCCGGAGATCGCGCTGGATGCGCTGCGCGAGCGCTGCGAGGGCTTCGGTGGGCGGCAGCCGGTCTTCGTCGTTGGCGTGGTCGGTATCGGGCTCGCCGCAGGGCTGCGCGATGCCGGCATGCGGCAGGTGATCGATCCGGTGGCGGACCTGCTCGACTGGCTTGGCGAGGGCTGAAGCGCCGACGGCCCGTTCAGGCCCAGCGCGCGAGAACCCGCGCAGCCGGCGTCGCCTCGCGCGCCGCCGGCCCCTGCACCCGCGACGGCGTGCGCGAGAAACGCGGCGCCGGTGCCGGCTGCCGCACGCCTTCGACATCGACGAAGGCCTCGCGCGCGCCGTGGTGCGGATGCGCGGGCGCCTCGCTCAGCGCGAGCACGGGCGCGACGCAGGCATCGCTGCCGTCGAACAGTGCGGTCCACTCGTCGCGGTCGCGGGTGCGGAACAGCCGCTCGAACTCGGCGCGCAGCGCGGGCCAGCGCGCGCGGTCGTGCTGCGCGTCGCGCAGCGCGGGGTCGACGCCCAGGCGCTCGCACAGCTCGGCGAAGAACTGCGGCTCGATCGGCCCGATGCAGACATGGCGGCCGTCGGCGGTGGCGTAGCTGCCGTAGTAGGGCGCGCCGCCGTCGAG
Source organism: Variovorax paradoxus (assembly GCA_016806145.1). NCBI lineage: Bacteria > Pseudomonadati > Pseudomonadota > Betaproteobacteria > Burkholderiales > Comamonadaceae > Variovorax > Variovorax paradoxus. The sequence goes on from CP063167.1 coordinate 2,172,570, forward strand.
CGCATTGGTGCCGCGTTCCTCGCGGAAGGTGCCACGCATCGCACTGGTGGCGAACAGGCTCATCAGCGAGTTCACGCCGTCGACGATGGCCGCGTCGACCACCTGGCCCTGCCCCGAGCGCCGGCTTTCGAGCAGCGCGGCCAGGATGCCGACGACGAGGTAGAGGCTGCCACCACCGTAATCGCCCACCAGGTTCAGCGGCGGCACCGGCGCGCCACCGGCCGGGCCGATGGCATGCAGCGCGCCGGTCAGCGCGATGTAGTTGATGTCGTGGCCCGCGGCCTGCGCGAGCGGGCCGTGCTGGCCCCAGCCCGTCATGCGGCCGTAGACCAGCCGCGGATTGCGCCGCAGCGCCTCGTCGGGGCCCAGGCCCAGGCGCTCCATCACGCCGGGCCGGAAGCCCTCGACCAGCACGTCGGCGCGCGCGAGCAGGCCGAGTACCTCGTCACGCGAGCCGGGGTCCTTGAGGTCGGCCAACACCACGGTGCGGCCGCGGCCCGTGATGTCGCTGCGGTCGCCAAGGCGGCGCGCGGGGCGGTCGATGGTGATCACGTCGGCGCCCATGTCCGACAGCAGCATGCAGGCGAAGGGCGCGGGCCCGAGGCCGGCGAACTCGAGGACGCGCAGGCCGGCGAGCGGGCCGCTGGCCTCGCGGGGAGTGGAGGTGGGATTCATCGTGAAGAGGAAGGTGTGTGGGGGTTCTGTCGTGCCGCATGCCGCGCGATGCGCCAGCCGAACACGATCGCGGGTCCGAGCGTGATGCCCGGTCCCGGATAGGCGCCGCGCATGATCGAGGCCATGTCGTTGCCGCAGGCGTAGAGGCCCGCGATCGGCTGCCCGTCCGTGTCGAGCACGGCCCCGTCGGCATCGGTGGCCAGACCCGCGCTCGATGCGGCTTCGCCGGGCCAGACCGCCAGCGCGCAGAACGGCGGCTGCGCGATCGGGCCGAGGCAGGGGTTGGGCGCATGCGCCGCATCGCCGTTGAAGCGGCCGAGCTCGGTGCTGCCCTTGCCGAAGTCCGGGTCCTCGCCGGCTTCGGCATGGCGGTTGTGGCGCGAGACGGTGGCGGCCAGCGTGCGCGCATCGATGCCCAGCCGCGTGGCCAGTGCGTCGATGCTGTGGGCAAGCACGAGATAGCCCGAGGCCTCGTGCCGCCGCAGCGCGCTCGCGCGCGTGCCGGGCGGGATCGTGCCGAGGCCGTAGGCGCGCACGAAGGCCGCGTCGCAGACCAGCCAGGCCGGCGGCGTCGTTGCACCGGGGCGCATGCGCGCGAGCAGGGCTTCGACGAAGTGGTGGTACGAAGCGCTCTCGTCGACGAAGCGGTGCCCGTCGGCATCGACCGCGATCAGCCCGGGCTTGGCGCGGTCGAGGTACAGGTGCGGGAAGAGCCCGGGTTCGCCGCTGGCGCGCGGTGCCAGCGAGACGGGCTGCCAGAAGAAGTTGCCCCGATGGCGTTCGAGCCGCGCGCCCGCGCGCAGCGCGGCATCGAGGCCGTCGCCGCGGTTGCCTTCGAAGGACTGCGGCCGCAGCGTGCGCGGCGACACGCCGGCCGGCGCGAGCTGGGCCCGCAACGCCGCGTGATGGCCGACACCGCCGGTGGCGAGCACCACGCCGAGGCGGCTCGCGATGTGCCGCGTCGATCCCTCGTGTTCGAACATGCCACCCGTGACGCGGCGCGCCGAGATCTCGAGTTGCCGCAGCCGCATGCCGAAGCGCACCCGCACGCCGGCCTGGCGCAGGCTGAAGTACAGCCGCGCGACGAGCGCATTGCCCAGCACCAGGCGCGTGCCGCGCGCATGCGTGAGCCGGTCGCGCGCATGGCGCAGCACCAGCCGCGCGGCATGGCGGAAGTTCGCGACGCTGCGCCAGCGGTAGGCCAGGGCCTGCACGTCGGCCTTGTTGGCCATCATGCCGCCGAGCACCATGAACTCGGGCATCGGCGCGCGGATACGTTCGAAGTCGCGGCCCAGCCGCCGGCCGTCGAAGGGCAGCGGCGAGAGCGCGCGTCCCGCCACGGCCGCGCCGGGCAGCGCGAGATAGTCGGGATGGCGGCCGGCCGAGGCGAAGCGCAGTTCCGAACGGGCCTCGAGGAAGGCGATCGCCTCGGGGGCGCTCGCGAGGTAGGCTGCGCGCAGCCCGCGCGGATCGTCCGCGCCGAGGATCGCGTCGAGATAGCGCGCGGCCTCGGCGGCGGAGTCGGCAAAGCCCGCGGCAGCGCCCTGCGCATTGCCCGGCACCCACAGCGTGCCGGCCGAAGTGGCGGTGGTGCCGCCGACCTGCTCGCCGGCCTCGCACAGCACCACGTCGAGGCCCATGAGCGCGGCCGAGAGCGCGGCGCTCATGCCGCCCGCGCCGGCCCCGATCACGAGTAGGTCGCAGGTATAGCCTTCCGGGCCTTCGGTGCGCGCGGACTCAGGCATGCCGCCACTGCAGCAGCGCGTACGGCGGCTGCGCATCCGGATGGTGTTCGAACACGCCCTCGACCTCGGCGCCGATCTCCACCGCCTGCATCGGATCGCCGAGCAGGTTGCCGACCATGCGCACGTTGCCGGCCCCGGGCAGCTCGACCAGCACCACGAGGTAGGCGCCATGGTCCTTGAGTGCCGCATGCGCCGGATGCCACACGCGCTCCCAGCTGTAGATGCGGCCGCGCGGCGCGACTTCGACCCAGGCGGGATCGAAGGCATGGCAGCGGTGGCAGATCCACTCGGGGCCGAACTGCCAGGTGCCGCAGTGCGTGCAGCGCTGCACGCGCAGCACGCCCTCGCGCAGGCCTTGCCAGTAGGGTTCGGACAATCCGTCGGGCTCCGACACGGGGATCGGCAGGCCCGCGGGCAGGTAGCGTTTCTCGTCGTTCGTGTCGTTCACAGCACGTTCTCCGATGCCAGCAGCAGGTCGCTCGCGGGCGTGACCATGGGGCCGCCGATCACCAGCGCGATATCGCTGCGCGCCGCCTGGCTGGTCGAGCTGCCGCGCACCTGGCGCACCGCCTCGAGCACCAGCTCGAAGCCATGCATGTAGCACTCAGCGAGATTGCCGCCGCTGGTGTTGAGCGGCAGCCGGCCCGTGGGGGCGATGAGGTTCTCGAGCGTGAGGAAGTCGTTGGCCTCGCCGGGTTCGAAGAAGCCATGCTCGGCCAGCGCCATCGCCACGCCGCCGGTGAAGTTCTCGTAGCTCTGCACCACGCCCACGTCGGACGGCGCGATGCCGGCCATCGCGTAGAGGTCGGGCGCCACGGTGTCGAAGCCCGCGCTCGCATAGCGCGGCGCATTGTGCGGATGGGCGCCGGCGCGAAACCCCGAGCCCGAGGCCGCGCCGAGCAGGTAGGCGGGCTTGTGCGCGAAGTCCTTCGCGCGCTCGGCCGCCACCAGCACGATCGCGGCGGCGCCGTCGTTCTCCATGCAGCAGTCGTACAGGTGGAAGGGCTCGGCGATCCAGCGCGAGGCGTCGTACTTCGCGGCATCGAGCGGCTTGCCGTGCATCACGGCGCGCGGATTGGCCTGCGCATGGTGGTAGGAGGCAAGGGCGATGGCGCGCAGCGCCTCCTGCCGCACGCCGTGCTCGTGCATGAAGCGGCGCACGCGCATTGCGAAGCGCTGCGGTGGCGAGAGCACGCCGTGGGGCATGAGGTAGGCCTTCTCGCCGGAGATGGTGTCGATGCCGCCGACCTGGCCGAAGCGCCCGTGCTGGCCCTGCGCGAGCGCGCGGAACACGACCACGCAGTCGGCCAGCCCGGCCGCGATGGCGGCCGCGCCATTGGCCACCGCCGCCGCGCAGCCGCCGCCACCGCCGCCCCACTGCATGGTGGCCGAGCGCAGTCGGTGGATGCCCAGCGCGGCCGCCAGCCGCGAGGCCTCGCTGCGGTCGTCGCTGTACGAGGCGAAGCCGTCGATCTCGCGCGGATCGAGGCCCGCGTCGGCGCAGGCGGCGAGGATGGCCTTGAGCGCGAGCTTGAATTCCGCGTCGGGCGACTGGCCGTGGCGGTAGTAGGTCGTCTCGCCGATGCCGACCACGGCGACCCGGCCGCGCAGCGTGCGGTTGGTCATGCCGGCGTGCCGGCGGGTTCGTGCCGCTCGGCGGGCGGACCGAAGGCGCCGGCGCGCGCGAGCGCCGCGAAGTGCGCTTCGTCGTAGCCCAGCGCCTCGCGCAGCACCTCCTGCGTGTGCTGGCCGACGGTGGGCGCGGCCACCGGGTCGGCGATCGGCGTGCGCGAGTAGCGGATCGGCAGCGCCATGTTCGGCACCCAGCCCACCTGCGGATGCGGGATGCGCGTCACCAGCCGGCGCTCGCGCGCCTCGGGCGATCGGATGGCCTCGCCGACCGAGCGCACCTGGCCGCAGGGCACGCCGGCCGCGCGCATGCGCGACTGCCAGTGCGACCAGGGCTGCTTCGCGAAGGCCTCGCCGAGCAGTGCGAACAGCACCTCGCGCCGCTGCGAGCGCTCGCGGCCGCTGGCATAGGCCGGGTCCGCGGCCACGTCGGGCCGCTCGAGCACCTGCGTCATCAGGCGGTGGAAGATCTTGTTGTTGCCGCAGTTGATATAGAACGAGCCGTCCTGTGCCTCGAACACGCCCGAGGGGCAGGTGTCGGGGCTGGTGTTGCCGTGGCGCTGCGGCTCGGCGCCGCTGAACACGTGCTGCAGCGTCGCATAGCCGGTCATCAGCACCGCGTTGTCGAACAGCGCCACTTCCACCGCCTGCCCGCGGCCCGTGCGCTCGCGCGCCACCAGCGCGCCGAGGATCGCGTTGGCCGCCATCATCGCGGTGCTGATGTCCATCACCGGCGACAGCGCGCGCACGCCCTGGCGGTCGGCATAGCCGTTCATCGAGACGAAGCCGCTCTCGGCCTGCGCGATCGGGTCGAAGCCCAGGCGGTCGGCGAAGGCGCCCTCGCGGCCGTAGGCCGACACCGAGCAGTAGACGAGTTCGGGATTGGCCTTGCGGCAGCTCTCGTAGTCGAGTCCGAAGCGCTCCATCACGCCGGTGGAGAAGTTCTCGACCACGACGTCGGCGCTCGCGATCAGTGCGCGCGCCACCTCCAGGCCCTCGGGCGTCTTCAGGTCCAGCGCCACGCTGCGCTTGTTGCGGTTCGACCAGAGGAAGGGCGCGCCCTGCGCGAGTTCGGGATGCACCGGCGGGTACTGGCGGAAGTCGTCGCCGCGCCCGGGCGCCTCGATCTTGATCACGTCGGCGCCCATGTCGGCCAGGATCATGGTGGCGAAGGGGCCGGCGATGAAGTGGGTGAAGTCCACCACCTTGATGCCGGCCAGCGCCTGCGGCGCGCCCGCGGGGCGCGGCTGGTGCTCGGGGAAATCGGATTCCAGGTTTTCAAGCATGGAGGCGGTTCTCACATCTGGATGTTGGCCTTGCGCACGACCGGGCCCCACTGGCCCATCTCGTCGCGGATGAGCTTCTCGAGCTCCTGCGGCGTGCTGCTGCGTGCCTCGACGTTGCGCACCGAGAACATCTTGCGCACCTCGGGTCGGGCGACCGCGGTCACGATCGCGTCGTGCAGCTTCGTGACGATCTCGTCGGGCGTGTCCTTCGGCGCGAGCACGCCGAACCAGGCCGAGCTGCGGAAGCCCGGCACCTCGTCGGCGATGGCCTGCAGGCCCGGCACGGTCTCGGTGGCCTTGGGCGTGCCCACGGCCAGGTAGCGCACCCGGCCCGAGCTCACCAGCGTAGCGCCGTCCAGGCCGGTCACGAAGGCGGCCTGCAGCTGGCCGCCGGCGAAGGCGGTCATCATCGGCGCGCCGCCGTTGTAGGGGATGTGCTGCATGCGCAGGCCCGCGGCCTCGTTGAAGTACTCGGCCGTCAGGTGCGACAGCGAGCCGTTGCCGACCGAACCGACGTTGAGCGCGTTGCCGTTCTTCTTCGCGTAGGCGAGGAAGTCCTTCAGCGTCTTCGCCGGGCTGTCGGCGGGCACGGCCAGGATCATCGGCGTGATCGCGACGGTGGAGATCGGACGCAGGTCCTTGAGCTCGTCGTAGGGCACCTTGCGCATCAGCGAGACCACCGCGTTCGGACCGGTGTTGCCGAACACCAGCGTGTAGCCGTCGGGCGCGGCCTTGGCCACGTAGTCGGTGCCGATCGTGCCGCCCGCGCCGGGCTTGTTCTCGACGATCACGGTCTGGCCCAGCGTCTCGCTCATCGACTGCTGGATGGCGCGCGCGAGCTGGTCGGTGCTGCCGCCGGCCGCATAGGGCACGATCATGCGGATCGGCTTGTTCGGGTAGCCGCCCTGTGCCCAGGCGGGCAGGGCGCCGAGCGCGAGCGCGGCGCAGGCTGCGCCCAGCAGCGCGCGGCGGGGGAGGGAAGTGGTCGTCATCGGGGGTCTCCTTGGGTTCGTGGGTGTCGTGTCAATCCGTGGCGCCGAGCACGCTCGACCAGTAGCTGCGCGCGCGGTCCATGTGGCGCAGGATCAGCAGCTGCGCCTTGGCCGCGTCGCGCGCGCGGATGTGGCCGAGCAGGCGGCGGTGGTCGAGCAGCGAGGCACGGCCCTGCACCGTGTCGGCGAACATCGCCTCGCGGCGCCGGCCGGTGAAGCGGTAGAAGGCATGCAGCACGCGCACCAGCACCGAGTTGTGGGTGGCATCGACCAGCGCGACGTGGAACTCGGTGTCGGCCGCGGCGATGTTGCCGCCGTCGGCCAGCACCTGCTCGGTGCGCTGCAGCACGGCTTCCATGCGCGCGAGGTCGGCCTCGGTGCGGCGCTGGCAGGCCAGGCCCGCGGCCAGCACCTCGAGGTGGCCGCGCACCTCCATCGTCTCGGCCACTTCCACCGGCGTGGGTACGGCGCCCATGTCGGTGAGCATCACCAGCGCCTCGAAGCTGCCTTCGCGCTCGACGTGCCGCAGGTAGATGCCCGAGTGGGGCCGCGATTCGACGATGCGCAGCGTGACCAGCGTGGCCAGCGCCTCGCGCACCGCGTTGCGGCCGACGCCGAGGCGCTCGGCGAGGTCGCGCTCGGAGGGCAGCCGGTCGCCCGGTTGCAGCCGTCGGTCGCGCAGATAGGCGAGGATGCCGGCGATGGCGCCGTTGCCCGCGCCCGCCGCGTTGGAGGCACCGGCCTCCTGCGGTTCCGCCGTGGTGTCGAGCCGGGTCGTCATGGACTGCTCCCTTGTCTCAGAGGTCCAGGACCAGCGTCTTCGAGCGCGAGCCCGAGCAGCAGATCATGATCGCCTCGTTCGACTGCTTCTCCTGCGCATCCAGGTAGTCGTCGCGATGGTCGGGCTCGCCCGCGATCACGCGCGTGCGGCAGGTGCCGCACACGCCCGCGCTGCAGGCATAGGGCACGTCGATGGCGTTGTCGAGCAGCGTGTCGAGGATGGTCTTGCCCGGCGCCACCGCGAGGCGCTGGCCGCTGCGCTCGAGCACCACCTCGTAGCCGCCCTCGGTGGCGGCCGCGCTGCCGGCGGCGAAGCGCTCGAAGTGCACCGTGTGCGCGGGCCGGCCGGCGCAGGCCTCGACGAAGGCGTCGATCATGCGCGCCGGGCCACAGCAGTACAGGTGCGCGCCGGCAGGCGCGTTGCGCACGATGGCCGCGATGTCCAGCCGCTCGGCGCGCGAGGAGCCGAAGCGGAATTCGACCTCGCCGCAGCCGCGTCCGCCCTGCATGGCGCGCAGCGTGTCGGCGAAGGCGGTCTCCTCGGGCGAGCGGCCCGCGTAATGCAGCTGCCAGCGCCGGCCCAGTTCCTCGAGCCGGTGCAGCATCGACAGGATCGGCGTGATGCCGATGCCGCCGGCGATGAAGACCGAGTGCGCGGCCTCCTCGTCCAGCGCGAAGTCGTTGCCGGGCAGGCTGGCGCGGATGCGGTCGCCCACGCGCGGCTGCGCATGCATCCAGGCCGAGCCGCCGCGGCCCTGCGCGTCGCGCTGCACCGCCACCACGTAGCGCGCGGCGTCCGAGGGCGCGTTGAGCAGCGAATAGCTGCGGATCATCTCGCGCGGCAGGTGCAGGTCGATGTGCGCGCCGGCCGTGAACGGCGGCAGCGGCCGGCCGTCGGCCGACACGAATTCGTACGACGCGATGCCGCGTGCCTCCAGCCGGATCTGGCGCAGGCACAGGTCCAGCGGCGCGGGATTGCCCGGGCTCATGGCGTGTAGCCGAAGTCGGCGCCCAGGCGCGCGGTCATCAGCTCGCGACCCGATTCGCTCCAGGCCTCGCCGGCCGGCAGCGTGAGCGACACCGCGCGCACCATCGGCAGGTCGGGGTCCTCGATGCGCGGCGGGCGCTGCTGGCGCACCGACAGGTTGCGCACCGTCTCGAGCAGCAGGCGCCGCGTCATCGCGATGCCGGTGTCGCTCATGCCCAGGTGCTCCTTCGAGCGGTCGTAGATCGGCGCCACGCCCGACTGGCAGGCCGCGTCCTGCACCCACAGGCCGGGCAGGCCCGAGAACCAGGTCTTGGTCTGCGCGTCGTAGTTGAAGAGGAAGGCGCTCTGCAGGTTGAACTTCGTCCAGTACTTCGCGAAGGGCTCGGTGGCCGGGCGCGGCGCGTAGGCGTTGATGCTCGGGTGGCCGGTCTCGCGGCCGCCGTGGCCGTTGTCGAACAGCTTGCGCGTCTTCTCGTAGAACTTCTGCGCCGGCGTGTACGAGAACATGATGCACAGCGTGTGGTGGTCGTCCAGCGGCACCCAGGCGTGGCCGCTGAGCTCGGGGTAGTTCGACTGCGGCGGCACCAGCGTGTAGAAGGGCAGCAGGAACTGGTTCACGCGCCAGTAGTGGGTGTTCTCGTCGAGCACGCGCCTGGAGGCCACGCTCATGCCGAAGTCCTGGCGCTTGCATTCGAAGGTGGGACGCAGGTCCTTCTTCGCGGTCCAGTCGCTGATCGCGCCCTGCTGGTCGATGCGCCCGTGCAGGATCGGCGCGTGGGCCGAGTCGATCTCGCCTTCCACGGCCTGCAGCCAGTTGCATTCCTGCACCCGGAAGCTCACGTACACGTTCTCCTCGGGCACCAGGTTCCACTCGAGGTTCGGCAGCGGCGGCGGGTTCTCGCGGTCGGGCCCCATGTAGGTCCAGACGATGCCGTTGCGCTCGCGGCAGGGGTAGTTCTTGATCGTGACCGTGTCCTTGAGCCGGCTCTGCGCGGGCTCGGCCGGCGTGTCCTGCACGCGGCCGTCGACGCCGAACTTCCAGCCGTGATAGATGCAGCGCACGCCGCAGTCCTCGTTGCGGCCGAACACCAGCGGCGCGCCGCGGTGCGGGCAGGCATGGTCGATCAGGCCGACGCGGCCCTCGCTGTCGCGAAATGCGATCAGTTCCTCGCCGAGCAGGCGCACGCGCTGCGGCTGGCCGTCGGTCTCGAGGTCGCGGCTGGGCAGGAAGGGGATCCAGTAGAGGCGCATCAGCTCGCCCATGGGCGTGCCGGCGCCGACGCGCACGAGGGTTTCGTTGTCTTCTTGCGAGAGCATGGCTGCGGTTTTCCTTGTGGGGCAGGGCCATCCGGCGTGGTGGACCACCTTGGATGACCAGATTGGTAGGACCAATGCTAAATTCGAGCCCGCGCGATGCAAAGCTTTTGTCTCAATAACCTTGTGAATGGATCAACCATAGATGGTTGAAATGAGCGAGGTGGCCGCCGTCGCGCATGTCTTTCGCCGCGTCGCCAGCGCGAGCGCGCCGGCGCGGTTAGGCTCCCTCGTCTTCATCCCGTTGCCCGAGCCATGACCACTTCCCCGCCCATTCCCGCGCCGGATCTCGCCGCGGCCCTCGACACCGTGCTCGACGCGCGCTACAGCTGCCGCGGCTACCTCGCCGACCCGGTGCCGCGCGACGTCATCGACGCGATCCTGCGCGCCGCCCAGCGCACGGCCTCGTGGTGCAACTCGCAGCCCTGGCAGGTGGTCGTGACCGGCGCGGCCGCCACCGAGCGCCTGCGCGCGGCGATGGCCACGCCCGAGGCGCTGGTCGACCAGGGTTTCGAGATCGCGCCGCCCGCCGAATACCGCGGTGTCTACCGCGAGCGCCGCCGCGAATGCGGCTTCCAGCTCTACGACAGTGTGGGCATCGCCCACGGCGACCGCGAGGCCTCGGCGCGCCAGGGGCTTCTGAACTTCTCGTTCTTCGGCGCGCCGCACGTGGCGCTGATCCACACCGATGCCGCGCTCGGCGCCTATGGCGCGCTGGACTGCGGCGCCTACGTGTCGAACTTCATGCTGGCTGCGCGCAGCCGCGGCGTGGCGAGCATCGCGCAGGCCGCGCTCGCTTCGCGCGCGAAATTCTTGCACCGCTGGTTCGACATCCCGGAAGACCGCCAGGTGGTCTGCGGGATCTCCTTCGGCTACGAGGACCCGGCGCACCCGGCCAACGGTTTCCGCACCTCGCGCGCTGCCGTCGGCGACGCTGCGCGCTGGGTCGAGGACTGATCCGGTGGCCCTTGCTCAGGGGCTGCGTTCGGCCAGGTAGTGGCGCGTGAGCACCGGCTCGTGCGGTACCTGGAAGCTGCGCGCGAGCGCCTCCAGCTCGTGGCGCGCGACGGTGGCCCGCGCGCGCTGGCGCAGGTAGTCGGCCCACGAGGTGACGATGAAGCGCTCGACGTAGCGGCTCGGGTCGTCGAGGTCGCGGTAGACGCGCCAGAAGGTGGCGCCGTCGCGCTTGCGCGGCACCGCGAGCTGCTGCACCGCATCGAGGAAGCGCCGCGCATCGGCATCGCGGATGCGGTAGACCACCTCGACGGCGACCGGCCCGGCCTCGAATTCGGGCTCGTGCTGCACCGAGAACTCCTCGTGCAGCGGCGCCAGCGTGACCTCGTCGTCCGCGCCCATGCGCAGCGGATACGGCCGTGCCAGCGCAATGCTCGCGAGCATGCCCGCGGCCGACAGGCACAGTGCCGCGCTCAACCCGATCAGCGAGGACATCGCGCCCCAGAGCGCGGAGCCGAGCGCGAAGGCGCCGAGCGAGCACAGGGTGTGCATCGACGCGGCGCGCGCGCGCACCCAGGCCGGCGCGCTGGTCTGGGTCGCGGCGTTGAAGGTCGACATCATCGTCATCCAGGCCGCGCCGCCGAGCACGAAGCTGGCACAAACGAGTGGCCGCCAGGTCGAGAGCGCGCCCACCAGCATCGCGCCCGAGAACACGAGGCAGCAACCGGCGGCCAGCGCATCGAGCGAGAAGCGCGAGCGCATGCGCCCGACGAAGAAGCCGGCGGCGACGGCGCCCGTGCCCAGGCAGGCCATCAGCAGGCCGTAGCCCGCCGCGCCCAGTCCGAGGCGCTGCTGTGCGATCACCGGCAGCAGGGCCCACAGGGCCGAGCCGAGCCCGCTGAAGCCGGCCGTGCGCACCAACTGCGCGAAGATCGCTGGCGAATGGCGCGCATAGCGCAGCGCGCTGAGCATGCCGCCCCACAGCCGCTCGGCCGGCAGGCGCCCGGGCGAGGGCGGCCGCGGCGGCCAGCGCCGCGTGGCCCAGCTCATGCCGAAGGCGGTCAGCACCGCGACCGCGAACACGGCGGCGCCGCCGGTCAGCGCGAACAGCACGCCCGCGAGCCCGGGGCCGACGGCGCGCGCGCCGTTGAAGGTCATCGACACCAAGGTGATCGCCAGCGGCAGCTCGGTGCGCGCCACCGTGTCGCTGACGGCGGAGTTCCACGAGGGCGACTGCAGCGCCGTGCACACGCCCAGCAGGAAGGTGAAGAACAGCAGCCCGCCCGGGCCGATCCAGCCGGCCAGCGCGAGCAGCGTGAGCGTCAGCGCGGCGAGCCCGTAGACACCCTGGATGCGCAGCATCAGGCGCCGGCGGTCGATGGTGTCGGCCAGCACGCCGGCGGGCAGCGACAGCAGGAACATCGGCAGGAAGGAAGCGGTCTGGACCAGCGCCGAGAGGAAGGACGAGGCCGTGAGCTCGATCATCAGCCACGAGGCCGCCATGTTCTGCATCGCATTGCCGACGAAGAACAGGCTGCCGGCACCCCAGAGCCCGCGGAAGGCGGGCTGGGCGAGCGGACTCCAGAGCGAGGCTGCGTTCGGGGCGGTGGGATTGCTGGGATTCAAGCGCGGGGCGATCGGCGGCGGGCGAGGCAAATCATATAGATGCGTGCGCCGGCCCGCTCGCGGCGCGCCCGCTCAGACCTTGATGCGCCCGGTCGCGACCAGCTTCTGCGTCAGCGCCAGCTGCTCGGCCAGGAAGCTCGAGAGCTTCTGCGGGCCCCAACCGGCGGGCTCGAAGCCCAGCTCGAGCAGCTTGGGCGCCACGTCGGGCAGCTTCACGATGCGCGCCATCTCGGCATCGAGCTTGTCGATGATGGCCTTGGGCGTGGAGGCCGGCGCGAACAGCGCGCCGAAGCCCGGCATGTTCACTTCGGGGAAGCCGGCCTCGGCGAAGGTGGGCACGTCGGGATAGAGCGGAAAGCGCGTCGGGCTCGCGACCGCGAGCGCGCGGATCTTGCCGGGGTAGCGCGACACGCCGCCCAGCGACACCACGGCGGTGTCGATCTGGCCGCCGATCAGGTCCTGCAGCGCCGGCGCCTCGCCCTTGTAGGGCACGTGCACGGTGTCGATGCCCGCGGCCATGTTCAGCAGCTCGCCCACGAAGTTGCCGCCCGAGCCGGGGCCGTAGGAGCCGTACGAGATCTTGCCGGGCTTCGACTTCGCCAGCGCCACCAGCTGGTCGAGCGTCCTGACGTTGAGCGACTCGCGCACGCCGATGGCGATGGGCGTGAGCGCGAGCATGCCGATGGGCGCGAGGTCGGCGAGCTTGTAGGGCTGTTGCGCGGGCTGCAGCACGAGGTTGCTGATCAGCGCGCTGTAGCCGACGCCGAGCGTGTAGCCGTCGGGTGCGGCGCGCGCCACCGCGGCGGCCGCGATCGCGCCGCTCGCGCCGGCCCTCGACTCCACGATGCACGGCTGGCCCCAGGCCTCGGTGAGCTTCTGGCCGACGACCCGCATCATCGTGTCGTGCCCGCCGCCGGCCGGCGTGGGAATGATGAACTTGATGACGTTGTCGGGATAGCCCGGCGCGGCACGCGCGGCCAGGGGAAAGGCGGGCAGCGCCGAGGCGCCCAGCAGGCCGAGGCCGGTGGCCAGCGCGTGGCGGCGGGAGTGGGTCATGAGGCTTGTCTCCTGGTCGGATGGTTTGTGATGTAATTGGTTGAACCATAGCGAAACCAGGGATGATGGTCAATTGGAGCCAGTGCCAAGGCAGGCACAGGCACACTATCGGGCTAGGCATCCAGCCATCGACGTTCGTGATCCAGAGGAGGAAAGGAGCCATGTCGGAATCCGCACCAGTCTTCGCGCCCGTGCGCATGCGCCGCGCCTTCGAGGCGATTTGCGACCAGATCCGCCAGCAGGTGGTGGAAGGCGTGCTGAGTGCCGGCGACCGCCTGCCCAGCGAGCGCGAGCTGTCCGAGCAGTTCGGCGTGAGCCGCAGCGGCGTGCGCGAGGCGCTGCGCAGCCTCGAGATGGCCGGCATGGTCGAGGCCGTGACCGGCATCAACGGCGGCTTCTACATCAAGCAGTCGCATCCCGAGGGCATCACGCAGGCGGTGCGCGACATGGTGGCGCTCAAGCAGGTGCCGGTGTCGGACCTGACCGAGGCCCGCATCCTGCTGTGCGGGCTGGCGATCCGGCTGGCCTGCGAACGCGCGACCGAAGAGGACTTCGCCGCCATCGAGGCCGACATCGAGCGCTTCGCCGAGCTGGTGAAGCAGGGCCGGCCGGTGCGCGACAGCGGGCAGATCACGGAGTTCTATCGCCTGATCGGCCGCGCCACCCACAACGAGGTGATCGTGATGCTGATCGACGCCCTGTCGGAGATCCTGCGCGGCCTGATCGCGCAGCTGCAGACGCCGCACAGCAACGTGGTGCAGGTGCGCCGCAAGGTGCTGCGACTGATGCGCGACCGCGATGCGGACAAGGCCGGCGCCGCGCTGGCCAAGCACCTCAACGCGCTGAACGTGCTGCTGCTCGAGATGGAGCGCAAGAAGCCGGCGCGCTGAGGCGCGCCGGCCCGGGGCGCGTTCAGCGCGGCAGGCCGAGCCCGCGCTGCGCGATCAGGCTGCGCTGGATCTCGTTGGTGCCGATGCTGATCACCCACATCAGCGCATGGCGCAGGTTCTGCTCGATGCGCCCGCGCAGCACCGCGCCGGGACTGCCCTCGCCGAGCGTGCCTTCCATGCCGAGCAGGTCGAGCGCCACCTCGCCGAAGCGCTCCATCAGCTCGCCCGAATAAACCTTGCTCGCGGCCGCGTCGTGCAGCGGCGTCTGGCCCGCGTCGACGCGCTCCGCGCAGTGCATCATCATGCGGCGCCCCGCCTCGATCTGCCCCGCGAGGTCGGCGATGCGCTCGCGCACCAGCGGATCGAGGCGCATCGGCCGGCCGTCGGCACCCGTCGCGCCGCGCAGGTGTTCGCACAGCTGCTCGAAGGCATGCGCCACCTTCATCACGATGCCGCCGCCGATGAAGCCGCGCTCGGTGGCCAGTGCCCCGACCAGCACCTTCCAGCCGCCGTGGAGCTCGCCCACCATCGCCTCGGCCGGCACGCGCACGCCGTCGTAGAAGACATTGGCGAAGCTGCCGCCGTACATCGTGGTCGAGGTGCGGATGGTGATGCCGGGCGTGTCCATCGGCACGATGAACAGGCTCAGGCCGGCATGCGGCGGGCTCGCGTCGGGGTCGGTGCGCGTGGCTAGCAGCATGTAGTCGCCCCAGTAGGTGGTGGTCCAGATCTTCTGGCCGTCGATCACGTAGTGGTCGCCGTCGCGTACCGCGCGGGTGCGCATCGACGCGAGGTCGGAGCCCGCGTCGGGCTCGCTGTAGCCCATGCCGTAGATCGCCTCGCCGCGCAGGATCTCGGGCAGGTAGCGCGCCTGCTGCGCCGCGCTGCCGTGTACCTGCAGCATCGCGGCCTGCACCGGCGCGCCCACGCGCGGTGCCTCGGCGCGTTCCATCTCCTCGACGAAGGCCAGTTGCTCGAAGGCGCCGCGCGCCTGGCCGCCGAAGCGCTGCGGCCACGAGAGGCCGATCCAGCCGGTGCGCCCGAGCGCGCGCGCGAACTCGCGGTCGTACTCGCGCGCCTTGAAGTCCAGCGCCTCGTGCGCGGCCTTGCGCTCGCCCGACCAGTGCGTCTGGAGCCAGGCGCGCACCTCCTCGCGAAAGGCGTTGCCGGCCGGGCCCAGGTCGTATTCGGGCAGCGTGCGCGGCGTCTCGCCGAGGAAGTGATCGGCCAGGGCCTCGCGCGCGCGGCGTCCACCGCCGTGGCGCAGCACGTCGAGATGCACCTGCTTGAAATGGCGCGGCGCCTCGTGCTCCTCGCTGTAGCCGATCGCGCCGAAGGTGTGCTGCGTTTCCAGCGACACCCGGCGCAGCGTCGTCGCGGCCAGCGCGCAGGCCGCCTCGGCGAACACGCGCCAGTTGTCGGCGCCGAGGTCGTGCTGCCGCGCGGCGCCCGCCTGCGTGAGCCGAGCGCCCAGCAGCGCGATGTGGCCGTCGGCGAGCTTGTGCTGGATCGCCTGGAAGCTGCCGATGGGACGGCCGAACTGCCGGCGCTCGCCCGCATAGGCCACGGCGAGCTCGAAGGCGCGTTCGGCGGCGCCGGTGGCGCGCGCGCACAGCGCGAGGCGGGCCGTCGCGTGCAGCGCGTCGAGCTGCTCCTTTGACAGTGCGAGGACGGAGGCGGCGATCCCGTCCAGCACGACGCGGAACAGCCCCTGCGTTCCCATCGCTGGCGTGGCCTCGATGCGCACGCCAGGCGCGCGCAAGTCGATCAGCGCGAGCGCGGGGCCGTCCACCATCACCGCGAGGTGGGTGGCGCTGTCGGCATGCTCGACGAAGGCGAGTTCGCCGTGGAGCCTGCCGTCGTCGTCGATGCGTGCCTCGCCCGCGCCGCGGTCGCCGTCGAAGGCCCCGAAGCACAGCACCACGCGCGCCTCGCCGGCGCGCTGCAGCGCGAGCACCGCGGGCTCCTCGCCCCGTGGCGTGCGCGGCGCCGCTAGGTTCAACAGCGTGCCGTGATGCAGCGGCAGCGTGCAACCCGCGCGGCCCAGTTCCTCCATGACCAGCGCGATCTCGCGCAGGCCGCCCTCCGAGGGATCCGATCCCAATGCGGCAAGGCCCTGCGCCGCGAGCTGCTGCCACAGCGCCTGCACGCGCGCGGGTTCGCGTGCCCATGGCACGGCGGTGGCGGGCGGCCAGTGGCGCTCGAGGAAGCCGCGCACCGAGTCGCGCAGCAGGGCGCGCTCTTCGTCGCCGGGAAGGGTGGTCGGGGGCATGGGCGTGTCTCTCCTGAGTCTCGGAAAATTCAATGGTAGAACCATTAATGAGATACGGCAACAGGCACCACCGCGAGGGCTTGGACTACGGCGGCCCGCGCCACGCCGCCCCTTATCATTTGGCTCAAAGGTCCAACTTTTAGTTTTTCCAACGGAGGATTCCCCATGGACGCCAAAGAACCGTCGCCACCCGCGGCCGACGCACGGAGCGCCAAGTTCCAGCCCATCCGTTCCGCGCGTGCCTTCGAGGAGATCGCCCAGCAGATCCGCGGCGAGCTGTCGCAGGGCCGGCTCAAGGTCGGCACGCGGCTGCCGTCGGAGCGCGCGCTGTCCGAGCAGTTCGGCGTGTCGCGCAACACCCTGCGCGAGGCGCTGCGCTCGCTCGAGCATGCGGGGCTGATCCGGCTGCAGAAGGGCGCCAGCGGCGGCGCCTTCATCAGCGGGCGCAGCGGCGACGCGATCGCCACCGGCCTGATGGACATGTACCACATGGGCGCGATCCAGCCGGCGCAGCTCACCGAGGCGCGCATCTGGCTCGAGTCGATCCTGGTGCGCGAGGCCTGCGCGCGCGCCACGCCCGCCGATCTCGAGGCGCTGGCGGCCAACATCGACGCGGCCGAGGAGGCGCTGCGGCGCGACGACTTCCCCGCGCGCGCGGCGACCAACCTCGAGTTCCACCGCATCCTCGCGCGCATGACCGGCAATCCGATCATGGTGATCGTGATGAACGGCGTGCTCAACGTGCTGGCCGAGTTCATCGGCCAGATCGGCCACGAGGAGAACGCCTACGTGCTGCCCTCGCGCCGCCGCTTCCTCAAGCACCTGGCGGCCAAGGACGCCGACGCGGCCGCCGCGGAGATGGAGTCCAGCCTCAAGCGGCTGCAGCGCAGCTACCTGTCGAAGGTGGGCGAGGACGCCGCGCAGGAAGCTCCGGCCGCGGCGCCGGCGCCACGCAAGGCGGCGGCCAAGGCCCCGGCCGAGAAACCGGCTGCGAAGGCCGCGACCAAGTCCGCCACCCGCGCCGCGAAGACCACGCGCTGAACCCGTGCGGCGCGCGGCGCCGCCCTTCACCCGATCCGACAAGGACCGCCCGCCGCAAGGCGCGCGGTCCTTTCTTCTTGCGCGCCCGGCAGGTGAAATCCGCTTGACAGTGTCATGGTTGATTCCTAGGATCAATGAATGGTTGAACCAAATATCAAGCAAACGACGCCGGGCGACGACAAGCCGTCGACCGGCGAACTGCTCGCCGTGCTGCTGGCACGCGACTTCGCCGATGGCGAGAAGGTCATCATCGGCACCAACTCCGACATCCAGTTGGCCGCCTGCAACCTCGCGCGCGAGATGCAGGCGCCGCGGCTGTGGTGGATCTCGGGCCCCGGCGGCATGGTGAACCCGGTGCGCGACCACCTGCTGTCCACGGCCGACTCGGAGAACATCGAGTCCTCCGAGGCCTGGATGGACCTGCCGAACATGATCGATTTCATCGACTGGAAGATCCACTTCTTCGATTTCGCGATCCTCTCGGCGCTGCAGGTCGATCGCTTCGGCAACATCAACACGGTGGTGGTCGGCGACCAGGCTCGGCCCAAGGTGCGCGGCCCCGGCACGGTGGGCATCAGCGCGCTGTGCGGGCTGGCCAAGCGCTTCTATGTCGCGCTCACGCGCCACGATCCCGGCGCCTTCGTGCCGCGCGTCGACTTCCTCTGCGGACCGGGCCACATGGAAGGCGGCAACTCGCGCGAGGAGGCCGGCCTCCCGCCGGGCGGGCCGCGCCTGGTGGTGTCGCCGCTGGGCGTGTTCGACTTCGAGCCCGTGAGCAAGGCCATGCGCGTGCGCTCTATCCATCCGGGCGTGACGCTCGAGCAGATCCGCAAGGCCACCGGCTTCGAGCTGGTGGTCGAGGGCACGCCGCCCGTCACGCGCATGCCCGAGCCCGAAGAGCTGCGCCTGCTGCGCACCCGCGTCGACACGCGCGGCACCCTGCGCCGCAAGTTCCCCTGAAGAGACGAGCCATGAGTTCCAACAAAAGCAAGCTGACCACCCTCGACGAGGCCGTGTCGGTCATCCAGGACGGCCACCGCGTCGGCCTGGGCGGCTGGATCTTCAATGCCCAGCCGATGGCGCTGGTGCGCGCGCTGATCCGCAAGGGCGCGCGCGACCTCGACCTGGTGCCAGCACCCGGCTCGATCGCGCCCGACATGCTGATCGGCGCCGGCTGCGCGCGCAGCACCGCCTGCGTGTTCATCAGCTTCGAGCAGTTCGGCCTCGCGCCGCACTTCCGCCGCCGCGCCGAGGCCGGCACGCTGAAGGTCTACGAGCTCGACGGGCCCGGCATCGCCGGAGGCTTGCGCGCCGGCATCTGCGACATGCCCTGGACCGCGATCCCCGACCTGGGCACCGACCTGCCGCGCCACACGCCCGAGCACTACTGGCCGCTGCCCTCGAAGCCCGGCGAGCGCAAGATGCTCGCCGCCGCCGCGATCAAGCCCGACGTGTGCCTGCTCCATGCGCAGCAGGCCGACGAGTACGGCAACGTGCAGTACCTCGCGACGCCGTTCTTCGACGCGATGCTCGCGCAGGCTTCGCGCCACGTGATCGTCTCGGTGGACCGCATCGTGTCGTCCGACACCATCCGCCGCTCGAACCACCTGACCAAGCTGCCGAGCGTGATGGTCGACGCGGTGGTGGAAGCGCCCTATGGCGCCCATCCGAGCGCCTCGCCCACGCTGTACCGCGCCGACGAGCGCCACCTGCGCGAGTACGTGAAGGCGAGCGCCGACGAAGCGGCCTTCGATGCCTACCTCGCGCGCTATGCGCGCGGCACCGCGGCGCACGCCGACTACCTCGACGCGCTCGGCGGCTCGCGCCTTGCCGGCCTCGCCGTGACGGAGAGCAACCTTGGCTGAGCCGACCCCGAACCCTACCGTCCCCGCCGCCGCGAAGCCCGGCGTGCTCGACGGCGTGCGCGTGCTCGACTTCACCGCGATGATGTCGGGTCCCTACTGCACGCGGCTGATGGCCGACCTCGGCGCCGAGGTCATCAAGGTGGAGCCGCCCGAGGGCGACCACATCCGGCTGCGGCCGCCGCGGCGCCAGGGCCGCAGCACCTACTTCGCGCAGCTCAACGCCGGCAAGAAGAGCCTCGCGCTCGACCTCAAGAAGCCCGAGGCGGTCGCGCTGGTGCGGGAGCTGGTCGGCCAGTGCGACGTGCTGGTGGAGAACTACCGCCCCGGCGTGATGCAGCGCCTGGGCCTCGACTACGCGACGCTCTCGGCGCTGAACCCGCGGCTGGTGTACTGCTCGATCTCGGGCTTCGGGCAGGAGGGTTCCTGGTCGGGCCGCAGCGCCTACGCCCCGGTGCTGCACGCGGCCAGCGGCTACGACATGGCCAACCTCGACTACCAGGAGGGCGACGTCGAGCGGCCGCTGAAGAACGGCATCTTCGTGGCCGACGTGCTCGGCGGCTCGCTGGCCTTCGGCGCGATCCAGAGCGCGCTGTTCCGCGCCGCGCGCACCGGCGAGGGCGACCACATCGACCTCGCGCTGATGGACGCGATGCTGGGCCTGCTCGTCTACGAGTGCCAGGAGGCGCAGTTCCCGGCCGAGCGGCGCCGCCCGCTCTATCGCCCGACCAAGGCGAAGGACGGCTTCCTGCTGATCGCGCCCGTGAGCCAGAACAATTTCGAGGCGCTGGCGCGCGGCACCGGCCATCCCGAATGGATCACCGACGCGCGCTTCGCGACCAGCCAGGAGCGCGAGCACCACTGGGGCGCGCTGATGCAGCTGCTCGACGACTGGGCCGCCGATCGCAGCGCCGCGCAATGCGAGGCCGAGATGAATGCCGCGGGCGTGCCGTGCTCGCGCTATTTCACCGTGCGCGAGGCGATGAAGCTGCCGCCGCTGGTGGAGCGCCAGGCCTTCCAGACCATCGACGACGGCGCCGGCGCGTTCCAGGTGCCCAACCCCGCCTTCCGCTTCGCCCGCACCGCGGCGCATGCGCGCGGCAGCGTGTCCGAGCTCGGTGCCGACGGCCCCGCGCTGCTGGGCAGCCTGCTCGGGCTGGGCGAGGAGCGCATCGCGGCGCTGCGCGAGAGCCGCGCGCTGCACGTGCGCGGCTGAGGCAGGAAGCGGCTGCCGCGCCGCCCGCCAGACCAGACACACAACGAAGGAGACAGACATGATGAACAGCTGGATGCGCCTGCCGGGAGTCGCCGGCAAGGCGGAGGGCCCGATGCGCGCCGCGGCCCGGGGCTTCTGGGCGGCGTTGCTCGCGGCCGGCGCGCTCGCGCTGCCGCAGGCCGGCATCGCGCAGTCCGCGGCGTCGGATTTCCCGAACCGCCCGATCACCATCGTCGTGCCCTATCCGCCGGGCGGCACCACCGACGTGCTCGCGCGCGTGCTGCAGGAGCCGATGCAGCGCTTCCTCAAGCAGCCCGTGATCATCGAGAACAAGGCCGGCGCCTCGGCCGTGCTGGGCACCAAGTTCGTCGCGAAGGCGCCGGCCAACGGCTATACGCTGCTGTTCCCCAACAACGGCCTGGTGATCTCGCCGCAGGTCTCGAAGGAGGCCGACTATGCGCCGCTGAAGGACTTCGCGCCGGTGTCGCTGGTCTCGCTGCAGCCGATGATCCTCGCGATCAATCCCTCGGTGCCCGCGAAGTCGGTGCAGGAGCTGATCGACTATGCGAAGGCCAATCCGCGCAAGCTCGATTTCGCGACCGCCGGGCCAGCCTCCTTCGGCCACCTCGCCACCGAGCTCTTCAGCCGGCGCGCCGGCGTCGAGATGACCCACATCCCTTACAAGGGCCAGGCTCCGACCACCCAGGCGATCCTGACCGGCGAGTCGAAGGTGCTGCTGAGCACCAGTTCGTCGCAGATGAATGCCTTCATCAAGGAGGGCAGGGTGCGGCTGCTCGGCGTGTCCTCGCTGCAGCCTTCGCCGCTCGCGCCCGGCGCGCCGCCGATCGCCAACACCTTGCCGGGCTTCAACCCCGAGGTCTGGTTCGGCCTGTTCGCCCCGGCCGGCACGCCGCGCGAGGTGGTGGCCCGGCTCAACGACGCGATCGTGAAGTCGCTGGCGCTGCCCGAGGTGAAGGAGAAGTTCGAGACCGCCGGGGCGGCGGCCACTGGCAGCACGCCCGAGCAACTGGGGGCGCGGATCGCGGAGGAGTATGCGACCTGGACTTCGGTGATTCGCGAAGCCAACATCAGGACGGATTGATTCGAGAATAGGAGGCCGGCTGTTTCCTTGACATCCATGCACAAAGAAAGAACATCGGGAGATGGATCGACTGCAGCAAGGTGAACCCGGTAACAAGCAGCTCGACCTTCACTCGGAGGTGGGAGTTTTCCGTGAAGAAAAAGAAAATCGTTGAGCGTGCCGCAGCTTCGACGGAACGTACATTGAACGAATCCATCGTCGGCGGTCCGCAGGAAGCGGCGGCGAAGATTGTGTTGGAGCACGAGATCATTCATCTGAGTCGAGAGGAACAGATTACTTTTGTGAGCGCTTTGCTCGCGCCGTCTGAACCAGGGCCGCGCCTCGAAACAGCGATCAGGAGTTACCGCCAAAAGATGGGGCAGTGATAACCGCTCCACCTTGACTCGAAGTACATCGATCCCGCTCGAGGAGACGAGCGGTCTCCGCTCGTTCGACTATCGCAATGGGGATTTGACTGGATGCTGGAGGGAGTGCGAAAGTCTGCCGAAGAGCAGATGCTCGCACTTTCCGCTTCGGCCTGGTCAGCCGTTGCAACTGGCGTAGATCGCCTTGGAAGGGGGGCGGTGGTTCCCGCCCAAGATCGGGTGTGGAAGACCATCAGGCGAAGCGCCTCCAATTGCCTTCGTTTTCTCGCGTTCAAGCCGGCGCAAACATCGGCACCGCGAACCCGCCTTCCGCCGGCTTGAAACACACCTTCACCCGATCGCCGATGCGCAGCGCATCGAGATCGGCATCGACGATGTTGGTGAGCATCGTCACTCCTTCGTCGAGCGTGACGTAGGCGATCGCATAGGGGATCGGGCCGGCGCGGCGCGTCACGCTGACGCTGTAGATCGTGCCGAGACCGCTGGCGTCTTCCCATGCGGTGTCGCCCAGGCAGTAGGGGCACAGCGCGCGCGGATACCAGTGGGCCTTGGCGCAGGCGGTGCAGCGCTTGATGCGCAGCACGCCTTCGCGCGCGGCGTTCCAGTAGGGCTCGGTGGCGGCGTCGACGATCGGCGCGCCGAGCGCGCGGTCCTGGTAGGGGGTGCTCATCTTCAGTTCCTTTCGAGGATCAGGGTGGCGCTGCCGTGGCGCGAGCCGAGCAGGCCGCCCGTGCCCTGCGCGAGCGCGAGGCCGCAACCGGGGACCTGTACCTTCGGATGCGCCTCGCCGCGCAGTTGGCGCACGGCCTCGATCACCTTGGTGATGCCGCCGCGGTTGGCGGGATGGTTGTTGCACAGGCCGCCGCCGTCGGTGTTGAACGGCAGCTTGCCGACGCCCGAGATCAGGTTGCCGTCGGCCACGAAGCGGCCGCCCTCGCCCTTGCGGCAGAAGCCCAGGTCCTCGAGCTGCATCAGCACGGTGATGGTGAAGCTGTCGTAGATCGACGCGTACTGGATGTCGGCCGGCGTCACGCCCGCTTCGGCGAACGCGATCGGGCCCGAGACGGCGGCGCCCGACCAGGTGAGGTCGAGCTGGCCGTTGGCCTGGCCCTTCACGGTCTCGCCGGCACCGAGCACGCTGACCACGGGCCGCGCGAGCGAGCGCGCGATCTCGGGGCGCACCACCAAGAGCGCGCCGCCGCCGTCGCTCACGACGCAGCAGTCGAGCTTGTGCAGCGGGTCGGAGATCATCGGCGAGGCCAGCACGTCCTCCACGGTGACGGGATCGCGCAGCATCGCGTTCGGGTTGTGCTGCGCATGCGCGGCGGCGGCGACCTTGATCCAGGCGAGCTGCTCGCTGGTGGTGCCGAACTCGTGCATGTGGCGCGCCGCGGCCAGCGCGTACATGTTGACCGTGACCGGCGCATAGGGCATTTCCCAGGCCACGTCGGGCGTGGCCGCGGTCACGTTGCGCGGGCCGGTGCCCACGCCGCTGGCCTCGGTGCGCGGGCGTCCCGCGAGCGTGATCAGCGCCACGTTGCACTTGCCCGCGGCGATGGCCTGCGCGGCATGCGAGACCTGCACCAGGTAGGCGGAACCGCCGGTGTCGGTGCTGTCGACATGGCGCACCTTGAGGCCGAGGTAGTCGACCATGCTCAGCGGGCCCAGGCCCGGCGCGTCGCCCGCGCAGAAGTAGCCGTCGACGTCCTGCAGCGACAGGCCGGCGTCGGCCAGCGCGCCGCGCGCGCATTCCGCATGCAGCTGCGGCACCGTCTTGTCGGGCGCCTTGCGCGTGGGGTGTTCGAAAGCGCCTGCGATGCAGGCCTGTCGCTTGATGCTCATTCCAATGGCTCCAGTGACTCCGTGTGGTCTCCCGTTGCCGGGATCGTGGTGCCGCGCGCCGGCCGGATCGTTGCCGCTCTGCCTTGACGCTGCGTCGTCGGCCTGATTATCATTGGTTCAACCAAAATAAATCAACAGGCAAATCGGCGGCGCTGTCTCGCGCGATGCCGCGGCCCGGCGAAGACCAAGGACGACAGCCATGACCCCGCACGATTCGAAGCACTGGCCGCGCACCCTGCCGCGCGACATCGACGTTCCGCCCACCAACCTGTGCGCGAACCTGCTGGTGTCGGCCATGCGTTCTCCGCAGCGCGCGGTGGTGGTCGACGATTTCGGCAGCCTGTCGTACGCGGCGCTGGTCGAGCAGATGGAACGCATCGCGGCCTTCCTGCAGCACGAACTGGCGGTGCGCCTGGGCGACCGCGTGCTGCTCTACCTGCCCAACGGCCGCGGTTGGATCGCGGCCTACTTCGCGATCCTGCGCATCAACGCGGTCGTGGTGCCCGTCAACCCGATGAACAAGCGCGACGAGCTGCCGCACTACCTCGAGGACAGCGAGGCGGTGGTGGCCTTCTGCGGCGCCGACAACGTGGCGGAGCTGCTGGCCGTGCCGGGCGCGCACCGGCTGCGCCGCGTGGTGATCGTCGGCAGCCCGGGGCCGGTGGACGACCTGGTGGAAGCCGCCGAGCCGTCGGATGCGGCATCCGGCGCGTCGCGCACCATCGGCCTGCGCCGGGTGCTGGCGGCCGCCGGCGCGCCCGCAGCCCCGCTCGAGCACCTGCCCGATGCGCTGGCGCTGATCCTCTACAGCTCGGGCTCCACCGGCGTGCCCAAGGGCTGCATGCACACGCACCGCACGCTCAATGCCAGCACGGTCGCGGTCGCGCACTGGATGGGCATGGTCCCGCATTCGGTGCAGCTGGTGGCGCTGCCGTACTTCCACATCACCGGCATGCAGAACCTGCTGAACGCGCCGATCTACGGCGGCGGCACGCTGGTGCTGATGAAGCGCTGGGACCGCGACCGGGCCGCGGCGCTGATCGCGCGGCACCGCGTCAGCCACTGGACGGCGATGCCGACCATGGTGATCGACTTCCTCGCGAGTCCGCGGCTGGCCGAGTACGACCTGAGCTCGGTGCGCCGCATCGGCGGCGGCGGCGCGGGCATGCCCGAGGCCGTGTGCGAGCGCCTGAAGCAGTTGACCGGGCTCGACTTCCTCGAGGGCTATGGGCTGTCGGAAACGGCGCATGTCTCGGGCAACCCCGCGCATGCGTTCAAGCGCCAGTGCCTGGGCATACCGCTGTTCGGCACCGACCTGCGCATCGTCGATCCCGAAACCCTGCGCGAGCTTCCGCCCGGAGAGGTCGGCGAGATCGTGATGTCGGGGCCGCAGGTGTTCGCGGGCTACTGGCGCAACGAGCAGGCCACGCGCGCGGCGCTGCTTGAGATCGACGGGCGGCGCTTCGTGCGCAGCGGCGACCTCGGGCGGCGCGACGAGGACGGCTACTTCTTCATCGTCGACCGGCTCAGGCGCATGGTCAATGCCTCGGGCTACAAGGTCTGGCCGGCCGAGGTCGAGGCGATGCTGCACGAGCATCCGGCCATCGCCGAGGCCTGCGTGATCGCCGCGCACGATCCCTATCGCGGCGAGACCGTGAAGGCGGTGGTGGTGCTGCGCGAGGCGCATGCGGGCCAGGTGCGCGAGGCCGACGTCATCGAATGGGCGAAGCAGAAGATGGCCGCCTACAAGTACCCGCGGCTGGTCGAGTTCGTGCGCGAGCTGCCCAAGTCGCCGACCGGAAAGATCGCCTGGCGCCAGCTGCAGGACGCCGAGCGCGCGAAGGCCCCGATGGCGTCCGCCTGAGCGAACCGCACCGCCTCGTACACCCAGTTCAACCCCCCATCCATCATCCAACGGAGACCTATGCAGAACCTCGTCAATCTCGAAGGCCGCACCATCGTCGTGACCGGCGCCGGGCAGGGCATCGGCAAGGCGATCGCGACGCTCGCCGTGCAGCTCGGCGGCAACGTCGTCGCGCTCGACCTCAACCCCGACACGCTGGGCGCGGCGATGTCCGCGCTGCCCGCCAACCGCGTGCAGCAGGTGGTCGGCAGCGTGACCGACGCGGACCTCGCCGCGCGCGCCGTCGCCGAGGCCGTGGAGCGCTTCGGCGGCGTGCACGGCCTGGTGAACAACGCCGGCATCACGCGCCCGGCCATGATCGAGAAGATGACGCCGCAGCAATGGCAGGAGGTGATCGACGTGCACCTCACCGGCACCTTCTACTGGTTGCAGGCCGTGGGCCGCCACATGGTGGCGCGCGCGAAGGCGGGCGACACCAGCGGCGGCGCCATCGTCAACATCTCCTCCGACGCCGGCCGCAAGGGCTCGATCGGCCAGGTCAACTACGCGGCCGCCAAGGCCGGCATGCTCGGCGTCACGATGACGGCGGCGCGCGAATGGGGCCGCTACAACATCCGCACCAACTCGATCTGCTTCGGCGTGGTCGAGACCCCGATGACCGAGGTGGTGCGCGGCGAGAAATTCCGCGACGGCATGCTCGCGCAGATTCCGCTGGGCCGCTGGTCCACGCCCGAGGAGGTGGTGAAGACGGTGTGCTTCCTGATGTCGGACGCAGCCTCCTACATCACCGGTCAGCACCTGGGGGTCAACGGCGGCTTCCACATCAGCCTGTAGCTACGGGGCGAACCATGTACATGCCGCCCCACAGCAAGCTGCGGCTCGATCCGCGGGACGAATACAACCACGTGCCCGAGGCCGTGTCCAACTACAACGAGAGCGCCTACTTCAACGCCTTCGACAGCGCGCGCGGCATCGGTGCCTGGATGCGCCTGGGCAACCGGCCGCACGAGGGGCATGCCGAGCTCAGCTGCTGCGTCTACCTGCCCGACGGCCGCGTGGGCTTCATGCACCAGCGCCCGAAGATCGCGCACAACGAGGCCCTGGACGCGGGCGGCATGCGCTTCGAGGTGATCGAGCCTTTCAGGCACCTGCGCGTGCACTACGAGGGCGAGCTGCTGCTGATGGACGACCCGCATGCGATGGCCGACCCGGGCAGCGCCTTCAAGCGCTATCCCAAGCGGCCCGCCTCGATCGCGCTCGACTTCCGCGGCGTCTCGCCGATGCACGGCGGCGAGATCGTCGCGCTCGACGGCAGCCCGATCGTGCTGGACCCCGAGCATGCGGTGTACCGTGGCCACATCGAGCAGAACATGGCGGTGGCCGGCCACATCGCGGTGGACGGCCTGCGCTTCGACATCGCCGGGCACGGCTACCGCGACAAGTCCTGGGGCCCGCGCCACTGGCACAGCTTCTACTGGTACAAGTGGCTGCCCGTGACCTTCGGCGACGACTTCGGCGTGCTGCTGTCGATCAAGGGCCGCAAGGGACAGCCGAACCACGTGAGCGGCAACGTGCTGCGCGACGGCCGCTACGAGCCGGTGGTCGACGGGCGCATCGAGACCGACTACGACGCGCAGCACTATCCGCGCGCCTTCACCGCGCAGGTTCGCACGGCCGAGCGCAGCTACACCCTGACCGGGAAGGTCGGCGCGCTGGTGCCGCTGCGGCATCGCCGCGTGGCAGGCGGCGCCGGTGACTACACGCGCATCACCGAGGGCATCACCGAGTACCGCTGCGAAGGGCGTGGCGCGCTGGGCATGTCGGAGTACTGCGACGTGATGGTGGACGGCGTGCCGATCTCGGTGCGCGAGACGGAGGCGCGATGAAGACCCTCGACTACCGGCTCGACGACGGCGTGGCGACGCTCACGCTCAACCGTCCCGAGGCGAAGAACGCGCTCGATCCGACGATGGCCGACGAACTCGGCGAATGTCTCGCCGCGATCCGCGCCGACGAGTCGGTGCGGGTGCTGGTGCTCGCCGGCGCCGGCGGCGCGTTCTGCGCGGGTGGCGACGTCAAGGCCATGGGGCAGGGCGGGCCGCGCACGCCCGAGCAGCGGCGCGCCGGCATGGCGCGCTACACGCGCATCTGCACCGAACTGATGGCGCTCGACCGCCCGGTGATCGCCGCCGTCGACGGCGTGGCCTACGGCGCCGGCTTCAGCCTGGCGCTGATGTGCGACATCGTGCTGCTTTCTGAACGCGCGCGCCTGTGCATGGTGTTCCAGCGCATCGGCCTCGTGCCCGACATGGGGGCCTTCTACACGCTGCCGCGCGTGGTGGGCCTGCAGCGCGCGAAGGAGCTGATCTTCTCGGCGCGCGAGATCGACGCCGCCGAGGCGCTGCGGCTGGGCCTGGCGATGGAGGTCGTGCCCGCCGAGGCGCTGGCGGCGCGCGCGCAGGTGATTGCGCGCAGCTTCGCGGGCGCTTCGCCGGTGGCGATGAGCATCGCCAAGCGCGCCTTGCAGGCCTCGCTCGGCAGCGACCTCCAGACGCTGCTGGAGATCGAGTCGTCCGGCCAGGCGCTGGCCTCGAACAGCGACTACGCGAAGGAGGCGGTGCGGCGCTTCGCGGCGCGCGAGCCCGCGCAGTTCCGCTGGCCGCCTGCCGCGTGAAGCGCGGCGACCTCGACAGATTTACCGACACGACAAGGCAAGCGACGATGCTCGACTATCAGAAGGCCCGCGACTGGCAATCCGGCGAGGTGCGCCACGACTACGCACCGAGGGACACCATGCTCTATGCGCTCGGCCTCGGCCTGGGCGCCGATCCGCTCGATGAGCGGCAGCTGCGCTTCGTCTACGAGAAGGAGCTCGCGGCGCTGCCGACCATGGCGGCGGTGCTGGCCTCGCCGGGCTTCTGGATGCGCGAGCGGCGCGAGATCGGTATCGACTTCATGAAGCTGGTGCACGGCGAACAGGCGCTGCGCCTGCATGCGCCGTTGCCGCCATCGGGCACGGTGCTCGGGCGAACGCGCGTCACGCGCGTGGTCGACAAGGGCGAGGGCAAGGGCGCGGTGCTGCATGTGGAGAAGGAACTGGCCGATGCCGAAGGCCGGGCGCTCGCCACCGTCGAGAGCGTGTATTTCCTGCGCGGCGACGGCGGCTTCTCCCAGGCCGATGGGCGCAGCGACGAAGCCGCCGCGCCGGCGCCGGCCACGCCCGAGGGCGCGCCGGAGCATGTGCTGGACCTGCCCACGCGGCCCGACCAGGCGCTGCTCTACCGGCTCTCGGGCGACCTCAACCCCTTGCATGCCGAACCGGCCTTCGCGGCCAGGGTGGGCTTCGCGAAACCGATCCTGCATGGCCTCGCGACCTGGGGCATCGCGGGCCGCGGCCTGCTCGAGGCGCATGCCGGCCTCGATCCGGCGCGGCTGGTGGCGATGCGCGCACGCCTGTCGGCGCCGGTCTATCCGGGCGAGACGATCCGCCTCGAGAGCTGGCGCAACGGCAACGAGGTGGCGTTTCGCGCGCGCGTGCTCGAGCGCGACCTGCTGGTGCTGACGCACGGCCGCGCCGAGCTGCGATGAAGGCCTGGCGCGTCGAGGCGATCGGCGATCCGGCCGGCCTGCGCCTCGCCGACGTGCCCACGCCGACACCGGCCGCCGACGAGTACCTCGTGAAGGTCGAGGCGGCGGGCCTCAACTTCCTCGACACCTTGCTGGTCGAGGGCCGCTACCAGGTACGGCCCGCGCTGCCGTTCACGCCCGGCATGGAGGTGGTCGGCACCGTGGTCGGCGGGCCCGAGGCGGGGCTGCGCGTGGCGGCCGCGACGCCATCGGGGCGCCTCGGCCATCGGCGTGCTGTGGGGCGAGGTGCGCAAGCGCGAGCCGGCCCTGGCGAGCCGGCTGGCGCAGGAGATCCGCGACTGGTGGCGCGAAGGGCGGCTGCGCCCGCTCGAGGCCACGGCTTTCGACTTCGCGCGGCTGCCCGAGGCGCTGGCCGCCCTGGCGCAGCGGCGCACCCGCGGCAAGGCGATCCTCACGATGTCCCCGATGTCGCCGACGGAACGTGCAGGATCGAGTTCGCTTGCGTAGAATCAATGGTTCTACCAAAGGAGACATGATGGACTTCAACCTGCCCGCCGACGCCGAGGAGATGCGCGTCGCCACGCGAGACGCCGTCGACGCGCTGCTCAAGCTCGAACCGCGCTACCACGAGACCGGGGAGGTGCCCGAGCAGGTCGAGAGCACCCTGCGCGAGATGGGCTTCTACGGCATGGCGATCCCCGAGGCCTACGGCGGCATGCCGGTGGACCACCTCACGAGCGTGGCGGTGCAGCTCGAGCTCGCGCGGCTGCCGCCGCAGTTCTGGCCCTTCGTGCGCTCGGCCATCGGGCCCGGCGTGCACATCATCGTGGACCACGGCAACGAGGCCCTCAAGAAGAAGTGGCTGCCCGAGATCGCCTCGGGCCGCTCGCGCAACTGCATCGCGATCACCGAGCCGCACGCGGGCTCCGACGCGGCGCGGATGCTGACCTCCGCCAGGCGCGAGGGCGACCACTACGTGCTCAACGGCACGAAGACCTTCATCTCGAACGCCAACCACGCGCACTCGATCACCGTGCTGGCCTCGACCGACCGCGCGGCCGGCAAGCACGGCATCTCGGCCTTCCTGCTCGACACCACCACGCCGGGCTTCGAGGTCGCGCGCACCATGCCGACCATGGGCTGGATGGACGACAGCCTCTGCGAGATCACCTTCACCGACTGCCGCATCCCGGTGGAGAACCTGCTGGGCGAGGAGGGCCGCGGCCTCTCGTACGCGATGTCGGGGCTCAACGAGGGCCGCCTCAACGTGGGCTGCCAGGCACTCGGCCCGGCGCAGATCGCGCTCGACGAGACCATCGAGCATGCGCGCACGCGGGTCACCTTCGGGCAGGCGCTGGCCGAGCATCAGGCGATCCAGCACATGATCGCCGACATGGCGATGGACCTGCATGCCGCGCGCATGGTGCTGTTCGAGGCCGTGTGGCGCGCCACGCGCGGCGAGGATGCGCGCATGAAGGCCTCGATGGTGAAAGTGATCTGCACCGAGGCGGCCTGCCGCATCGCCGACAAGGCGCTGCAGATCTTCGGCGGCTCGGGCTACTGCCGCGGCACCATCGTCGAGCGCGTGTACCGCGACCTGCGGGTGCTGCGCATCTACGAGGGCGCCTCGGAGATCCACCGCAACATGATCGCGCGGCAGTTGCTGGCTTGAAGCAAGGCCGGCGCGGGCGCGATGCCCGCGCCCGGCTTCACCGCATGAGTTCGCGCGCGATCACCACGCGCTGGATCTGGTTGGTGCCCTCGAAGATCTGGTTGAGCTTGGCGTCGCGCATCATCTTCTCGACCGGATAGTCCTTCACGTAGCCGTAGCCGCCGAAGACCTGCACCGCGTCGGTCGTGACCTTCATCGCGACGTCGCTCGCGAAGCACTTGGCCATGCTCGCGAACTTGGGCAGCGCGGCCCAGTCGCCGGTGTCGGCCAGGCGCGCGGTCTCGTAGACCAGGCAGCGCGCGGCCTCGATCTGCATCGCCATGTCGGCCAGCATGAACTGGATGCCCTGGAACTCGATGATGGCGCGCTTGAACTGGCGCCGCTGCTTGGCGTAGGCCAGCGCCGCGTCGAGCGCGCCCTGCGCCAGCCCGACCGAGGCCGCGGCGATGGCGGGGCGGTTGAGGTCGAGCGCGCGCATCGCCGAGCGGAAGCCCTTGCCTTCCTCGCCGAGGCGGTTCTCGGCCGGCACGCGCACGTTGTCGAGGTAGATCGGCACGTTGATCGTGCCCTTCATGCCCATCTTGCGCTCGTTGCGCCCGAAGCTCAGGCCCTTGCTGTTCTTCACGTCGACGATGAAGGGACTGATGTCGTCGGCGCCACCGCCTTCGCCGGTCTTGGCGAAGACCAGGATGTAGTCGGCGCGGCTGCCGAAGGTGCACCACTGCTTCTGGCCGTTGAGCACGTAGCTGTCGCCGTCGGCCACCGCGCGCGTGCGCATGCCGCCCACGTCGCTGCCGCAGTCGGGCTCCGACAGCGCGATCGCCGTCACCGTGCGGCCCTCGGCCAGCAGGGGCAGGAAGCGTTGCTTCTGTTCCTCGGTGCCGAAATGCATCAGCGGCAGCGCGAACATGGTGTTCATGCCGGCCATCAGCGCGCACGACTCCGACACGCGCGAGATCTCCTCGCGCGCGATGCACACCATCGTGAGGTTGGCGCCGGGGCCGCCATAGGCCTCGGGCACCCACAGCTGCAGCAGCCCCATGTCGCCGTAGATCGGGATCAGCTCCTCGGGAAAGCGGTCGTTCTCGTCGATCTCGGCGGCGATGGGCGCCACGTGGCGTTCGACCATGCGGCGCACGCTGTCGCGAAAGGCGATCTGTTCTTCGGTGAAGTTCATGGCGGGGTTTCCTTGGTGATCCAGCGGGGGTTGTTGATGGCCAGCGCCTCGGCCAGCGCGGCGCGCAGGTGCGCCGCGACGCCGGGCGCGTCGGGGTCGAGCCGGCCGTCGCGCAGCGCATCGGCCAGCGCGAGGGAAGGGGAGGTGGGAGTGGGCGCCTCCTGCAGCAGCGCGAGCAGGCGCTCGTGGGCCGCGGCATCGTGCGCGCCGCCGAGCCGCAATTCGCGCTCGACGATGCGCAGCACGTTGATCGCGATGCGGGTCTGGAAGCGGTGATAGCCCTCGAGCGAGGGCATCAGCTCGTCCTCGAGATAGCGCGCGGTCGCCGCGAGCAGGGTGGGGGCGGACGGTACGCTGTCGGACATGGCCGCGGCTCCTTTCTTCAACGATCGACGAGCTGGAAGAAGTCCCACAGCGGCTCTTCCATGCGCCGGCCCACGGCGCACAGCTCCAGGCTCGCGGACGTGCCGTCGTCGCGGGTGGCGAGGCCGCGGCGCACGCAGCCGATGGCCCACTTGAGGTTGGAGAAGGCTTCCCAGAAGCGCACGCGCGCGGGATCGACCGGCGCGCCGCCGGCGCGCTCGTAGGCCGCGTACAGGTCCTCGCGCGCACCGAAGCCGCCGACCTCGGGCGCGGCGCCGAAGCGCCAGGTCCGCATGCACAGCACGCCGAGGTCCTGCATCGGATCGCCGCGGCGCGCGATCTCCCAGTCGAGCACGCAGCGGATGCCCTCGGGCCCGACGATCAGGTTGCCGGTGCGGAAGTCCGCATGCACCAGCGCGTCGGCATCGTCCGCGGGCAGGTGGCGGCGTACCCATTGCAGCGCGAATTCGAGCGCGGGATGACGAAAGCCCGTGGCGTCGAGCAGGCTCGCGTACACCGCGAGTTCCTGCGCAGGCGAGAGCCGCTGCAAGAAGTCCAGTCCCGTGGTGGGCATGCGATGGATCGTCGCGAGAATCCGCCCGGCCTGCTCCGCCATCGCCGCGCGCGCACCGGCATGCGCGGGATCGGAGACCAGCTTGCGGCCCAGCGTCTCGCCTTCCACATGCTCGGTGACGTAGCCGCGGCCGAGGCCGTCGTGCAGGTCGAGGATCGCGCGCACCCTGGGCGCCGGCACGCCGTGGCTGCGCGCGGCGATCATCAGCCGCGCATCGTCGGCGGCATCGAGCTTGGGTGCCGACGATTCCTTTCTTTCGGGCGCGGCCGCCGGCGCCTGCTGCAGGATCAGCGCGACAGGGCCGTCGGCGGTCGCGAGCTCGAAGGACCAGGTGGTCTTGGTCGCGCCGCCCGTGAGGCGGCGCAGCGCCTCGACGCGGCCGTGCAGTCCCGCATGACGGCTCAGCGCGGCGGCGAGCCGTTGCGCCATCGCTTCCGTGGCGGGCGCCATCTCAGATCCTGCGGCCCGCGCCTTGCCAGAACGGATCGCGCAGGCGGCGCTTGAAGATCTTGCCGCTGTCCTCGCGCGGCAGCGCCGCATGGAAGTCGATGCGGCGCGGTACCTTGTACCTGGCCAGCCGCTCGGCGAGGAAGGCGCGGATCGCTTCCGCGTCGGGCGCGGCGCCGGGCATGCATTCGATGGCCGCGGCCAGCGACTCGCCCATCTCGTCGTCGGGAATGCCGAACACCGCGCAGTCGCGCACCGCGGGGCATTGCAGCAGCACGGCCTCGATCTCGGCCGGATAGATGTTCACGCCGGCCGAGATCACCATGTCGGCGCGGCGGTCGCACAGGTACAGGTGGTCGTCCTTGACGTAGCCCACGTCGCCGCAGCTGATCAGCCCGTCGCGCTCGACCTCGCGGCGCTTCTCGGGATGGTTGTGGTACGTGAAGTCGGCATAGGCCGGCACGCGCACGAAGATCTCGCCGACCTCTCCCGGTGCGACCGGGCGGCCGTCCTCGCCGTAGAGCGCCATGCGCGCGCCGGGCGTCAGCCGGCCCACGCTGCCGGGAAACTCCAGCCAGTCCTGCGGCGTGCTCAGCGTGGCGGTGCCGACCTCGGTGCCGCCATAGGTCTCGTACACCACCGGTCCCCACCAGTCCATGAGCGCGCGCTTGGTATCGGGTGCACAGGGCGCGCCGGTGTGGGTGACCCAGCGCAGCGAGCCCAGGTCGTAGCGGCGGCGCACCGCCTCGGGCAGCTTGAGCATGCGCACGAACATCGTGGGCACCGCCACCATGTGGCTGATGCGGTGGCGCTCGATCGCTGCGAGCACGGCCTCGGGATCGAACTTCGTCTGCATCGCCAGCACCTCGCAGGCGGGCAGCGCCTGGCGTGCGTAGGCATTGGGCGAGGAGTGGTACAGCGGCCCCGCGATCAGCGCGCGCACCCCGGGCTGCAGGCCGTACACGCTGCGCAGCAGCTCGACATAGGCGCGCGCCTGCTCGGGCGTGGCGGCCTCGCGCCGCACGCCCTTGGCGCGGCCGGTGGTGCCCGAGGTGTAGATCATGGTGGCGCGGCTGCGCATCGGCGGACCGTCCCAGGGCGCGAAGCCCGCGAGCCAGGCGTTCCATTCGAGCGCATCGGCCGGCACCGAGGTGGCTTCGCCGGTCAGCGAGAAGGCGCGCGCCGCCTCGGGCGGCGTCGGCACGGTCACGATGAGGGTGTCGGCGGGAATGCGGTGCCGCACCGGTGCGAGCAGGTCGGCATGACCCACGAGCACGCGCGGGCGCACGTCCTCGACGATGTAGAGCACCTCCTCGGGCTTGCCGTGCCAGTTGATCGGCACGGCGTAGGCGCCGAGCGCGGCCGCGGCCTGCTGCGCCTCGAGGAAGGCGAAGTCGTTGCGCAGCAGCAGCGCCACCGCGTCGCCCTCGCGCACGCCGAGCGCATCGAGGCCGCGCGCGGCCTGCAGGGCGCGGCGGGTCAGCAGGTCGCGCTCCATGGCGCGTCCGTCGAGGATCACCTGGCTCATGTCGTCGTGTCTCCGGTGGGGGCGAACGGCGGCTCGGTCCACCAGGGGTAGGGCGCGGGCATGCCGGTGCTGACGGCATCCGGAAAGCGCGCGGGCCGCTTCTCGCGGAACGAGGCCACGCCCTCGGCGGCGTCGGCCGAAGCACCGCGCGAGCGCAGCGCGGTGCTTTCGAGGCGATGGGCCTCCATCGGATGCGACGCGCCGAGCATGCGCCACATCAGTTGCCGCGTGAGTGCCACCGACACCGGTGCTGCATGCGTGGCGATCTCCGCGGCCAGCGATTGCGCGCGTGCCAGCAGCTCGCCGGGTTCGCACAGCTCGCTCACGAGGCCGCCCGCGCGGGCTTCCTCGGCATCGAAGACATGGCCACCCATGCTCCATTCCAGCGCCTTCGAGATGCCGGCCACGCGCGGCAGGAACCAGCTCGCGCAGGCATCGGGCACGATGCCGCGGCGCGCGAAGACGAAGCCGAAGTGCGCGTCGCGCGAGGCGATGCGGATGTCCATCGGCAAGAGCATCGAGGCGCCGATGCCGACCGCCGCGCCGTTCACGGCGGCGATCAGCGGCTTGGTGCTCGCGAACAGGCGCAGCGCGAGCACGCCGCCGCCGTCGCGTCCCGGTTCCTCGCCGGATTCGGCGTCGCGCGCGGCCGCGGCCGGATCGAAAGCCTGCGCGCCTTCCGAGAGGTCGAAGCCGGCGCAGAAGGCACGGCCCGCGCCGGTGATCACGATGGCGCGCACCGCGTCCTGCGCATCCGCGAGGTCGAGCGCGCGACACAGCTCGCGGCGCATCGCACGCGTCATCGCGTTCATGCGCTCGGGGCGGTGCAGCGTCAGCGTGAGCACCGGGCCCGACAGGTCCCAGCGCAGGGTCTCGAAAGTGGAACTGCTCATGCCATCGCCGCCAGCCGTGCCGACTGCGCGTCGACATCGCCGAAGAGCTGGTCGAGCAGCGCGAGGCGGCGCAGGCAATGGCCCACCGCATATTCCTCGGTCATGCCGATGCCGCCATGGAGCTGGATCGCCGCGTGGCACAGGCCGCGGCCGTGGCGGCCGATGATGAGCTTGGCGCGCGCGAGGTCGGCGCGCGCGCCGGGTGCGTCGAGGTCGTCGGCGGCGACCGCCGCCACCAGCGCCATGCTGCGGCACATCTCGAGGCTCACGAGCATTTCCGCGGCACGGTGGCGCAGCGCCTGGTTCTCGCCGATCAGGCGGCCGAACTGGCGGCGCGTCTTCAGGTAGTCGATGGCCAGCCGGTAGGCCGACTCCATGAGGCCGACCGCATCGGCGCAGACCGCTGCGGTGCCGGCCGCCAGCGTTCCCTCGAGCGCGCGCAGCGCGGTGGCGGCATCGCGCGGATCGTGCAGCGGCAGCGCGGTGGCGGATTCGAAGCGCAGTTCACCGGCCGGCGTGTCGTCGACCAGGCGATGGGCGCGGCACTGCACGCCCGGGTCCTGGGCATCGACCAGGAACAGGGCGAGGCCCTGCGCATCGTCGGGCGCGCCCGCCACGCGCGCGCTGACCACGACATGGTGGGCGGCCGTCGCATGCAGCACGTTGCATTTCGCGCCGTCGAGCCGCCAGCGTTCGCCATCGCGGCGCGCGACGGTCTCGATCCACAGCGGGGCCTGGTGCCCGGCCGCTTCGTCGTGGGCCCAGGCCAGGCGGACTTCGCCGCTGGCCACGCCGGGCAGCAGCCGCGCCTGCAGGGCGTCGTCGCCCGCGAGCCGCAGCGCGGTGGCGCCGAGCACGATCGAGGCGAGAAAGGGCTCGAGCGACAGCGCGCGGCCGAGCTCCTGCATCACCGGCAGCAGGTCGACGGCGCCGCCGCCGAAGCCGCCGTGGGCCTGCGGCAAGGGCAGGGCGGTCAGGCCCAGCTCGGCCAGTTGTCTCCACACCGCTTCGCTCCAGCCCGCGGGCGTGGCGGCGATCGCGCGGCGCTGCTCGAAGCCGTAGACATCGCCGAGCAGGCGCGAGAGGCTGGCCTGCAGCGCCTGCTGCTCTTCATTCAGTTCGAAGTTCATGCGGGCCTATCCCAGGATCGTCTTGGAAAGAATGTCCTTCTGGACCTCGCTCGTACCACCGTAGATGCTGGCCGCGCGGCTGTAGAAGTAGCGCATCGCGAGCGGCCCGGCCCAGTGCTCGGCGCCGGGCCCGTCGTGCGCGCGGCGCTCCATTGCCGCGGGACCGGCGATGCGCTGCAGCAGCTGCGCGATCTCCTGCTGCAGCTCGGTGCCCTTGAGCTTGAGCACGGAGGCGAAGCCCGGGTTCTTCCGCGCGGTGTCGTTCGACAGCAGGAAGCGCCAGTTCGTGACTTCGAGCGCGCGGATCTCGGCGTCGAGCACGGCCATCTCGGCGCGCAGCCGCGGGCTGTCGAGCAGCGGCCGGCCGGCCTGCGTGAGGCGGCCGGCCAGCTCGCGCGCATAGTCCAGCCGCTCGCGGCACAGGCCCACGTTGGCGATGCCGGTGCGCTCGTTCATCAGCAGGTACTTGGCGCAGTCCCAGCCGCGGCCTTCCTCGCCCACGAGGTTGCCGACCGGCACGCGCACCGCGTCGAAGAAGACCTCGTTGAGATGGTGCTGGCCGTCGATCGAGGTGATCGGGCGGATCGTGATGCCGGGGCTGCGCAGGTCGATCAGCAGGAAGGAGATGCCGTGCTGCTTGCTGCCCGTGCCGTCGGTGCGCACCAGCGCGAACACCCAGTCGGCCAGGTGCGCGGTGGTGGTCCAGATCTTCTGGCCGTCGACGACGTAGTGTTCGTCCTCGCCTTCGCCTTCCCGCCTGGCCGAAGTGCGCAGCGAGGCCAGGTCGGAGCCCGAGCCCGGTTCGGAGAAGCCCTGGCAGAACCAGAGGTCGAGGTTCGCGAGCCGGGGCATGAAGAAGCGCTTCTGCGCCTCGGTGCCGAACTTCAGCAGCACCGGCCCGAGCATGCCCACGTTGAACACCTGCGGCAGCGGCGCGGGCGCGCGGAACAGCTCGTCGAGCAGGATCAGCCGCTCGGCCTGGCCGAGCTCGGCGCCGCCGTATTCACGCGGCCAGTGCGGTGCCGCCCAGCCTTTCTCGTTGAGGATGCGCTGCCAGGTGACCGTGTCCTGCTTGCGCGGCGGATGGCCCAGGCGCAGGCGTTCGCGGATCTCGGCGGGCAGCCGGTCCTGGATGAACTGGCGGACCTCGCGGCGGAAGGCGGCTTGGTCGGGGGGCGTGGCTAGATCCATCGGGCGAAGCAGCGGTGGCTGAGAGTGGGCTCGGGCCATCATATGCCGGACTTCTAATTGGATCAACCATTGCTTCCCTGAGGCCGAAGCCGGGTTTCGCCGGAACCTGGATGCCTCGGCGGCCCGGGCCGGATCAGCGCTGCCGGGCAGGCGCGCAGGACCGGCCGATGACCAGGTCCCAGTCGACCATCAGCTTGCGCGGATGGGCCGGCGCTTCGTCGGCGACCCGGTCCATCATGAGCTTCACCGCCAGCTGGGCGCTGCGCTCGAAGTTGTAGCGCAGCATCGTCAGCGGCGGGTACATGAGCTCGAGGGTCGAGGCCTCGCCGATGCCGATGACCGACAGGTCGCGCGGAATCTCGAGGCCGGCCTCGTGCGCCACATGGACCGCGCCCGACAGCATGCGGGTGCCCAGCGCGATGATCGCCGTGGGCGGCGCGTCCAGTGCCAGCATCTCGGACATGCGCGTGCTCGACGACTCGATCCAGGAGTTGGGCATGAACACCAGCCGCTCGTCGAACGCGATGCCGGCGGCGGCCAGCGAGGCCTTGTAGCCCGCCAGCTTCTCCCGCCCGGGGCGCAGGCTCGCGCTCGACACGAACAGGGCGATGCGCCGGTGGCCCAGCGACAGCAGGTAGTCGACCGCGCGGCGCATGCCGCGCAGGTGGTCGATGAGCACGCTGTCGAAGGCCGCGCCCATGTCGCGGTCGCAGATGACGACGGGCAGCTTGGACTGCGCGAAGGGGCAGTCCTCGGGGTCGGGGTACTCGAAGGTCGGCGACGCGATGATCCCCTCGAGCCGGCGGTTCTCGAAGAAGGCGACGAGTTCGCGGTCGCGCGTCTGGCGCTCGGAACTGCCGACCAAGAGCGAGTAGCCCGCGGCCTGCGTCAGCCGCTCGACCTCGCTCAGGTGCGCGGCCAGCGAGGGGTTCGCGATGTTGGGCAGCAGGTAGCCGATGGTCTTGCTGCGTCCGGTGCGCAGATGGCGCGCCGTGAAGTCCGGCTCGTAGCCCAGCTTCGCGACCGCTTCCAGCACGCGCCGCCGCAGCTCGGGACTGGCGTAGCCGCTGTCGTTGAGCACGCGCGACACGCTGCCGATCGCCACGCCGGCCGCATGGGCCACATCTCGCACCGAGATCCGTTGTCTCATCGTTTACCAGTATAGAAACGTTCCACACCATTTGCGGAATCGGGTGCCTATCGTAGAGTGAAACGCATATGAAATCGTTTCTAGAAAACCCCCAATGCAGCTGATCGACTCCTTCGACCGCGGCTTGAGCCTCGGCCCCGACGCGCCCTGCCTCGTCGAACCCGGCGGACGCACCCTGAGCTATGGCGAAGTCGATGCGCTGACGCACCGCATCGCCAACGGCCTGCAGGCCGCGGGCATGGATGCGCAATCGCAGGTCGGCCTGCTGACCCAGAACCACCTGCTGACCATGGTCGCCGTGCTCGGCACGGTGCGCTCCAGCGCCGTGTGGCTGCCGGTCAACGCGCGCAACTCGGCCGAGGAGAACGTCAACATCCTCGCGCGCGGCGGCTGCCGCTTCCTGTTCATCCACAGCAGCTTCGAGGCGCAGCTGCCGATGCTGCGCGAGGCGATCCCGGAACTGCGCGGCGTGGTCTGCATCGACCGCGAACTCGACGGCGTGCCCAGCCTGGAAAGCTGGGCGGCGCGCCAGTCCGATGCGCGCCACCGCAGCCCCGCACGGTCCGACGACGTGGTCGCCATCCGCGGGACCGGCGGCACCACGGGACTGCCCAAGGGCGTGCTGGTCACGCACCGCGTCTACGGCGCCATGATGGCCAACTGGTTCGCGGCCATGCCGGTGGTGGGGCGCCCGGT
Organism: Variovorax paradoxus; assembly: GCA_016806145.1. Lineage (NCBI taxonomy): Bacteria > Pseudomonadati > Pseudomonadota > Betaproteobacteria > Burkholderiales > Comamonadaceae > Variovorax > Variovorax paradoxus. Next base: position 2,212,478 of record CP063167.1, read on the forward strand.
GCACCTGGCCGTGGCCCCGATGACGCATGCGGCCGGTGCCGTCTGCTTCATGACCATGGCCTACGGCGGCTCGACCGTCGTGCTGGCGTCGGCCGATGCCGGCGCCATCCTCGAGGCCCTCGCGGCCTACCGGGTCACGCAGCTCTTCCTGCCGCCGACGGTGATCTACAAGCTGCTGGCGCACCCGGACCTGCGCCGGCACGACTACAGCGCGCTGCGCTATTTCGTCTACTCGGCGGCCCCGATGTCGGTCGACAAGCTGCGCCAGGCGCTCGATGTGTTCGGGCCGGTCATGGTGCAGTGCTACGGGCAGGCCGAGGCCCCGTTCATCTGCACCTGCCTCACGCCACAGGATCACGCCGACATCCTGGCCGACCCCGCGCTGCATGGACGGCTGGCGAGTTGCGGCCGCGCCTCGCCGTTCGTGCGCGTGGCGGTCATGGATCCGCAGGGCGGGCTGCTGCCGGCCGGCGAGCGCGGCGAACTCGTGGTGCAGGGCGACATCGTGATGAAGGGCTACTACAACGACGCCGAGAAGACGGCCGAGACGCTGAAGCACGGCTGGCTGCACACCGGCGACGTCGGCTACATGGACGAGGCGGGCTACTTCTACATCGTCGACCGCCTCAAGGACCTGATCGTCTCCGGCGGTTTCAACATCTCGCCCGGCGAGATCGAGCAAGTGCTGTGGACCCTGCCCGCGGTGAGCGACTGCGCGGTCATCGGCGTGCCCGACGCGGTCTGGGGCGAGGCCATCAAGGCCGTGGTCGAGCTCAAGCCCGGGCAGAGCCTGGACTCCGACGCGGCGCTCGCTTTGTGCCGCGAGCGGCTGGGCGGCATGAAGACACCGAAGACCATCGAGGTCTGGGAGCAGTTGCCGCGCAGCGCCGTCGGGAAGGTGCTCAAGCGCGAGATTCGCGAACGTTTCTGGCAGGGGAGTGCGCGCCGTGTCTGAGCTCTCACACCAACGCGCGGGCAGCGGGATCAGCCGCCGCTCGTGGATCGTCGAAGGACTGTGCGCTTTGGCTGCCGTGGCCTCGGCCGGCCTGCCGCTGGCGGCCCGCGCCCAGGCGACGGCATGGCCCGAGCGCGCGATCACGCTCATCCAGCCCTATGCGCCGGGCACCGCGACGGATGCCTCCTCGCGCTTCATCGCGCAGAAGATCGGCGAGCGCTGGAAGGTGCCGCTCGTCATGGACCACCGGTCCGGGGCCAACGGGCTGATCGGCACCGAGCTGGCCGCGCGCTCGGCGCCCGATGGCTACACGCTGATGATCACCTCGACGGGCTACTTCACCAACGAGGCGCTGATGCAGCGCATCAGCTACGACCCGCTGAAGTCCTTCGTGCCGATCGCCAAGGTCGGCGCGGTGCAACTGCTGCTGGTGGTGCCGGCCGAGTCGCGCTTCCGGAGCGTGCAGGATCTCGTCGCCCATGCCAGGGCGCATCCCGGCAAGCTCAGCTACGCATCCGGCGGCAATGGAAGCTCGCAGCACCTCTCGGCCGCGCTGCTCGCCACGCTCGCCGGCATCCAGCTGCTGCACGTGCCCTACAAGGGCCAGGTGCCCGCCGCCGTGGGCACCTCCACCGGCGAGGTCGATTTCTCCTTTGCCGCGATCACGACGGCGCGTCCGCTGATCGCGGCCGGCAAGCTGCGCGTGCTCGCGGCCAGCGGTGCGAGCCGCTCGGCCTCCTACCCCGACCTGCCGACGATGGCGGAAGCCGGCGTCCCGGGCTACGCCTACGTCGCCAACGCCTTCTTCTTCGCGCCGGCGGGCACGCCCGAGGCCATCGTGCGCAAGATGTCCGACGCGATCGGCGAGGTGGCCAGCGAGCCCGCGTTCAGGGAGTACGCCAAGTCGATCGGCATGGAGCCCGACTTCGTCGGCCATGCGGATTGGCGCAAGACCATCGCGTCGGAGCGCGAGCAATGGCTCAAGCTCGTGCGCGACAGCGGCGCGAAGGCGGAGTAGCGATGCCGGTGCAACGACCCTATCCGGCCTGCATCGTCGGCGCCTACGAACATCCCACGCGCCACGCGCCCGACAAGTCGGTGGCGCAACTGCATGCCGAGTGCGCACGCGGCGCGCTCGACGACGCCGGCCTGGGCTTCGCCGATGTCGACGGCTACTTCTGCGCCGCCGACGCACCCGCCGGCGTTCCCGCGCTGATGGCCGACTACATGAACCTCAAGGTGCGGCACGTCGACGGCACCGAGTCGGGTGGCTGTTCGTACATCAGCCACGTGGGCCGTGCCGCGCAGGCGATCGCCCAGGGGCGCTGCTCGGTCGCGCTCGTCACGCTGGCCGGCAAGCCGCGCAGTGGTGGCCAGGCGACGGGCACCGAGTTGCGCGTGCTGCCCGCGGACCGGCCCTGGTCGGCCTGGGAGAGCCCCTACGGCTGGACCGTGAGCGGCATCTACGCCAACTTCGCCTGCCGCCACATGCACGAGCACGGCACCACCAGCGAGCAACTGGCCTGGGTCAAGGTGGCGGCGTCGATGCATGCGCAGCACAACCCGCATGCGCTGCTGCGCAAGGTCTTCACCGTCGAGGACGTGCTGAACTCGCCGATGGTGGCCGATCCCCTGCATCGGCTCGACTGCTGCGTGATCACCGACGGCGGCGGCGCGCTGGTGGTGACGCGTCCCGAGATCGCGCGAACCCTGCGCCGCCCGATGGTGGCGGTGCGAGGCTTCGGCGAGACGGTGCGCACCGGCGAGGCCGGCGACTTCGACATGCTGCGCACCGGCGCGGCGATCTCCGGGCGCGACGCCTTCGAATCGGCGGGCCTCACGCCGAGCGACGTGAAATACGCGTCCATCTACGACAACTTCACCATCATGGTGATCCTGCAGCTGGAAGACCTGGGCTTCTGCGCCCGCGGCGAGGGCGGCCGCTTCGTCGCGGATGGCGGCCTGGTCTCGGGCGTCGGGCGCCTGCCATGGAACACCGATGGCGGTGGCCTGTGCAACAACCATCCGCAGAACCGGGGCGGCATGACCAAGGTGATCGAGGCCGTGCGGCAGTTGCGCGGCGAGGCGCATGCGGCCGTGCAGGTGCCGAACTGCGACATCGCGATGGCCACCGGTCCCGGCATGGTGTTCGGCATCGGCCATTCGCACGCCACCCTTTTGATGGAGCGCACCTCATGACGAAGCCCGACGTCGAGCAGGCGGCGGCCGGTGCGCTCGAGCGCACGCTGCGGGACCCCTACGTCCAGGCCTTTCCCGAGACCCAGGCCTTCTGGCGTGCCAGTGCCGCGGGGCAACTGCTGCTTCCGCGCTGCCGCGCGTGTTCGCGATGGCACTGGCATCCGCGCGCGTTCTGCCCGTTCTGCCATGCCGATGCGCTCGACTGGATCGAGGCATCGGGCCTGGGCGAGGTCTACAGCTTCTCGATCGTCAGGCGTACCGGCGCGCCCTATGTGCTGGCCTATGTGCGCCTCGAGGAGGGCCCGATCCTGATGACCAACATCGTCGACACCGACCTCGGCGACGTGCGTGTCGGCATGCCTGTCGCGGTGCGTTTTCGCGCGACCGAGCAAGGCCGCATGGCACCGGTGTTCAGCGCCCGGCCCTGAGCCGCTAGTGGTTTTCCCACATAGAAACGTTCCACGGGATTGCAGCGATGTTCTCGCTGCTTCCCAATAGAACGGCAGAGAAAAACGTTTTCAGATTCACCATGCCCAACACCCCCAACGACCCCTCGCGTCCCGCCATCCTGTCGCGCGACACGCGCCTGCTGATCGGCGGCGAATGGACCCCCGCGCGTTCCGGCCAGACCTTCGAGTCGATCGATCCTTCGACCGGCCAGGTCATCGCGCGGCTGGCCCAAGGCGGCGAAGCCGACATCGACGATGCCGTGGCGGCGGCGCGCCAGGCCTTCGAAGGCCCGTGGCGCGGCACCAAGCCGGTGGAGCGCCAGCGCCTGCTGCTGGCCATCGCCGACCTCATCGACCGGCACAGGGAAGAGCTGGCCTACCTGCAGTCGCTGGAATTCGGCGGCCCGATCAGCGTGGTGCGCGCGGGCATGGGCCGCCCCACCGGCCTGCTGCGCTTCTATGCGGGCATGGCGACGGCGATCCATGGCGAGACCATCGAGAACTCGCTGCCCGGCCACTTCCTGAGCTATGCGCTGAAGGAGCCGATCGGCGTGGTGGGTGCCATCACGCCGTGGAACGGTCCGCTGAGCGTGTGCATCACGAAGATCGCGCCGGCGATCGCGGCGGGTTGCACGGTGGTGCTCAAGCCGTCGGAAGAGGCATCGCTCGCCGCCGTGAGGCTGGGGGAACTCGCTGTGGAGGCGGGGGTGCCGCCCGGCGTGCTCAACATCGTCACCGGCGCGGGCGATGCCGGCGCGGCGCTCGCGGCGCATCCCGGTGTCGACAAGCTCGGCTTCACCGGCTCCACCGTCACGGGGCAGGCGATCATCCGCGCCTCGGCGGGCAACGTGAAGCGGCTCTCGCTCGAGCTCGGCGGCAAGTCGCCTGACATCGTCTTCGCCGATGCCGACCTCGACGCCGCGGCGCGCGGCGCCGCGATGGCGGTGTTCGCGAACTCGGGCCAGATCTGCTGCGCGGGGTCGCGCCTGCTGGTCGAGCGTTCGATCCACGACGAATTCGTCGAGCGCGTGGCCGCGGTCGGCCGCTCGCTCAAGATCGGCCACAGCCTGGACCCGGCCACCCAGATCGGTCCGCTGGTCTCGCGCAAGCAGCTCGATCGCGTCTGCGGCTACCTCGACGCCGGCCCGCGCGAGGGCGCGCAGCTCGTCTCGGGCGGCAACCGGTGCGACGACGATGCATTGCGCGACGGCTTCTTCGTGCCGCCGACGGTGTTCGCGGGCGTGCGCAACGACATGCGCATCGCACGCGAGGAGATCTTCGGCCCCGTGATCTCCGCAATTCCCTTCGACGACGCGGACCAGGCCCTGGCGATCGCCAACGACACGCCCTTCGGTCTCGGCGCGGGCGTGTGGACGCGCGATGTGAAGAAGGCGCATCGCGTCAGCGGCGCGCTGCGTTCGGGCACCGTCTGGATCAACTGCTACCTGCAGATGGACCCGTCGATCCCCTTCGGCGGCTATCGCATGAGCGGCTATGGGCGCGAGTTCGGCACGCGCCACATCGACGAGTTCATGCAGCTCAAGTCGGTGGTGCTCGACATGGGCTGAGCGCTTCGCCCCATCCGCATCCTCGAAAGAAACCTCAACGGAGACAACACCATGAAGATCGACAACCCCCTCGCCGGGCACACGAAGCGCCGCCGCCTGCTCGCCGCCACGGCGCTGATGCTGGTGTCGAGCGCGCTGCCCGCGCTCGCGGACACCTACCCTTCCAAGCCGATCCGCATGATCGTGCCCTACCTGGCCGGCGGCGTCACCGACGTGATGGCGCGCCAGTTCGCCACCGTCATGAGCGACAAGCTGGGCCAGCAGATCGTGGTCGACAACAAGCCCGGCGCGAACACGCTCATCGCGACGCAGGCCGCCGCCACCGCGCCGCCCGATGGCTACACCATCTTCTTCATGGACCTGTCGCTGCTCTCGTACAACGCCTACCTCTACAAGCAGCAGCCCTACGAACTCACGCGCGACTTCGTGCCGGTGACCTCGGTCGCGGAGATTCCGCTGGGCCTGGCCGTCAACAACTTCGTGCCCGCGAACAACGTCAAGGAATTCATCGCCTACGCCAAGGCCAACCCGGGCAAGATGAACTACTCCAGCACCGCGTCGGGCGGCCTGCCGCACCTTGCCATGGAGAACCTGAAATCGGTGGCCGGCATCGAAATGACGCACGTGCCGTACAAGGGCGCCGCGGCGGCCATCACCGACATGATCGGTGGGCAGGTGCAGGCCATGTTCAACGACGTGTCGACCTCGGTGCAGTACGTGAACGCGGGCCGCATGAAGGTGCTGGCCATCTCGGGCGACAAGCGCATGCCCCGAATGCCCGACGTGCCGACCTTCGCCGAACTCGGCATGCCCAAGCTCAGCACGGCCGCGTTCATGGGCATCGTGGCACCGGCCAGGACGCCGCCGGCGGCCATCGCCAGGCTCGACGCCGCGATCCGCGAGGCCTCGAAGAGCCCGGCCGTGGTGGAGTACCTGCAGACCAACAACCTGGTGCCGCGCGTCACCTCGGGCGCGGAGCTCGGCGGCATCATGGCCACCGAGCAGAAGAAGTGGCGCGAGCTCGTGACCAGGCTCGACCTGAAGGTCGACTGATCCCATGGACAGTTTCGACTACGTGATCGTCGGTGGCGGCACGGCGGCCGGCGTGCTGGCCTGGCGGCTCGGCGAGGCCGGCCACAGCGTCTGCGTGCTCGAGGCCGGGCCGTCCGACGACAGCGCCTGGACGCGCATCCCCGCCGGCTTCACGCGCCTGCTGCGCGATCCGCGCTACAGCTGGCAGCTCGAGTGCGAGCCCTCGGCGGGCACGGCGGGGCGCCGCACCGCCTTGGTCCAGGGCCGCACCCTCGGCGGCTCGAGCGCGGTCAACGGCGCGGTCTACAGCCGTGGCCAGGCGCAGGACTTCGACGGCTGGGAGCAGCTGGGCAACACCGGCTGGGGCTACCGCGACGTGCTGCCGTACTTCCGGCGCAGCGAAGGCTTCGTCGGGCCGGCGAGCGACGAATACCACGGGCGCGACGGTCCCATGCGCGTGCAGGAAACTCCCTGGCGCGACGCGCTGTGCGAGACCTTCCTGCAGGCGGCGCAGCGGGCCGGCATTCCGCGCACCGCCGACTACAACGGCGCCTCGCAGGCCGGCATCGGCTACACGCAGAGCGTGATCCACGAGGGCCGGCGCTGGAGCACGGCCCATGCCTTCCTGCATCCGGCCGAACGTCGCTTCGGCACGCGGGTCGTCACCGGTGCGCGCGTGAGCCGCATCCTGACCGAGCAGCGCCGCGCGACCGGCGTGGAGTTCCATCGCGACGGCGCGATGCAGCCCGAACGCATCGCCGCGCGGCGCGAGGTCATCGTGAGCGCCGGTGCCATCCACAGCCCGCAGCTGCTGCAGCTGTCCGGCATCGGGCCGGCGGGCCTGCTGCAGGCGCACGGCATCGAGGTCGTGCAGGCGCTGGCAGGGGTCGGCGAGAACCTGCGCGATCACTACTGCCCGCGCTTCGTCGCCCGCACGAGCCCGGGCGCCGACAGCATCAACCGGCGCGTGCGCGGCCTGCGGCTCGCGCGCGAGGTCGCGGCCTGGGCCGTGCGGCGGCCCAGCATCCTCTCGATCAGCCCGATCCTGATCTATGGCTTCTGGAAGACGCGCGCGGAGCTGCCTTCGCCCGACTTCGCGCTGTCCTTCATCTCGGCCAGCTATTCGCTCGGCCGGCTCGGCGAGGTGGACGACGAGCCCGGCCTCACCTGCGGCGCGTGGCAGCTGCGCCCGCAGAGCCAGGGCCATGTGCGCATCCGTTCGGCCGACGGCCGCGACGCGCCGCTGATTCAGCCCAACTACCTGTCGCATGCCACCGACCAGCGCGTGGTGGTGGATGCGCTGCGCTGGGTGCGCCGCATCTTCGAGACCGAACCCATGCGCGGCACGGTGCGCGCCGAACTGCTGCCCGGCCCGTCCGTGCAGACCGACGACGAGTTCCTGGACTTCGTGCGCCGCTATGCCGTCACCGGCTACCACGTGATCGGCACCTGCAAGATGGGCCCCGCATCGGACGCGCTCGCCGTGGTCGATCCGCAGTTGCGGGTGCACGGCATGCAGGGCCTGCGCGTGATCGACGCGTCCGTGATGCCGACCATCACGTCCTCGAACACCTGCGCCGCGACCGTGATGCTGGCGGAGAAGGCCGCCGACATGGTGCTTGGCAGGAACGTCGAGGCGCGGCGGGAGGAGACGGTGCAGCGTTCCGCCGCCGTGCCGAAGGACCATGAGGAGCCGCTCCATGCGTAGCCGCCACGTCTTCGGCCACCTGCGCGGCATCTCGGCCCTGCTGCTGGCGGCCATCGCCGCCGGGCCGGCCGCGGCGCAGAACTGGCCCGACCATCCGATCCGGCTGATCATTCCGCTCGCGGCCGGCGGCGCCACCGACAAGGCGGCGCGCCTGCTGGCCCAGCGGCTGGGCACGGCGCTCGGGCAGCAGGTCGTCGCGGAGAACCTCACCGGCGCCTCGGGCGAGATCGCATTGAAGCGCGTCGCCACCGCGCCCGCGGACGGCTACACCCTCGGCGCGACGGCCAACAGCCTGCACACCGTGGCGCCGCACATGTCCAGGCTTCCCTACGATGCCGTCGACGACTTCACCTGGCTCGGGACCTATGCGTCCTTCGAGTACGTGCTGGTCACGCGCGCCGATGGGCCCGACAAGGACCTGGGTGCGCTGCTCGCGCGGGCCCGCAAGGCGCCCGATGCCGTCTCGTACGGCTCGTCGGGCGTCGGCACCGGCAACCACCTGGCGGGCGCGTTGCTCGGCGATCTCGCGAAGGTTCGGTTCAACGGCATCCCCTACCGCGGCGGCAGCCCGGCAATGATCGATGTGATCGCCGGGCGCACCGACTTCATGTTCGACGTCGTCGGCGGTGCCAAGGCGCTGATCGACGGCGCCAAGGTCAAGGCGCTGGCGACCAGCGGCAAGGCGCGCTCGTCGCGGCTCCCCGACGTGCCCACCGTCGCCGAGACCGTGCCCGGCTACGAGGCGACGGGCTGGTTCGGCCTGGTGGCGCCCGCGGGGCTGCCGGCCGACATCGCGAAGCGGCTCGAGACCGAGGTCGCGCGCATCGCGCAGGACCCCGACTACCGGCGCCAGCTCGAAACCCTGGGCTATCACGCCCAGGCCATCCCGGCCGCCGCGCTCAAGCGCGCGGTCGCGACCGAATCCGAAAAATGGCGCGCCGTCGTGCAGCAGCTGCCCTGCAGCAGCCGTGGTGCGTCCTGCGAAGGCACGAAGCCATGACAAGAAGACTCGAAGGCAAAGTGGCGCTGGTGCTCGGCGCCGGCTGCGTGGTCGACGACTGGGGCAACGGCAATGCCGCGGCCGTGGCGTTCGCGCGCGAGGGGGCGCGCGTCGTCTGCGTCGACATGAACGAGGCGGCGGCCGCGCGCACCGCGGGCCTGATCCACGCGGAGGGCGGCGAGGCGATCCATGCCGCGGCGGACGTCGCCGATGCGGCGCAGGTCAATGCCGTGGTCGACGAGGCCATGCGGCGCTACGGCCGCATCGACGTGCTGCACAACAACGCGGGCATCAACACTCGCGGCGGGGTGGTCGAGACGGCGGAGGAGGACTTCGATCGCGTGTTCGATGTCAACGTCAAGGGCGCCTACCTGAGCTGCAAGGCCGTCATCCCGATCATGAAGGCGCAGGGCGGCGGCTCGATCATCCATGTGTCGTCGATCGCGAGCATCACCTGGACCGGCCATCCCATCGTGTCCTACCAGGCCTCGAAGGCGGCCCTCAACCACCTGACGCGGATGATCGCCGTCCAGCACGGCCCCGACAACATCCGCTGCAACAGCATCCTGCCCGGGCTCATCGACTCGCCGCGCGTCCACGTGACGATGCTGTCCTTCTACGACGGCGACGTCGAGCGCATGCGCGAGGCCCGCTCGCGTTGCGTGCCGATGAAGCGCATGGGCGATGTCTGGGACGTGGCCAACGCCGCGGTCTTCCTGGCCTGCGACGAATCGAAGTACATCACGGGCGCGGCGTTGCCGATCGACGGTGGGGTGACCTGCACGATGGCGCACTGACGCGCGGCGGCTTTCGTTGAAACCGGGGAAGCTCGATAATCGAGGGTTTTCCCCGTCGGGGCGGCCTCACACGTGAAGTCCCACTGCAGCGGTCATCCGACCGACCACCGCCCCGATCAACGACAGAGAGAGATCGAATGGAATTGGTTTTGGAAGAGATGCTCAAGTTGGGCGACATGCGCCCGAACTTCGTGCAGTCCATCCGCGCACTGCGCATCGGCGACCTGCAGGAAGCCGCGCAGCGCGAGCGAAACGTCTTCTGGCGCACATCGCTGCGCGACATGGCCACGAAGGCCGACGCGGTGGCGAAGATCGTCGAGGACTTCGGCCTGGGCGCGCAGAAGGGCCTGACCGAGCTCGGCGCCAGCATCGTGCGCTCGGTCCCGCGCTCGGCGGACACGGGCTTCGTCGTGGTCCTCGAACATCTGCCCACCCGCGCCCAGTACGCCCTGTGCCAGGAGATCCTCGACATGTTCCGCGACGTCGCGGAGGAAATGGGCGACAAGAACGTCGCGTTCCGCTGCTTCTTCTCGGCGGACTAGCGGCTCGGCGGTCATGACCAACCCGTCTCCGACCGTCGCCGTGCATGGCAACTCCTTCCATGCGGACGACGTCTTCGCCGCGGCCGTGCTGATGGCGCTGCATCCCGGTGCAACGCTGATCCGCACGCGCGACATGAAGCGCATTGCCGCGGCGGACTTCGCCATCGACGTGGGCGGGGAATGGGATCCCGCGCGCGGCCGCTTCGACCATCACCAGAAGGGCTTCGCCGAGCACCGGCCCAGCGGCGTCGTCTACGCGAGCTCCGGCCTGGTGTGGCTGGCCCATGGCCTGGACCTGATCCGCCAGCGCCTGCCGGGCATCGACGAGCAGATCGCGCTGCGCGTGCGCGACGCGATCGACGACGAGCTCGTGCAGCACCTGGACATGGCCGACACCGGCGCGCTCAACGCCGCGCCCGGGTACTTCGGCATCTCCGCGATGGTCAGTGCCTTCAACACCTCGCGCAGCGAGGAGGGCGCCGCCGGCGCACCGCCGGCGATCGCCGCGCTCGAGCTCGCGCAGTTCAAGACCGTGATGGGCTTCATGGGCCTTTTCATCGACCGTCTCATGGTGCGGTTCTCGGACAAGTTCGCCGGCGAGTCGCTGGTCCGGCAGGGCGAACTGCTGGCCGACGGGAAGATCCTGGTGCTGAAGACGTCGGGGCTGTCCTGGTCGGGTGTCGTCTGTGCCGAGATGCCCGATGTCCTGTTCGTGGTCTACCCGGAGACGCCGGGCGGCCAGCACCAGGTGCGCGTGGCGCCGATCGAGCCCCAGTCCTTCGTGGCGCGCCGCGACCTGCCGTCGGCCTGGGCCGGGTTGCGCAACCAGGACCTGGCCGCCGTGACCGGCGTCGACGACGCCGTCTTCTGCCACAACAACCTGTTCATCGCCGGCGCCGGGTCCCTGGCTGGCGCGATCGGGCTGGCGCAGGCGGCAGTGGCGCAGCTGCGGGAGGAGGGCGCGCCCCGTGCTCCGGCACGCTAGCCCGTGGCAACTACAGCACTTTATGTCGCGAATCTATAGTTTGCGACTGCTAACTATAATTCCGAACTCAAAGCTATAGTTTGCTGTAATCTCGCGACCTGACCCGGGCCGCAGCCCTTGAGGAGAGATCCATGGCGGACACGGTTTTTCACCGCACCCAGCTGGCCGAACGCATGGCCCAGGGCGTCATGGCTTCGGCCGTCGGCTCGGCGGCCGCTTCGGGCCTGTTTCTCGCCGCGCCCCGGCGCACCGGCAAGTCCACCTTCGTGCGCGAGGATCTCCGCCCCGCGCTGCAGAACCGGGGCGCCACGGTCCTCTACGTCGATCTCTGGGCGAACAAGAAGGCGGATCCAGGCGCCGTCATCGTCGGCGCGGTGCGCGCCGAGCTGGCCCGGCACGAGGGCGTCGTGGCCCGGCTTGCGAGGTCGGCCGGCATGGAGAAGGTCACCGTGGGCGGCGTGGCCTTCTCGCTCGATCGCGTCGGACTGGGCAAGGAGATCTCGCTGAGCGCGGCCCTCGCGGCGCTGTCCGACGAGACCGGGCAGCCGATCGTGCTGCTGATCGACGAGGCCCAGCACGCCATCACCACGGAGGGCGGCTACGACGCCCTGTTCGCGCTGAAGGCCGCGCGGGACGAGCTCAACAGCAGCGCGCACCACGGCCTGCGGATCGTGGCCACGGGATCCAACCGCGACAAGCTGGCGATGCTGCGCAACAGCAAGGACCAGGCCTTCTTCGGCGCTCCGCTGGTCGCATTCCCGCCCCTGGACGCCAACTACATCCAGTGGTTCTGCAAGGGTGTCGGCCTGGCGGGCCCGCTGGATCCGGATGCGGTCACGAAGCTCTTCGAGCGGGCGGGCCACCGGCCGGAGATCCTCGGTGCCGCCGCCGACAGCATCCGCTTCGACTTCAACATCGGGCCGGCCGATGCCGCGGCGGCCTTCGCCAAGGCCGTCGACGAGCAGATCGAGGAAGCCGACCTGCAGACCCTGCGGGTGATCCAGGCGCTCACCCCGCTGCAGTCCGCGGTCCTGCGGGTGCTGGCGCGCGAGGGCGAGAAGTACGCGCCCTTCGAGGCGGGGACCATGGAGCGCTACCGCGCGATGCTTTCGGCACTGGCGCCGGGCGAGGCGATGGTGCCGGAGGTGTCCAACGTCCAGGCGGCGCTCGGCGCGCTGCAGGACAAGTCGCTGGTCTGGAAAGAGAAGCGCGGTGTCTATTCGCTCGAGGAGAGCATGACCGCCGAGCTGATGCGCCGGCACGGCCTGCTGGACGTCGCGGCCTAGGAGCCTGCGCTGCTCAGCCCTCGGCCGCGGGCTTCTCCAGCAGCCGGTTGAGCCGCTCCAGGTGCGCGCGCATTTCCTTCACCGCGCCCTCCGCATCGCGCGCGCGCATCAGCCGCAGCACGTTGCGGCGCACGCCGATCACGTCGCTGCGCGGCACCGGGCTGGCCTTCGCGAGCAGCGCGCGCGTGAGCTCCGACAGCGACTCCACCAGCATGACCATCACCTGGTTGTGCGTGGCCTGCGCGAGGATTCGGTAGAACTCGGTGATGTAGGCATTGCGCCGCGAGAAGTCGCCGCGCAGGGTGAGTTCCTCCGCGCGGTCGATGTCCTGCTCGATGGCCTGGAAGTCCTCCTCGGTCGCGCGCTCGCAGGCGAGGCGGATCGCCTGCTCGGTCAGGATGATGCGCATCTCGGTCACGCTGTGCGAGGGGATCTGGCCGAGCATCACCATGTCGCCGACCGCCTGGGTCACGGTGCTCGAGTCGCGCTTGCGAATGAACGCGCCGCCGCCCATGCCCTGCTGGCACTGCACGATGCCCGCGTTCTCCAGGCTGCGCATGGCCTCGCGCACGGCCGTGCGGCTCACGCCGAGCTGCTCGGCGAACTCGCGCTCGGGCGGCAGGCGGTCGCCGGGCTTGAGCGTGCCCAGCGCCACCTCGCGGCGGACCTGGTCGCACACCGCCTCGAAGGCGCGTTTGGCCTTGATCGGCTGAAAGCTCGGTCCGGCACGGCCAGCCATGCCGGCTTCGGCGTTCTCGATGTCGGTCTGTTCGGCAGTCATGCGGCGCCTCCTCTTTTTTGCAGTTCGGACAAAGGTTATACCTTATGTCCTTGTCTCGATAGAGGGGTGTCTCTGCAGGGATTCTCAGCCCGTGCCATCCCAATTCCTAAAAGGTCTGACCTTAGCACCTAACGCCAAAACGCTTCTGCCGGTATCGGGGTTTGCCTCATGTATAAGGTATGACCTTATTAGCTATCGTACCTTCCATGATGAAGGAGACACGATGAGTACCGCTGGACGTCACCTGGTGGGATGGGCCCTGTCCCTGGCCGCAGGCATGGCATGCGCCGCCTACCCGGACAAGCCGATCACGCTCGTCGTGCCCTATGCCCCGGGCGGCATGGGCAGCACCTTCGGCAACCTGGTGAGCGAGGCGCTGAGCCCGGCGCTCGGGCAGCGCGTGGTGGTCGACTACCGGCCCGGTGCCAACGGCGGGCTCGGCGCGGCCCTGGTCGCCAAGGCGCCGGCCGACGGCTACACGCTGCTGATGGCGGTCAACAGCACGATGGCGATCAACCCGGCCATCTACCCCAAGCTGCAGTACGACCCGATCAAGGACTTCTCGCCGGTGGCCATGGTCTACACCTCGGCCAACGTGCTGATGGTCAATGCCAAGAGCCCGTACCGCAGCGTGGCCGACCTGGTGAGCTACGCCAAGGCCAATCCAGGCAAGCTCAACTACGGCTCCTCGGGCAACGGCGCGACGCCGCACCTGTCGGGCGAGATGTTCCGGCGCATGGCCGGCATCTCGATCAATCACGTGCCCTACAAGGGCATCGGGCCGGCCATCGTCGACCTGATCGGCGGGCAGATCGAGCTGGTGTTCAGCGACACCTCCGCGATGACGCAGGTGACGGGCGGCAACCTGCGCGCACTGGCGGTTACCGGCCCGAGCCGCCTGGGCATGGCGCCGAACCTTCCGACGATGCAGGAGCAGGGCTTCCCGGGCTTCTCGATCCGCTCCTGGTACAGCATCGCCGCGCCGGCGGGCACGCCCAAGGCCGTGGTCGAACGGCTCAACGCCGAGATCGCCAAGGTGGTCCGCTCGCCCGAGATGCGCCAGCGCATGAAGGACATCGGCGTGGACCCGGCCGAGGACACCTCGGTGCACTACCTCGACGCCACCACCCGTGCCGACCTGGCGATGTGGAAGAAGTTCGTGACCGAGGCGGACATCAAGCTCGACTGAGCCGCCGCCACGTTCCCTCCGAGACCTGAAAGGAAAAGCCAAGTGAAGATTGCCGTGTTCGATGACGACCGCGTGGGCCTCGTCGAGGAAGACCTGATCTACGACGTGACCGCGGCCGTGCCCGATGCCGGGCCCGAGTTCCCGCGCGTCTACATGTCGCGGCTGATCGCGCAATGGGACCGGCGCAAGGCCGACATCGAGAAGGCACGCCGCGAGGCGCGGGCGCGCCCCCTGTCCGAGGTGACGCTGCGCGCGCCCAATCCCTTCCCGCTGCACGTGGTGGCCGCGCCGGTCAACTACCGCAAGCACATCGGCGAGATCGGCGCGCGCTCGGTCAGCGGCGGCGCCTCGGCGGTCGAGCGCGGCTTCTTCCTGAAGGCCTCCTCGTCGGTGATCGGCGCGGGCGAGGCGATCCGCCTGCCGCGCGGCTCGACGCGCCGCTTCGATCACGAATCCGAACTCGCCGTGGTGATCGGCAGGCAGGCGCGCAACGTGCCGCGCGAGCAGGCCCTCTCGCACGTGTTCGGCTATTGCTGCCTGATCGACGTGACCCTGCGCATCGAGCCCGGCCGGTTCGAGGAGGAGCGCGTCGCGCGCAAGTCCTTCGACACCTTCACGCCCGTGGGCCCGTACATCGTGACGGCCGACGAGGTCGGCGATCCGGGCGACCTCGCGAACCGCCTGTGGGTCAACGACGAGCTGCGCCAGGACTCGCGCACCAGCGCGCTGATCCTCGACGTGCCCGGGCTCATCGAGTGGGCCTCCTCGGTCATGACCCTGCAGCCCGGCGACATCATCGCCACCGGCACGCCCGAGGGCGTGGGCCAGTTCTCGCCCGGCGACCGTGTGCGCATGGAGATCGAGCGCGTGGGCGCGATGACCTTGCCGGTCGTCGAGGACGAGGACTTCGCGCCGCGGCGCTTCTGAAGACAGGGATGGCGATGCGAACCCTGCGTCTTCTGGCCTGCGCGCTCGCGCTGCACGGCGGCGGCGCCACCGCCGTGCACGCGCAGCAGGACTATCCGTCCCGGCCGGTGCGCATCATCGTGCCGTTCCCGGCCGGCGGCGGCGTCGACGTGCTGATCCGGTCGGTCGCGGCCGAACTGTCGAAGCGCTGGGGCCAGGCCGTGGTCATCGACAACCGCGGCGGCGCCGGCTCGCTGATCGGCGCGGAGGCGGTGGCGCGTTCGGCGCCCGACGGCTACACGCTGATGGCGACCATCAACCAGACGCTGACCTCGAACCGTTTCCTCTACAAGTCGCTGCCCTACGACCCCGACAAGAGCTTCGCGCCGGTCGCACTGATGACCACCAGCGACCAGTTCCTGATCGCCAACCCCTCGGTGCCGGCGAAGGACCTGCGCGAACTCGTCGCGGCGGTGCGCGCCCAACCCGGCACGCTGGCCTACGGCTCGTTCGGCAACGGCAGCCAGCCGCACCTGGTCTACGAACTGCTCAAGGTCAAGGCCTCGCTGGACATCACCCATGTGCCCTACAAGGGCGTGGCGCCGGTCATGACCGGGCTCGTCGGTGGCGAGATCCAGCTGGCCACGGGCAGCGCGAGCGTCGCGGGCGAACTGCTCAAGGCCGGAAAGATCAAGCCGCTGGCGGTGGCCGGCGCCAGGCGTTCCACGCTCTTCCCCGATGTGCCGACCACGGCCGAGCAGGGCTATCCGCAGCTGCGCGCCGCCGTCTGGTACGCGCTGGTCGCGCCGGCCGGCACGCCCGAGGCGGTGATCGAGCGCATCGCCGCCGACGTCAAGGCGATCCTCGGCGAGCCGGAGTTCGCACGCAAGAACGCCACCGCGCGCGGCCTCGAGGTCAACGCCGGCGGGCCGGCCGAACTGCGCCAGGCCATCCGCGACGACGTGGCCGTCACGCGCGAGATGGTGCAGGCCGCGGGCGTGAAGCCCGAGTGAAGAAGACAACGCAAGGCCCACCGCCATGAACACCACCGCCACCGCCCGACCCGATTTCGACAGCGCGAGCGATCTCGCGCAGTTGCACCGCATGCTCGAGGACATCCAGGTGAAGAACGGCTGGAACAAGCCGACGCCCTCGCTCTATCCGCAGCCCAAGCAGCACTACATGCCCGCGCACTGGCAGTACGCCGACGCGCGCGCCGCGCTGCACGCGGCCGGCCGCCTCGTGGGCACCGAATGGGCCGAGCGGCGCAACCTGATCCTGGCCAACCCGATCCCCGGCAACGACTACCCGACCGTGACCACGCTGGTGGCGGCCTACCAGATGGTCAAGGGCGGCGAGGCCGCGCGCAGCCATCGCCACACGCCCAACGCCATGCGCGTGGTGGTCGAGGCCGCGCCCGGCACCTTCACCATCGTCGATGGCACCGACGTGCCGATGGAGCCCGGCGACGTGCTGCTCACGCCCAACTGGAGCTTCCACGGGCACGACAACCGCAGCGAGGTCGATGCCTACTGGATCGACATCCTCGACGCGCCGCTGGTGCAGCTGCTCGGGCCGATGTTCTTCGAGCACCATCCCGACAAGGTCGAGAAGGCCGAGCGCGTCGATCCTGCGAGCCCGATGCGCTTCGCGCTGCGCGACTACAAGCCGCGGCTGCTGGACGCGCCCGAGATCGCGCCGGGCGTGCGCACGCTCGAGCTCGGACCGCCGACGCTCGACACCTTCGACCGCGTGGCGGTGGCGCTTGCGGCCGGCCGCGAGTGGCAGGTCGCGCAGAGCACCGCGAACCAGATCTTCATCGTGGTCGAGGGCGAGGGCAGCTCGCGCATCGGCGAGCACGGCTTCGAATGGCGACGCGGCGACGTGATCGCGGCGCCGGCCTGGCTCGCGCAGCGGCACCGCGCCACGCGCGACGCGCTCCTGGTGCGCATGTCCGATGCCCCGGTGATGCGCGCCTTCCGCTGGCTGCGCTCGGGGACGCTCCCACCGTGAGCGATCGCCATGCACCGATGAACTGAGGCGGGCCGGCAGGTGCCGGCCGCCCACCTTCCATTTCGCTCTCCATGCCAGGCCCCGTGCCGGCAGGAGCCGGTTCGTCCCTTCCACCCACGCAGCCTCCGTTCGCCACCATGGACACCACCACCCGCCGACTCGCGACCTTCGCCATCGAGACCCGCCACGAGGACATTCCCGAGGCGGTGCGCCGCAGTGCCAGGCTGCTGCTGCTGGACACGCTGGGCTGCGCCATCGGCGCGGTCGGCACCGATCCCGGCCTGGCGGTGCGGCGCATGGTGCAGCGCAACGGCACCGGCGGCCCGGCCAGCGTGCTCGGCACGGGCCAGAAGACCTCGGTCGCCACCGCCGCCTGGGCCAACGGGCGGCTCGGGAACATCCTCGACATCGACGAGTGCTACAAGGTCCAGGGCCACCATGCGCAGGCCAGCCTCGGCGCGGCGCTCGCGCTCTCGGAGGAGCAGGGCGGCAACGGCGCCGACCTGCTGGCCGCCTTCACGCTGGGCTTCGAGGTGGGCGTGCGGCTGGGCAACTTCCTGAGCCCGCGCGTGACCGTCGACGAGCAGGGCCGCACCAGGGGCTGGACCGGCCTGGTCGGCCCGGGGCAGGGCGTGCATGCGGCCTGCACCGCGGCCTCGCGCCTGATCGGCGCCACGCCCGCGGAGCTCGCCGATGCCTTCGGCAACTGCGCCCAGTACATGGTGGGCCGCGACTGGTCGCGCCAGTGGGGGCGCGACACCGACCTGGGCACCTTCAAGTACGCCGACACCGGCTGGAACGCGCAGGGCGGGCTGATGGCCGCCTGGCACGCGCGCGAAGGCATCCGCGGCATCCGCGACATCTTCGACACCGACAGCTACGCGCAGGTGTTCCAGGGCGTGATCCTCGATCCCGGCGCCATGCTCGCGAAGCTGGGCAGCGAGTGGTACCTGCCCGGCACCTCGATCAAGTTCTGGCCCTGCTGCCGCTGGATCCACTACGCGCTGACTGCCTTCGACCAGCTGCTGCGCCGCCATGCGCTGCGCGCCGAGGAGATCGAATCGATCGAGCTGCGCTCGTTCCCGATGATTCCGTACCCGCGCTTCGCCGACGACGGCGATCCGCCGAACCTCGTGGCCGCCACCTTCAGCTTCCCGCATGCGGCCGCGATGGTGGCGCTCGGCGTGCCGGCCGGCCCCGAGTGGTTCAGCGACCGGAACATGCGCGGCGAGGCGGCGCGCGCGATGCGCCGCAAGGTGCGCCTGGCCAACGAGCCCAGGGGCTACGACCCCGCGACCTGGGGCCTGGAACAGCAGGTGCTCAAGGTGCCGTCGCGCGCCGTGGTGCGCGCGCGCGGCCGCGAGTTCGAACTCGAGAGCGACTTCGCGCTCGGCGACAGCTGGGAGGGCGCGCCGCGCTATGGCGAGCAGGACGTGGTCGACAAGTTCCGCCGCATGGCGCGCACGCTCGCGCCGATGTCCAGCCGCTGGGACGCGCGCATCGACGAGGCGGTCGACATGGTGATGGCGCTCGAATCGCTCTCCGACGTGCGCGCACTGACCCGCGCGCTCGATCCGGCCTGCTGAGGCCTTCCCCATCCATCCCCAGGAGCCGACATGAGCCCCATCGTCCGTCCCTTCCTTCCCCGCATCGCATCGCGGGTGCTGTGCGCGGCCATGGCGCTGGGCGCCGTGCTCGCGCCGCTCACGCAGCCGGCGCGCGCGGCCGATGCCTTCCCGAACAAGCCGATCCGCATCGTGGTGCCGTTCCCGCCGGGCGGCCTGACCGACGTGAGCGCGCGCCGCATCGGGCAGCTCGTGGCCGACGACCTGGGCCAGCCGGTGGTGGTGGAGAACCGGCCCGGCGCCAATGGCCTGATCGGCACCGCGCAGGTGCTGCGCGCGCCGGCCGACGGCTACACGCTGGTGGCCGTCACCACCAGCGTGGTGCTGATCAGCCCGCTCTTGACCAAGGCGCCCTTCGATCCGCTCAAGGACATCGCCTACGTGCTCAACTACGCCGGGCCCTCGCATGCGCTGGTGGTCAAGGCCGACTCGAAGTACCGCACGCTCGACGACCTGATCGAGGATGCGCGCGCGCGTCCCGGCGAGCTGAGCTTCGGCACGGTCGGCACCTCCGACACCGCCTATTTCGGCGCCAAGGCCCTCGAGCGCGCCAAGGGCGTGCGCTTCAACCACATTCCCTACCAGGGCGCCAACCAGAGCCTGATGGCGGTGGTGTCGGGCGAGACCACCTTCGCGCCGACCTCCAACTACGCCGAGATGGTCAAGGCCGGCAAGCTGCGCGCGCTCGCGCTGCTCGACCGCCAGCGCATGCCCTCGATGCCGCAGGTGCCGACCTTCACCGAGCTCGGCGTGGACTGGCAGTTTCCCTGGATCACCGGCCTCGCGGTCTCCGCGCAGACGCCCGAGCCCATCCGCAGGACGCTGGAGACCGCCTTTCTCAAGGCCGCGCGCAGCCCGGCCTTCGGCAGCCTGCTGGAGCAGATGCAGGTGCCGCTGTACGTGCTCGACGGCGAGGCCATGAAGAAGGACCTGGCCGCCAAGATTCCGCAGTACCGCCGCATCGCCGACGAGTACGGCCTGGTCCAGCAGTGAGGCATCCGCCGCCTTGCCATCTCCATTCAACGAGGACCCCTTCATGAAACTCCAGGACCAGGTCGCCATCGTCACCGGCGCCGCGCGCGGCATCGGCCGCGGCTTCGCGCTGCGCCTCGCCCGGCTCGGCTGCCACGTGGTGGTGGCCGACGTCGACCTCGACGCGGCGCGCCGCTTCGACGAGCAGCTCAGCGCGGCCAGCGTGAGCGACGAGATCGTCGCGCTGGGCCGGCGCAGCATCGGCGTGCAGGGCGACCTGCGCCAGCGCGCGGCCGCCGACGCGCTGGTGGCGCGCGCCGTCGAGGCCTTCGGCCGCGTCGACATCCTCGTCAACAACGCGGGCGGCGCCTTCGCGCCGATCGAAGCTAGCCGCGCCTCGCAGATGAGCGACCGCGACATGGCCGACATGTTCGACGTCAACCTCATGACCACCGTGTACTGCAGCCAGGCCGTGCTGCCGCACATGCGCGCGCGGCGCAGCGGCAACATCATCAACGTGGGCTCGACGCTGGGGCTCGACGCCGCGCACCGCGCCGGCGCCTATGCGCACTACGGCATGGCCAAGACCGGCGTGGTGCAGTTCACCCGCTTCCTCGCGGCCGAGGTCGGGCCCGACGGCATCCGCGTCAACTGCATCGCGCCCGGTTCCACGGCCACCGCGCGCGTCGCGAGCCAGGCCCGCGCGCGCGGCATGGTGGGCGATGCCGACCTGCCGAAGATCCCGCTGCGCCGCCTCGCCACCGTCGAGGACATGGCGGGGCCGCTCGAGTTCCTCGCGACCGATCTTTCCTCCTACGTGACCGGCCAGTGCATCTCCGTCTGCGGCGGCAAGGTGCTCACGCCGTCGTGACCCTCATTGCTTTTTATCGATTGACCGGAACCGGAGACACGCCATGAACCATTCGAACCGACCCCTTCGCCGCCGCCTGCTCGCGGCCGTCTCGGCCACGCTGCTCGCCACCTGCGCCGCGCTGCCGTCCGCCGCCTTCGCCCAGGGCGAGCCCGTGAAGATCGGCGTGCTGATGCCCACCAAGAGCGTCATCGGCCAGCAGGGCCAGCAGGGCGCCGAGCTCGCGGCCGAGATGATCAACGACCAGGGCGGCATTCTCGGCGGGCGCAAGGTGCAGCTCATCGTCTACGACAGCAACTTCCAGCCCGTCGAGGGCGTGGCCGCGGCGCAGCGGCTCATCAACCAGGACCGCGTGAAGTTCATCGCCGGCGAGATCAGCAGCACGGTGGCGCTGGCGGTGCTGCAGATCGCGCGCGCCAACAACGTGCTGTTCATGGCGGCGGTGCCCAAGCACCCCGACCTCACGAAGTCCGGCTACGACAAGGTGTTCCGCCTCACGACCACGCTCGACGCCGATTCGGAGTACTTCGATCGCCAGCTGCTCGAGCGCGTGAAGCCGCAGAAGCTCGCGGTGGTGGCGGAGAACACGGACTACGGCCGCTACGTCATCGAGGGCTCGAAAAAGCGCTTCGGCGACAAGTTCGTGGCCGGCGAGACCTTCGAGCTCAGCCAGAGCGACTTCAGCACCTTGATGACCAAGGTCAAGGCCAGCGGCGCGGACACCGTGTGCATCGTGGCGGGCAAGCCCGAGCAGGCCGCCAACGCATTGCGCGCGATGGGCACCGTGGGCCTGCAGGCGCGCAAGTGCACGGCCACCGGCGTGCTCAACAACCAGATCCTGCGGCTGGCGGGCGACGCCGCCGAGGGCGCCTTCGGTTCCGACATCTACGTCTCGACGCGGCGCAATCCGCTCAACGACGAATTCGTCAAGCGCTTCCAGGCCAAGCATGGCCACGTGCCCGAGAAGGTCGAGGTGCTGGGCTTCGAATCGGTGTGGCTCACCGCCAAGGCGATGGCCGCGGCCGGCACCAGCACCGACACGGCCAAGGTGGCACAGGCGCTGCACAAGAACGCCTGGACCACGCCGCGCGGCGAGATCCGCTTCGATGCCGGCGGCCAGTCGCAGGCCCGCGACTACGTCGACTTCGTCGCCAAGGGCGGCAAGCTGACGGCGTCGCAGTGAGCGGACGGCACCGATGACGGAATTCGTCCTTCAGCTGCTGGCCAACGGCCTGTCGAACGGCGTGGGCTACGCCTTCGTCGCGCTCGGCCTGACGCTGGTCTTCGGCGTGCTGCACGTGATCAACTTCGCGCACGGCGAGGTGTTCATGGTCGGCGCGCTCGCGGCCCTGCTGGGCACGCGCTGGGGCCTGCCCTACCTGGCGACGCTGCCGCTGGCGGTGCTGGCGGGCGTGGCGCTGGGCGCGCTGCTCGACCGCGTCTGCGTGGCGCCGCTGCTGGCGCGCAGCCACGACAAGTCCGAGGTGCTGCTCGCGACCTTCGCGGCCTCGATCATCGTGTTCGAGGCGGTGTTCGTGAGCTTCGGCGCGCAGGCCGAGAACGTGCCGGGCATCCCGGGCGTGTGGACGGCCGGCGGCGTCGCGGTGCCGTGGCAGCGCGTGTTCGTGCTCGGCGCGGGCGTCGTGGTGCTGGTGGCGATGGAGTTCCTGCTGCGGCGCACGGCCTTCGGCGTGCAGCTGCGCGCCGTGGCCCAGAGCGCCTTCGCCGCGCGCGTGGTGGGCATCCGCGTGCAGCGCGTCAACAGCCTGACCTTCGTGCTGGCCAGCGCCATCGCGGGGCTCGGCGGCGCGCTGCTCGCGCCCGTGATCCTCTATTCGCCGCAGATCGGCCATGCCGTGATCATCAAGGCCTTCGTGGTGGTGGTGATGGGCGGGCTGGGCAGCGTGCGGGGCGCCGTGGTGTTCGGCGTGCTGCTGGGCGTGGTCGAGGCGCTGGCGGGCGCGTTCATGTCCGAGGGCTTCGCCGCCGCGGCCATCTACGCGCTGATGCTGGTCACGCTGCTGTGGCGGCCGCACGGCCTGATGGGGCGCGCGGCATGAAGGCGCTCCTCACTCGGCTGCCGGTGCTGCTCGCCGGCGTGGCGCTCGCCAGCGCCGCCATCGCCGGCCTCGCGACCGCGCCCTACGTGGCCGACGTGCTGAGCTACGCGGTGGTGCTCGCGCTGTTCTCGCTCGCGGTGGGGCTGACCTTCGGGCAGCTCGGCTACGTGAGCTTCGGCCACGCGGCCTTCCTCGGCGTGGGAGCCTACGCGGTCGGCCTGCTGGTCACGCGCGGCGGGCTCGACTACTGGAGCGCGGTGCCGCTGGCGCTGCTGCCCGGCGCGGCGCTCGGCGCGCTGGTCGGCCTGGCCTCGGTGCGGCTGGGCGGCGCCTACTTCGCGATCGCCACTCTCACGCTGGCCGAGATGCTGCGGCTGGTGGCCACCAACTGGATGGACGTGACGCGCGGGCCGCTGGGCATCATGGTCATGGTCCAGCCCATGGCCTGGACCGAGCGCCTGGGCTGGAGCGGCCAGCAGGGCTACCTGTTCGTGCTGCTCGCGACGCTGGGCCTGGCGCTGCTGCTGCTGGCCCGGCTGCGCGCGGGGCCGCTCGGGCGCGCCTGGACCTTCGTGCGCGAGGCGCCCGCGCTGGCCGAATCGGTCGGCATCCCGACGCTGCGCGCGCGCGTCATCAACATCGCGCTGTCGGGCGCGCTGGCCTCGCTGGCCGGCGGCCTGCTGGTGCCCAAGGCGCTGGTGCTCTCGCCCGACCTGTTCGGCGTGCAGCACTCGGCGGCGGGCCTGCTGGCGGTGATCCTCGGCGGCAAGGCCACGCTGATCGGGCCCGTGATCGGCGGCATCGCCTTCGGCGTGCTGCCCGAGATGCTGCGCGCCATCGACGAGTACCGGCTCGGCCTGTTCGCGCTGCTGCTGCTGGTGGTGGTGCGGCTGCTGCCCGAGGGCTTCGTGTCGCTGCTGCCGCGCTGGCGCAGGCCGGCGACTTCCGGCGGGGCGGCCACGGTCGCCGCGGCGTTGCCCGCGGTGGCGGTGGTGGAGGCGAGCGAGGCGCGCTCCGTGGCCCCCGCGGTCGGCGCGCCCATCGTCACCGTCCGCGGCGTCGGCCGGCGCTTCGGTGGCCTGATCGCGGTCGACGGCGTCGACATGCAGATCGCCAGCGGCGAGCTGCTCGGCATCATCGGACCCAACGGCGCGGGCAAGACCACGCTGCTGTCGATGCTCGGCGGCTTCATGGCGACCAGCACGGGCGAGATCCGGCTGGCCGGCGAGGCCATCGATGCCGGTGCGCCGAACCGGGTCGCGCGGCGCGGGCTGGTGCGCACCTTCCAGCAGACCGCGCACTGCGCGTCGCTGAGCGCGTTCGACAACGTGCTGTTCGCCAGCTACCTGCTGCATCGCGAACGGCCCTGGGCGGGCCTGGTGCGCACGCCGGCCTTCGAGGCGCGCGAGCGCGAGCGACGCGAGAACGCGGCGCGCTGCCTCGCGGCGGTCGGCCTGGCCGACCGCGCCGATGCCGTGGCCGGCACCCTGCCGTACGGCGAGCAGAAGCTGCTCGGCGTGGCGGTGGCGCTGGCCACGCGGCCGCGCGTGCTGCTGCTGGACGAGCCCGCCGCCGGGCTCAACCACACCGAGGGCATGCGGCTGGCGGCCGTGCTGCAGCGGGTGCGCGCCGACGGCTGCACGATCGCGATCATCGACCACAACCTGCCGCTGCTGATGTCGATCTGCGACCGCATGGTGGTGCTGCAGCAGGGCCGCAAGATCGCCGAGGGCACGCCGGCCGCCATCGCCGTGCATCCCGAGGTGCTGCGCGCCTACCTGGGCACGCCCGCCGAGCCGGCCGCCGCGCAAACCGCGACCGAGGAGGTGCCGGCATGAGCTTCTCCATCGAGGGATTGCAGGTGCGCTACGGCGCCGTCACGGCGGTGCACGACGTCTCGCTGCGCATCGCGCCGGGCGAGGTGGTGGCGCTGATCGGCGCCAACGGCGCGGGCAAGTCGTCCATCCTCAAGGCCGTGATGGCGCTCACGCCGCACACGGCGCGCAAGGTGGCCATCGACGGGCGGGCGCTGGAGCGCTCCGACACGCGCGAGCGGCTGCTCGCGGGCATCTCGCTGTCGCCCGAGGGGCGCCACGTGTTCCCGCAGCTCACGGTGCGCGAGAACATCGACCTCGGCTACCTGGGCAAGGACGGCGGCGAGCGCGCGGCGCGCCGCGAAGCCATGTACCAGCGCTTCCCGCGGCTGCGCGAGCGCGAGGCCCAGGCGGCCGGCAGCCTCTCGGGCGGCGAGCAGCAGATGCTGGCGATCGCGCGCGCCGTGATGGCCGGCCCGCGCCTGCTGATGCTCGACGAGCCCACGCTCGGCCTCGCGCCGATCGTGGTACGCGAGCTGGCCGCCGCGATCCGGCATTTCGCGCGCGGCGGCATCGCCGTGCTGCTGGCCGAGCAGAACGCCGAGATGGCGCTGTCGACGGCCGACCGCGGCTACGTGCTGCAGGGCGGGCGCGTCGTCACCGAGGCCCCGGCCCAGGCGCTGCGCGCGAGCGAGGAGGTGCGCGCCGCCTTCATGGGCATGTAGAGCGCGCCGCGCACGAACCCATTCCATTCTTCGAGGACACCGGATTCCATGACCCCACAGACATCCATCGATCCATCCGCGCCCGGCGCCGCGCTCGTGCGCGTGGCCGCCGTCACCGGCGCGGGCGGCGGCCTCGGCCTCGGCGTGGCCGTGGCGCTGGCGCAAGCCGGCCTGCACGTGATCGCCATCGACCGCTCGCCCAAGGTCGCGGAGGCAGTCGCCGCCCATGCCGCGCGGGACCTGCGAATCGAGGCGGCGGTGCTCGACGTCACCGACGAGGACGGCGTGCGCGCGCTCGTGGCCTCGGCGCTCGAGCGCTTCGGCCGGCTCGACGTGCTGGTCAACAACGCCGGCATCCATCCGAAGACCGACGGCGAGCGCACCGGCGTCACGGCCATGAGCACCGCGCAGTGGAAGGAGGTGCTCGACGTCAATCTCACGAGCGCCTTCGTGTTCAGCCGCGAGGCCATTCCCGCGATGCGGCGCAACGGCTGGGGCCGCATCGTCAACATGTCCTCGCGCGCGGGCCGCACGCTGGTCGGCACGGCCGGCGTGCACTACGCGGCCTCCAAGGCCGGAATGATCGGCATGAGCCGCGTGCTGGCCGCCGAGGTGGCGGCCGACGGCATCACGGTCAACTGCATCGCGCCCGGGCGCATCGAGTCGCCGATGACGCAGCAGGGCGACGAGGCGCAGCGCGCGCGGCTGGTGGGCGCGATTCCCGTCGGCCGCATCGGCACGCCCGAGGAGATCGGCCACGTCGCCGCCTTCCTGGCCTCGGAGCACTCGGGCTACCTGACGGGCGCCGTGATCGACGTCAACGGCGGCACCTTCATGGCCTGAGCGCCGCGTCGCCCCAAAAAAAGGAAAACGCCATGTCGACCGCTCATCACGCCAAACCCCTGCGCGGCGCCGCGCCGCACCATTTCGTCGACGAGGAATGGCTGGCCCTGCGCAGCGAGCCCGTGCTCGAACCCGAGCTGCCGATCTTCGATCCGCACCACCACCTGTGGGACCGGCGCCCGCACAGCCTGTACCTGCTGCCCGAGATCCTGGCCGACATCCATGCGAGCGGCCACCACGTGCGCGGCACCGGCTTCGTCGAATGCACCTCGATGTACCGCGCCGACGGCGACCCGCGCCTGGCCTGCCTGGGCCAGGTGGAGTTCACCAACGGCATCGGCGCGATGAGCGCGAGCGGCGTCTACGGACCGGTGCGCGTGTGCGCGGCCATCGTGGGCAAGGTCGACCTGAGCGAGGGCGCCTCCGCGCGCGAGCTGCTCGAGGCCTGCGTCGCACGCGCGCCCGATCGCTTTCGCGGCATCCGCCACATGGCAGCCTGGGACGCGAGTCCCGAGGTCAGCACCCTGGTGCGGCCGCCGCCGCGAGGGCTGTTGATGGACAAGGGCTTCCGCGCCGGCTTCGCGCAGCTCGCGCCGCTCGACCTGGTGTTCGATGCCTGGGTCTACCACCCGCAGCTGGCCGAACTCATCGACCTGGTCGACGCGCATCCCGAGGTCCGCGTGGTGCTCAACCACATGGGTGGACGCGCGGGCCTCGGCCCCTACGCGGCCGATCCCGCGGCCACCTTCGCGCAGTGGGCGGCCGGCATCCGCGAGCTCGCGAAGCGGCCCCAGGTCTCGATCAAGATCGGCGGCCTCGGCATGCGGCTGGGCGGCTTCGGCTTCCACGACCGCGACCTGCCGCCCACGTCGGCGGAACTGGCCGAGGCCTGGCGGCCGTCCTTCGAGGTCTGCCTCGAGGCCTTCGGCCCGGCGCGCGCGATGTGCGAGAGCAACTTCCCGGTCGACAAGTCCCTGTGCAGCTACCGCACGATGTGGAACACCTTCAAGCGGCTGGCCGCGCCGTTGTCGAGCGACGAGCGCGCGGCGTTGCTGGCGGGCACGGCGGTGCGCACCTACCGGGTGCCGGCCGCGCTGGCGCAGCGCGCGCCGGAGCACACCGCATGACGGGACAGCGCGAGATCGCGGCGACCTGGATGCGCGGCGGCACCAGCAAGGGCCTGTTCTTCGACACGCGCGCGCTGCCGCAAGGCATGGCCAGCGATGCCGCGCTGCGCGACCGGGTGCTGCTGCGCGCGATCGGCAGCCCCGACCGCTACGGCAAGCAGATCGACGGCCTGGGCGGCGCGACCTCGAGCACCAGCAAGGTGGTGCTGGTGGGCCCCGCGAGCCGGCCCGACTGCGATGTCGACTACCTGTTCGGCGCCGTCGCCATCGAGGCGCCGGTGATCGACTGGAGCGGCAACTGCGGCAACCTGAGCGCCGCGGTCGGTCCCTTCGCGATCGCGTGTGGCCTGGTGGATGCGCCGCGCGATGGCATGGCCACGGTGAGGATCTGGCAGGCCAACATCGGCAAGCGCATCGTCGCGCAGGTACCGATGCGCGACGGCCAGGTGGTCGAGGAGGGCGATTTCGAACTCGATGGCCTGAGCTTTTCGGGCGCGGCGATACGGCTGGACTTCCTCGACCCGGCGGGAGGAGAGGAGGGCGGTGGCGGCGCTCTATTCCCCACCGGCCGGGCCATCGACATCCTCGAAGTGCCCGGCGCCGCGAGCGTCGAGGCCAGCCTGGTCGATGCGGGCAACCCGACCGTGTTCGTCGCGGCCGCCGACCTCGGGCTCAGCGGCACCGAATCGCAGGGCGAGATCAATGCGAACACCGAACTGCTCGCCCGGCTGGAACAACTGCGCGCGCATGCGGCGGTGCGAATGGGGCTGGCGCGCACGGCCCAGAAGGCCACCGAATCGCGCCCCGCGACGCCCAAGCTCGCCTGGGTCGCGCCGCCGGTGGACCATCGCGTGGCCGGCGGACGCCGCGTGGCGGCGCATGAGATCGATCTCGTGGCCCGCATCCTGTCGATGGGCAAGCTGCATCACGCGATGACCGGCACCGGCGCGGTGGCGATCGCCGCGGCCGCGGCGGTGCCTGGCACCGTCGTCTCGCGCATCGCGCCGGCGAAGGCCGATGGCAGCGTGCGCTTCGGCCATGCCTCGGGCGCGATCGAGGTCGGCGCGCAGGCCGAACGGGCACCCGAGGGGCACTGGCGGATCCGGCGCGTATCGCTGTCGCGCAGCGCGCGCCGGCTGATGGTCGGCGCCGTCTGCGTGCCGGCGGCCTGCTTCGAGGCGGCCCCCGCGAATTCAACGAACAAGGAGCAATGAACATGACCTCTACACGAACCGCCCTGGTGACTGGCGCGGCCAGCGGCATCGGCCGCGAGAGCGCGCGGCTGCTGGCCGAGGCCGGCATCCGCGTGATCCTGCTCGATCGCAGCGAGCAGGTGCGCGAGGCGGCCGCCGAGCTCGCCGCCGCGGGCGCGCAGGCCGAGGCCGTCGTCGCCGATCTTTCCGACCTGGCGGCGCTCGATCGCGTCGGCGACCAGGTGCTGGCGCTGTGCGACGGCGTCGACATCCTGGTCAACAACGCGGGCGTGCATCCCAAGGTCGATGGCCGCATCGCGCAGTTCGAGGCCATCGCGCTGGCGGACTGGGAGTTCGTCTTCCGCGTCAACACCACCGCGCCTTTTTTGCTGTGCCAGAAGATGCTGCCGGCGATGAAGCGCAAGGGGTGGGGCCGGATCGTCAACATCGCCTCGCGCGCGGGCCGCACCTATTCGCCGCGCGCCGGCACCCACTACTCGGCGTCGAAGGCCGCGGTGATCGGCATGACGCGCAAGATCGCGGGCGACTACGCGCCCTTCGGCATCACGGCCAACTGCATCGCGCCCGGGCAGATCGAGACGCCGCTGGCGCGGACCTCGGCACCGGAGGTGCTCGCCGAGGCTGCGAAGAAGATTCCGGCCGGCCGGCTCGGTACGGTCGGCGAGATCGCCTCGGCCGTGCTCTACCTCGCCAGCGACGGCGCCAGCTTCGTCAACGGCACGGTGGTCGACATCAACGGCGGCGAAACCATGGCCTGACGCGGACGCTGGGCCATGCGCCCGCCGTTCCTCGCCCTTTTTCCAACAATCAAGGAGTTATCCCGATGGAGCAGACCCTGGAGCAGGAAGCGCCCGTGCCGTTTCCGCAGATCCGGTCGGTGTTGAAGCACAAGCGCCGCATCGTCGGCGCGGCCAGCGCGGGCGTCGCCGCGCTGGGCATCTGGCTGGCATGGCGCACCGGCGTCGTCGAGCTGTATGCGATCGCGCTGGTGCTCGCGGCGGCGGTGCACATGGGCATGAAGGTGGCGGTCGAGGTGATCGAGCTGGTCGCCGAGACGCTGATGCCGAGATGAGCACGATGACATTCGACGTCTGCGTGGTGGGCGCGGGCCTGGCGGGGCTGACCGCCGGCGTGCGCGCGGCCGAGGCCGGGCTGCGCGTGGTGGTGCTCGAGCGCTCGGCCGATCCCGAGTACCTGTGCAATTCGCGCCTGACCGGCGGCGCCTTCCACGTCTGCCTCAACGACATCCAGACCGAGGCCGGCCGGCTCGAGCGGATCATCCTCGACGCGACGCACGGCGCCGCGCACGCGGGCCTCGCGCGCGCCATCGCGACCGATGCGCGCCGTGCCGTCAAGTGGCTGCAGTCGCAGGGCATCCGTTTCATCAAGGGCGGTTCGGAGCCGCATCACAACTTCGTGCTGTCGCCGCCTTCGCTGCAGCGCGTGGGCTCGGAATGGCGCGGCCGCGGCGGCGACGTGCTGCTGCGCACGCTGGGCGCGGCCCTGGCGCGCCACGGCGGCGAGCTCAGGCGCGGGCACCGGGCGCAGGAACTGCTGGTGGCGAACGGACGCTGCGTCGGCGTGAAGGGCGCGGCGCAGGAGGGCCCGTTCGCGATCGAGGCCGATGCGGTCGTGATCGCCGACGGCGGCTTCCAGTGCGATCCGGCGCTGCTGCGCCAGAGCATCTCGCCCGAGCCCGCGAAGCTGCTGCAGCGCAATGCGCGTTCGGGCCTGGGCGATGGCGTGCGCATGGCGCAGGCGGCCGGGGCGCGGCTGTCGGACCTGCGCGGCTTCTACGGCCACGTGATGAACCGCAACGCGATGACCGACGACCGGCTGTGGCCGCTGCCGTGGATGGACAACGTGGCCACGGCCGCCATCGTGGTGGACGCGGGCGGGCGGCGCATCGCCGACGAGGGCCGCGGCGGCGTCTACCTGGCCAACCGCATCGCGGCGCTGGTGGATCCGCTGTCGGCCTTCGTGGTCTTCGACCAGCCGATCTGGGACGGGCCGGGCACCTCGCGCTTCCTGCCGCCCAATCCGCACATGGAGAAGTGCGGCGGCGCCATCGAGCGGGCCGATTCGATCGAGGCGCTGGCCGGCAAGCTCGGCATCGACGGCGCGGCGCTCGCGGCCACGGTCGAGGCCCACAACGCCGCGCTGGCGGCGGGCACGACGGGGCAGTTGGCGCCGCCGCGCACCTTGGCGAGCTACAAGGCGCTGCCGATCGCGACCGGCCCCTTCTACGGCGTGCCGGTGTGCGCCGGCATCACCTACACCATGGGCGGCCTCGCGATCGACGAATGGTCGCGCGCCATGGACGAACAGGGCGCGCCCTTCGCGGGGCTGTATGCGGCCGGCGGAGCCAGCGGCGGCCTCGAGGGCGGCGAGGACGTCGGCTACGTGGGCGGCCTGGCGAAGGCCGCCACCACCGGCCTGCGCGCCGCTGAGCACATCGTGGGCGAGCGCGCAACGGCGCGCGCTTGAGCGATGCGCAACATCAAGACTGGGAAGCAATGGAACAACAAGCAGTGAAGACGGACGTGCTCGTGGTGGGCGGCGGTCCTGTGGGGCTGTCGCTCGCGGGCGACCTGGGCTGGCGCGGCCATGCGTGCGTGCTGATCGAGCAGGGCGACGGCGTGGTGCGGCAGGCCAAGATGGACGGCGTGGGCGTGCGCACCATGGAGTTCTGCCGGCGCTGGGGCATCGTGGGCGACGTGGAGGGCAGCGACTACAACCGCGCCTATCCGCAGGACAACGTCTACCTGACCACGCTCGACGGCTACGAACTGGGCCGCCAGCCGATGCCGGCGATGCAGGACGACCGGCCGCCGCCCGAGAGCCCGCAGAAGCGCGAGCGCTGCCCGCAGAACATGTTCGACCCGATCCTGCAGAAGTTCGCGCGCTCGCGCCCGGGCGTCTCGCTGCGCTACGGCCAGCGGCTGCTCGACTTCGAGCAGGACGCCGAGGGCGTGACCGCCACCGCCGAGCATGCCGCCACCGGCGTCAGGACCGTCTACCGCGCGCGCTACCTGGTCGGCTGCGACGGCGGGCGCAGCACCGTGCGCGAGCGGCTGGGCATCGGCATGCAGGGCAAGGGCGTGCTCACGCACACCACCAACGTGATCTTCCGCTGCGCCGGCTTCAACGCGCTGCACGACAAGGTGCCGGGCTATCGCTACATGTTCGTCGGCGCGCAGGGCGTGTGGGCCACCATCGTCGCGATCAACGGCAAGGACCAGTGGCGCATGTCGATCATCGGCACCGCCGATGAACGCAAGGTCTACGGCGACGACGAGCTCAAGGCCTTCGCGCACCGCGCGGTGGGGCGCGTGTTCGAGCTCGAGATCCTCAGCATCCTGCGCTGGACCCGCATCGAGCAGGTGGCCGACGCCTACGGGCGCGATCGCGTGTTCATCGCGGGCGATGCCTGCCACCTGACCTCGCCGACCGGCGGGCTCGGCATGAACACCGGCATCGGCGACGCGGTCGACATCTCGTGGAAGCTCTCGGCCTGCCTTGAGGGCTGGGGCGGTCCGGCGCTGCTGGCGTCCTACGGCATCGAGCGCCGCCCGATCGCGCACCGCATCACGCGCTTCTCCACCAGCAACCTCGAGGTGATGCAGCAGGTGCCGCACACCGCGCAGGTCTTCGAGGCCGGCGAGGCGGGCGACCGCGCCCGCGCGCAGGTGGGGCAGGCGCTGTCCGACGGGCTGCGCAAGGAGTGGTTCTCGAAGAACATGCACCTGGGCAACCGCTACACCGGATCGCCCGTGTGCGTCTACGACGAGCCCGAGTCGCCCGAGCAGATCCAGGCCGAGTTCCTCGACGCCGTGAACTACCGGCCCGGCACGCGGCCCGGTGCGCGCGCGCCGCATGCCTGGCTCGAGGACGGACGCTCGACGCTCGACCTGTTCGGCCGCGGCTTCGTGCTGATGAGCGATGCGGCCCACACCGGCGAGGCCGCCGCGCTGCTGGCCGCGGCCGAGGCGGCGGGCGTGCCCGTGCGCCAGCATGCGATGCGCGAGCCCGAAGTGATCGCGGCCTACCAGAAGCGCCATGTGCTGGTGCGGCCCGACGGGCACGTGGCCTGGCGCGGCGATGCGATGCCGCGCGATCCGGCGGCGCTGGTGAAGACCGTGGCCGGACATTGAGCGGGATGGACAAGGACATGGAAACGAGAGGAATGCAATGACACAGCAAGAGAACCAGCACGACGTGGTCGTGATCGGCGCCGGCATGGCCGGCCATTGCGCGGCCATCGAGGCGGCGCGGCGCGGCGCCAGGGTGCTGCTGCTCGAGAAGACCGCGCTGTACGGCGGCAGCACCCGCATGTGCGGCGGCGCCTTCGCGTTCGCGGGCACCGAGGTGCAGCGGCGCAACGAGATTCCCGACAGCGCGCAGCTGCTCGAGCAGGACCTGCTCGAGGCCGGCAAGCACCGCAACGACAAGGCGCTGGTGCATGTGTACGCCGAGCGCCAGTACGAGACCTACGAATGGCTGCAGGCGATGGGCCTGCGCTTCGACAAGGTCTCGTTGAGCGGCAGCCAGTCGGTGCCGCGCAACCACAGCATCGACCCCGTGCTGGTGCTCGAGACGCTGCATGCGCAGGCGCTCGCGGCCGGCGTCACGTACCGCGCCGGCGCCCACGTCGAGCGGCTGCTGACCGAGGGCGAGGGCGATGCGCGCCGCGTGACCGGCGTGGTGCTGAAGAACGGCGAGCGCATCGGTGCACGCGGCGGCGTGGTGATCGCCACCGGCGGCTTCTCGCGCGCGCCCGACCTGGTCGAGCGCTTCGCGCCGCACCTGCGCGAGGCACGGCCCATGGGCGGCCACGGCAACACCGGCGACGGCCTGCGCATGGCCTGGGCGCTCGGCGCCGACCTGATCGACCTCGGCTACGTCAAGGGCACCTTCGGCGCGCCCGTGGCGGAGCCGGCGCCGGGCAAGGAGGAGGTGGCGCCGCGGCTGGTGTCGGCCATGTACCGCGGCGCGATCATCGTGAACAGGGCAGGGCGCCGCTTCGTGAACGAATCGGTGTCGTACAAGACCATCGGCGACCGCTGCCTCGAACAGCCCGAGCTGCTGGGCTTCCAGGTCTTCGACCAGCGCGTGATGGACCAGTCCTCGCCGCTGCCCACGGTGGCCGACTACCAGGGCGCGCTCGATGCCGGCCTGGTGAAGCAGGCCGATTCGCTCGAGGCGCTGGCGGCAGCACTCGGCATCGATGCCGGCGCGCTGCGCGAGACCGTCGACGCCTACAACCGCGCCTGCGACGGCGCCGAGCCCGATGCCTTCGGCCGCACCTCGCTGAGCACCGGCTACGGCAAGCCCACGCGCGTGGAGACCGGGCCGTTCTACGGCCTGGCCTGCACCACCGGCCTGACCTCGACCTACTGCGGCCTGCACATCGACGTCGATGCGCGCGTGCTCGACGTCTACAAGCGGCCGATCGAGGGCCTCTATGCGACGGGCGAGGTGATGGGAGGTTTCCATGGCGAGACCTACATGAGCGGCTCCTCGCTGGCCAAGGGCTGCATCTTCGGCCGCCTGGCGGCGCAGCATGCCGTGGCGAGGGCCGCGGCATGAGCGCGGGCCAGACCAGCCCCGGCGCGCGTTTCCGCGCCGCGCTGCGCGAGGAATCGCCGCTGCAGATCGTCGGCACGATCAACGCCAACCATGCGCTGCTGGCGCGCCGCGCCGGCTACCGCGCGATCTATCTCTCGGGCGGCGGCGTCGCCGCGGGCTCGCTGGGCCTGCCGGACCTCGGCATGAGCGGCCTCGAGGACGTGCTGGTCGACGTGCGCCGCATCACCGACGTGTGCGACACGCCGCTGCTGGTGGACATCGACACCGGCTTCGGCCCCAGTGCCTTCAACATCGCGCGCACCGTGCGCAGCCTGGTCAAGGCCGGCGCGGCCGCCTGCCACATCGAGGACCAGGTCGGCGCCAAGCGCTGCGGCCACCGGCCGGGCAAGGAGATCGTCGGCGTGCGCGAGATGGCCGACCGCGTGAAGGCGGCCGTGGATGCGCGCACCGACGACGCCTTCTTCGTGATCGCGCGCACCGACGCGATCGCGATGGAGGGCGTCGAGGCCGCGATCGAGCGCGCCCGGGCCTGCGTCGAGGCCGGCGCCGACGCGGTCTTCGCCGAGGCCGCGCTGGACCTGCCGACCTACCGGCGCTTCGTCGACGCCACCGGCGTGCCGGTGCTCGCGAACATCACGGAGTTCGGCCAGACGCCGCTGTTCTCGGTCGAGGAACTGCGTTCCGTCGGCGTCGCGATGGTGCTCTATCCCTTGAGCGCCTTCCGCGCGATGAACAAGGCGGCCGAGGCGGTTTACGGCGCGATCCGCCGCGATGGTCACCAGCGCGCGGTGCTCGATGCGATGCAGACCCGCGAGGAGCTCTATGAACGCATCGGTTATCACGCGTTCGAGCAGCGGCTCGATGCGTTGTTTGCCGAGGGGCGCCGCTGAGCTTGGGCGGGCCGTGGCCGGGATGGCTGTCGTCGCTTCAAAATCACAATGAGTGTTATGTTAACTCGATCGGACGAGCGGCCACGGCGTATTGACAGGGTCAGCGTATCAAGGCCTTCCTGATTCACGAATCGGAGCATCGATCGCTTCTGCAGATCCGCGATAGCCGGCCCGCCAGGGTCGGCGCCGATTTCCGGGCTATAATCGCAGGCTTCGCGGCTGTAGCTCAGCTGGATAGAGTACTTGGCTACGAACCAAGGGGTCGTGGGTTCGATTCCTGCCAGCCGCACCAGAATTTCGGTTCTAGAACACGGGTTAGACGTTCAGGCGTCTGGCCCGTTTTTCTTTGCGCGCGACCTTCGCGCCTACTTGGCGAACAGCATCTCGATGTTCGCGAAAGCCTTGATCTCGATCGCGTTGCCCGACGGATCGAGGAAGAACATCGTCGCCTGTTCGCCCGCTTCGCCCTGGAAGCGGATGTAGGGCTCGATGATGAACGCGATGCCGGCCGCCTTCAGCCGCTGCGCCATCGCATCCCAATCGGCGCGAGGAAGCACGATGCCCATGTGGCGCACCGGAACGCCCTTGCCGTCGACGTCGTTCTTCTGCGCGACACCGGCCTCTTCGGGCGAGAGGTGGGCCACGATCTGGTGGCCGTAGAAATTGAAGTCGATCCAGTCCGGGGAACTGCGGCCTTCGGGGCAGCCGAGGGTCTCGCCATAGAACCGGCGCGCGAGCGCGAGGTCGTGCACGGGAAAAGCGACATGGAACGGCGACAGCATCGCGGGGTTGGTGCGAAGGGCAAGCATGGGGTCTTCTGTGGGGTTGAGCAGGCCCGAACGATAGGCACTCCGATGCAATAAAAAAAGCAATTAATATTCTTGGTTCATACAAATTATTTTTGTATGAAACCCGAGAACGGAGGCTGACCCATGATCCGAGAACTGAAGACCCTGCTGGCGGTCGCGAGCGAGGGCACCTTCTCGGCCGCCGGCGACAAGATCGGGCTGACCCAGTCCGCCATCAGCGCCCAGATGCAGCGCCTCGAAGCCGAGGTGGGCCACGACCTCTTCGACCGCGCGGGCCGCACCGCCCGCCTCAACGACCGCGGGCACCAGATGGTCGGCCAGGCCGAGCAGTTGATCCGCATGTATGCGGACCTGTGTGCCGGCAATGAGGCGACGACGACCTCGTTCCGGTTCAGCATCGGCTCGATCGCCTCCGCGCAATCGCATCTGCTGCCCGAAGCGATCGCCAGGTTCCATCGGCAATTCCCGGAGGTCCGCACGCGGCTGGTGCCGGGCCTCTCGATGGACCTGGCCCATCTCGTCGACGCCGGCGAACTCGAGATGGCGATCGTCATCCGGCCGCCCTTCTCTCTGCACAGCGACCTCCGATGGACCACCCTGGCGCGGGAACCCTTCCGGCTCGTCGTGCCGCGGGACGCGCCGGACATCGGCTGGCGCGAGCTGCTGATGACGATCCCCTTCATCCGCTACGACCGCGCATCGCTGGCCGGCCGGCAGGTGGACCGGTTCCTGCGGCGCGAACACATCGCCGTGAAGGACGTCTGCGAGGCTGACGAACTCGATGCGCTGATCCGCCTGGTCGCGCTCGGCCTGGGCGCGTCACTGGTGCCGCAGACGATGCGCAACCGCCGCTGGCCCGCGGCGGTCCGCGTCATCGACCTCGGGGAGGACACCTTCCATCGCGACATCGGCCTGGTCCATCGCAGCAAGCGCAACATGAACGAAGCCTCGCGCGCGCTCGCGCAGCTGATCGCCGAGGCCTATGGCGCGGGGCCGCCGGAAACCCCCTCTTGAGTTGCCCCGCAACATCCCGACCTGCAGGGTCTACGGCCCACCGCGTTGCGCCATCGCGAGCGCTGCCGTAGCCTGCACTTCCCGTGGCCCTGCACTCGTTTCACCCCTCCGTCGCCCGCTGGTTCTCGCGAACCTTCCTCGGCCCCACCTCGGCCCAGGCCCAGGCGTGGCCGGCGATCCGCGCCGGGCGCGACACGCTGGTGGCAGCGCCCACGGGCTCGGGCAAGACGCTCACGGCCTTCCTCGCGGCGCTCGACGATCTGGTGCGCCGGGGCCTCGAGCCCGCCGGCCTGCCCGACGAGACCGCGGTCGTCTACGTCTCGCCGCTGAAGGCGCTGTCCAACGACATCCGCCTGAACCTCGATGCGCCGCTCGCCGGCATCCGCGCCGAGCTGGCGGCGCTGGGCCTGCCCGAGGTCGACATCCGCACCGCCGTGCGCACCGGCGACACGCCGCAGCGCGAGCGCCAGCAGAGCCTGCGCCGGCCGCCGCATGTGCTGGTGACCACGCCCGAGTCGCTCTACGTGCTGCTGGGCTCCGCCTCGGGCCGCAAGATGCTGTCGACGGTGCGCAGCGTGATCGTCGACGAGATCCACGCCATCGCCGCGAGCAAGCGCGGCAGCCACCTGGCGCTGTCGCTCGAGCGCCTGCAGGCGCTGTGCGCGGCACGGCCGGTGCGCATCGGCCTGTCGGCCACGCAGAAGCCCATCGACGAGGTGGCGCGCTTCCTGGTCGGCGCGGGCGCGCTGCGCGCCGACGGCACGGCCGATTGCGAGATCGTCGACATCGGCTATGCCAAGCAGCGCGACCTCGCGCTCGAGCTGCCGCCCACGCCGCTCGAGGCGGTGATGTCGGGCGACCAGTGGACGCA
This sequence comes from Variovorax paradoxus, assembly GCA_016806145.1. Classification (NCBI taxonomy): domain Bacteria; kingdom Pseudomonadati; phylum Pseudomonadota; class Betaproteobacteria; order Burkholderiales; family Comamonadaceae; genus Variovorax; species Variovorax paradoxus. The sequence continues at coordinate 2,250,312 of CP063167.1, forward strand.
GGTCTATGCGCGCGTGGCCGAGCTCGTGTGGCTGCACAAGACCACGCTGGTGTTCGTCAACACGCGCCGCATGGCCGAGCGCGCGGCGCGGCACCTGGGCGACATCCTCGGCAAGGAGGCGGTGGCCGCGCACCACGGCAGCCTGTCGAAGGAGACGCGGCTGGCCGCCGAGCAGCGTCTCAAGCGCGGCGAGCTCAAGGTGCTCGTCGCCACGGCCTCGCTCGAGCTGGGCCTGGACATCGGCGACGTCGACCTCGTGTGCCAGCTCGGCTCGCCGCGCGCCATCGCCACCTTCCTGCAGCGCGCCGGGCGCTCGGGCCATGCGGTGGGCGGCGTGCCGAAGGCGCGGCTGTTCGCGCAGTCGCGCGACGAGCTGGTCGAATGCGCCGCCCTGCTCGACTGCATCCGCCGCGGCGAGCTCGACGCGCTGCGCGTGCTGCCGGCGCCGCTGGACGTGCTGGCGCAGCAGATCGTGGCCGAGACCGCCTGCCGCGAATGGAACGAGGACCAGCTGTTCGCCCTGGTACGTCGCGCCTGGCCCTATGCGCAGCTGTCGCAGGCGCGCTTCATGGAGGTGGTGCGCATGGTGTCCGAAGGCTTCGCCACGCGGCAGGGCCAGCGCGCGGGCTATGTGCACCGCGATGCCGTGCACCACCTGCTGCGCGAACGCAAGGGCGCGCGCATGACCGCGCTGACCTCCGGCGGCACCATCCCCGAGACCGGCGACTACACGGTCGTGCTGGAGCCGCAGGCCGACAAGATCGGCTCCGTCAACGAGGACTTCGCAGTCGAGAGCCTCGCGGGCGACGTGTTCCAGCTGGGCAACACCAGCTACCGCATCCTCAAGATCGAGCCGGGCCGCGTGCGGGTGGAGGACGCGCAGGGCGCGGCGCCCAACATCCCGTTCTGGCTCGGCGAGGCGCCGGGGCGCAGCGACGAGCTGTCGTTCGGCGTGTCGCGGCTGCGCGAGGAGGTGGCGCAGGCGCTCGCATCGGGCGGCCACGACGCGGCGATGGCGCTGCTGACGCGGACCGTCGGCCTCGACGACGAGGCCGCGCGCCAGATCGTCGCGCATCTCGCGCAGGCGCGCGCCGTGCTCGGTGACCTGCCCACGCAGCACACGCTCGTGATGGAGCGCTTCTTCGATGCCTCGGGCGGCATGCAGCTGGTGATCCACGCGCCCTTCGGCAGCCGGCTCAACCGCGCCTGGGGCCTGGCGCTGCGCAAGCGCTTCTGCCGCACCTTCAACTTCGAGCTGCAGGCCGCGGCGACCGAGGACGCGATCGTGCTGTCGCTGTCGACCAGCCACAGCTTCCCGCTCGACGAGGTGGCGCGCTACCTGCATTCGGCCTCGGCGCTGCACGTGCTGGTGCAGGCGCTGCTCGACGCGCCGCTGTTCGGCGTGCGCTGGCGCTGGAACGCCACCACCGCGCTCGCGCTGCCGCGCTTCACTGGCGGGCGCAAGGTGGCGCCGCAGCTGCAGCGCATGCGTTCCGAGGACCTGCTCGCGGCCGTCTTTCCCGACCAGGTCGCGTGCGCGGAGAACATCGTCGGCGAGCGCGAGATCCCCGAGCATCCGCTGGTCGCGCAGACGCTCGACGACTGCCTGCACGACGCGATGGACGCCGACGGCTGGCTCGCGCTGCTGCGGCGCATGGAGGCCGGCGCGGTGCGCGTGCTGGCGCTCGACCTGCCCGCGCCCTCGCCGCTCGCGCTCGAGGCGCTGAACGCGCGGCCCTATGCCTTCCTCGACGACGCGCCGCTGGAAGAACGCCGCACGCAGGCCGTGCAGAACCGGCGCTACACCGATCCGCAGAGCGCCGACGACGTCGGCCAGCTCGACGCGCAGGCCATCGCGAGCGTGCGCGAGGAGGCCTGGCCGCAACCGCGCAGTGCCGACGAGATGCACGAGGCACTCGGCATGCTCGGCGCCCTCAACGACGACGAGGTGGCCCGGCAGGCGGACTGGAAGAAATGGCTGGCGGCCCTGGCCAAGGCCGGCCGCGCGACGCGCCTGATCTTCGAAGGCAAGGGGCGCGCAGCGCGCGGCCTCTGGGTGACGGCCGAGCGACTGGGCCTGCTGCGCGCCGTGGCGCCCGATGCGCCGATGCAGCCCGCCATCGTCGCGCCCGACGACGCCGAGCAGCCCGCCGATCGCGACACCGCGCTGCGCGAACTGCTGCGCTCGCGCCTGGGCGGGCTCGGCCCCGTGACGGTCGCGCAGCTCGCCGAGTCGCTGTTCCTGCCGGCCGCGGATGTCGAAGGCGCCCTGCTCGCGCTGCAGGCCGAAGGCAGCGTGCTGCAGGGCCGCTTCACGCCCGGCGGCACCGAGCCCGAGTGGTGCGAGCGCCATCTGCTGGCACGCGTCCACCGCTACACGCTTGGCCGGCTGCGCCGCGAGATCGAACCGGTCGAGCCGCGCGACTTCGTGCGCTTCCTCTTCGAATGGCAGCACATCGGCGCGGGCTCGCGCGTGAGCGGCCCGGAGGCGCTGTCGGGCATCCTCTCGCAGCTCGAAGGCTATGAAGCACCCGCGCCGCTGTGGGAGGCCGAGCTGCTGCCCGCGCGCGTGAGCGACTACGCGGGCGCCTGGCTCGACGACCTGTGCACCGCCGGGCGCGTGCTGTGGACGCGGCTGCGGCCGACGGCCACCGAGGGGCGCAAGGGCGCGGGCAGCCTGTCGCTGCGCGCCACGCCGGTGGTGCTGCTGCCGCGCCGCAGTTCGGCGCTGTGGACCACGCTCGCGCCCGCGCCCGCCGACGACGACAACCTGGGCTCGCGCGCTTCACGCGTCGCCGCGCACCTGGCCCAGCATGGCGCCTGCTTCTTCGACGAGATCGCGCACGGCACCCGGCTGCTGCCGGTCGAGATCGAGGAGGCGCTGACCGAACTGGTCGCCAAGGGCCGCGCGCGCTGCGACAGCTACGCGGGCCTGCGTGCCCTGCTGGTGCCGGCCGCCAAGCGCGCCTCGGCCGACCTGCGGCGCCGGCGGCGCGCGCCCCTCTTCAGCATCGAGGACGCCGGGCGCTGGACCCTGGTGCGGCCGCCCGCCGCCGCCGACGCGCTGGCCGCCGGCTCCGCCGAGGCGATCGAGCAGGTGGTGCACGTGCTGCTGCGCCGCTATGGCGTCGTCTGCTGGCGGCTGCTCGAGCGCGAGGCCGCGTGGCTGCCGCCCTGGCGCGAGCTGGTGCGCGTGTGCCGCCGGCTCGAGGCACGCGGCGAGATCCGTGGCGGCCGCTTCATCGCCGGCGTGTCGGGCGAGCAGTTCGCCTTGCCCGAGGCGGTGGCATCGATGCGGCGCGTGCGCCGCGAGCCGGGCGACGGCGCGCTGATCGCGCTCGCGGCCAGCGATCCCGCCAATCTGCTGGGCACCGTCGTGAACGGCCCGAAGGTGCCGCGCGTCGCGGGCTCGCGCGTGCTGTATTGCGACGGCGTGCCGATCGCGACCAGCGTGGCGGGAGAGATCCGCCTGCTGGTCGAACTCGATGCCACGCGGGCGCAGGCGGCGCGGCGCGCGCTCTCGCTCGATCCGTCGTTGCGCAGCTACGAACTCGCCGCGCAGCCGGCGGCTTGAGCCCACGCCACGGCCTCAGCTGGCCTCGGCCCCGTGCCCGCCGCCGCGCGTCACGACCTCGACCGACTGCACGCCTTCCAGCGCCTCGAGCCGTCGCACGAAATTGCCGATGTCGGCCGAGGACACGCGCACCAGCTGCACCGTGATGTCGTCGAGCGCCCCGCCCGACCGCACCGCGACCAGGAAGCGCCGCAGCCGCGCGGGCTGCAGGTCGAGGCCCTGCTCGAGCGACTCCGGGCTCACCGCGCCGTGCGTCGCGACCACGCGCAGCCGGCAGCTCTGGCTGCGCGCGCGGTAGGCCTCTTCGAGCGGCTTGATGCCCGCGAGGATCACCAGGATGATCACGGTCGAGGCGGCCGCCGGAAAGTACAGCCCGCCGCCGACCGCGAGCCCGATCGCGGCCACGGTCCAGATGCTCGCGGCGGTCGTGAGCCCGCGCACGATCTCCCCGCGCGCGAGGATCGCGCCGGCGCCGAGGAAGCCGATGCCCGACACCACCTGCGCGGCCGCGCGCGACGGGTCGAGCACCACGTGCTCGCCGCGCAGGCTGTCCGCGAAGCCGTAGGCCGACACCAGCATGAAGAGGCAGGCGCCCACGCTCACCAGCATGTGCGTGCGGATGCCCGCGGCCCACAGCAGCCGCTCGCGCTCCAGGCCGACCAGGCTGCCGAGCGCGGCGGCGACGAAGAGACGCAGCAGCGTCTCGCCATGGGACAGAAGAACGTTGCCGTGCAGCATGGACAGGCTCGGCGTCATTCGGTGAAGTTGTCCTTGATCAGGTCCACCACGTCCGACGATCGTCCGCCGAGCACCGCCTTGGCGGAGTACAGCATCGTGCCCGCGACCTGGCTGAACTCCACCTTCGGCGGCATCACCAGCTCCGTGCGGTTGACCTTCACGTCGAGCAGCGCCGGCCCGGGATGGGCGAGGAAGGCGCGCACGGCATCGGGCAGCTGCTCGGCGCGCTCCACCTTCTGTCCGTAGAAGCCGATCACTTCCGCTAGCCGCGCGAAGTCGGGGTTCAGCAGGTCGGTGTAGTTGTCGAGCAGCCCTTCGACCTTCTGCTCGAGCTCCACGAAATTCAGGCTCGCGTTGTTGTAGACCACCACCTTGATCGGCAGCTTCTCCTGCACGGCCGTCATCAGGTCGCCCAGCAGCATCGCGATGCCGCCATCGCCCGACAGCGAGATCACCTGCCGCCCGGGAAAGGCCTTCTGCGCGCCCAGCGCCTGCGGCATGGCGTTGGCCATGGTGCCGTGCAGCAGGCTCACGAGCGTGCGGCGGCGGCCGTTCATCGTGAGGTGGCGCAGCGACCACACCATCGGGCTGCCGCCATCGGCGGTGAAGACGGCGTCGTCGGCCGCCAGTTCGTCGATCACGCGCGTGAGGTGCTGCGGATGGATCAGCCCCGCCTTGCCGGGCCGCTCGTCGCGGCGCAGCGTCTCCAGCGAGGCCTTGCGATGGCGCAGGCAGTCGTCGAGAAAGCTTCGGTCGGCACGTTCCTCGAGCAGGGGGATCAGCGCCTCGATCGTGTGCGCGATGTCGCCCACCAGCCCCAGCGCCACCGGATGGCGCCGCCCGAGATGGCTGCCGTCGACGTCGATCTGCAGGATGGTCGCCTTGGCCGGATAGAACTGGCTCCAGGCGAAGTCGGCGCCCAGCAGCAGCAGCGTGTCGCACTCCTGCAGCGCGCGGTAGCCCGACTCCACGCCGAAGATGCCGGTCATGCCCATGTTGAAGGGGTTGTCGTACTCCACGAAATCCTTGGCGCGCGAGGTGTGGGCGATCGGCGCCTTCAGGCACTGGCCCAGCGCCAGCAGCATCTCGTGCGCGCCCTCGCAGCCATGGCCGGCATAGATCGCGATCTTCTTTCCCTGGCCCAGCAGCGCCGCCAGCCGCGCGAGCTCGGCATCGTTGGGCCGGATCACGGGCGCGGCGCGGTGCACCGAGAAGCCGAGCCCCTCCTTCACCTCGGTCTGCGCGATGTCGCTCGGCAGGATGACGACCGCCACGCCGCGGCGCGACAACGCCGCCTGCGCGGCCAGCGCCACCACGCGCTGCGCCTGCTCGGCCGACTCCACCTGTTCGCAGAAGACGCTGCAGCCCGCATACAGCGACTTGAAGTCCACCTCCTGCGGAAACTCCATGCCCAGCTCGGCCGTCACGATCTGGCTCGCGATCAGCACCACCGGCGCGCGGTTGCGGTTCGACTCGAAGACGCCGTTGATGAAGTGCAGTCCGCCCGGCCCGCATGAGCCCGCGCACAGGCTCAGCTCGCCCGTCAGGTACGACTCCGCGCCGGCGGCGAAGGCGGCCGCTTCCTCGTGGCGCACATGCACCCATTCGATCTCGCTGCGGCGGATCGCGTCGGTCACGTGGTTCAGCGTGTCGCCGACGATCCCGTAGCAACGTCTGGCGCCGGCCTTCTGCAGGGTTTCGATGACGAGGTCGGCGACTTTCTTGTGGGCCATGCGGAGCTTCCTTTGCGACAAAGAGAAGAGGCTACGCACCCGCCTCGCGCGGCCCGTGGGCAGCGGTCGAAACCATGGGTAGGATTTCGCCGCGCAGGCAGAATGCGCCAAACATCCGCAAAGCCCGACGGCGGCAAGCACCCGCCCCGTCGCGAGACGACCCACCCGATGCAATCGACCGGAACCCTGCGCGGCATCGCCGCGATGCTGCTGGCCTGCGCCTTCTTCGGCTGCATGGACGCGCTGCTCAAGACCCTGGCCGGCCACTATCCGCCGGCGCAGGTGATGGCGCTGCGCGGCCTGACGGCGCTGCCCCTGGTCTGCCTCTACGTCGCGTGGCGCCGCGAGGCGGCCGGGGTCTTCAACCGCCGGTTGCGCTGGCGCCTGCACCTGCTGCGCGCCGCGCTGAACATGGCGATGCTCATGCTCTTCGTCCATGGCCTCAAGACGCTGGGTCTGGCCGAGGCCTACACGCTGACCTTCATCGCGCCGCTGCTGATGGTGCTGATCGCCGTGCCGATGCTCGGCGAATCGATCCACGCGCGGCACTGGGTCGCCATCGGGCTGGGCTTCGCGGGCGTGGTGATCGCGCTGCGGCCCGAGCAAGGCGCCTTCCTCTCGATGGGCGCGATCGCGATCCTGGTCGCCGCGGTCTGCTATGCGCTGTCGAACATGCTGGGCCGGCTCATCAGCCGCACCGAACCGAGCGCCGCGCTGGTGTTCTGGACCACGGCCGGCATGGCGGTGGGCGGCAGCCTGCTGGCGGCGCCGCAATGGGTGCCGATCCGTGCCGAGCACGCGTGGATGCTCGCGGGCCTGGCCCTCAGCGGCTTCCTCGGGCAACTGGCGATCGCCGAGGCCTTCCGCCATGGCCAGGCCGCCGCCATCGCGCCCTTCGAATACAGCGCGCTGGCCTGGGCATTGCTGCTCGACTGGCTGTTCTGGCAGGCCGTGCCCGATGCCTGGACCCTGGGCGGCGGCGCGCTGATCGTCGCGAGCGGCCTGTGGCTGGCGCGCAGCGAGGCGGCCAGATCGGCCCGCGGCAAGCGGCAGCCGGCCGCCCCCGCGACGCGCTCGTCCTCATGAGCGCGCCGGCAGCACGACGCCCGAAGCCTCCCGCGCACGGTGGCCGGCGATCCGGCGGCCGGCCATGTGCGAGGTGAAGATCGCGAGCATGAAGACCGCCACGCTCAGCAGGCTCAGCCAGTGGGCGCCGAGCAGATGGATGCCCACGGCACCGAGGATGCCGGCGGTCGTCACACCGAGGTAGGTCGCCGCGGTATTGAGGCCGAGCAGCACCGGCGCGATGGGCGGCGCGATATTGACCAGCCGATACTGCTGCGGCCCCTGGATGCCCCACCCTGTCGCCCCCCAGATCGCAACGGCCACGACGGCGGGCCATAGCGAGGCGCTGGTCCAGGGCAGGAAGGCCATGTCCACCGCCTGCGCCAGCAGCACCACGAACATGACCTTCGTCGGACTGGTCCTGTCGAGCACGCGCGCCAGCGCGATGTTGGTGAGCGTGCCGCTCGCGCCCCAGACCACCAGCAGCGCGCCGAACACGAGGGCATTGGACAGCACGCGATCGAACACCACCGAGAAGTAGACGTAGACCAGGAAATTGCCCGCCATGCCCAGGTAGGTGGTCAGCAGGGTCCAGCCGATGCGCGAATCCTTCAGCGGCGCCAGCCGCGCCATGAGGCCGATCCTCGGCGCCAGCGGCACCCGCTCGAGCAGCACCAGGATGCCCAGCCCCGCCGCAAGCCCCACGGCCGAGACGAAGTACATCGTCCAGCGCCAGTCGCCGAGTCCGCCGAGCACCGTGCCGATCGGCGAGCCCAGCGCCGTGGCCGCCGTCAGGCCCGCGACGATCACGGCGATCGCCTGGCCGCGGCGGTTCGGTTCGACGATGCTCGCGCCCGTCCCGGTCGCGGTCGGCGAGTACATGGCCGCGCCCAGTCCGGCGAACACGCGCGATGCCAGCGCGACCGCGAAGCTGGGCGCGAGCGCGGTCGCCAGGTTCGCGAGCACGAAGATGCCCAGCCCCGCCAGCATCAGCTGCTTGCGCGGCACGTTGCCCGCGACGGCGGCGATGGTCGGCGCCAGCAGCGCATAGGCGATCGCATAGAGCGTCGTCAATTGGCCGGCCACCGCGATGTCGACGTCGAAGCTGTGCGCCAGCTGCGGCAGGATGCCGGCCATCACGAAGGTGTCCGTGCCGAGCGCGAACATCCCGAGGGCCAGTACCAGCAGTCGCTTGTCCATGGCTTTTCCCTCAGCGCGATGCAACGAAGAGCCGCTGCACTTCGGCGAAGGGCTTGGCGCCGGCCGACAGCGGATCGGAATGCCCGGTCTCGAGGAAGTCCCTGGCGGCGCGCTCGGCCTGCCCCCACACCAGCTGCGGGATCGCGGAGCCCGCGCTGAGCCGCCGCACGCCGAGCTTGTAGAGCGCCGCCGCACCGGGCAGGCCGCCCCAGGCCATGAGGTTCAGCGGCAGCCGCGTGGCGAGGGCGACGTCCTCGATCTCCGTCGGCTCGCGCAGGCCCGGCACGAACAGGCTGTCGGCGCCCGCCGCGGAGTACAGCGCCGCGCGCCGGATGCTTTCCTCCACGCGCTCCGGAGGCTCGGCGAGCCCCGCGAGGAAGACGTCGGTGCGCGCGTTCACGAACAGGTCGGCGTTCGTCCGGCGCAGGAAGGTTCCGATCGCCTCGATCTTGGCCGCCAGGAGCTCCGGCGCGTCGCGCCCGTCCTCGATGTTGATGCCGGTCACCCCGAGGTCGAGCAGGCGCCGCACGAGCTCGACGACGGCCTTCGGGTCGTCCGAGTAGCCGTTCTCGATGTCGACCGACAGCGGCACCGTGAGCACCCGCGCGATGCGGGCGACCGCGCCCACGGCTTCGTCGACCGGCAGCGCCCGGCCGTCCGCATGGCCCAGCGACCAGGCGAGTCCCGCGCTGGTGGTTGCGATGGCCGTGGCACCGGCGCTCTCGAACAGCCGGGCCGAGACCGCGTCCCAGGCATTGGGCAGCAGCAGCGGCGTGGCGGCATGGTGAAGCTGGCGGAAATGCGCGGCCGTGTTTCTGGCCGTGGCGAGGTGGTTGGAAGTCAATGCGTGCTCCTGGAGTGGGCCCCTCGCGGGGTGACAGGCATCGATCTTCGTCATAAACTGCGATGGCGTTAAGGTCAGGTTTCCGTCTTTTTGCGCCATCGGCGCGGCAATGCTCCATCAGCAGCGAGGTGTCGGATGATTCGTGTCGGCGTGGTGATCTATCCCGGTTTTCAGCTGCTCACCCTGGCGGTGGTCTCGGTGTTCGAGTACGCCAACATGTCGCTGGCCGAGCCGCTGTATGTCCACACCCTGCTGTCCGAGCACGGCGGGCCCGTCCGCTCCTCGTGCGGCGTGGAGGTCGGCACGGTGCCGTTCGGCAACGCGCGCTACGACACCGTGCTGGTGGTCGGCGATACCGTGGTGACCGAGGGCTCGCCCGCCATGCTGGCCTTCCTGCGCAAGTCGGCGCGCCGCGCGCGGCGCATGGGCGCGGCCTGCACCGGCGCCTTCAACCTCGCGCAGGCCGGGCTGCTCGACGGCAGGCGCGCGACCACGCACTGGGCCCATGTGGTCAAGATGCGGCGCCATCACCCGGAGGTGCTGCTCGAGGAGGACAGCATCTTCGTGCAGGACGGCAGCGTCTGGACCTCGGCCGGCGCCACCGCCTGCATCGACCTCGGCCTGGCCCTGGTCGAGGAGGATTGCGGCCCCGAGGTCGCCAAGCTGGTGGCGAAGCGCATGGTCGTGTACCACCGTCGCACCGGCGGCCAGTCGCAGCATTCCGCGCTGCTCGAGCTGCGCCCGCGCACCGATCGCATCCAGAAGGCACTCAGCTATGCCAGGAGCCACCTGACGAACGAGCTCTCGCTCGAGGAGCTCGCCGAGGCCGCGAGCCTCAGCCCGCGCCAGTTCGGCCGCGTGTTCAGGGAGGAGACCGGGCAGACGCCCGCCAAGGCGGTCGAGCGGCTGCGCACCGAGACGGCGCGGCTGATGATCGAGTCGCAGCTGCTGCCGATCGAGACCGTGGCGCGCGACACCGGCTTCGGCGATCCCGACCGCATGCGCCGGGCGTTCCTGCGGGCCTACGGGCAGCCGCCGCAGGTCATCCGGCGGGCCAATCGGTCGGTGGCGCGGCGCGCTTGAGCGTCAGCCGGATGGGCCCGCCGGGGCTCATCGCATCGACCACGACGCCACCGCGGGTCGCCTCGATCTGGCCGTGCCGCGCGAGCCGCTGCGCCACCTGTCGCACCCGCGGCATCAGCGCACGCCAGCCGTGGTCGTCGCCCTTCAGCGCCCGGGCCACTTCGGAGGGACAGATGCTCGCGCCCGGACGACGGGCATCGAGAAGCCGAAGGATCTGCGCCTCGATGTCGGCATCGGGCGTCGGATCGATTTTCACCATGGGTTCGAGATCTTCCCCGGCCCCGCGAGGCCTGGCTGACCAGGCGCCTCGTCGGTGGCAGCACCCGACGGCCGGACCCGGCGTGCTTTCCTGACCGGCATGTCCTCGAGCAGCGAGGGCTGCTGCCGACGAGCGCGCACGAGCGCCGAAAGCCCTTCGGCCGTCACCTCCAGGACGACCGCGCGCGCGATCGAAAGCTCGCCCGTGCGCTTGCGCGTCGGCGGGTCGAAGCGTGCCTTCACGAGGCCCGCCGCGTCCAGGCCGAGCAGGTGCTCGATCTCGTCGCTGGATGTGGATTCGGCCGGCAGGCACCGCTGCCAGAACGAGGCCAGCAGCTTCATGCTGACGAGCACGCGTGTTTCGCGCTCGGTGAAAGTCTTTCGCGGCATGGATGGCTGCCTCCCCGAATGAGAAGAAGAAACTGGCCCCCTGCGGCAGATTCTGGGAAGCACGCCATCACCCGGTCGTAGGCGCACATCGGCTGTGCGCCTCGTCCGAGCGCCTGCGGGTGGATGGCCGGGGCTCCCGCGCGCGCGGCTTGCGGCATTCCTGCGTGGCGATGCGCCTAAACCCTACGCGCCGCGACGGGGCCCGACCCGAGTGTGATGACTCCCACGACACCCAACAGGAGCGATCCATGACCACCAAACGCGCCGAACCCGATGCCTGCAGCCTGCTCGATACCGACCACAAGAACGTGAAGAAGCTCTTCACGGCCTACGACCAGCTCGCCGGCTCCAAGGCCGCGAGCGCGACCGAAAAGAAGCGCCAGCTGGCCCAGCAGATCTGCGCCGAGCTGACCGCGCACACCCAGATCGAGGAAGAGATCTTCTACCCCGCGTTGCGCGAGGCCCTGAAGGAAACCGACCTGCTCGACGAAGCCGAGGTGGAGCACGCCAGCGCCAAGGACCTGATCGCCCAGATCCAGGACGCCGAGGAGATCGACGAGATGTTCGATGCCAAGGTCAAGGTGCTCGGTGAGTACATCGACCACCACGTGAAGGAAGAGCGCAACGAGATGTTCCCCAAGGCCCGCGCGGCCAAGGGCCTGGACCTCGTGACCATGCGCGAGCTGCTGGCCGCGCGCAAGGAAGAGCTGATGGCCGAACAGACGGCCACGGCGTGACCCGCGGCACTCCCCGCCCCGAGCCCGCTGCCGCGGGCTTTTTCTCGTGGGGCCGGCCCCGGCGCCCGAATGCTCGCGAGCGTCGGCGCGCCACGACGAGCTGGCGCGGCGGGCACCTACACGCCGCCCTCGGCACGAGCCCCACCGTAGGTATCGATCAGTCAATCAACCCCCAGGAGTCACACCATGTCCACCGCATCCATCACCAATGACGAAGTCCTGTCGATCCTCGACGACCTGCTCGAGAACTCGCGCGACGGCGAATACGGATTCCGCGCCTGCGCCGACGAAGTGGAGGACACGCAGGTCAAGCAGGTCTTCGAGAACCGCGCGGTCCAGTGCGCCACGGCGGCCGAGGAGCTGGCGACCCTGATCCGCTCGCTCGGCGGCGAAGTCGACAAGGGCGGCAGCGTCAGCGGCGCGCTGCACCGCGGCTGGGTCCATGTGAAGGGCACGCTCGGTGCGGACAGCGCCCTGTCGATGCTCGAGGAATGCGAACGCGGCGAGGATTCGGCCGTGGCGCGCTACCGCAAGGCGCTGAAGAACGACCTGCCCGCCGAAGTGCTCGCCGTCGTGCAGCGCCAGGCCGATGGCGCCCAGCGAAACCACGACCAGATCCGCGACCTGCGCGACCAGTACAAGGCCAAGGGCTGAACATGAGCACGCGCAAGCCCATGTCGCCCGTGAACATCGAGCAGAACCGCGAGGTCGGCATCGATACGCCGCTGGACGGCAGCCGCATGGGCCGCGAGGCCGACAAGGCCTCGGGCGATCCGGGCGAGCGCGGACACGATGCCCCCGCGCCCGACGCCGAGCGCGCGAGGCGGCCCGCGCAAACCCGACGCAACGGCGAGAAGGCCTAGACATTCCACAGGAGGTCCCATGGCAGACGATCCCAAGAAGACCGCGCTCGATCGCAAGCTCATCGCGCTGCACGAACCCCATGAGGTCCGCTCGTGGACCGAGAGCCTGGGCTGCAGCGAGACCCAGCTGCGCGATGCGGTGAAGGCCGTCGGCAACTCGGCCGACGAGGTTCGCCAGTACCTGGCCGAGAAACTCAAATGAACCGGCTTCGGCGAATCGCCGTATTCGTCGAGGAAGTCGGGGCCGGAAACTATCACTGGGTGCTGCACGAGCAAGGCGACGACGCCTCCGAATGGATCGAGCTGTCCGCCAGCCCGATGGCCTACGACCTGTGGCTCGACGCCTTCGAGGACGGCTGCGCGGAGCTCGTGCGCATGGTGCCCGACGAGCGCGCCGGGCCGCGAGCCACCGGCGAGGACGACGAGGACGAGGATGCACCGCCCGTCGGTCCCATCGACGGACCGGATTGAGCCGAAGCGTCGCCCCCGCGATGGCTTCACACGTCTGAACAGGAACATTCCATGACCCAACCCAACATCACGGGCAGCGGAGACGGCACGCGCCCCACTACCAGCGGCGGCGTCGACAACATCGGCGGCGGCGAACGCTTCTCGACCCGACGCACGGCCGCGGGCGAGGAAGTGGCGTCGCCCGCGCCCAGGGAACGCATGCAGGACAAGCGAAAGAACGTCGAGAACACGAAGCGCGACGATTCGGCCGCCTTCGGATTGCACGAGGACCTCGCGCAGCAGCCCAATCCCGGTCCGGGCCAGCGCTGAATGCGCGGCGTCCCGGGACCGAGCGCTGCTGCCTGCCGCGCTGCAGGAGCTGCATGCATGACCTGCCGATATCTCGCCGAACGGGCTGGAGCACGATGTGAACGACGCGAGCAAAGTTGAGCCCTACGACCACCCGGCCGGTGGCTGGGGCTCGCTGAAGGCGGTGGGCACCATCCTGCTGCGCGAGCACATTCCCATCCTGGGCGCACAGGCCCTGCTCAAGCAGAACAAGCCCGATGGCTTCGCCTGCGTGAGCTGTGCCTGGGCCAAGCCCGGCCATCCGCGCACGGCCGAGTTCTGCGAGAACGGCGCCAAGGCCACGGCCTGGGAGCTCACGGCCAAGCGCATGCCGCCGGCGTTCTTCGAACAGCACACGGTCGAGCAACTGCTCGGCTGGAGCGACCACGAACTCGAGGCCGGGGGACGGCTCACGCGGCCGATGCGCTGGGATGCCGCGAGCGACCGCTACCTCGAGGTCTCGTGGGACGACGCACTCGCCGAGATCGGCGCCGAATTGCGCGCGCTGCGGCACGAGGATCCGGCCTCGGTGGTGTTCTATGCCTCGGGCCGCGCCTCGCTCGAGACCAGCTATCTCTACCAGCTGCTGGCGCGGCTGTATGGCAACAACAACCTGCCCGACAGTTCGAACATGTGCCACGAGACCACCTCGGTGGCGCTGCCCGAGACCATCGGCGTGCCCGTGGGCACGGTGCGGCTCGACGACTTCGAGCAGTGCGACGCGATCTTCATCTTCGGCCACAACACCGGCGTGAGCAGCCCGCGCATGCTGCACCAGCTGCAGGAAGCCCGCCAGCGCGGCGCGAAGATCGTCACCTTCAATCCGCTGCGCGAACCCGGGCTGGTGCACTTCGCCAACCCGCAGTCGCCCCTGCAGATGCTCACGCCCGCCGAGACGCAGGTCAGCACCCAGTACCTGCAGGTGCGCAACGGCGGCGACCTCGCGGCGCTCGCGGGCCTGTGCAAGGCGCTGGTGGCGGCCGACGATGCGGCGCTCGCGGCCGGCGCACCGCGCGTGCTCGATGCCGACTTCCTCGCCGCGCACACCGAGGGCTTCGAGGATTTCGCGGCCTGGCTGCGCGAGGTCTCGTGGACCACGATCGCCGCCGAATCGGGCCTGTCGCGCGAGGCGCTGGAACAGGCGGCCGCCACCTTCGCCGAGTCGCGCGCCGTGATCGGCATCTACGGCATGGGCCTGACCCAGCATGTGGAAGGGGTCGCGAACGTGCAGATGGTGTCGAACCTGCTGCTGCTCGGCGGTCACATCGGGCGCCCTGGCGCGGGCATCTGCCCGGTGCGCGGCCATTCGAACGTGCAGGGGCAGCGCACCGTGGGCATCACCGAGAAGCCCGAGCTCGCGCCGCTCGACGCGATGGCGAAGCTCTACCGCTTCGAGCCGCCGCGCGAGAAGGGCCTCAACACGGTGGAGGCCTGCCGCGGCGTGCTCGACGGCTCGGTGCGCGCCTTCGTCGCGCTCGGCGGCAACTTCACGCGCGCCGTGCCCGACACCGACCGCATCGAGCCCGCATGGAAGAAGCTGCGCCTCACGGTCAACATCGCCACCAAGCTCAACCGCAGCCACCTGGTGCATGGCGAGCTGTCGTACCTGCTGCCCTGCCTGGGCCGCATCGAGATCGATCGCCAGGCCGGCGGCGAGCAGTCGGTGTCGGTCGAGGACTCCACCGGCGTGATGCATGCGTCGCGCGGCATGGCCGAGCCCGCGGCCGACACGCTGCGTTCCGAGGTCGCGATCGTCGCGGGCATCGCGCTCGCGACCCTGCCGCCGAACCCGGCCGTGCCCTGGGAGGCCTGGACCGAGAACTACGCGCGCATCCGCGAGCACATCGCGCAGGTGCTGCCCGAGGTGTTCCACGATTTCAATGCGCGGCTGGAAGACCCGGCGGGCTTTCCGCGGCCGCTGCCAGCGCGCGAGCGCGTGTGGAAGACGAAGAACGGCAAGGCCAACTTCAAGGGCTACGGCCTGCCGCGCGAGGGTGAAGCGCCTTCGTCGCCGGTGCTGCGGCTCATGACCCTGCGCAGCGACGACCAGTTCAACACCTCCATCTACAGCCTCGACGACCGCTTCCGCGGCATCCACGGCACGCGCCAGGTGCTGCTGATGAACGCGCGTGACATGGCCCGGCTGTCGCTGGCCGAGGGCGACCTGGTCGATGTGAACGCCGAGGGTTTCGAGGACGCCGAGCGCCGGGTGGCGGGCCTGCGCGTCACCCCTTACGACCTGCCCGAAGGCTGCGTGGGCGGCTACTACCCCGAGTGCAATCCGCTGATTCCGCTGGAGCACTTCGCGCGCCAGAGCATGGTGCCGGCGGCGAAGGCGATTCCCGTGCGCGTCGCGCGCGCAGCACTTGCCTGACGGTCCTCAGGGCCCGGATCGGGCGTTCACCTCGGCCTCGGCATCCAGCCAGTCCTGCTCGGGGTTGCCCTCGGTCTCGCCGCGGCGCTCGTAGGCGGCATAGGCGGCTTCGCGGATCGCCTGTTCCCGGTCGCCCTCGCCCG
Organism: Variovorax paradoxus; assembly: GCA_016806145.1. Classification (NCBI taxonomy): domain Bacteria; kingdom Pseudomonadati; phylum Pseudomonadota; class Betaproteobacteria; order Burkholderiales; family Comamonadaceae; genus Variovorax; species Variovorax paradoxus. The sequence goes on from CP063167.1 coordinate 2,266,112, forward strand.
TTTGCTTCGGCGCGGCGCCGTCCAGACCTTCGGTGATCGAATCGACCGGAGGATTCGCGCCGCCCGCCGGCGCGACCAGGGTCTGGTCGTCGCCATTCTTCGAACTTGCCATCTGAGGCTCCTTGCAGTGTGGTTGGGTTCGATGGACGGTAGGCCGGCCAGTCGGCGGCGCCGTCTCTTCTTGGCGATCGATTTCGTAGGATCAGGTCGTACCGCGCCGACATGCCGCGACGCTGCGCGAGCCACCGGCGAAGGCGCACTCCTGCAAGTGGATGCGCGCGCGGATGTCGTGGGCAGGCCGTCCTCGAACGCAGGCTGCGACGGATCGCAGGAGCACTCCCCCTATGTCAGACATTCAGCCCGCCCTACGCCCGCACCCACCCGAGGACGAGGACGGCCCCGTGGGCGGCATGCCCAACACCGCCACCGTCGCCTATGCCGGCAGGTCGCTCTGGCTCGCGCGCTTCGATCGCTTCGCCAGCCGCGTCACGCGCTGGGCCGGCACGCCGACCGCGTTCTGCGTCGCCCTGATGGCGGTGGCCGCCTGGGCGCTGTGCGGTCCGCTGTTCAAGTTCTCGGAGAACTGGCAGCTCGTGATCAACACCGGCACCACGATCGTGACCTTCCTCATGGTGTTCCTGATCCAGCAGAGCCAGAACAAGGACAGCGTGGCCGTGCACCTCAAGCTCGACGAACTGCTCGCCACCAGCCAGCGTGCGAGCAACCGCATGATCGGCATCGAGGCGCTCGACGAGCAGGAGCTGCAGCGCGTGGCCGCGTTCTATGCGCGGCTCGCCGAGCGCGCCAAGGCCGGCAACCTGACCTCCGAGGCGGCGCAGAAAGTGGCGATGGGCCGGGACATGGCCAAGTGCGAGGACCGATCCGAGCCCGCGTCGGCCGACACGCGCCTGCGCACCGGGCCCGCCAACGCGCCCTCCTGAGGGCACCCCTTTTCCTTCCCTTGACATGCACAGAGGACCAGCCATGACCGATCCCCGCGAAGCAGGCCCCCGGCCGCCCTTCTCGACCTCCCAGCAGACGCCGCCCGGCCTCGAATCGGAGATGTCGCCGCGCCCCGACTTCGGCGAGAGTTCCTACGTGGGCGCCGGCAAGCTGCTCGGCAAGGCCGCGCTGATCACGGGCGGCGACAGCGGCATCGGCCGCGCCGTCGCGCTGGCCTTCGCGCGCGAGGGCGCGGACGTGGTGATCTCCTACCTGGCCGAGGAGGAATCCGATGCGCAGGTCACCCTGGGCCTGGTCGAAGCCGCCGGACGCCGTTGCGTGCTCGCGCCCGGCGACATCCGCGAGGAGGCGCAATGCCAGGCCCTCGTGGCCACCACGCTCGAGCACTTCGGGCGCATCGACGTGCTGGTGAACAACGCCGCTTTCCAGATGTCGCACAAGTCGCTCGAGCAGATCAGCGCCGAGGAGTTCGACCGCACCTTCCGCACCAACGTCTACGCGAACTTCTACCTCTGCAAGGCCGCGGTGCCCCATATGAAGCCCGGCAGCTCGATCATCAGCACCGCCTCGGTCAATGCCGACAAGCCCAATGCCACGCTGGTGGCCTATGCCGCGACCAAGGGCGCGATCCAGAACCTCTCGGGTGGCATGGCGCAACTGCTCGCCGACAAGGGCATCCGCGTGAACTGCGTGGCACCGGGGCCCTTCTGGACCCCGCTGATCCCCTCGACCCTGCCGGCCGGCAATGTCCGGGAGTTCGGCACGCAGACGCCGATGAAGCGCCCGGGCCAGCCGCGCGAGCTGCAGGCGGTCTATGTGCTGCTGGCCTCCGACGAAGGCAGCTACATCTCGGGCGCGACGATTCCCGTGACCGGCGGCGTGCCCTTTCTGTGAACCGCGGGCTGAAGCGCATCGGTTAAAATCCGCCCTGGGTGGCATGCCGTTTCGGGCATTCCAGGATTTGCGCAGGTCGGGCCGCCTCGCGGCTTCGCCTCGTCGAGGAATCCCATGTCCCCCACCCCGATCCAGTGGATCGCCGCGGCCATCTTTGCCGTCGCCCTGCTCCACACCTTCAGCGCCAGGCAGTTCGAGCGCCTCTCCCACCGCTATCCACGCCACGCCGGCCTGTTCCATCTGCTCGGTGAAGTCGAGGTGGTGTTCGGCTTCTGGGCCATCGTGCTGGTGGCGTCGATGGCGCTGCTCGCCGGCGGCGGCACCGCGCTCGACTATGCCGAGTCGCGCAACTACACCGAACCGCTGTTCGTCTTCGTCGTGATGGTGATCGCGGCCTCGCGTCCCGTGCTGCGCACGGCGATGTCGCTGGTCGACGCGCTCGCGCGCATCGCGCCCGTGCCCACGCCGCTGGCGAGCGCATGGCTGGGCCTCGCGGCGGTGCCGCTGCTCGGCTCGCTGATCACCGAGCCCGCCGCCATGACCATCGCCGCGCTGATGCTCGCGCCGCAGATCTTCCGGACGCGCGTGCCGGAGGCGGTGAAGTACCTGGCGCTGGGCGTGCTGTTCGTCAACATCTCGATCGGCGGCACGCTGACCTCCTATGCCGCGCCGCCGGTGCTGATGGTGGCGACCACCTGGCAATGGGACAGCGCCTTCATGCTCGCGAGCTTCGGTTGGAAGGCCGCGCTCGCGGTGCTGCTGAACGCCACCGTCGCGACCTGGGTGCTGCGCAGGCATCTGCAGCCCGCGGTGGACGACGCGGGCGCGGCGCCCGAAGCGCGCGTTCCGCTGCCGGTGGTCGCGGTGCACCTGGGCCTGCTCGCCGGCGTGGTGCTGTTCGCCCACCATCCCGTGGTGTTCCTCGGCCTGTTCCTGATGTTCCTCGGCTTCACCCAGGCCTACGAGCGCCATCAGAGCCCGCTGATCGTGAAGGAGGCGCTGCTGGTCGGCTTCTTCCTCGCGGGCCTGGTGGTGCTGGGCGGCATGCAGCAGTGGTGGCTGCAGCCCATCGTCTCGGCGCTCGCGCCGGTCGCGCTGTTCCTCGGCGCGCTGGGCCTCACCGCCGTCACCGACAACGCCGCCCTCACCTACCTGGGCTCGCTGATCGTCGGCATCTCGGACGAATCGAAGTACATGCTGGTGGCGGGCGCCGTGGCCGGGGGCGGCCTGACGGTGATCGCCAACGCGCCCAATCCCGCGGGCGTGGTGCTGCTCAGGCGCGGCTTCGCCGACGAGACCATCGGCGCGGGCGGCCTGCTGCTCGGTGCGCTGGGGCCCACCGCCGTGGCGGCGGCGGCGTTCCTGTTCCTGTGAGCCTTGGCGCGCTCAGCGCATCACGAACGGATTGCCCGTCGCCGCGCCGGTGTTGATCCACACCGACTTGGTCTGCAGGTACTCGCGGACCGCGTCGACGCCGTTCTCGCGGCCCAGGCCCGAATCCTTGTAGCCGCCGAACGGGGCCATGAAGCTCACGGCACGGTAGGTGTTGATCCACACCGTGCCGGCCTGCAGCTTCTCCGACATGCGCATCGCGCGGCCGATGTCCTGCGTCCACACCGCCGCGGCGAGGCCGAAGCGCACGTCGTTGGCGATGCGCAGCGCGTCGGCCTCGTCCTCGAAGCGGATCACCGACAGCACGGGGCCGAACACCTCCTCCTGCGCGATGCGCATGTGGTTGCGCACGCCCGTGAAGATGGTGGGCTGCACGAACCAGCCCGTGCCGCATTCGGGCGCCGTGCCCTTGTCGCCCCCCAGCACGGCGGTCGCACCCTCGGCGCGGGCGATGTCGATGTACTCGAGCACCTTGCGGTATTGCGGCGGCGTGGTGATCGGGCCGACCTGGGTGTCGGCGCTCATCGGGTCGCCCATGCGCGCGGTGCGCGCCACCGCCAGCAGGCGTTCGACGAAGGCATCGTGGATGCTGTCCTGCACCAGCAGCCGCGAGCCGGCGATGCAGGTCTGGCCGGTGGCGGCGAAGATGCCCGAGATCGCGCCGAACGCGGCCTGCTCGAGGTCGGCGTCCTCGAACACCACGTTGGGCGACTTGCCGCCGAGTTCCATGGCCGTGTGCTTGAGCAGGCGGCCGGCCTGCTCGTTGATCAGGCGGCCGGTCGCGTCCGAGCCCGTGAAGCTGATCTTGGTCACCAGCGGATGCTCGACCAGCGGCGTGCCGACCTCGGCGCCGAAGCCCGTCACCACGTTGAACACGCCCGCGGGAAAGCCGGCTTCCTCGAACAGCTGCGCGAACTCGAGTGTCGAGGCCGAGGTGAACTCGGAGGGCTTGACCACCACGGTGCAGCCCGCGGCCAGCGCCGGCGCGAGCTTCCAGGCCAGCAGCAGCAGCGGCGAATTCCACGGCGTGATGGCCGCCACCACGCCCACGGGCTCGTGGCGCGTGAAGGCGAAGTAGCCCTTCTTGTCGAGCGGCAGCGTGCTGCCCTGCACCTTGTCGGCCAGGCCGCCGTAGTAATAGAACCACTGCGGGAGGTAGTCGAGCTGGCCGCGCATCTCGGCGAGCAGCTTGCCGTTGTCGCGGACCTCTGTGGCGGCGAGCCGGGCCGCGTCGCGCGCGATCAGGTCGCCGAGCTTGCGCATCAACGCGCCGCGCTGCGTCGCGGTCAGCTCCGACCAGGGACCGACGGTCAGCGCCTGGTGCGCGGCGCGCACGGCGCGGTCGACGTCCTGCGCGTTGCCGCGCGGGATCTGTGCCCAGCGCTCGCCGGTGAAGGGGTTCTGGGTGTCGAACCAGGTGCCGCCGTGCGGCTCGCAGGCCTCGCCGCCGATGTGCAATGAATAGCGTTGCATGGCGCGCCCGTCAGAAAGGCCCGAAGCCCAGCGCGGCGCGGAAGCGGTTCTTGATGTACGAACCATCGCGCGGCGGCAGCGCGCGCGGCGGCTCGTTGGCATCGATGAACACCTGCGCGAAGGTGGTCCGCCGGCGCGCGTTGATGCGCTCGGCCAGGTCCTCGCAGGCCTCGATGCCGTTCACCGAGAACGCATCGGCGATGCCGAAGCCCCTGGCCACCGCCACCAGGTCGGCGCCCAGGCTCGAGTGGCTGCGCTGCATGCCGGTCTCGCCGAAATGGCCGTTGTCCAGCATCACGATGCTGAGGTTCTTCGGCTGCTTGACGCCGATGGTGCCGAGGCTGCCGATGCCCATGAGCTGCTCGCCGTCGCCGGTGATCACGACCACCGACTTGTCGCGCTGCGCCAGCGCCAGGCCCAGCCCCAGCGAGGCGGCGCCGCCCATCGCGCCCCACAGGTAGTAGTTGCGTTCGCGGTCGCCGCTGGCGAACACGTCGTAGGAGGCCGAGCCCAGGCCCGTGACGATCAGGGCATCGGGAATGGCGGCGATCAGCCTTGCCACGAATTCGCGGCGGTCGGCGCGCTGCGCCGGGGTCTTGGTGTTCATCACTTGCGCTCCCACTTCTTGCGGCCGATCAGTTCCTGTCCCAGCAGCACGGCGACCTTCTCGCCGGCCTCGAAGGCGGCATCGAAGCCCGCGCTGACGATCTCCTCGACCTCCTCGGGCTTCGAGGCGCGCAGCACGTGGATGCCCATGAGCTCGAGCGCGGCCTGCGTGGCCTTGCCCATCGGGCCTTGCCAGGGATTGAACTCGGCGTATTCGCCGCGCATGGTCACGAGCGTGAAGAACGGGAAGTCCGCGGCCTGCAGCAGCGAGAACATGTTCACGCAGTTGCCCACGCCGCTGCTCTGCATCAGCAGCACGGCGCGCTGGCCGCCGAGCCAGGCGCCGCTCACCAGCGCCACGCCCTCCTCCTCGGTGGTCAGCACCACGTCCTCGATGTCGGGGTCGGCGATGGCGCTGCGGATCACATGCGAATGGCCGGCGTCGGGCACGTAGGCGATCTGCCGGACGCCGCCCGCCTTGAGCACGCGAAAGGCGGCCTGCTGCCAGTCGGGCGCGGCCTGGGTGGTCTGGTTCATGAATCGGGGTTGGTTGGTGAAGGTGCCAGAAATCATAGAATTTGATGCCTGGGAATGTGAAATAGAAATTCGAGATTCCACGATCACGTTTGCGCATGGAGACAGCCACATGGACCTGAAACAACTGCGCGCCTTTCTCACGGTGGCGGAGACCGGCAACGTCACGCGCGCGGCCGAGGTGTTGCACCTGGTGCAGCCCGCGGTGTCGCGGCAGATCCGCCTGCTCGAGGAGGACATCGGCGCGCCCCTGTTCGAGCGCGAGCGCCATGGCATGGTGCTGACCGACGCGGGGCTGGCGCTCGTCGGCTATGCGCGCCGCGCGCTGCTCGAGCTGGACCGTGCCCGGGCCGAGATCGGCACCGTCGACAACAGCATCGGCGGGCTGGTGACCTTGGGGCTGCTGCCGAGCACCATCGACATCCTTTCGAGCTCGCTGGTGACCGCGCTGGCCAGCGACTACCCGGGCATCCGCGTGCGCATCGCGATGGGCTATGCAGGCACGCTGCTGCGCTGGCTCGAGTCGGGCGAGGTCGATGCCGCGCTGCTCTATGGCGCGGAGCGCTCGCCCAACATCCAGACCACGCCGCTGATCGAGGAGGCGCTGTGGGTCATCGGCCCGAAGAGCAGCAAGCTGCGGCCCGACCGGCCGGTGGCGCTGGCCGAGCTCGCGGGCCACAAGCTGGTGCTGCCGAGCGCGCCGCACGGCATCCGCACGCTGGTCGAGCATGCCTGCGCCGTGGCCCAGGTGACGCTCGACCTGTCGGCCGAGACCAACGCGCTGAGCGTGCAGCGAAGCCTGGTGCTCGGTGGCCATGGCCTGACCATCCTGCCGCCGATCGCGGTCGCGGAGGACCTGCGCACGCAGAAGCTCAGGGGCGCGCCGCTGGCCGATCCCGGCATCAGCCGGACCATCGTGCTGGCCCTGCCCATCAACCGGCCGATCGCGCGGCATGTGCGCTGCGCGGTCGACGTGCTCACGCGGGAGGCGCGGCGCGCGATCGATGCCGGCGCCTGGCCCGAGGGGCGCTGGCTCGGTGCCTGAGGCGGGCTATGCCAGCACGACGCCGCTGATCAGGTTCTCGGCCATCAGGCGGCTCGGCAGGCTGCCCGGCGGTCGGGCCATCTCCTGCAGGAGGCGGCTCCTCAGCGGCGCTTCCAGGCGCACCAGGCGGATCGCCTCGGCCGGGTCCACGGCCTGGAAGCGCAGCCCGTCGCCCGGTCGAAGCTGCGACAGGCCATCGAGGTCGCAGGACAGGACGGTGGCGATCTTCGGATAGCCGCCCGTGGTCTGGTGGTCGGCCAGCAGCACCGAGGCCACGCCGTCGCCACCGACCTGGATCGAGCCGCGCACGATCGGCTCGGAGGGAATGGACAGGGCATCCTTCAAGGCCAGCGTCGGCCCCGCGAGGCGCATGCCCATGCGGTCGCGGGCGGGCGTAACCGAGAAGCCCGCGTCGAGGAACGCAGCCACCGAGGCGGCCTCGAAGCTGTCGGTCTGCGGCCCCAGCACGACGCGCACGAGCTGGCGCGGACCGGCCAGCGCGGGCGCCATGCGGTCTCCCTCGCGCTCGTGCACGACCTGCGTATTGCGCAGCACGATCTCGTCGCCCGGCGCCAGGCTGCCGCCGCCGAGGCCCGAGGTCGAATGCGTGGCGCTGTGGCCGGCCCAGCGTTCGCACACCGGCTCGCCGCTGAAAGCCAGGTAGGCCCAGCTGCCCCAGCGGCCCGGACGGATCGACAGCGTGTCGCCCGCGCGCAGCGTTCGCACGCACCACGAACCCGTCGCCGCGCCCGAATGGCGGACCTGGAACTCGCCGCCGGCGATGCCGCAGCTCACCTCGCCCGCCTCGCACAGCAGCTCCAGCCCGCCCAGCGAGATCTCGATCGCGGTGGCATCCGCCGGGTTGCCGAGCGCGACATGGGCCGCGGCATGCGCGAGCCGGTCCATCGGGCCCGAGGCGGGCACGCCGAAGCGCAGCATGCCCGGTCGGCCGCCGTCCTGGTACGTGACCAGCGGGCCGCAGGCGCGCACGCGCAGCCTGGCCTCAGCCATGGGCTTCGCGCTCCAGCCTTGCCTCGTACTGCGCGCGGTCGATGCGCTTGAAGCGCACGCGGTCGCCCACGCCGAAGAGAAAAGGCGCGCTGTCGTCGCGCGTCAGGATGCGCGTGGGCGAGCGGCCGACGATCGACCAGCCCGTGGGCATCCGCAGCGTGGTGACGAGGCATTGCGGTCCCGCGATCAGCACGCTGCCCGCGGCGATGTCGCGCAGGGCCGAGGGCTTGCGCGGCACCTGGATCTCCGTCGGCACGCCCGACATGTAGGCATAGCCCGGCGCGAAGCCGTACATGCGCACCCGGTAGTCGCCCCGCAGGTGGAGGTCTATCGCCGCGTCGATGCCCAGACCCGAGGCCCGTGCCACCGCTTCGAGGTCGGGCGCGAAGTCGTCGTCGTAGCAGACCTCGACCTCGCGCGCTTCTCCCGCCGGCAGGCCGGCCGGTGGATCGCGTTGCAACTGCTCGGCCGCCTCCCGGATCCGCGCGTGATCGGTGACCAGCGGATCGAAGACGACCAGCAGGCTGACGAAGGCCGGGATGCATTCGAGCAGGCCCTCGGGCGGCGCATGGGCCAGGGCCCGGTCGAGCGCGAGCACGGCGGCGTTGGCCGGGTCGGCGATCGCGTCGCCGAAGGACACCAGCAGCGAGTGGTCCGCGACCGGCGTGTAGCGCGGCCATTCGGGGTTCGGCATCGGCGTCCCTACGGCTGGTCGAGGAACGAGGCCAGCTCGATCCCTTCGGCCGTCAGTCGCTTGCGGATGTGCCGCGCCATCTCGACCGATTCCGCGTTGTCGCCATGGACGCAGACCGAGTCGGCCTTCAACGCGATCGGCGCCGCGCCCTGCACCGGCATCCTTCCGGTTCGCACGAAGCCGATGAGCCGGTCCGCGGCCTCTTCGGCATCGTGCAGCACCGCGCCGGGCTGACCGCGCGGCACCAACTGGCCATTGGGCAGGTAGGCGCGGTCGGCGAAGATCTCCGAGAAGGCGCGCAGCCCCTGCGCGCGCGCGGCCTGCTCGAGGCAGGTGCCCGAGATGGCGAGGATCGCGAGCGCGGCGTCGACCTTCTCGAGCGCGGCGACGATGGCCTGGGCCACGCCCATGTCCGCGGCCGCGAGATTGCCGAGCGCGCCATGCGGCTTGACGTAGCGCACCTCGGTGCCCGCGAGCCTGGCCATCGCCGCGAGCGCGCCGACCTGCGCCGCGACCATGCGGCCGATCTCGGCGGGCGGCATCGGAATCACGCGCCGTCCGAAGCCCTCGCGGTCGTTGTAGCCCGGATGGGCGCCGACCTTCACGCCGCGCTCCGCCGCCAGACGCAGGGTGCGGTACATGGTTTCCGCATCGCCCGCATGGCCGCCGCAGGCGATGTTCGCGCTGGTCACGCAGTCGAGAATCTGCGCGTCGTCGCCCATCGCCCACGGGCCGTAACCCTCGCCCAGGTCGGAATTCAGATCGATCCGCATGGCCCGCTCCTCGCTGCTATTTGGCCGGATGGGGGGTCGCCCGCGTGAGCAGCGTGACGCCCGCGCCCTCGGCGCTGTCGTAGTAGGTGAAGCCCGTGCGGTTCGCGCGGCGCCCGCGCATCAGCACCGGCAGGCCCAGCGCCGTGGCCTGTGCCTGCGCGGCATCGGCGTCGGGCACCTCGAAGCCGACGTGGAACACGCCCTCGCCCTTGCTGTCCAGGTGCAGCCGCTGCGGCGTCGGCTCGTCGCCGGGCTGGCACAACTGGAGCTGCACGGTCGGCAGGTTGCATACGCGGTACTTGAGTGCGAGGAAGCCGGGCTTGCTGGGCGCCTCGAGCTCCTCGTACTCGGCCAGCGGCGGGTATTCGGTCCAGGGGCCGATGCCGATCGACTCGTAGTAGGCCTGCGTCCGGTCGATGTCGTGCACCACGATGCAGAGGTGATGCAGCTTGGCGAAGGGATGCGTCATCGCTCAGCCCTTGACCGGGACCACGTAGTTCAGCACGCGCCGGCCGCCGTCCACGTACATGGTTTCGCCCGTGATGTACGAGGCATCGTCGCTCGCCAGGAAGGCGACGACCGACGCGATCTCGGAGGGCTGGCCGTAGCGGCCCAGCGGCGTGCGCGAGAGGATGGCATGGTTGCCCGCGCTCTGCACGAAGGCGCCGGCCACCATGTCGGTCATGATCGTCCCGGGCCCGACGCCGACCACGCGGATGCCGTGCGGCGCGAAGGCCACGGCCGCGGTCGAGGTCACCTGGTTCATGCCGCCCTTGGAAATCGCGTAGGGCGCGACGTTGGGATTGGCCAGCCCCGAGTTGATCGAGGACATGTTGATGATCACCCCGCCCTTGCCGCGCGCGACCATCTCGCGGCCCGCCGCCTGGGTGCCGTAGAAGGCACCCTTGAGATTGACGTCGAGCACGCGGTCGAGCATCTCCTCGGTGACGTCGAGGAACTCCACCACCGGCGCGATGCCGGCGTTGTTCACCATGATGTCGAGGGTGCCGAAATGCCGGACCGCCGCCTCGACCAGGCCGACTACCTCGCTCTTCTTCGAGACGTCCGCGCGCACCGCGAAGACGTTGGCCGCCGGGCCGATCTCGGCGGCCGTCTTCTCGAGGGTCTGCGCATCGATGTCCGACACGACCACCTTCGCGCCCTCGGCCAGAAGCCGTTCCGCCGTCGCGCGCCCGATGCCGCGCGCGGCGCCCGTCACCACTGCCACCTTGCCTGCCAGTCTCATGGCGATCTCCTTTTCAGTAAACGATGGATTCGAACAAGGGCGTGGCGCTGCGGATGCGCGCCCAGCCCAGGGGACTCATGTCGATGCTGCGGAACGCGCCCGTCGTGATCAGCTCGGCCACGCCGCGGCCGACCGCCGGCGCGTGCATCACGCCATGGCCCGAGAAGCCGGTCGCGAAGATCAGGTTGCCGAGCGCGTCATGCGGACCGACGACGCCGTTGTGGTCGAGCGTGTTGACCTCGTAGTGCCCGGCCCAGGCGCGTTGCAGCCGCAGTTCCTCCATGGCCGGGATGCGCTTGGCGAGCAGGGGCCAGAACAGCGACTCCATCAGGTCGTGGTGCGGCTCGAAGTCGCCGTCGGCATCCCCGTCGATCTCGGCCGGGGGCTGGATGCCGCCGATGAAGCCCTCGCCTTCGGGCCGGACCCAGATGCCGCTCGAATCGAACAGCATCGGCAGCTCGCTCGCCTTGAACGGCGTCTTGAACGAGAACACGGTGCGCTTCTTCGGCACCACCGGCAGCGCGATGTCGAGCAAGGCGGCCAGCCGCCCCGACAGCGCGCCCGCGGCCAGCACGCAGAAGTCGCAGGCGAGCACCTCGCCGTTCGAAAGCTCGACGCCGGTCACGCGCATGCCTTCGGTGCGGAAGCCGCTGGCCGTCGACTCCACGTAGTCCACGCCGAGCCGCCGCGCCGCGCGGCGCACCTCCGACAGCAGGCTCCAGGCATCGAACCAGCCTTCGTGCTGCACGCCCAGCGTTCCGATGCCGACGTCGCCGAAGTCCACGCCCGGATAGCGCGCGGCCAGCTCGCCGGGATCGAGCACCCGGATGTCGGCGCCATGGCTGCGCTGCATCCGCACGGCCTCCAGGCGCTGCGTGACCTGGTCGTGGCCGCCGAGGATCAGGTAGCCGCGCTCGCGGTAGCCGATGTCGGCCTGGTCGCCGAACACGGCCTTGATGTCGCGGAACATCTGGGCGCCGTAGAGGCTCATGCGGATGTTCGCGGCCGTGCCGAACTGGGTGCGTATCGAGGCCGCGGACAGCGCCGTCGACGAGAACTGGTACGAGGCATCCTTCTCGACCACGGTGATCGGTCCCGCGAAGCTGGCCTGGCGCAGCGACCAGGCGCAGAAGCTGCCGATGATGGCGCCGCCGACGATGACGACGCAAGGTGTGTTGGACGAGGACATGCGGGTTTCCTGCACAGGACGGTCAAGCGTTGGCCGACGCCGAGGCCTCGAAGCTCTGGCTGGCGCGCGGATTCCACTGCACGCCCGAGCGCGCGATCACGCCCGGCTTGAGTCGCTGCGATTCGTCGTAGTCGCTCCAGGGATGGAAGAACAGTGGCTCGATGCGGTCGATGCCGCGCAGGCGCTCGGCATGGGCGTCGAGGCAGGCCTGGCGCTCCTGCGGCGACAGACGCGCGGGCATCCAGGCGGCGAAGGGCGGCAGCACGGTGAAGCCGGTATAGGCCAGGATGCCGTTGTGGATCGGCCAGAGCACGTGATGGAGGTCGCCATCGATGCCGTTCGGCTCGTAGAGGGTGGAGGCCGTGCCGGTCGTGATGCTGAGCATCGCGCGCTTGCCCCTGAAATGCCCGGTCTCGTACTTGCGCCCCGCCGAGTAGGCGAAGCCGCGGCTCAGCACGCGATCGACCCAGCCCTTGAGGATGGCGGGCATCGAGAACCACCAGAGCGGAAACTGCAGCAGCACGAAGTCGGCCGCCGCGAGCCTGGCCTGCTCGGCCGCCACCGCGGGGTGCTGCGTGCCGGCCGCGAAGGCATGCTCCTGCTCTTTCGAGAGATCGAGGTAGTCGGCGTCGGCGCGCCCGCCCTCGAAATCGTCGGGGCCCAGCGCCGGGTTCCAGCCCATGCGGTAGAGATCGCTGACGACCACCGAATGGCCCATCTGCTCGAGCTCTCGGACCGCGACGTCCTTCAGTGCGCCGTTGAACGACGCGGGTTCGGGGTGGGCATAAACGATCAGGCAGTTCATGCCGCGAATTCTGAGCGCCGGGCTCAGGCGCAGCTAGAACGTACGGCGCACCGGGTTGCGGTTTTCTGCATAGTCACGGCGCGCGGCGCGGTACTGCGCCGGCGTCATGTTCGTCGCCACCTTGAACTGGCGCGAGAAGGCGCTGTGGTCGGCATAGCCGCAGGCGGCCGACACCTCCGTGATCGAGGCCGGCGTCTCCTCCAGCAGCTGGCAGGCCTTGTCGATGCGCTTCTTCATCAGCAACTGCTTGGGCGTCACGTGGAAGACCTCGAGCACCAGGCGTGCCAGCGTGTCCATCGACACCGAGGCATGGGCGGCCGCCTCGGTGATCAGCACCGGTCCGTCGAGGCCCGCGTCGATGAAATCGAGGAAGCGCCGCAGCCGCCGGTAGCTGTGATGGCGCTCGTTGGGGCGCGGCAGGTCGCGCGACAGCCCGGCCAGGCCGACGATGCGGCCGTCGGCGTCGAGCAGCGGGAACTTGGAGCTCAGGCACCAGTAGCGGTCGCCGCGCCAGGTCTGGTACATGCGCAGCAGCTCGCGCATCGGCCGGCCGCTGTCGATGACCTCGAGGTCCTGCGCCACCGTGCTGAGGCCGCTGGCCGGGAACAGCTGGTCCGCGGTCTTGCCGACCACGCTCTCGCCGTCCTGCAGGCCGGCGCGGTCGATCAGCGTCTGGTTGGCCCAGAGGTAGCGGCCCTGCTGATCCTTGACATAGAACAGCACGTCGGGCAGCCGGTCGAACAGGGTCTCGATCAGCCCCGGCGTGCGCGTGAGCCACGCCTGCACCTGTTCGTCGAGTCGCATCGTGTGTCCCGGCCCGGCGCGGTTCAGGGCGAGGGCCGGAACCGGCTGCCCAGGCTGTAGCGCGAGGCCGGGTTCAGGCAGCGCACCCAGGTCACGGGCACCTCGCGCAGCCAGGTGCGCCGCGTCAGCTGCAGGCAGGGCTCGGTGGGCTTCATCTCGAGGATGCGCGCCTGCTCCGCCGTCGGCATGACGGCATCGACCACGTGCTCGACCAGATCGGCCTGCACCAGCGAGAGCAGGTACTCGCCCGGCGTGATGTCCGAGAAGTCCTGGTCGAGGAAGGCCGGCGCCATCTTCGGGTTGACGTAGCGGTCCTCGAGCTGCACGGGCACGCCGTTCTCGAGGTGCACGCTCTGCAGCCGGAAGATCGACTGCCCCGGCAGCATGTTGAGCCAGGCCGCGATGTCGGGCGCGGCCGCCACGCGCTCGCGCGACAGGCCGCGCCACCGGTGCTCGTGGCCGCGAGCCCGGATCTCGCTCGCGATGTTGGCGATCTGCAGCAAGGTGGACTGCGGCTTCTTCTCCGCCACGAAGGTGCCGACCCCCGCCACGCGCACGATCCGGCCCGCGTTCGCGAGCTCGCGCAGCGCCTTGTTGACGGTCATGCGCGAGACGCCGAACTGCGTGACCAGCTCCAGCTCGGACGGCAGCCGCTGGCCCGGTTGCCAGGTGCCGTCGAGGATGCCCTGCGTCACATGGGCCTTGATTCGCTCGTGCAGGGTCGTCGTCATTCCCTCTAGCATGCCACGGCCGCCCTCGACGGCCGGCGCGTCGGAACGCGGCGGGCGGCCAGTGCCACGGTCGCTCATCTAGATGCGCTTCGCCTCTCGGATGCTGCGCAGGAACGAACGGGTCCGGTCCTGTTGCGGCTCGGCGAAGATCTGCTCGGGCGGCCCCTCCTCGCAGACGACGCCGTCGCACAGGAAGCAGACCTTGGACGAGACCTCGCGCGCGAAGCCCATCTCGTGCGTGGCCAGCAGCATGGTCATGCCCTCGTTGGCGAGGTCGCGCACGATGTTGAGCACCTCCGACACCAGTTCGGGGTCGAGCGCCGAGGTGATCTCGTCGAGCAGCAGCACCATCGGGTCCATGGCCAGCGCGCGCACGATCGCCACGCGCTGCTGCTGGCCGCCCGACATGCGGTCGGGGTATTCCTTCGCCTTGTGCGCGAGGCTGAAGCGCTTGAGCAGCGCCATCGCGCGGTCCTCGGCCTCCGCGCTCGACTGCTTGAGCACCTGGATCGGCGCCAGCGTCACGTTCTGCAGCACGGTCATGTGCGGGAACAGGTTGTAGCCCTGGAACACGATGCCGATGTCGCGCCGCAGCGAGTTGACATCGACGCCCGGCCCGGTGATGCGGTCGCCGTGCACGCGGATCTCGCCCGCGTCGATGGGCTCCAGGCCGTTGATGCAGCGCAGCAGCGTCGACTTGCCGGAGCCCGAGGGGCCGATCAGGCTCACCACCTGGTGCTCCTCGACCGCCATCGCCAGCCGGTTGAGCACCGGCAGCTCGCCGTAGGACTTCGAAATTTCCCTGATCTCGATGAAGGACATGTGTGGGGACTCGGTTATGCGTTGCCAGCGCGCATGCGGGCGCGATCGCGGCGGGCCATGCGCTCCACGAAGCGCGTCTGCGGGATGGAGATGACGATGAAGAGCAGCGCAACGGTGGTCGCGGCCGACAGGTTGTAGTAGTTGGAGGCCACGATCATCGATTGGTTGAAGGAGTCGACCACCCCGACCACGTTGACCAGCGCGGTGTCCTTCTGCAGCGCGATGAAGGCATTGAGCAGCGGCGGAATGATCTGGCGCACGCCCTGGGGCACGACCACGAAGCGCAGCGTCTGCATGTGCGACAGCCCCAGCGACCGCGAAGCGGCCGTCTGGCTCCAGTGCACGCTCTGGATGCCCGCGCGGTAGATCTCGGCCACGTAGGCACCGACCGTCAGGGTCAGCGCGATCACCACATAGGTCGTGAGCGACAGGTCCTTGAGGATGGGCACGCCCGTCAACGGCAGGCCGAAGCCGACCAGGTAGATCACCAGCACCGCGGGGATCGAGCGGAACACGTCGACATAGGCCGTGGCGATGAAGCGCAGCGGCTTGCCGGCGGCCCCGGGCGCGAACATGGCGAGCGCCACGATCAGTCCCCAGACCAGCACCAGCACCTCGGCGATCAGGAAGATCTTCACGTTGACCCAGAACGCATCGAGGACCAGCGGGAAGGTCTTCACGATCAGCGGCACCAGGAAGAAGGTCTTGGCGACCGCCTGGTTGTTGGCCAGCAGGAACTGGAAGCCCAGCACCACGAGGAACTGCGCCAGCGTGTGGCCGAGCGCGATCCAGCTCTGCACGCAGGCGTCGGAGCGCTCGATGCGCGCCGCCACGATGTCCATGCGGCTCGCCGCCGCGCGCACGCCGCGGCAGCGCTGGAAGGCGCGCACGAGCGGCCGGACCACGGCCAGCGACGCGAGCGCCAGGACCCCGGCCCCGGCCGTGATCCACCAGCCACCCCAGGCGCTGCCTCGCAGGGCCTCGCGCAGGGACTGCAGGGTGTACCAGCTGGCCGCGACGACCAGGATCACGCCCGCCAGCGCGAAGAGGAAGAGCATCAGCGGCACCTTCGGCATGCCTCCGATGTTCAGGCGGCGCTCCTGCCCCGCGACGGGCGAAGGCAGGCCGGCGGACTGCTGCGTTGCACTGTTCATGGTCGGATCTCGGTCTCAGGGATTGAAGACGGGCACTTTGGTGGGATCGGCGCCGAGGCTGGGCGTCAGGTACTGGTTCGCCAGGCGCGCGAAGGTGCCGTCGCGCTTCATCTCGTCGATCAGCTTGTTGAAGGTCGCCATGTTCTGCGAGTCCTTGTTGACGAGGCCGCCCCAGCGCTCGCCGGTGTCGTAGCGGCCGACCACCTCGAACAGGCCGTTCGACTGCTTGGCGCGCGCCAGCAGGTTGGGCGTGTCGTAGAGCACGGCATCGACCTGGCCGGCCGCCAGCGCCGCGTACATCGCGGCCGCCTCGGCGAAGACCTTGGGCTGTTCCACCGGCTTGACGTTGTCGGCGAGGTAGCCAAGGATGGTCGTGCCCTGCTTCACGCCGAGGCGCAGCTTCTTGATGCTCTCCTTGTCGACCTTGACGCCGGCCTTCACGAGGATGCCCTGGTCCGAGCTGAAGTACGGCTCGGTGAAGTTCACCACCTTCTTGCGCTCGTCGGTGATGGTGATCTGGCTCAGCGCGATGTCGAAGCCCTGCGCCTGGCCCGTGAGGATCTGCGCGAACGAGCGGTTCACCACCACCACCTTGTCGAGGCCGGCGCGGTAGGCCATGTTGGCGGCCATGCAGTACTCGAAACCGTCCTTGATGGTGTCGATCGAGTCACCGTTCCACCAGCCCGGCGAGGGCAGCACGGGCCGCACGGACAGCGCGCCCGGCACCACGGTCTCGAGCTTCACCGAGCCTCGCTGGCCCGTGACTTCGCACTTGCCGTAGTCCGGTGCCGCGGAAGCCGCGAACGAGGCGGCGCTCACGAGGAGGGCAGCGAGTACCGAGGCGATCGGCCTGGCGTGGGAAGTGGTTCGCTGGCGCTGGGGGGATGTCATGTCGGGGCTCCGTTGGGTTGGTTGGAATCGAGGAAAAAAAGCGGTCCGGGTGGCGAGAGGTGGGGTGTTCAGGGCGTGACTTCGATGCGGTGGTCCTGGATGATTCGGGCCCAGCGGGCGGTCTCCTTGTCGATGCCGGCCTGGAACTCGGCCGAGGACATCGGCAGATAGATCAGCCCCTGCGCGGCCAGCAGCTTCTGGATCTCCGGGGTCTGCGCGGCATCGCCGTAGGCCTTGTACAGCTTCGCGACGATCGCGGCGGGCGTGCGCGCCGGCGCGATCAGCGCATACCAGGACAGCACGGGATCATCGAGCAGGCCGAGCTCCTTGAGCGTCGGCACCTCGGGCAACTGCGCGACGCGCTCGGCCGTGGTGACGGCCAGCGGTCGCAGCTTGCCGGCCTTGATGAAGGGCTGCAGGCTCGACAGCGTGTCGAAGGTGGCGTGCACGTCGCCCGCGATGACCGCGGGCAGCGCCTCGTTGGTGCCCTTGTAGGGCACGTGGACGATCTGGATGCCGGCCTTGGCGTTGACCAGCTCGAAGGTCAGGTGCGCGGGGCTGCCGAGCCCGACCGAGGCGAAGTTGTAGGCGCCGGGCTTCGCGCGCGCCGCCTCGACCAGCTCGCGCGCCGACTTGAACTGCGACGTGACCGGCACCACCAGCACCAGCGGCGAGGCGGCGAACATCGCGATCGGCAGCAGGTCCTTCTTCACGTCGTTGGGCATCTGCTTGTAGAGCACCGGATGGATCGTCAGCGGCCCGAGGTTGCCCATGCCGACGGTGTAGCCGTCGGGCGCGGAGCGCGCCACGTCCGACACGCCGATGCGGCCCGCGGCACCGGGCTTGAAGTCCAGCACCACCGGCTGCCCCAAGACCTGCCCGACGCGGTCGTTGAACGCGCGGGCGATGGTGTCGTTGAGTCCGCCGGGCGGCCAGGGCACGACAAAGCGGATCGGCCGGTTCGGCCAGTCCTGCGCCGAAGCCGTGCCGGCCGTGCAGACCAGGAACGCCACGGCCAGCCATCGCATCCATCGATTCATAGGCACCTCCAGAGAGAACGCACGCAAGTTGCAAAAGGCAGCACCCCCGTTGCAAAGGGAGTCCTGCAGCGAAGCAAGAGAGATCGAAGGCCGGGCCTTGCCGGGCGGCCGGCAGGGCGCGGCGCGGGTTCAGGCCGGCAGCGCCGCCGCCGGCTGCGCGATGCCGCCGTGCGGCTTGCCCGAGCCGACGTCGCCCCACAGCACCGCATGGTCGTCGGGCAGCGCGCGCGAGTTGGGCACCGACAGCCACAGGCGCATGAGCATGCGGTCCTGGCCGGTCTGCACGTTGTCCTTGAAGGCGGTGCGGCCGTGGTAGATCACGTGGTTGTTGAGCAGCTGGATGTCGCCGGGCGCGAAGCGCATCTCGAAGCACTCCTCCTCGGCCACCGCCATCAAAAGCTGGATGGCTTCGTGCTCGGCCTCGCCGAGCTTGCGCACGCCGGGCAGCATCTGCGCGTTCTCGATGTAGGTCAGCGAGAAGTGGCTCGTGAGCTTGCCGTCGCGCACGCCGAAGATCGGCAGGTCGTAGGCCACGTGCTCGCCGCCGGCCTCCTCGCCGAAGCGGCTGCGCGGAATCGCCTGGCACAGCAGCGCATGCAGGTCGGGCCGGCGCTCGAGGATGCGGTTGTAGACGGTCGCGCTGCTCGCGAGCTTGCTGACGCCGCCTTCGGAAGCCTGGCGCACGCACAGCAGCCCGACCACGTCGCAGCGGTCGGTGTGGAAGCGCAGCTGTCCCGGCGACAGCGTGCGAGCGCCCGACGAGAGGAACTGCTTGCCGTGCTCGTCGACGGTCGCGCCGTAGAGCCTGGCGCCGACGCCCATCCCCTCGTCCTTGATCTCGCGCATCACCTCGCCGCGGTAGTTCTGGAACATCGGCGTGCCCAGGTGCGCGCCCAGCGCGTACCAGATGCGGCGCAGCTGCTCCTGCTGGTAGCGCCCCACCTCCAGGCCGCGGATCTTGACCATGCCCGAGCCGTTCTCGAGTTCCTCGCGCACCTCGTCGAAGAAGGGCTTGGCATCGGGCAGCGGGAAGTTCTGGCGGTCGATCCTGCGCCAGTCGAGGCCCTCGGTCTTTTGCAACGCAGTATCGATTTGATCCAGAACGACGGCGGGAAACTGCTTGACCCACCGATCGTTGTGGCCCATCTCGGCACCCGACCAAACGCAGGCGCCGCTCAGATAACTCGACTCGGACATGAACTCTCCAGAAAGATGATTGGGCTTTGTCTACTGATGTATAGACAGGTACAGATGTTAGGCAGCCATCCGCTTCCGACGCAACGGGCGCGAGGGCAAATCAAGGGCAAATACCTACGAATGGCTCCATGATTGAATTCAGGATTGGATCCAATGTGGGGCGCAACGCACACATTCGGCACCTCGGAGGCCGCCCTCGAAACTCGGGGAAACGGCGAGCAAGAAGCGTTCCAGATTGGATCCAATCCAGGATCTAGGTTTTAACCGCTGCGGCCGCCGCCGGCTATACAGGATGTCCCGGGCACCCTCGCCCGAGGGATCCGAAATGGGATCTTCCGTAGAATCTCCCGCAGTTCATGGCGACGACAACAAGGGAGTTCGAATGGTGGCCCAGGCACCGACCGGCGAGCAGATCCTCTCGGCCGATTCCGTCACGGAATCCTTGCGGCAACTGATCCTGAGCGGCGAACTGGGGATCGGCGTGCAGCTCAAGCAGCAGGCGCTGGCCGAGCGCTTCGGCGTCAGTCGCATCCCCGTGCGCGAAGCCCTCAAGCGGCTCGAGGCCGAGGGCCTGATCGAGCACCGCGCCCACGCGGGCTCGACCGTGGCGTCGCAGTCGATCAAGGACCTGGTCGAGGCGCTCGACATCCGCATCGCGCTCGAGACCCGCGCGCTCAAGCTCGCGATTCCGCACCTGCGCCCCGCGCACCACCGCGCCGCGCGCGAGATCATCGCGCGCTACGACGGCAGCGAATCGCCGCAGGAATGGGCCGACCTCAACCTCGAGTTCCACCTGACGCTCTACCGCCCCTGCGGGCGCGACAAGCTGCTCAAGATGATCGAGGAGAGCGTGCGCGGCATCGCGCGACACCTGCGCGCCCTGCAGTCGCACAAGGTGGGGCGCAAGTCCTCGCAGTCCGAGCATTCGCAGATCCTCAAGGCCTGCATCGCCAAGAACATCCCCCTGGCGGTGGAACTGCTCGAGAAGCACATCGAGCACACGCAGGCGGCGCTGCAGGAATAGGCGCGCGCGGCGCGGTCCCGGTGGCCGGCGCGATGTAGCGCTAAAGTTCCGCGCCATGAATCTGCGTCAAATCGAAGTGTTCCGGGCCATCATGGCCACCGGCTCCGTGAGCGATGCCGCCCGCCTGCTGCATGTGTCCGTTCCCGCCGTGAGCCGGGTGCTCTCGCACACCGAGACCCAGCTCAACTTTCCGCTCTTCATGCGCATCAAGGGCCGGCTGTCGCCCACGGCCGAGGCGCGGCGCCTCTACCACGAGGTCGAGGACGTCTACCAGGGCGTGCAGCGCATCAGCGACCTCACGCACGAGCTCATGGCGCGCCGCTCGGGCCTGATCAGCGTGGTGTCGAGCCCGGGCATCGGCCACATGCTGGTGCCGATGGCGATCGCGCACTACCACCAGGCCAATCCCGAGACGCGCGTGCATTTCAAGTGCCTCAACCAGGACCTGCTGCGCGAGCGACTGCTGAGCCGGCACTTCGACCTCGGCATCTCGCTCGAGGCGGTGGACCATCCGAACCTGATCACGATGCCGGTCGCGCGCTGCCGCATCGTGTGCATCTGCCCGCACACGCATCCGCTGGCCGCGCGCAACGCGGTCGGCGCGCAGGACCTGCTGCCCTACGACCTGATGTCGTACCCGCGCGGCACGCCCTTCGGCGAACTGGTGCGCCACTTCTTCGCGTCGCTCGACGAGGCACCGCGCACCATGCTCGAGGTGGGCTCGCCGCAGAACGCCTGCGCGCTCACGCACCTGGGCGCGGGCATCGCGCTGGTCGACGAGTTCTCGCTGCAGGCCTGGCCCGACGCGCGCTTTCGCATCCTGCCGGTGGAGGGCATCGAGCCGCTGGTCGCGCACCTCGTGCACCTGCGCACCGACCCGCTCTCGCCGGCGGCCGAAGCCTTCGTGCGAACGCTGCGCAGCGTGCTGATGCAGCGCGGACTCGCCGCGCCGCAAGCGCCGGAAGACTGATCGCCGCTGTCGTTGGGCCTGGCGCTCGAAGCCAGGGAATGCCCCAATAGCATGCGCTTCGCACCGCATATAGGCACGCAAAAACACAGCGCACCAGCCCGGGGCCAGGTGTTAACCAGCGCGTAAGGACGCCGCACAAAGCATCAATCGACGCCGCTTTTCTCGCTCGAAATAATTCGTCGCATCGCCACCGCACACCAACGCGGTGCAGTTCGCTCCCCGCGAATCCCGCCGTTTCGACCGCGACTATTTCTGGAGAAAAGCCCATGTTCCGTCACCTCAAGTCCCTGCTGGCGCCGCTGGCCTTCGCCCTCATCGCCGGTGCCGCCGGCACCGCCGCCGCCCAGCCCGCGCCGCTGCGCACCGGCGTCGATCCCAACTTCCCGCCGCATGCCTTCCCCAAGCTCAGCGGCGGCTACCAGGGCTTCAACGTCGAGCTCGGCGAGGAGATCGCCAAGCGCCTGGGTCGCCGCATCGAGATCGAGGGCGCGCAGTACTCGGCGCTGATCCCGGCGCTCAACGCGGGCAAGTTCGACTTCCTGATGGCGCCGACCACCGTGTCGCCCGAGCGTGCGAAGTCGGTGCTGTTCACCGAGGGCTACCTCGAGAACAACTTCACGCTGGTCGTGAAGAAGGAGCGCAACGACATCCAGCGCCTCGAAGACCTCAAGGGCAAGACCATCGCCGTGAACAAGGGCTCGGGCCCCGAGGAATGGGCGCGCAACAACCAGGCGCAGTACGGCTACGAGATCGCCGTCTACGGCACCAACGCCGACGCGGTGCAGGCCGTGATCTCGGGCCGCGGCGACGCCAACCTCGCGGGCGTCACGCCCTCGGCCTGGGCCGTGAAGAGCACGCCGGCGATCAAGACCACCTTCGTCATCAAGACCGGCTCGGTCTGGGCCATTCCGTTCCGCATCGACGACAAGGCCGGGCGCGACCAGGTGAGCAACGTGCTCAAGTGCATGAAGCTCGACGGCTCGCTGCAGAAGCTGCACACGAAGTGGTTCGGCGCCGAGCCCGCGGCCGACTCGGCCACGGTGGTCTCGCCGGCCGGCCACGGCATCCCGGGCCTGTTCGGCTACGAGGCCACGAGCGCCAAGCCGGTCTGCAAGTAAGCGCGCCCCTGCCCTTCCCGTCCACCCCGTCCCCCACAAGCCGAGCATCGCCGTGACGTCCTCCCCGCTCCTGCAAGTCCGCAACCTGCACAAATCCTTTGGCAGCGTTCCCGTGCTCAACGGCATCGACCTCGACGTGCAGGCGGGCGAGCTGGTCTCGGTGATCGGCCCCTCGGGCTCGGGCAAGAGCACGCTGCTGCGCTGCTGCAACCGCATGGAGGACGCGAGCCGCGGCGAGGTGCGCGTGGAAGGCCACGACATCTATGCGCGCGGCGCCAACCTGAACCGGCTGCGCGAGCGCGTGGGCATGGTGTTCCAGGCCTTCAACCTCTATCCGCACCTCGACGTGCTGGGCAACGTGACGCTGGCGCTGCGCAAGGTCAAGAAGATGGCGCGCGACGCGGCCGAGCACAGCGCGATGGAGGCGCTCGCGCGCGTCGGCATGGAGCACAAGGCGCGCGTGCGTCCCACCCAGCTGTCGGGCGGCCAGCAGCAGCGCGTGGGCATCGCGCGCTCGATCGCGCTGAAGCCCGCGCTGGTGCTGTTCGACGAGCCGACCAGCGCGCTCGACCCCGAGATGGTCGGCGGCGTGCTGCAGGTGATGCGCGAGCTGCGCGCCGACGGCATGACCATGGTGGTGGTGACGCACGAGATGGGCTTCGCGAAGGCGGCGTCCGACCGCGTGGTGTTCATGGACGGCGGCGCCATCGTCGAGCAGGGCTCGCCCGCGCAGGTGTTCGAGGCGCCGGTGCATGCGCGCACCGCGGCCTTCATCGCCAGCATCGGCAGCCGCGCGCTCTGAGCGACCGACCGGAAGCGCCGCATGCAGTTCGACAAGCTCGTCTTCACCTTCTTCAACGGCGACATCGCCGCGCGCTACCTGCCCCAGGTGCTGGACGGCGCGCGCGTGACGATCGAGCTGGGCCTGGCCGTGATCGCCGCCGGCCTGGCGCTGGGCATCGTGCTGGCCTACCTGCGCAGCCTGCCGGTGCGCGGGCTGCCGCTGCTGGTGTCGACGCTGGTCGACATCCTGCGCGCGCTGCCGCCACTGGTGCTGATCATCCTGTTCTATTACGCGCTGCCCTTCCTGGGCCTGTCGCTCGGCGCCTTCGCCTCGACCTGGCTGGCGCTGACGCTGGTGCTCGCGGCCTTCTCCGAGGAGGTGTTCTGGGCCGGCATCGAGTCGCAGCCGCGCGGCGTGATGGAGGCCGCGCGCTCCACCGGCCTGAGCCACACGCAGGCCATGGTGCACGTGCTGCTGCCGCAGTCGTGCCGGCTGATGGTGGCGCCGCTGACCAACCGCGTGATCGCCATCACCAAGGGCACGGCCTACGGCTCGGTGGCCGCGCTCAACGAGATCTTGAACCAGGCCACCTCGGCCACCAGCTTCGCGGGCAATCCCACGCCGCTGATGCTGGGCGCGCTCGGCTATCTCGTGATCTTCCTGCCCGTGGTGATCGCCGGGCGCTACATCGAGCGGCGCCATGGCGCGGGCCGCCACTGACGCCGCCGAACGGAGCCCTCCATGGAACTCATCCTCCAGTACTTCTTCAACCTCGGCGTGGTGCGCGAGGTCGGGCCCTACATCCTGCAGGGCCTGCTCAACACGCTGCTGCTGTCGGCCTGGGTGATCCCGCTCGGGCTGGCGGCCGGCATGGTGCTGGCGCTGGCCGGCTTCGTGATCCGCAACCGGCTGGTGCGCGCGCTGCTCGTGGTCTACATCGACTTCTTCCGCGCCTTCCCGCCGCTGGTGCTGCTGATCTTCCTCTACACCGGCCTGCCCTACCTCGGTGTGGAGCTCTCGCCCATGGCCTGCGTGGCGCTGGGCTTCATGCTCAACAACTCGAGCTACTTCGGCGAGATCCTGCGCGCGGGCCTGGAGTCGGTGCCGCGCGGCCAGCGCGAGGCCGCGCTGTCCACCGGCATGGGCCGCCCGGCCAGCCTGCTGTTCGTGGAGATCCCGCAGGCGGTGCGCAACGTGTTCCCCGACCTCGTGAGCAACATGATCGAGGTGGTGAAGCTCACCACCATCGCCAGCGTGGTGTCGGTGCCCGAGATGCTGTATGCCGCGCGCTCCGCGCAATCGATGCTCTACAACCCCACGCCCATCGTGCTGGCCGCGCTGATCTATCTCGCGCTGCTGTGGCCGCTGGTCGTGCTGCTGGGGCGGCTGGAGAAACGCCAGCGCCGCCCGAACCCCGAGGCCGCCTGAGGCGCCTGACCACTACAACCACCAACGCTGATTGAGGAAGCAATGATGACAAGCAAACGTACCCTGGGCCTGGCCGTCGCCCAGATGGGCCCGGTACATCTGGCGGACACCCGCGAGGCGGTCGTGCGCCGCATGGTCGAGCTGATGCGCGACGCCAAGGGCCGCGGTGCAGAGATGGTCGTGTTCCCCGAGCTCGCGCTCACCACCTTCTTTCCGCGCTACTGGATGGACGAGGCCGAGGCCGAGGCCCGCTTCTTCGAGCCGGCCATGCCCAATGCGCAGGTGCAGCCGCTGTTCGACGAGGCGAAGGCGCTCGGCGTGGGTTTCTACCTCGGCTATGCCGAACTCACGCCCGAGGGCACGCGCTACAACACGGCGATCATCGTGGACCGCGCGGGCGCCATCGTCGGCAAGTACCGCAAGATCCACCTGCCCGGCCACTCCGAGCACAAGCCCGAGGCGCCGTTCCAGCACCTGGAGAAGAAGTTCTTCGAGGTCGGCGACCTGGGCTTCCGCGTCTTCGACACCATGGGCACGCGCTTCGGCATGTGCCTGTGCAACGACCGGCGCTGGCCCGAGACCTACCGCGTGATGGCGCTGCAGAGCGCCGAGGTGGTGGTGCTGGGCTACAACACGCCCTCGCTCAACATCCACTGGAACGAGCCGGTGCACCTGCGCACCACCACGCACCTGGTGTCGCTGCAGGCCAATGCCTACCAGAACGGCATCTGGGTGGCGGCGGCCGCCAAGTGCGGCTCGGAGGACGGCCACCACATGATCGGCAGCTCGGCCATCGTCGCGCCCACGGGCGAGATCGTGGCGCGCTCGCTCACCGAAGACGACGAGGTGATCTGCGTGAAGGCCGACATGTCGCTGGGCGAATACTTCCGCCAGCATGTCTTCAACTTCGCCAAGCACCGCCGCCCCGAGCACTACCGCCTGATCGTCGAGCGCACGGGCGCGGGCGAGCCGCTGGTCTGAACGCGCGCACGGAACCCCTCATGGACACCACCATCGCTTCGCTGATCGGCGAAGAACCCTTCGACCTCACGATCCGCGGCGGGCGCATCGTCACCGACGGCCGCGTGGTCGAGGGCGACCTCGGCGTGCGCGACGGCCGCATCGCCGCCATCGGCGGCTCGCTGCCGCCGGGCCGCCGCGACGTGGACGCCACCGGCCGCTGGGTGCTGCCGGGCGGCATCGACAGCCACTGCCACGTCGAGCAGCGCTCGGGCATGGGCATGATGTGCGCCGACGATTTCTACTCGGCCACCGTGTCGGCCGCCTTCGGCGGCACCACCACCATCCTGCCCTTCGCGGCCCAGCACCGCGAGATGTCGGTGCCCGAGGTGCTGGCCGACTACAGCCGGCGCGCGGCCGAGAAGGCGGTGATCGACTACGGCTTCCACCTGATCCTGGCCAACCCCGACGACGCCACGCTCTCGACCGACCTGCCCGCGGCCATCCGCGACGGCATCACCTCGCTCAAGGTCTACATGACCTACGACCGCATGAAGCTCGAGGACTACCAGTTGCTCGAGGTGCTCGCGCTGGCGCGGGCCGAGGGCGCGCTGGTGATGGTGCATGCCGAGAACAACGACATGATCCGCTGGATCGCGCAGCGCCTGATCGACCGCGGCCACACCGCGCCCAAGTTCCATGGCGTGGCGCACGACCCGCTGGCCGAGACCGAGGCCACTTACCGCGCGATCGCGCTGGCGCGGCTGGTCGACGTGCCGCTGCTGCTGGTGCACGTGGCCGGCGGCGACACGGTGGAGGTGATCCGCCAGGCCCAGACCCT